>NZ_RCNS01000001.1:166282-1071094 GCF_009725995.1 Zobellia laminariae | reverse complement strand
TTACAGGATATTCATGGGATTTCAAGGACGGCAACAGTTCTGACGAATCAGACCCTTCACATACATTCGAAACTGCTGGTACTTACGAAGTGAGTCTTACGGTTACCGATGCGGAAGGATTGAAGAGTACGGAAACGGTTTCCATCATCGTGGAAGCAAAAGAAAACGTTGCCCCGGTCGCCAAGTTGAGTGCGAATAAAACTTCAGGAACACTTCCATTGGCAGTATCCTTTACGGGAAGCGGGTCAACGGACGATACGGGAATTACAGGATATTCATGGGATTTCAAGGACGGCAACAGTTCTGAGCAGTCTGATGCTACACATACGTTTGAATCCGATGGCATTTATGAAGTGGAGCTAACGGTCACGGATGCGGAAGGTCTGACGAATACGGAAACGGTTTCCATCACTGTAGAATCAAAAGAGAATAC
The DNA here is from genome assembly GCF_009725995.1 of Zobellia laminariae. Next base: position 1,070,661 of record NZ_RCNS01000001.1, on the reverse strand, counting down.
CGCACCTGTTGCAAAAGCGAGTGCGGACAAGACATCTGGAACACTTCCATTGGCGGTTGCTTTTACGGGCAGCGGATCAACTGACGATACTGGGGTTACGGCATATTCATGGGACTTCAAGGACGGAAACGGTTCTGAGCAGTCTGATGCTACACATACGTTTGAAACTGCTGGTATTTACGAAGTGAGTCTTACGGTTACGGATGAAGAGGGTCTTACTAGTACTTCGTCTTTAAGTATTAACGTAATTGAAGCTGAAGTGATAGGGCCTCTTGATTGTAGCACTGGAGGTAAAACAGCAGGAGAATCAGGAAATAAAGTATGGTGTTGGGGAGATATTGCATTTCCTACTTGGTCAGGAAGCTCAGGAGTTTCTTTTAGTGATAAACAGTTATATATTGATTCCCAATGTGACGAGCAGCAGGTAACAAAATCGGGTAACAGACTTAAATTTAGTGTCAACCCTAATAGTCCAAATGTTGCTAATTGGTGTAGCGAAGATTATAATATTAGAGCAGAAGTAAGAACGGAACCATGGAACGTGCGTCACCCAAAAGGAACTGAGGAATGGTTTGGGTGGAGTTATTCATTTGGTAATAATTATGTTATCGATGAAAATAATGAATGGCTATTTTTTCAAGTGCATCCAGGAATTTCAGGAAAGTCTCCTCATACGGAGCTAATGGTTAATAGAGAAGGTCAATATGGTGGTAAGGCAGGTGAAATATACATAGTGAATCACGTTAATTATCCTGATTATATTGCTACTGGTATTATTCCTAAAGCAGGTGAAACCATAGATGTTGTTGTTCATGCTATTTGGGGCGATAGCTCTAATGGTTTATTGGAAGTCTGGATAAATGGGCAAAAGTTTTATAATAAACAAACCAAGACTATTTATGATTCACACCCTTGGGGCGGAAATGCCAAGTGGGGTATTTATAAATGGCCATGGAGAGATGGTGATAAAGTTCAAAAATCTGTGGAACAAGGGGCTTCCCAACTTGAAACATATCTTGGAACAGTACGGATGATAACCCGTAAGCCTGGAGATACAGATTATGGAAAAGACTCTTATTCTATGGTTGCTCCCAATTAATAAGATATAAGCCCTGAAAATATAGAAGGTACAGTTATAGAGGTTATTTATAGACGTCAATTTTTTCACTTACTATAGATATCTTAATCACTTTAAGAAAATGATAGGCAATGAACAACGTCATTGTAGGGACCATGACTATAAAGTTTCTACCTCTACCATCTAATAATATAATGCCACAGGCATAGATTAGTGTAAATAGCATCAGAGCTTTTATGGCAAAAGGCGCGTGTTTTCTATTTATAATGAAAGGGTAAAGGCATAAAATCCAAAAGAATAAAACAAACATGTTAGGAATGGTATATCCATATGTGTTCATATTCTGATTTCTATATGAGAATGGATAATGGAATACTAACCTTCCAACGTTTGCAACAGTGTTCTTTATGTATTTAATTGGGTGGGATTTCATATTAGCAATAGCCATTGACTTCAAAGCGCTATCTCTTTGAATATTAGTCAGCGGTTCTAACTTTATAAAGGCATCTCTGTGGTTTAAGGATAGTTTTTCGAGATTATCATACGCCCCATCAGGTTCATAGTTTTTACTGTTGCCATACAGAACATCATCAAATGAAAACCAATTCCCGAGTTCCTCTTCATAAGGGGTTGCGCGATGGTATAAAATTTCTCCTCCAGCGGTACCTATATAAAATAACTTTCCAGTTATGGAATATGCATATAGTAGGTATGGAGATATAAGTGCAAAACCACATACAAGGATTAAAAAGCATTTTTTTAATTGAGCCCTGTTTCTTCTTGAAACTATTGCAAATGCTAATGTTAGCAATAAGCTTAGCAAAACAACCTGAAGAAAGATAACCTTTACCAGTATAAGTAATGCAAGAAATAGTGATGGTAAGGCAAGGCTTTTAACGGTGAATTTCTCACTTTGAAATATCTTTACCACGTAATACAATAATCCGCACGTCGCAAAAAATGCCAAGGTTTCTGAATAAAGGTAGGGTAACCATCTTATTACAGGAGGGTAAAGACCCAAGAGGTAAATAAAATAAATGTTGTTCTTACTGTTAGAGAAAATTTGAATAGTTTTTTTAAAGTAAACTATTGAAAATAAAAGAAGTAACGCATTAATTAGTTTTGGGTATAGGAGATTTGTTCCCAAGGCAATGAAAGGGGCAATGATTGTAGGATAGGCCGGGCCGTTACCAAAACTTGGGTTTTCAGTTTCCTCAAAAAAGCCATTGGAAATGTTTACCGCATAGTGATAATACCTACTCTCGTCTCCTATTAATTTGTTGGAAGAAAACAGTACTACTACAAGAGTATATAAAATAAATAAAGGTAAAAGAGGTAAAAAATCTTTCTTAAATATTTTTTTGACCATCGACCGTTCTTATGATTTTTTGGTTTCTTTGAGTATGGCTGAATTTAGATGAAATAGTTCATCAAAATATCTTTTCTTCTGCAAAGATATGAAGCCAAGACCCAATAATTGAATAGATATAATCATAGTGGTACCACCAACAATAAATGAATAGGGCCTTTGTCTGAATACTTCGGACACTGCATATGAAAAACGATCTTCAAAGCCATGCGCTAATTCTGCTGTCATAGGATATACACCATAGGTGTTAATGAAAATCCATACAATAATGTAAAGAGACAGAACAAAAGTAATTGATCCCAATACCCAAAAGAACATATACGGTCTAAAAATAAAGCTATTGGCAAGACCATTAAATATCCCCATTACAATGCGGAGACTTGACGTACGTGTTTTACCAAGTTTTTGTTGTTCAGACCAGTCTAGATGAGCAGGTATTTCTATAACTCTGGCTCTTAATATATATGCTTTTAGTATGATTTCGGTATTGATGTCAAAGGTGCTCGATTTAGTGTTTAATGACCTTATAAAATCACCATTGTAAGCCCTGACCATTCCTGTAAAAGTGTAGATTTTTAAACGTGATGCTACTCGCATCATGTAATTTACAGTCTTACTTAATATTAATCTTAAACGAGGCACTGCTGTGTTCTTTCCTCCTTTCATGTAGGGAGAGGCAATTACCACATCGGCTTCTGTAGTCACTATTTCTGACAAAAGTTTTCCTATATGGTCTGGTGAATAGCTTAGGTCAATATCTAAAACAATAACATATTTGCCCTTACTATGTTTAAAGCCTGTTCTTAGGGCTGTGCCTAGATTTCTGTTTACTATATGATGATAGGCACATAAATTGTCCTTTGATTCTGCCAGTGAATCGGCAATTGTCATAGTGTCATCTGTACTTCCGTCATTTATGATTAAAACTTCCCAGTTGTATAAATTATTTAACGTACTCAAATAATCATATAGAAGGGATACATTTTTTGCGAGTATCGCTTCTTCATTAAATGCAGGTAAAATAATAGATACAAGGGGCTTCTTTAAATCAATCTTGTCGGATAGGGTTGGCATATTGGTATTTTGTTTGGTAATAAGAAAAAATCACACAAAATTATAGAACAGTAGGTGATGATAATCTGCTTCAAAATTATGAAAAATTATGAGGGTACGTATGTAGACACCGACAAAGAAGGGTGTCAAAACGATAAATCACTGTGATTCTTTAAAAAAGAGTGAAGAACGCTTAGTTTTTCTTTTGTTAGTTAGGCACTTGCACTGTTTTTAAGCCTTTCTTGTCGATTATGGCATCTACGTGCCCATTCATGTCTGTTAAGGTGAAATGCTTACCCAGTTTCTTCATGACCTTTTTAAATATGAAAACTTTTCTTTCGCTTGAAACATTCATTCCTGGAAAAAATGCCAAACTAGTGATCTGATCTCCCCCAATCAAATCCAAAGGGTGTAATAAAAAGCTAGGTTCCGTCTTTGTTATTTTACATAAGAAAATTGCAATATTTAGGTATAACATCATCAGATTAGATGAGATGTTGCTTATGTAAATAAGGTAACTAAGGTGAAAGGGTATTCTAAATACAGGCATAGTTGTAACCGGTAACTCTAACAACTGTTGGTTTTCATTGGTCTTCCAGAAATAGGGTTTCAATTTTTTAAATCCATCAGAAAATTTACCAAAAATCTCTTTTCTATCTTCTTTTTCCTCTTTAGTTAGATTAGACGTACTGAAGTAGTATAGCCTTGCTAATGGCCCTATTACCGTGGGTAGCGTAGAGGCATCATATTTATATCCTTTTTCGGCAAGTACTTCTAATAAAGTACCGCTCCAACTAAAACCAGGACCTCTAAAACCGCTAGGTGCTTTCCCGGTTACCTCGTGAATAATATCGTGTGCTGAATCAATTTCGGCTTTCATTTCATCCTTCGTATAAAGATGAAGCCATGTTTCATGTTTAAAGGAATGGTTGGCAATATCATGCCCTGCATCTGCAATCTGCCTTAGATACTGATGATTTTTTTCGAATGCGGCGTCTTGTCCAACAATGAAAAATGTAATTTTAAGGTCCAGCTCTTCTAGTACTTGAAGTGCATGCGGTACAAAAATGTCTAAATAAGAAGGGTATTCTTCCCATCCTTCTTCGCCGTGTATCTTCATGTAAGACCACTGGTTGTCCATATCTAGTGAAAGACTTAAATAAGGCTTGCTCATACGTTCGGTTAGGTGTTGTATGTATTATTGTAAATTGGATTCTGTCTTAAATTCGTTCACAAATTTCTCTACGTGATTTACCACCGAATTATTGTTTAGAGTATCGTTCACAAATTGCGAGGTGTTTAATACATAAAAATCTTTGTGTTTGGTTTGCACATCAGGAATTATTTCGGAATAGTTCAAAACCTGAAGAGGCTGTACTTTAAAAGCCTTGTGTAAATGAGCAGAAACAATATCATTTGTGTCAAAATCAGGATATAGTTTTGAAACGCCTTCTAAAAATAGCGATTTCAACTCTTCATCTGACTTTTTCCAATAAGAATCATTTGCGCTCACATATTTTGGAAAATATGTCAAGTGCTCATCACCAGTCTGGTCCAAGTCCACTAATGAACTCATTCCTATAACTCCTGTAAAAGGAATTTCTTTATCGGCAATATTAAGTACATAGTAAGGTGTTAGAGAACTCTTAGTTATCAGTACCAAACAAATAACACCAAGGTATTCTACGGGAGTTTTAGGCTTAGAGGATTCAAATAAACTACTGTCAGCAACCTTAGTAAGTACACTTAGTGGCGAGGTAAATATGACCTTGTCAAAATGCTCTTCCTTATTATCGCAAGTAACGGTAATGCCTCCCTGAGGATTAGGTTTTACGCTTTGGACCACGCTATTAAGGGCAATCTCTGATCCCTTCTCACTTAATTTTTTTTGCAAAGTGTCGAAAAAGGTCTTGTAACCTCCTTGTATGTAGCCCATATGCTCTTTTTGAGCGGCTGAACTACGAGCTTGAAAGAGCCTTTTTATGTATGTCCAAATAAATACGGCAGAAACTTTTTCGTGGTTTTCACCTAATTTAGCCAATAGTAAAGGAGACCAAAATTTTTCATAGGTGGGCCTACCACCCATTTTAATTAGCCAGTCTTTAACCGTAATTTTTTCTAATTTTTTCCAATCTTTTATTTTGGAACCATAGAAAATAGTAAAAGCTAACATACCCTTGTCCCATAGGCTTAAGGCAGGAAAAAGTAAAAATTCTTTTGAACTACTAATGGAATAGAATTTTTTCTGAACGTAATACCCCGTATAAGAACGTCGCCAGCACAATTTATCGCCAAGCCCTAAATCTTCAATAAGACCTATTAAGAAATTATCGGTAGGTAGAATGACGTGATAGAATCGATCCCAAATAAAAGGGCCGTAATCTTCATGTGTTGACAAACCGCCCATTTGGGCAGCACTTTCAAAAACTTTAACGGTGGCATTGGTTTTTGCAATTTCATGAGCTAATGTTAAGCCCATGAAACCGCCCCCCACGATGCCTATTTTCATGATACCTCTACTTTTGTTGAAGTAATATTTTTCTGCCATTCAAAGGTTATTCGAAGACCTTCTTTAAGAGAAGTTTGTGCTTTTATACCTAAAATACGTTCTGCTTTGGTATTATCAGGTACTCTTCTCATGACGTCCTGATATTTTCTACCAGCAGATATTTCGTTGTATGGAATAAGTTTTACTTCTGAAGTTGTTGGTTCACCAGAGATTTCCTTAAGTAAAGTAGCAAGTTCAAGAATAGTAATTTCTTCATTTGCTCCAATATTAAAGATTTCACCGTTCGCTTCGGGCTTCATAGTTGCGGCATAGATGCCCTCTATAGTATCGTTTACGTAAGTAAAAGTTCTAGTTTGCTGTCCATCACCATGAATAGGGATTTCTTTGTTGTTCAAAATACAATCTATAAAAACAGATTGCGGGCCTCCCCACCATGAAAGATTTTGATTAGGTCCGTAGGAACCAAAAAATCTTAGGATAACAACAGGAAAATCAAAATCTTCCATATAAGCTAAAGCTAAATGCTCATCAAATAGTTTTGAAACGGCATAAGCCCAACGTGGTACTTTTGAATCTCCTATAAGGCAGTTTCCATCTTCTTTAAAAGGAATGTCAGGACTCATGCCATATACATCGGATGTTGATGCAAGGACAAATTTACATTTGAGTTTTCTTGCAAGCTCCAACATATTTTCGCTTCCCTTGGAGTTGATTTTTAACGTGTCAACAGCGTTGCCGTATCTTGGTATTTTAAAAGCAGCTAGATGAACAATAACGTCAAAATCGTCATCTAGTCTGTTTATTAATGTAGTGTCTAGAACGTCACCTTCAATAAACTCAAAGTTTTCGTGTTCAAGGCTATCTTTAATATTTTGGAGGGAGCCCATAGATAGATTATCTATCCCGATAACGTGGTGTCCTTCGTTCAAAGTTTTTACTAAAAAATTGGAGCCTAAGAATCCGGCTACTCCGGTAATGAGAATTTTCTTTTTCTCTATAATCATGTGGTTAGGTTTGATTTACAAACAAATTGGTGATTGTTTTGGAGGCACAAGATACCGCAATAAAACAATTTTATAAAATGGGTTTCCTGTGTTTCATAGAGAAAAAAGGGACTCATGTCGAAAATTCGGAGAAGGGTGGTGTTTTATTAACTGTTTTGCGAAAATATCTAGTAATAAGTGTTTGTTTTATGATTATGTGAGACTAAGCAATACAATTATTATAAACTTGGTTTTTTAAAGTGGAAAATTATAAGCTTTTGTGCTATTTGAAGAGCAAAATAAGCATCAATAAGTGAATTTTCTCTTAGATAAAGTCGAAAATGTTATATATACACTTACAACCGGATTCTTTCCGTATTTTTGATGAAACCGTTAACAATATTTTAATTTATGATGGACAGAACATATAAGGATATACAACAAATTACGCTCGCCGTAGATTGTATCATATTTGGGTTCAATGATAATAGGTTAGAGGTATTGTTGGTCCATAGGGGTTTTGCACCTGAAAAAGATAGGTGGTCTCTTATGGGTGGCTTCGTAGGTAATCATGAAGATCTTGATGATGCTGCAAATAGGGTTTTAAAAGATCTATCAGGTCTAGAAGATGTTTATATGGAGCAGGTCCGCACTTTTGGTAAAGCCAAACGTGACCCTTACGAACGCGTAGTGTCTACCACTTATAGTGCATTAATTCTTAAAAACAAGTATAATAAGGAGCTTATTGAGGAGTATAGAGCTAAATGGTTTCCTATAGATGAACTTCCTGATTTAATTTTTGACCATAAGGACATGGTTGAGTCTGCAATAAGAAGGCTTCAAAGAAGAGTACGTACTTTTCCTATAGTCTTTAATCTTCTTCCCGATAAATTTACCTTACCTCAACTACAAAAGCTATATGAAGGTATTTTTCAGGAGGAAATGGATAAGCGTAACTTCCGAAAGAAACTTGCTACGATGGATTTTTTAATCAAGTTGAATGAAAAAGATATGTCTGAGTCTAAAAAAGGCGCTTTTTTATATCGATTTGATGAGAAAAAATATAACAAAACAAAAAACTTTACAATTTAAGCATTAAGTGTTTTTGAAACACTTGTAAAAAGTTCTATATTAGTTTCTTTTACAAGGTATTTCTGTTAACACGCTACCTTAAATTTAAAGTTTTTACATATGAGTTCACAAACCGCCTATAGCCTGGGCTTGGATTTTGGGTCAGATTCCGTCCGGGCCGTTTTGGTCAATACAAAAACTGGTCAAGAGCTTTCCACTGCGGTACATTATTATGTACGGTGGAAAAAAGGCAAATACTGTGATCCCTCCGAAAATCGTTTTCGTCAACATCCATTAGACTATATAGAAGGTATAGAATCTACGGTAAAGTCCGTTGTGGCAGAAGTAGGTCCTGAGGTTGCTGCACAAATTGTTAGCATAGGCGTAGATACTACGGGAAGTACACCCGTTGCGGTAGATGCTAATGGAACTCCATTGGCACTTTTGGATGCATTCAAAGAGAACCCGAACGCAATGTTCGTGCTTTGGAAAGACCATACTGGTATTCATGAAGCTAATGAAATTAATGCATTATGTGCTAAATGGGATATTGACTACTCGCAATATGAAGGCGGAATTTATTCTTCAGAGTGGTTTTGGAGTAAAATACTTCATGTTTCAAGAGCAGATAACAAGGTGTATAAAGCTGCCTACTCTTGGGTAGAGCATTGCGATTGGATTCCGTTTCTACTAACTGGCGGTAATGATATCCATAAAATGAAACGTAGCAGATGCGCGGCAGGCCACAAAGCGCTTTGGCATGAAAGTTATAATGGGTTACCTTCCAATGATTTTTTTGTAGCATTAGATCCGCTTTTGGATGGACTAAGAGAACGTCTTTTTGATAAAACCTATACTTCTGATGTCCCTGTGGGTAATTTGGATGGGGAGTGGGCTGAAAAATTGGGCCTTTCTAAGAAGACGATTGTTTCCGTAGGTGCTTTTGATGCTCATATGGGCGCCGTAGGTGCTAAGATTGAGCCATATTATCTAACAAAAATAATGGGTACTTCTACCTGCGATGTTTTAGTAGCTCCAGTAGAAGGTGAAGAAAAATTGATAAAAGGTATATGCGGACAGGTAGATGGTTCCGTCATACCAAACATGTTAGGGCTGGAAGCCGGTCAGTCCGCTTTTGGAGACATTTATGCTTGGTACAGCAGAGTTTTGGCTTGGCCAATTGAGGAACTGATATCTAAGACTTCTTTAATTGATGAAGAGACCAAACAAAAACTAATTGCTGAGGCACTCAAAAACCTAATTCCTCAGCTAAGCGATGCGGCAAGTAAAGAGCCTATTGGTGCTTCGGGAGAGTTAGCGCTAGATTGGATGAACGGACGTCGGACTCCAGATGCCAATCAGAATTTGAAAGGTGTTATTGCTGGTATAAATTTAGGAAGTACATCACCTAAAATATTTAGAGCTTTAGTGGAAGCTTCTTGTTTTGGAGCTAAAAAAATAGTTGACCGATTCTTATCCGAAGGTATACCAATTAAAGGAGTGATAGCTTTGGGAGGAGTAGCTAAGAAATCTCCATTTATTATGCAAATGATGGCCGATGTGCTTAATATGCCTATTAAAGTAGTGGCGTCAGAACAAGCCTGTGCATTAGGTGCGGCAGTTTTTGGTGCTGTAGCTGCGGAGGTCTATACCAATGTTCCCGAAGCAATGGAGAAGATGGGTAGTCCTTTTGAGACTATTTATCAACCAAATGTAATAGATGTAATGGCCTATGAAAAAGTATATGAAAACTACAGTAGGCTAGGCGATACTATGGAGAAACATATCATGAACGAAACCAGAAGAAATGGGTAAGTATACATCATTAAAAGAAGAGGCCTTTGAGGCAAACATGCAGCTTCCGGAATTGGGACTGGTATTATTTACATTTGGTAATGCAAGTGCGGTAGATAGAGATAAAGGGGTTTTTGCCATTAAGCCAAGTGGTGTTCCTTATGCTGCATTAAAAATAGAAGATATTGTTATTTGTGACTTTGATGCAAAGATTGTAGAAGGGAAGATGAGACCTTCATCCGACACAAAAACGCATGCGGTTCTTTATAAAGAATGGGATAAAATAGGCGGAGTAGTTCATACACATTCAACTTACGGTACGGCATGGGCACAAGCAATAAAAGATATTCCTATCTTCGGAACGACTCATGCCGATCATTTGATTGCTGATATTCCATGTGCTCCTCCTATGAAAGATGAGTATATTCAAGGCGATTATGAGCATATGACGGGCTATCAGATAATTGATTGTTTGAAAGAAAGGGGTTTGGATTATAACGAAATAGGTATGATACTGGTCGGTAGTCATGCACCCTTTACTTGGGGGGCAACCGCAGCCAAGGCAGTATATAACAGTGCTGTATGTGAAGAAGTAGCTAGAATGGCACATCTAACTTTGCAGATAAATCCTAGCGCAGCTACTTTAAAAGAGGCTTTGAAAAAGAAGCATTTTGAGCGCAAGCATGGTAAAGATGCTTATTACGGACAAGGATGTTAAGTTTTAATTGAAATATATTTTATGGGAATAGCAACGTTCATTGGGTTTACACTGTTAGTGGCAATCATTGCCTATTTATCAACCCGAAAAACAGACGAGACCTCTTCGGACGGTTATTTTTTAGGTGGTCGTAGCCTTACTGGGCCCGTAATAGCAGGGTCGTTGCTTTTAACAAATCTCTCAACAGAGCAGATTGTAGGTATGAACGGTATTGCCTACAGTGAGGGTATTCTCATTATGGCTTATGAGGTTTTAGCTGCTATAGCTATGGTCTTTACCGCATTGGTGTTATTACCTAGATATTTAAAAGGAGGTATCGCTACCATTCCTCAATTCTTGGAAAAACGATACGGGAAATCTACAAAAACTTTAGTGTCCCTTCTATTTTTAGGAGGGTATGCCATTTCAATGCTTCCTACCGTACTATATTCAGGTGCTTTGGCAATAAATACCATGTTTGATTTGCCTGAGGCAATGGGCATGGGCGAAGAAAGCGCTTTATGGGTTACCGTTTGGGGTATTGGCATAATCGGAAGTATCTATGCAATTTTTGGTGGATTAAAAGCAGTTGCGGTATCGGATTCTATTAATGCCGTAGGTTTAATCATTGGGGGTTCGCTCATACCTATATTCGGATTACTGTACGTGGGTGATGGAAGTCTTACTGCTGGTATGGATGTCCTGACAACCAATTTTCCTGAGAAATTCGATATTTTGGGCGGACCTGATTCCTCTGTGCCTTTTTGGACACTTTTCACAGGTATGGTTATTGTAAATTTCTATTATTGGGGAACAAATCAGGCTATCATTCAAAGGGCTCTTGGCGCCAAGAATTTACGCGAAGGTCAAATAGGATTGAGCCTTGCCGCATTCGTGAAAATATTAGGACCTTTTATTGTGGTGTTGCCAGGTATTATTGCCTATCAGATTTTTAATGGGGAGTTGACCAATGCCGATCAAGCGTATCCTATGGTGGTTAAAAAAGTATTGCCTACTGCATTTATAGGCTTTTTTGCAGCTGTTCTTTTTGGAGCCATATTAAGCTCTTTTAATAGTGCGCTTAATAGCTCTGTTACCCTATTTGGACTCGACTTTTATAAAGAATATATTAATAAAGAAGCTTCTGAGAAGCAAATTGTGAAGGCTGGTAAGATATTCGGCATTTTCCTTGCAATAATTTCTATGATTATCGCACCATTATTATTCGGTGTGGAAGGTGGTATATTCAATTATCTACAAGAATTAAATGGGTCTTATAGTGTACCTATTTTAGCCATAATTTTAGTGGGTTACTTAACTAAAAAAGTTCCGGGCATTGCTGCTAATATTGGTATAGTGTTCGCAGTGGTCACTTACCTGGTAACTCTTTATGTAGTAAAACCAGACATTAGCTTCTTGCATGTTATGGGCATCTTATTCGTTTTGGTGGTAGTACTAATGTTCATTATTGGAAAATTCTGGCCTAGAGAAACGGAATATGTAGAAGTATACACCGAACAGGTAGATATTACACCATGGAAATTTGCCAAACCCGTTGGTTTTGTAATATGCTCCATTGTAGTGGGTATGTACGTGTATTTTTCCTAAGGATTAATTTATTTTAAGAAATGATGATTGATTTAAGCAAGAATGAAATTTGGTTTGTAACAGGTAGTCAACATTTGTATGGACCGGAAACTTTAGCACAGGTAGCGGAACATTCTGCCGAGATAGCCAAGTACTATAATGATAACGAGATAATTCCAGTAAGCGTTATTTTTAAACCAGTGGTTAAAACTGCAGGTGAAATAAGTACTTTGTGTAAAGAGGCCAACAATGCGGAGGCCTGCGTAGGTTTAGTTTTATGGATGCATACTTTCTCCCCTGCTAAAATGTGGATTGCTGGTCTGCAAGCACTTCAGAAACCGTTTTTGCACCTACATACACAGTATAATCGCGATATTCCATGGAATGCAATTGACATGGATTTCATGAACCTGAACCAGTCGGCACATGGTGGTCGGGAATTTGGTTTTTTGGCATCGAGAATGCGATTGAACCGAAAAGTGATAGTTGGTCATTGGAAAAATGAATCCGTTTTGCAGAAATTGAGTAACTGGTGCCGCGTAGCGTGTGCCGTTGCCGACTCTAAGGAAATGAAAGTGGCCCGTTTTGGAGATAACATGCGCCAAGTAGCAGTGACAGAAGGTAACAAGGTTTCCGCTCAGTTAAAATTCGGTTACGAAGTAAACGGTTACGGCGTAGGGGACTTGGTTAAATATATAAATGCAATTTCCGATACTCAAATAAATATATTGATTCAGGAATATGAGGATTCGTATACCATGGCGGCTAAAATTAAGTCTGATGGAAGTATGCGCAATTCTTTAAAGGATGCGGCCAAAATAGAATTGGGTATGCGTGCTTTTCTAGAAGAGGGTGGTTATACCGCTTTTACCGATACTTTTGAGGATTTACACGGAATGAAACAATTGCCGGGTATAGCAACACAAAGACTAATGGCCAGTGGTTATGGTTTTGGTGGAGAAGGTGATTGGAAGACCGCCGCATTGGTACGCACCATGAAAGTTATGGGTTCTGGTCTTGAAGGCGGAAACAGTTTTATGGAAGATTACACCTATCATTTTGATCCTGAAAATTCTACAGTTTTAGGTTCACATATGCTGGAGATATGTCCGTCCATTGCTAATGGAGATGTTTCTTGCGAAATCCATCCTTTGGGAATTGGTGGAAAAGAAGATCCTGTGCGTTTAGTATTTAATGCGGGTGCCGGTAAGGCTTTAAATGCATCTATCGTTGATATGGGTAATCGGTTTAGAATGTTGGTCAATAAAGTTGAGGCTTTGGAAATTGAAAATGATATGCCAAACCTTCCTGTAGCCAGAGTGCTTTGGGATGCCAAACCGGATCTTCAAACTGCTGCTGCCGCTTGGATTTATGGTGGAGGAGCACATCACACCTGTTATAGTCAGAATATCTCCGCGGAATCACTGGAGGACTTCGCCGAAATGATGGATATAGAATTTTTGTTGATCGATGAAAAGACAGACCTCTATCGCTTTAAACAAGAACTACGCTGGAACGATGCTGCTTACGGTTTAAAAGGGATTTAGAATGTTCAGTTAATGCATGATTTAAAAATTTTAAAGTACCACGTTTTAAATCGATAAAATTACGAAACTAGTTTCATATTTGAGATAAATACGATTTTACGAATAGTTTGTTTTCTATTTCTTAAGGTGTTAAGAGAAGTAAGAAATTCTTATCTTGTAGTTTCAAGAAAGAATCCAGACTATATGAAAAACCTAATTTTAATTGCTTCAATTTTTACTTTTACTTTATTTAACGGATTTGCCCAAAGTGAAACCGAGTATAATCCGGAAGCAAGACTTTTAGAACTTGGTATAGAGCTTTCAGAACCTTCTGCCCCCATGGCTAATTACGTAAATGCGGTACGTGTTGGGAATCTCATTTTTCTTGCGGGTAAAGGACCAACAAAACCTGACGGTGAAAATATTACAGGTAAGTTAGGGAAAGACCTCACTATTGAAGAAGGTTATGAGGCGGCTAGAATAACAGGTGTCAATCAAATCTCGGTTTTGAAAATGGAATTGGGAGACCTTAAAAAAGTAAAGCGCATTGTTAAAGTTCGCGGGATGGTCAATGCCGTTCCAGATTTTACCGATCAGCCCAAAGTAATTAATGGGTATTCAGACTTAATGGTAGCAGTTTTTGGTGAAAGAGGGAAACATGCACGAGCTGCTGTGGGTATGGGTTCTTTACCTGCTAATATTGCGGTTGAGGTAGAAATGATTGTTGAGGTAGAAGATTAGGTTATGCAAAAACAATTGTTTTTAAATCCTATTTTTCAAAAAATCATTCTTTGTTTTTTTATTCTGTTAAGTTTAAGTGGCTGTAAGCCTGTCCAGGCAGAACCAGAATTCCTTCTCCGTACCGCACTCTTGGTAAATGAGGAGCATACTTGGTACAAAGCATTTGTTTATTTTGGGGAGATTCTTGAAGAACGTTCCAAAGGCCGTATCAAGGTAGAAGTTTATCCCTCCGAGCAATTGGCCAAAGAGATTGAAGCCATAAGGCTTATTCAAGCAGATGTTATTGATATGACTACTACGGGTTCTACCCTTACCAATTGGTTTGAAGTGGCTACTTTCTGTGAACTTCCCTTCCTGATGCAAGATTCAATCGATATGAATCGGTATATAAATGGACCTATAGGAACATTGATGGAGAAGGAAATGATTACTAAATCCGGATTGAGGTCTTTAGGTCACTTTGAGAGAGGCCCAAGGCACTTAACATCAAACAGACCCATAAGACATCCGGATGATTTAGACGGACTCATTGTTCGGGTGCCAAACGTGCCATCATTCGTAACCCTTTGGAAAGCTCTTGGGGCAAAACCCACGCCTATGGCCTTTTCGGAGGTTTTTACTTCTTTGCAACAAGGTACTATAGAGGCACAAGAGAATCCGTTTGCATTGATTAACAATGCTGGTTTTGCTGAGGTGCAAAAATATTTGAACCTAACAGGTCATGTCATAAGTTGGGTTTATCCGGTTATTGGCGAAAAGCAGTTTCAGCGACTTCCACCAGATTTACAGAAAATATTTTTGTTAGCGGCAGATGATATGCAAGCCTATGAGCATCGTCTTTTTTTAGAGAATGAAAAGAAAGTTCAAGATGAATTAAAGGCGAAGGGAATGGAGTTTATTGCGGTGGATAAAGATGCTTTTCAAGAAAAGTGCGAAGCTGCTATTTACAACAGTCTTTCTCTAGAAATGAAGAAAATATACGATCAACTTAAAACAGAAAAGGATGCTTCATAAAACTATTGGGCGCATTTTAAAAGTTGGCGTATTATTGAGCACTTGGGGACTCATATTTACAGTATTATTACAGATTTTCTGCAGATTTACGCCATTGGATACGCCAACGTGGACAGAGGAAGCTTCGCGTCTATTCTTTATTTATGCCATGTCTTTTGGTGCCGGGCTTGCTATGAAAAATGAGTACTATGTTCATTTAGATATGTTCTTTAGTAATTTTCCTGTAAAACTGCAGCGCTTGTTGGTTAAGGTTATTCCAGTAATCGTATTATTTTTATTTGCTATCATGGCAATCTATTCCATACAATTTGTGCTTTTGGGTATTCCGGAAAAATCACCCAGTATGGGTTTTAATATGGGTGTTGCTTTTTTTAGCATGTTCATTATGTCGGCTTCTATAAGTTATTACCTCTGGAAAAAAATCCAAAAAAACTATAAAAATTCTAAGTCATGATTTGGGTTCTTGTTCTAGTATTTGTGGTATGTCTCGTTTTGCGTTTTCCTATAGCTTTTGCACTTGGACTCTCATGCTTGAGTTACATTTTGGTAAAGGGTATTCCGTTGATTATTATTCCAATGAAAATGTATTCGGGTATTGATGTATTCGTTTTACTAAGTGTTCCTGGTTTTATTATGGCAGGAAATCTCATGAACCAAGGTGGTCTGACGGAGAAAATAATCACATTCTGTAATCATTTATTGGGGCACATTAGAGGCGGACTTGCATTGGTTAATATTGGAGCATCTATGTTGTTTGCGGGTATTTCCGGTACGGCTATTTCTGATACGGCAAGTATGGGTTCTATTATGATTCCTGCAATGAAAAAGGAAGGTTACGACACCGGTTTTTCATGTGCTGTTACGGCGGCTTCTTCAACTATTGGCCCTATTATACCCCCCAGTGTGCCTATGATTATTGCCGCTACATTAAGTGGACTTTCGGTAGGTAAATTGTTTCTTGCAGGCGCTTTTCCAGGCTTGCTTTTGGGTGTAGGGTTATTGATTACTGCCTATGTAATATCTAGAAAGCGCAATTATCCCAAACATGCTAGAAGTACACTAAAGCAGGTAACCCTTGGTTTTGTTGATACGTTTTGGTCGCTTTTAATGACATTTATTATTCTGTATGGTATTATTGGAGGGCTTTTTACTCCTACCGAAGCATCTATAATTGCAGTGGTTTATGCTTTAATCATAGGTAAATTCGTTTATAAAAAATTGAATTTCAAGAACATTCAGGTTGTGTTTTTGGACAGTATGAAAACCTCCGCTTCCCTTATGGTTTTGGTAGGTTTTGCCAACCTTTTTGGCTACATATTAATTACAGAGCAGATTCCGCAGAGTATCTCCAGTGAAATTCTAGGCTTTACGGATAACAAGTATGTAGTATTACTATTAATTAATCTCTTGTTGATTGTAGTAGGCACTTTTATGGAGACCGTTGCAGCACTTTTAATTCTGTTTCCAATTTTATTGAAAGTGGCTTTGGCTGTAGACGTTGATCCCGTTCATTTTGCAGTAATAGCAGTATTGAACTTAATTATTGGATTGACTACCCCACCTGTGGGAGTATGTCTTTTTGTGGCATCTAGTATTGGTAAAATATCTATAGGGGAAGTAAGTAAGGCCGGTTTGCCCTTTTTACTGGTAAGTTTTGTGGTGTTGATTCTAGTTACTTTGTTTCCTTGGTTTTCTCTAGCACTTCCTAATATGTTTATTGATTAGTGCTTTAACAATTTAGGATGAAAATAGGGTGAAATTAGTTACTCGGTTTTTTCTGCAAATACAAAAAAACTTTACTTTTGCCCCTTAGTTAAATGGCCTCGTAGTTCAATGGATAGAATAGAAGTTTCCTAAACTTTAGATGCAAGTTCGATTCTTGCCGAGGTCACTTTGCTTATACAACATAGTATTGTTAGAAAATGAGAAATACGTTGTACCAAAAGGAAATCTAGATTTCGTAGACATCGAATTTTTTTACCAATTCGTTTATCCTTTTTTTATTCTCTTCTAGTTTAGCTTTAAGTTTCTCGATCTGTTCTTTCTGTTCTTTCGTAAGGGGGTTCATGGCATCATTATTATGCTTGTCCGTTTATAACGGCACATGAAGGCTTACATTGTGTGTTTTTTTATCAATTATAAAATTTTTATCATATATATTGTTGATAACTTGAATTATTAAGCAATTTTACCCTTAATGATTTCAATCTTTTCTCTTGGTCCAAATCTCGTACATGGGCTCCCCTTTGCTGTTTTTTCCGGTGTGATGCCAATCGTTATCTTTTAGTTCGTAGTTGAATTTTAAAGTAGCCCCAACCCGTGAATTATCTTTAGAGAAAAATTCAATATGTTCTGTGTATTCCCCTTCTTCTGATGTAAATGAACCTCCTCCGGCTCCCGAAAATTTCATTGTTTCCGTTTGGTAGGCAATCCATTGGAAACGGCCACCCTGTATTATTTTTAATGTTTTTCTAGGGTTTTCTTCTCCTCTTCGTTCTTGGCCTTCATCTGGTCCGCGGGTGGCAAAAAGCCATTTACCATCTAAGTCTTGGGATAGGGAAGGAGCTGGTTTAAATATTTTTTTAGAATTTATATCAAGAATAAGGTCATCTTCTTTTTGTTCAAAGGGAATACTTAGTGTTCTCAGTTGGTCATTTTCATAATTAGAATTGAATTCCAGAAGAACGACTAGTCTGTTTTCTTCAATTTTCACAAAACCACCACGAGCCATAATAAACTTAGCAGGATGTTTTTCGTAAATAGTATGAGTTAGATAATCATCAATTATATGAAGCTCGTGAATGACATTTTTTTCATCAACATTCTCTTCTGAAAAGTAAGTTTCTGACGTTAGTTGAGCTTGCATCAGGTTTGTTACGATTAAAATGAAGCCTATAATGATGCTTTTTTGGAAAGTTGTGATGTAGTTTTTCATTTTTTATTTGTATTTTAATACCTTAAAAATAAGGTAATTACAGGATATATTGTGTTATTATTTTAAGTGGGAAAACTTTTTTTTGCGTTTTATCGTAATTTCTCTGAAAACGCTTGTTTTTACATTTTTTTTGTTTTCATTTGTCCTGTCTTTAGCAATATAAAACTGAAGGCATTTTGAGCTTTTAGCTGAACAACATGCAATGTGTTTCTATGTTCGGGCTATGGGAGATTAGGAAGTCAAATCTCATAGCAACCCATCAGATGGGCCGCCGAATTTTAAAGCTAACTTCCGATTTTTCTACATCTATTGTGCAAAGCCAGCACATATACTTTTTCATTCCTACTACTCAGGAACAAATTCTTATATGATACCATCGGTAACAATTTCATAACTTATAGAGCACACATTAGTTAAAAAATATCCCGATTTTCATTTACAAGAATTCACGATGAACAATAAATATATCGATCTAATCGATCAGACTTACTTTTTCCCTCAAGAAGAGTTTACTCTTGATAATGAGCACCTAAAATTTCACAACATACCACTTCAAGAGTTGGTAGAGAAATATGGTAGCCCGTTAAAATTCACCTATTTGCCTAAAATATCGGAGAATATTGCCAAGGCAAAGAATTGGTTTGCTAACTCTATCGTAAAGAACGAGTATAAGGGCAAGTACCACTACTGCTATTGTACTAAAAGTTCTCACTTTCAGCATATATTACATGAAACGCTTAAGAACGATATTCATATTGAAACTTCTTCTGCTTTTGATATTAATATAGTAGAGCAACTGAAAAAAGACGGTAAGTTAAAAGACAATGCTTACGTTATTTGCAATGGCTTTAAACGCGACCAGTACATAGAGAATATTGCAAGGCTTATTAATAATGGCCACCGCAACTGTATTCCTATAATAGATAATTACGAAGAAATAGATTTGCTATCTGATGCAATTGATGATACCTATAAAATTGGTATTCGTATAGCTTCGGAAGAAGAGCCAAAATTTGAATTCTATACCTCTCGTTTGGGAATTGGTTATAAAAACATAGTTCCTTTTTATGAAAACCAGATACAGGATAATGATAAAGTAGAGCTTAAGATGCTTCACTTCTTTATTAATACCGGTATTCGCGATAACGCATATTACTGGAACGAACTCGTTAAGTGTTTAAAGGTGTATACTCGTTTAAAGAAAGTGTGCCCATCTTTAGATAGCTTAAATATTGGAGGAGGTTTTCCAATCAAGAACTCTTTGGCTTTTGAATACGATTATCAATATATGATTGACGAGATTTTAAATCAAATCAATATTACGTGTCAAGAGGCAGATGTACCTGTGCCACATATTTTTACTGAGTTCGGAAGTTTTACCGTAGGAGAAAGTGGTGGTGCTATTTATGAAATCCTTTACCAAAAGCAACAGAACGATCGTGAAAAATGGAATATGATAGATTCATCTTTCATTACTACTTTGCCAGATACTTGGGCTATTAATAAGCGTTTTATCATGCTACCTATAAACCGTTGGAACGATGAGTACGAGCGTGTTTTATTAGGAGGGCTAACTTGTGATAGTGATGATTATTACAACAGTGAGCAAAACATGAACGCTATTTACCTGCCAAAATACAGACGGGACAAACCCTTGTACATAGGCTTTTTTAATACAGGAGCTTACCAAGAAACCATAGGTGGTTTTGGTGGTTTGCAACACTGTTTGATCCCTCAGCCCAAACATATCTTAATAGATAAAGATGCCAATGGCAATCTTACTTATGAGGTTTTTAGTCAGCAACAAAAGGCAGAAGACTTACTAAGCATTTTGGGTTACGAAAAGAAAAAATCAGCCAATGACGGCAGCGATAATATTGTCGCAAATACAATTACATCAAACGTATCAAATTCACTTAATTAAGATGAGCACAACAAAGAATTATGCGGGTATCCCCGATAAATTCGCACAGTTAGAAACGGCCAAGGTAATTTTAATACCAGTGCCTTACGATGGAACAAGTACTTGGGGTAAAGGAGCCGATAAAGGTCCTCAGGCATTTTTAGAAGCTTCGGAGAATATGGAGCTTTATGATATTGAGACCAATACCGAGGTTTATGAACAAGGTATTCATTTAGCTGAAGCCATTACCGAAAATAGTTCGCCAGAAGCGGTAGTAAATGCCGTTCATAAAAGAACCAAAAAGTATATTAAGCGTAACAAGTTTGTTACCTTGTTTGGTGGTGAACATTCCATTTCTATTGGTACCATTCGTGCCTTTAATGAGTGTTTTGATAATTTGACTGTTTTGCAGATTGATGCCCATGCAGATTTGCGTGAGTCGTATGAAGGAACCAAATACAATCATGCTTGTGCAGTTCATGAAGCAAGCCAGACTACGAATCTTATTCAAGTAGGTATTCGTTCTATGGATGCTATTGAGAAGACATTTATGGATGAAGAAAAAACATTCTTTGCTCATGATATGGCCCAAGATGAGTATTGGATGGATAAAGTAATTGAAGCAATGACAGACAATGTGTTGATTACATTTGATCTTGATGCTTTTGACCCTTCTATAATGCCTTCTACAGGTACTCCTGAACCAGGTGGTTTATTGTGGTATGAGACTTTAGAGTTTTTAAAACAGGTCTTTGAAGAGAAGAACGTAGTAGGTTTTGATATTGTAGAGCTTTGTCCAAATCCTACAGAGAAATCTTCGGATTTTCTAGCGGCAAAATTGTATTATAAAATGCTTAGCTATAAATTTATGGGTAAAGCGGTAGATGAAGAGTATGATAACACATACGATGTAGACGGTAAAGCAGGTAATAAAGGGTTAAAATTTGAAGATGATGAAGACTAAAGGAGCTATTTCCGAATTTATAGAAAAGTATTACTTGCACTTTAATGCAGCTGCTTTAGTAGATGCTGCAAAAGGGTATGAAGCACAGCTGAACAAAGGTTCTAAGATGCTCGTTTCATTGGCAGGTGCAATGAGTACTGCTGAGTTAGGTAAAATTTTTGCTGAAATGATTCGCCAAGATAAGGTGCAGATTATATCATGTACTGGTGCCAACCTTGAGGAAGATATCATGAATTTGGTTGCGCATTCTCATTACAAACGTGTGCCTAACTACCGTGATCTAACCCCTAAAGATGAGTGGGCTTTACTTGAAAAGGGACTTAACCGTGTAACAGATACTTGTATTCCTGAAGAGGAAGCTTTTAGAAGGTTACAAGAGCACATTGTTAAAATATGGAAAGACGCCGAGGCAAAAGGAGAGCGCTATTTACCGCATGAGTATATGTACAAGATGTTACTTTCTGGTGTTCTTGAAGAGCATTATGAGATTGATTTAAAAGACTCTTGGATGTACGCTGCTGCGGAAAAAAACCTTCCTATTGTTTGCCCAGGTTGGGAAGACAGTACTATGGGTAATATTTTTGCATCATACGTATTAAAAGGGGAGTTAAAAGCTAGTACCGTTAAATCCGGTATTGAGTATATGACCTTTTTAGCAGATTGGTACACAGATAATTCTGAGAACGGAATTGGTTTCTTTCAAATTGGTGGTGGTATAGCAGGAGATTTTCCTATCTGTGTAGTGCCAATGCTTTACCAAGATATGGAAAGAACCGATACACCTTTCTGGAGTTATTTCTGCCAGATCAGTGATTCAACTACAAGTTATGGGTCGTACTCAGGTGCGGTACCAAACGAAAAAATTACTTGGGGTAAACTAGATATTGATACCCCTAAGTTTATTATTGAAAGCGATGCAACCATTGTTGCACCATTAATATTTGCATATCTTCTTGACTTATGAGCAATAAACGAGACACCTCAAATTTAAAGCGCGTCATAGTAGACTTTAAAAAATTAACGCCAGAAGTATTAAAACTTTTGGTAGCAGCTTACCCTGATGGTTATGATGATAGAAATATTATTTCGTTCAGAAATGCTAGTGGCGAGCGTATTGAAGCAGTTGAAGTATTGACCGAAGACACCAAATATTTGGTGAAGATCAGTGCTAAGCTTGAGTACACCATGGAGAATTATGATGAGGATGATTATGAAGATTTTGAGGATGATGATCCAGAAGCAGTAGCAGAGCCGGACCCAGAAGATATGGCTCAAGATGACGATGAATAATATTGTTATCAGGTTTGTAATGAACCTTTCTGTGCTTGGTATTCAGGCTAGGAAATCCCTTGTTCTATTCCAAGGTTTTGTTGATAGAGGTACTAATTATTCAATGTCCATTCAATGAAAATAGAAGAAATAGAAAATATAGAATTGAAGTTTTTAGACCTTGATGATTATCAAGAGCTTAAAAGCGCCATGATTTCTGCATATACCAATATGCCTGGATCGTATTGGAAAGAGGAGCATATAAAATCGCTAATCGATAAATTTCCAGAAGGTCAGGTAGTTATTAAGATTAATGGACAGTTGGCCGGTGTGGCCCTGTCCATTATAGTAGACTATGATAGTTTTGATGATGAGCATACGTATGAGCAAATCACCGGTAACTATTCTTTTTCCACGCATAATGATGAAGGAGATGTGCTTTATGGTGTTGAGGTTTTTATAAAACCTCAGTTCCGTGGTCTAAGATTAGGTAGACGTTTGTACGATTATAGAAAGGAATTGTGTGAAAAACTAAACCTCAAGAGTATTGCTTTTGGAGGTAGAATGCCCAATTTCCATAAATATATGGATGAGCTTACTCCAAAAGAGTATATAGCCAAAGTACGTAGAAAAGAGATTGCAGATCCCGTATTAAATTTTCAGATAAGTAATGACTTTCACCCTGCTAAGGTTATGAAAGGTTATTTGGAAGGTGATAAGGCGTCAAGTGACTTTGCTATTTTAATGGAGTGGGATAATATTTATTACCAAAAACCCTCAAAAAAAGCATCGGCAAAGAAAACGGTTATTCGTTTAGGGCTTATACAATGGCAGATGCGGCCGTATAAGGATTTAGAAGAGTTGCTGCAACAAGCAGAGTATTTTATTGATGCCGTATCAGGTTATCGGTCAGATTTTGCCCTGTTTCCGGAGTTTTTTAATGCCCCTTTAATGGCAAAGGACAATCACTTGTCCACGCCAGATGCTATTCGTGAGTTGGCGAAACATACGGATGCTATTGTACAAAAATTCTCGGAGTTTTCTATTTCGTATAACATCAATATCATTACAGGAAGTATGCCCGAAATGATTGATGGACGTTTGTACAACGTAGGCTATCTATGTAGAAGAGATGGTAGTATGGAGCGTTACGAAAAGCTGCATGTAACACCAGACGAAGCTAAAGTTTGGGGTATGCAAGGCGGTAATCAGTTAAAGGCTTTTGATACGGATTGTGGTAAAATCGGAATTTTAATTTGTTACGATTCTGAATTCCCAGAGTTAAGCCGTTTATTGGCCGATGAAGGAATGGACATATTATTTGTTCCTTTCTTGACCGATACTCAAAACGGGTACTCAAGAGTACGACATTGCGCTCAGGCAAGAGCAATAGAAAATGAATGCTACGTGGCTATCGCAGGTAGTGTAGGCAACTTGCCAAATGTTCAGAATATGGACATCCAATTTGCTCAATCCATGGTATTTACGCCTTGTGATTTTTCGTTTCCAACAAATGGTATAAAGGCAGAGGCCACACCAAATACGGAGATGATTTTAATTGCTGATGTAGATATCGATTTATTGCGAGAACTCAATCAATTTGGGGCAGTACGCAATTTAAAAGATAGAAGAAAAGATATATTTGAACTTAGAAAAAAAGTATAGTTTGACTGACTTGAAGATTATAGGTAGTGAAGAATGGTGTGTGTTTGAGAATTTGGGTATTCCAGCCATAAAGGCGAGGGTAGATTCAGGAGCTAAAACATCCTCTATACAAGCAACCAACATAAAGATTATTATGAAGGGCACCCAAGAATGGGTAAAGTTTGAGGTGAGCCCTTTACAAGAAAACAGGAGTATTGCTATACCTTGCCAAGCTAGATTAGTAGACCGTAGGATGGTAAAAAGTTCTTCCGGTATTTCTGAAGAACGTTTGGTGGTACGTACGCCTGTTAATATAGGAGAAGATACTTTTGAGATAGAACTTACTTTAGCTAATCGCGATACTATGGAGTTTCGTATGTTGTTAGGTAGAGAGGCTATTAATGAGCGCTATATTGTAAACTCGGCTTTAAACTATCAAATACAGGATTTTGATGATGAGGCGGTAAATAAAATGTATGCGCCTTACTTTAAAGAAAAATCGGGTCTTAAAATAGCATTACTTGCTAGTAACCCTAACCTATATAGTAACAAACGTATTATAGAGGCAGCAGAAGCGCGCGGACATGAAATTGTTTTCTTAAATGTAGAACATGCATATATGAAGTTAGATGCCCACTCGCCTGAAATAAGGTACAGAGGGGGCAATATCCTTAATGCTTTTGATGCGGTCATTCCTAGAATAAAGCCATCGGTTACTTTCTATGGTTGCGCGTTGATCAGACAGTTTGATAATCTTGGGGTGTATTGCCAAAATACCGCCGAGGCCATTACACAGTCTAGAGACAAACTTTTTGCATCGCAGTTGTTCTCTAAGAATGACATACATATACCTATTACAGGTTTTGCAAAATCTCCAATGGATACCAAAGACCTTATTAAAATGGTAAATGGTGCTCCACTAATTATTAAGTTGTTGGAAAGCACCCAAGGTAAAGGTGTTGTACTTGCTGAGACCAATAAAGCTGCGGAGAGCGTAATAAATGCTTTCAAAAGTGTGAACACGAACATATTGGTGCAAGAGTTCATTAAGGAAGCCAATGGGCAGGACATACGCTGTTTCGTGGTAAACGGAAAAGTAGTAGCTTCTATGCAACGTCAGGCAGAAAAAGGTGAGTTTAGAGCTAACATTCACCAGGGTGGTAAGGCTTCAATTATTAAAATTACTTCAGAAGAACGCAAACTTGCGCAGAAAGCTGCAAAGGTTCTTAACCTTGCCGTAGCAGGCGTAGATATCATTCGTTCAAATAAAGGACCGTTATTGTTAGAGGTAAACTCTTCTCCAGGTCTTGAGGGAATTGAAAATGCTACCGGAAAAGATATAGCTAACGAAATGATTGTGGCTATTGAGAAAAAGTTGAGGTTTACTATCTAGTCCTATTATATAGGTATAAAGGTTAACCCAATATAAAAGTATAATGCGATTGTCGCTACTAATAAGTAGATGGCAATCGCATTTTGCATTCCTGATAAGACGGATTTAAATTTCTATTGATATTAGAGCAGTTTTATCAATTCAATGAAAATTGTCTTCTTACAGTCAAAAACGGGTTGTTTTTGAGAATAAGTGTCTTTCATCCTTCTTTTCTAGTGCCTTGCCGATATTCTGATTTTAGGGCTACCGCCTAATGCATCTCTTTTTCCGTTTAAGGGTGAAATCATCGGTATAGCACATCATTTCTCCGATGTAAAATCAGTCATTTTTGTTTTTATATAACTGACTTACAGTTTTTTACACTTCAACGAGTAAAACGTACCGTTTAAGAGAATTTCCTCAGGCACTCTACAATGTACCGTTCAGAAATAGAAGAAACGAATTACAAAAACAGATTTCAACTATGGTACGATTCAACATTTTAATTCTTATTGCACTTGCAACTTTAATGACTTCATGTTCAACTTCTACTACTGAAGAAGATGATTTGTACAAGGCTGTTGCAACTACCAATAAAGAAGTAACGATTTCTGCTATAGAGCAAGAAGTTATAGATGTTGTTAATGACTATAGAGTATCAGTTGGTCTTAATGCAGTAGAGTTTAGTAGTGTAGCTTACGGTTACGCAAATGCTCACAACGAGTATATGATTTCTGAAGGTATTATCAGCCATGATAATTTTGATAAAAGAGCTTCTAAATTATCTGAAGAAGCAAATGCCGATTTCGTTTCTGAAAATTTAGGTATGGATTATACAAATGCTAATGATATTCTTGAAGCTTGGAAAAATAGCCCAACGCACAAGAAAGTAATGGAAGGTAATTTTAATTATACTGCCGTTAGTGTTACTGCAGATGAAAACGGTGTTCTTTATTTTACTCAGTTGTTCTTTCAGTAAGATTTTATAATTGAACTAGATTTTAGTTCAGTGTAGAAAAAGCCTCTTATTTCTTTTAGGAAATAGGAGGCCTTTTTTATTGGCAAATTGTTTTTAGTACAAGAGTGTTTTAAGAATTAAGTGGTATGATATAGTCTTAGGTTATAATTATAGCCTATTATTTGATTTTAATCGATGAAATGCAGTCTAAAGTTGCATTTTGTCAATAATGTTACCGTTCGTCGAAAATATATACTTTTTACCGAAGGTATATAATAGCATAGACAATAATTAGTAGGTAAGCCCTGTTTTTTATAGGACTTAACCTACAATTACTTGCCTATGATACGTAAAACTACTCTAAAGCAAAACTTTATATGTTTATTGCTGTTTTTTTGCACTTTTACGCACGCACAAGATAAGGTCTATGTTGATGCTATTTCCAGTGAAGACGAAGTTACCTTATCAAACAATGCTATCGATTCTGATTTAACAACTAATGCAACCATCCGAGCCAATTCAGGTTTAGCTTTGGGTCTTGGTGCTTATGATGGTCATTTAGAATTAACTTACCCAACTACGTTACCGGCAAATACCACAAGTTATTTGAAGATTGAATCTGAAGAGGATATACTTTCTAGTTTATTGGGCGGCAGCTTAGGCGGCTTACTTTCTGATATTACTGGTGTTGTGCTAATTGGTAATCAAGAATTTTCTGTAGAAGCTCTTAATAATACCAATGTAGTACAGCAGGCAAGTTCTAGTGCTGCAGATGCTTTTTCATCTGATGAGGCACGAGTTATTATGGATAAAAACGGAGATTACTTTCTTGCCTTAACTCCGTCTAGTCCGTATGACAGAGTACGCTTAACGAATAGCATGGGGTCATTAATAGGACTAAGCCAAGAGCGTGACTTAGATGTCTATGGAGTTTTTTATGGAGATGGAGATACAACCTGTGGTGCACCTAATTACACGTCTTATAGTGGTAACGGTATTTCGTTAGATTTACTGGACTTAGGTGGAGCTGGGGTAACAAATCCGGATTTAGCCATAGATGGAAACAGAAGCACCTTTTCTAAGCTAGGTCTTGGAATTATAGATGTTGCAGCAGATGTTGAGCAGACTATCTATTTTAATAGTGCCGATGATACAAACGATAATTACTACGCAGAAATTGGTATAGATTCTTCCTTATTGCAATTGGATATAGCTAATTCAATTGAGGTGATTGGCCAAAATGGGGCTGATGCACCTGTTTATTCGGAGAATCTGGCCAATTTATTAGATTTAGACCTTTTAACCTTATTACAGAATGGCGAAAAGGTCATTATAGGTTTTGACCCCGCAACTCCTGTTGATAGAGTAACGGTGCGGTTATCATCTTTGGTAGGTGTTGGTATTGATCAAAATATTAGAATTTTTGATGTTTATAGGGCACCTGCAACACCAGTAATCACTTCTATGGCAGATGATTTAAATATCTGTGCTGGTTCAAGTACTACTATTACAGCAGAAGTTCAAAACGCCAATAACGTTGAGCTAAGATGGTATGATGCCGCGACAAACGGAAATTTATTAGCAACTACAAATTCAGGTGATGCTTTTGCTACGCCAATTTTAAATTCGGATACAACCTATTATGTAGCTTCTGCTGAAATAGGATGTGCTCAGGAATCACCACGAACCGTAGTTGAAGTGAATGTTGAACCTATACCAACTGCCGCAGATATTACTGTTTTAGGTAATGAGAATGCTATTTGTTCATCAAACAATGTAGTGCTTGTTCCGTCAAGTTCTATTAAGGGTACTTTTTTATGGTATTTAGATGCAAATAAGACCACAGAAATTACGGACGGCATGGTGTCTGGCGATGTTACTTATGAGATAGATGACAATGGTGTAATGATCATAACCGGACTTACCGAAGCAGGTGGACCTTACAATTATTATGTGGCCGTAAAAGATGATTTAGCAGGTTGCGAGAACGTTTCTGGAGATTTACAATCTGTTGAAGTAAATGTGGTAGACGTTGCAAAAACAATATCTATTGATTCAAACCCTATGATTAGTTTAGATGGTTTGCTAGATATTTTTAACGGTACCATTACGGTAGATGTAACCGGAACTGTTTCTGGTGATGTTATTCCAGGAGAGCCTATATCTTTAGCCGTAAACGGAAAATTATATGATGGCGTAGTAGCGGCAGATTCTTCTTTTAGCGTAGAGGTAGACGCTTTAGATTTAGTTTCCGACTTAGATAATACACTCGAAGCTTTTCTACAAGGTGTCCTTTGTACCGTGTCTGATGAGATTTTAGTAGACCTTCCTGATTTGTTAATAGATGATGTGCTACAGGTATTTTGTGCTGCTGATTTTCCTACAATAGCAGATTTACAAGTAGGCCTAGGAGATATAATTCTATTTGATGCCCTAACAGATGGGTTGCAATTAACTGCTGAGACACCTTTGGTGAATGGTCAAATTTATTTTGCAGGAATTTTAGATATACCTACATCTATATTGGCAAGAGTACAGATAGAAGTTACTATTGTTGATGTTCCTACACCGACTACCAATTCTGCAGATCAGACTTTTTGTAATAGCGATACACCCATTGTGGCAGATATTCAGACTGATCAAACAAATGTTGTGTTCTATGACAGCGCTTCCGGGGGGGATGCAATTGATCCTTCCTCACCTATAGAAAACGGACGTAGTTATTATGTAGCAGCTGTTGAAAATGGTTGTGAAAGTAGTGAGCGCTTAATGATAACTACTTCTTTAGTTGATGATGGTTCTTCTCCTATAACTTTAACGGGTGAGTCTGTAAAAGTTTGTCAAAACCGCTCGTACACCTACGTTACCAATAGTGGTAAAGAAGATTACTCTTGGACCGTAGTAGGTGGTACAATAACAGAAGGCGGTACTTCTACAGATGATTTTGTAACCGTATCATGGACGGAGTTAACCAATACGAATATTAATGTCTCTTACGTAGATGATTCAACCTGTAGCCCAAATAAGATGATGTTTCTTGAAGTTGAGGTAACTACTTGTGGAATGGTTTTGGGCGAAGAATTCTGTCTAAAGGTTTTCAATGAATTCTCTCCTAATAATGATGGTTTCAATGATGTTTTCACTGTTCAATGTATTGAAGATTATTCAAATACTGTAGAAATATATAATCGTAATGGAAACCTTGTTTATAAAACGGCAGACTACCGCAATACTTGGGATGGTATGGCAAATGTAAAAGGCGTTTTAAATAAGGGAGACCATTTACCATCGGGAACATACTACTATTCTATTCAAATACCGGAATTAGAAAGAAACCTAGTTGGCTGGTTACAATTGGCCAGATAATACATTGTGCTTTAAACTATTCATACCAAACCCTTGTCAATTATGAAATTACTTTGCACTACTATAAAGATAGTTATGCTCTGCTATCTTACTTTTAATATGAGTACGGCTTATGGCCAACAACCTCCGCAGTATACACAATACATGTATAATACGGCAGTATTAAATTCAGGTTATTCGGCTAGAGGTATTCTGGAGGCTACTGTTTTGCACCGTTCACAATGGGTGGGTATAGATGGTGCTCCAGAGACGCAATCTTTATCCGTTCAGGGAAGATTGCGAGAGAGAGTAGGTCTAGGACTTACCATTATCAATGATAATATTGGGGCTGCAAACGACCTTGATGTAAATGGTACTTTTTCGTATGAGATACCAACTGGGTATTTTACAAAACTTTCTTTGGGAATCAATGCGGGAATAGATGTTCTAAAAGTGGACTGGTCCAAAGGGACCTACCAAGACGGTCAAGATCCAATATTTGCTGAAAACCTGAACAAGGTACGACCAGTTTTTGGCGCCGGAGCTTACTTTCATAGTAGCAATTGGTACGTTGGGGTTTCTACCCACAATTTTTTAAATTCTCAGATTTATAGTGATGATGAAGAAATAGTGACCAATAGAAAAAGTCAGTATTATTTAATGGCAGGCTATGTTATGGACCTTTCTGATAATTTAAAATTTAAACCGGCTATTTTAACCAAACATGTGGCAGGAGCACCAATAACTGTAGATGTATCTGGTAATTTCTTGATAAAGGAAACCTTGGCTTTGGGCTTGGCATACCGTTACAATGATGCCATTAGTGCTTTGGCAGGTCTTCATATTGCTAAAAGCTTCTTTTTAGGGTACTCTTATGATTACTCTATAACGGGCTTGGAAAGTTATAATGACGGCTCTCACGAAATCATTCTCAAATACAATCTATTTGATGCTAAGAAAAGAGCATTGTCACCTAGATTCTTCTAAAAACTTACTATCATGAAAAAACTAGTACTATACATATTTATGGGTACATGCCTTATGGTTACTGCCCAAAGTAAGGAAGAAAAAGCCAATGCCTATTTTGAGGATTTTAAATTTGATAAGGCAATTGATTTGTACAGCGATTTAGCGTCTGAAAAAAGAAGGCCATCTCTTGATGTTATTCAGCATTTGGCAGATAGCTATTTCAACATGAACAGGTATCAAGAAGCGGTTAAGTGGTATGAAAAATTATACAGCATAAAAGGCAAGGAGGTTGGCGAAGGCAACATTATTAAACTAGTGCAAAGCCTTAAAGCAAGTATGCAAAATGAAAAGGCCGACGAATTGCTGAGAGATTTTTATACAGATGAAGATAGGTTGAACATGATGTTGTCTCAAAAGAAACATTTGGATAGCACCTTAGGTCAGCAAGAGAAATATACCACAACTAATCTGCCTTTTAACAGTAGAAAATCAGATTTTGGGCCTATGTTTTTTAATGACGGATTAATCTTCGCCTCGGCTAGAGATACGATTAAGTCTAACGGAGAATTATACCCTTGGAACAAACAACCTTATTTGGACCTTTATATTACTAAGCCAAGTAATACAAACTACATCCCAGAAAAATATTTAGAAAATTTAGAAAGTTCATATCATGATGCAACTTTGACATTTTCTTGGGATGGACAAACGGTATATTTTACGCGAAATTATCTAAAGAAGAAAAACAAGTTAAGTGCCAATGATGATGGTTTGTCTAACATGCAAATCTTAAGGGGAACCATACATAATAATGAACTTATCAACGTAACCTCGTTGAGCTTTAATAGCAAAGAATATTCTTGTGGACATCCAGCATTAAGCCCTGATGGAAGACATTTATATTTCACCTCTAATATGCCCGGAGGGTTTGGGGAAAGCGATATTTATGTGGTTGATTTAAATAATGATGGCGATGTGCTTTCAGACCCTATGAACTTGGGTTCTACAATCAACACACGTGGTAGAGAAATGTTTCCTTTTATAAATAATGAGGTATTGTATTTTTCGTCGGATAGTCATTACGGACTTGGAGGATTGGATATTTTTGGTTCAATAATTTCTTCTAAGACCCAGTATTCTTTACCACTTAATATGGGCAAACCTTTGAATAGTAATATGGATGATTTTTCATTCATCCGAGAAAATAAAAAAGGTAATGGATATTTTGCTTCCAACCGTGCTGGGGGTAAAGGGGATGATGATATTTATCGATTTGAAAAGGTAAAAGCAACAGATTGTTTAGAGTATTCAGGATACGTATTGAACAAGCTAACAGGGGAACCTATTGCAGATGCCAATGTAGAACTCAAAAATTCAGTAGATGAATTGGTTTCTATCTATAGAACGGATGAGTCTGGGTTTTATAAAATAATACTTCCGTGTAATAAGAAAAATACATTAGTCTTTTCTAGAGCAGGATTTTCTAAAGAAACCGTAATGATTCAAACAGGAGAAAACCCTGAAGCACCTTCTAAGGAGAATAAGGTGTATTTAACTCCTTTTGATAGTTTGGTTGAGAAAGATGGAGATATGGAGAAAATTAAGGTGAATCCCATCTATTTTGAATATGACAAATCTGATATTACTACAAGAGCAGAAATAGAACTTGAAAAAGTACTTTTTGCCATGGAAACATTCCCTGAAATAAAGATTAAAATTGAATCACACACAGATGCCAGAGGTTCTGATTCCTATAATTTGGAGCTATCGGATAATCGGGCAAAGTCCACAAGACGTTACTTGCTTTCAAAAGGTATTGATGCCGATAGAATTGAAAGTGCCCATGGTTACGGGGAATATCGATTAAAAAATGAATGTATCAATGGCGTAAAGTGTAGCGACCAAAAACATTTGGAAAACAGACGGTCTAATTTCATCATCGTTTCTAAACAAGCTGATGACGTTCGCAACGCAAAAAGATAATAGTATTAAACATTTCAAAAATGCTAGTTGTACAACTAGCATTTTTGGGAGGTGACTTTAAAAACTTTTTTAGCCTGTAGACGGGTTGTACTATGGGTTAAATGGTTTTTAATTTATTACGACAGAATGTTGGGACTTTTGACTTAGGGAGCCAAATTTTCCAACATCTCTTTCGTGGTTTTTTCAAGGTCAAATTCTGCTTGCCAACCCCAATCTCGTCTTGCTTCTTGATCATCAATACTACTAGGCCAAGAATCAGCTATTGCCTGACGAAAATCTGGTTCATAAGAAACTTTAAAATCGGGAATGTGGTTTTGAATACTTTCCGCCATTTGAGAAGGCGTAAAGTTCATAGCCGATAAATTATACGATGAGCGAACTTTTACATTTTCAGCATCGGTTTCCATGAGTTGTAAGGTAGCTTTGATAGCATCTTCCATAAACATCATTGGTAACTCGGTATCCTCTTTTAAAAAGCACGTATATGCTTTTTCCGATAAAGCTTTGTGGTAAATTTCTACCGCATAATCTGTAGTTCCGCCACCAGGCATGGTTTTCCAACTAATTAGTCCGGGGTAACGAATACTTCGTACATCAACTCCAAACTTGTGAAAGTAATAATCGCACCAACGTTCACCAGATTGTTTACTTATACCGTACACGGTACTTGGCTCCATTATAGTGCTTTGTAAAGTGTTTTCTTTTGGTGTATTAGGTCCAAAAACAGCAATGCTGGAAGGCCAGAATATTTTGTCTATTTTTTTCTCTTTGGCTAGGTTAAGGACATTAAAGAGCGAATTCATATTTAGGTTCCAAGCACGCATAGGAAACTTTTCTGCCGTAGCGCTCAACATGGCTGCCATTAGGTAGATTTCAGTAATTTCATAATAGGCAACAATCTCTTCAAGAGCATCATAGTCTGTGGCATCTAAAATCTCAAACGGACCGGAATCCATCAAATTTTCATTGCCCTCGCGAATATCACTGGCAATTACACTTTCATTGCCGTACGTGTCGCGTAGCGCCATGGTTAGCTCAGTACCTATTTGGCCACAAGCACCTATAATCAGAATAGATTTTTCCATTAATATCTCGTTAAATGAATTGGGGAATAAAGATAGCGCTTCTTAAAATTTGTACATTCGCTTTATGAAAAGAATCTTCTTCTTTAGTTTGATGCTAGTATTAACGGTAGCCTGTAAAGAACAGAAACAAGAATTGGTTGTAGAGGATGTTATTGCTCAAGAATTAAGTAATGAAAAATGGGCAAAGAAACTCCCTATTAAACCAAAAGCCCAAGCTATTCTAGATGATTGGATAGAATTTGCGTCTTTTGAAACCAGTTTTGATGCACTCCATACGGTTACCAATATAGAAGATTTACGATTGGTTATTGATGAAATGATAACCAAGCAAAATCAATTGGAGGAATCAACCTACCCAAAAGAATTCAATATTCCACAAGTAAAAAGTCGTCAAAAAGTATTTAAAACGTATCTGCTTAAAGTAAAGGGCGATTTATTTTATAGAATAGACCCAGAGGAATCCATTGTTCAAATGATGGAAGCGTATAACGCTTTTAGAAATCAATTCAACGTTGTGGTAAATAACACCTTGGATACAGAATTAATCTTGGATTTCTAAAAATAAAAAAAGCGACCAATCTTTAATGGATAGGTCGCTTGGTATAAGAATAGGATAAGGATTGGTCTATTTAAAATTTGTCTTTACCATGTAGAGTGAGCTAGCGTCTATATCTGTAGTTCCTGGCAGTGTTTTTTGCTCAATAACACCGTCTCCATCATCGTCCGATACCGCAAAGTCATCATCGTTTATAAAGGCAAGGGTATTGTTGTTCATAATCCAAATACCCTCAAGTTTATCGTGAGCATAACCAAACTCCGCTACAAGATCTACTACTAGTTCTTTTTGAACGGGAACAATGTTTGCAGCTGCTAATTCCTGAACGGTTAATTGCTCAATGGTTTTATCTCCTATCATGAGGCCGTTTTCATCTTTTGGGTTGTTACCGCTTATATCAGTAGCCCCGTTAAGATTTATTTTGTAGATGTGTTTTTGGGCCGGTCCTTCCCCGGCAAATTTGCCATCGCGTTCTACCACCAAAAACTCGGTGTCGGAAATTGCGGTAATTTCGGAGTTGGAAAGATTGGCTTTTTCCTGAACATATACATATTGTCTGGTGTAGCCCGTTTCCAAATCAAATGTTACGATGCGCGTGATGTTGGATTGAATTTTTCCGGGGTTGTATAGTGTAGATTGCATAATACCCACAAGGGTCTTTTCGTCTGGAGTAATAGCAAGACCTTCCATTCCCCGGTTGGCACGTCTTTTGGCAAAGACAGCAGGTAATTTTCGGTCACCCGTACCTTCATTGACACCCATTGGGGATATGCGCTCTATTTGAACTCCATTGGCCGAATAGTGTACAATATGTGGTCCGTATTCATCGGATACCCAAAACGTACCGTCCTTTAATGCTACGATACCTTCGGAATCCAGACCAAAATCATCAAAAGGAATTGCGTTTCCATAGGCATCATAAGGTATTTCGCCAGTGGCTCCTTTTCCTTCGGGATTGGGTATTCCGGTTATGGTTTTACCTGTGGGGTCTTTTAAAAGAATTTCATCAATAAGTTCTATTTTTCCTGATGAAGTAACGGTATAGTGGCCAATACGCGGAGTGTATTCCGCAACTGGAAACTTCTTTCCATCTAGGTAATTGGTATTAGGTCCACGGTCGTAATGGCATAAAACTCGGCTTCTTCAGTGGGGTGGGCAGTAGCACCTGAGCCAAACCCGCCGTTTCTTACTTCAACGTCCCCGTTTATAGTGTTTAAGACTGCATAAGGTAAAGGGTATTGCGTATTGGTTTCTAGGACCTCTGATGGGGAAACCGAAACGGGTTCTGGACCCTGACCAATAAAATCGTCAATGTAATCGCAAGAATTTAGCATGAAGAGGCCTACGCACAGTAGTATTAGTTTTTTCATTTTTAAATATGGAATTTAGGTTCATTTAGCAAGGACTAAAGTTCCAATATTTAAGGGGCCGCGTTGTTAATTGAAAATGAAGAGATCGTTATAAAAAAAAATACCGCACAATAGGGAAAGACCTAAGTGCGGCATTAAAATGTTATATTATAAAAGGTAATTGTTATACTACCTCATATTCTGAATTTTTAACTTTTTTTCTTCTTCTTTTTTCCGGTTTCTACAGGAGGAGCAGGGGCTGCTGCTGGAGGATTTTTTCTAGATTCAAGCGCTTGCTTGCTTAAGCTAGCCAAGTTAAAATTAGGGTCTATGGCAAGAGCTTCATCTATTTTTGCTATTGCAGCATCTATATCACCGCTATTATTATCGTAAATGGTAAGTGCCTTTAAATGAAGAAATGCAGCTTTTAGAGGAACTTCATAAGGTTGTTGTCTCTCATAGAAAGCATATTTCATATCATCTTTTGCATTTGCCATTCCATAATCAATATTGGTAACAGCCTCAGAATTTGCTCCCGTTTGAATCTTTAGATCAGCAAGTTCATATGCTAAATAAGGGTTGGGAGTTCTTTTAAAAAGTTCTTCAAATTGCTCTAATGCTCGCTTGGGTTGGCCCAATGCTTTTAAAGAAATAGCTTTTACCTGAACGGCCATATCAGAATCTGTTGCTTTCTTTTCAATACCAATGGTATTCAATGCCTGCATATGCTGATTGTTGTTCGCATATACGAATGCCAAAGTGTCTTTTCTTTGGTCAGAAGGATCAATTACATTAAGATGGGTAAGCGCACTAATTACACCGTTTACATCTCCTTGAATTCTCATTTCCTTATAAAAGGCCTCATAATGTTTTTGCAAGTCGCTTTTAGATTGTGCTATGGCTGAAAAACTGATGCTCAAAAGCAGTACGACAAATAATTTTTTCATGTGTTGCTATTTTATGATTCTATCGTTTTGGTTGCGGTTTGCAAAATTAGCAATATTATTGGTATGTATCTGTGAATAAAAGCATAATGAAAAAGCACAAATAAAAAAAGGATGCCCTAGGGCATCCTTTTTATGTCGGTTTGGTTGTTTGTACTAAGCAACAAGTGAACTCTCATTGTTTTTATACGATTTTAAAAGCATAGAATAAAGTGCTAAGCTTTTAGGGTCTTGATCAATACATGATTCTAAAAAATCATATAAATTTTTAAACCACAGGTTGGTGTGTAACGTGGGAATAGAAAGATTTACCGTTTTAGGGTCATAATCTTTGTCATCCATAATAATGTCCATCTCAACCCTTCGTCTATGATAATCCATAGACACGTTTGCTGCATTGTAATGATTTTTTAATATCGATACATGCAACTTTCTCATTTTTGGGGGAACTTTTTGCTTGGTACAGCTTGAAGCAATCAGATTCTTTATTTCTATAAGAATCCGGCTTCTTAGACCTGAATCTTCCATGGCAAATAGTTTTAATTTATATACCAAAGTTACCTTTTAATCGATGAAATGCACGATGCATTAACAATTATAGAATTAGTTTGTTGTGAAATGGCAGATAGCTGTGGTGAAAAATACCTACAACGTTGTAGTAAACCTAAAATCTTTAACGTTTGTAAGGTTGTAGGAACGTATAAGTTTACCTTTTTTGTCTGTATTGTCAGCATATTCGGGTAATTGAAGCTTATGCTTAATTGCTTGTAAGCTGTAATAGTCTCTTTTATCTGGGTGGTAGGGAAACACTGCATTAAATAAATCCTGCCCCCAATTTTCCTTAACTGATTTATAGATGATTCGTATACAATCGTTCAAGTGAATTAAGTTGATAGGTGCATTCCCGTTCTTAAGGTTTTTTCTTTTGGAGAGCATCGTGATCGGGTTCCTATTTGGCCCTATTAAACCTCCAAATCGTATAACGGTAGTTTCAAGTTCGGGTTCATTCTGAAATAATTCTTCACATTCCAAAAGCTGCCTTCCAGATTCGGTAGAAGGTTCCGGTTTGGTGTCTTCGGTTACCTCTCCATCAATATCACCATATACAGATGTACTGCTTACGAATACTATCTTACGAACTGTGGAGGATTTTATAGCCTTCAGTACCAGTTGCATTTTCTTAACGTAGTTCTCTTTGTGCTCACCTCGTAATTTTGGAGGGACGTTTAATATCAAAATATCAGCATGGGTTAAAAATGAATTCATATCTCCGCTTATTTCCGTTTCCGAAAGAGATATAAGAAAGGGATGAATGCCTTTTGCAGCTAATAGGGAGATTTTATCTTCTGAAGTTGTTGTGCCATTTACTTTGTATCCTTTTTCTATAAACTTTTGGGCCAAAGGAAGGCCAAGCCAACCGCAGCCCATAATGGCTATGTTTTTATTCAAATTTGATGGTTTTAGTGGTTATAATAGCATCATTAAGCACAAACGGCATAGGAATACTGGTTTTTGGTCTTTCTGGAACCGTAAAAAGAGGGTGGTTTAAAAGGTTATTGGAAGCTTCGTTAAAGGTTAGCTCAAGAACACTTTCTTTTGGTATGGTTATTTCAAGCTCGGTATAGGCATTGTCCGTTATGTAATGGGTAACCAATTTACTGGTTTTTCTATCTTCTAGGTAATAGGGAGAAAGCTCTATTTGATTGATTTTCACGTTTTCCAGATGCATACTTTCGGTAAAAATGTCCAAACGGTTTACTGCGCGTTGTGGCGTAATGCAAAGTTCTATAGTTCTGCTGTTCCCAATAATTGTATCTCTTATGGCTTCAATTTTAGGGCCTTCAATTTGCTTTACTGGTGCATCTGCAGAACGACTAAACAGTGTATTGTATTTACTGCTAATAGTGTTTTTGTTTAGGTTCTTTTCAGCTTTGTTATCTGTTTCTAAAAAGGCTTTATTCCAATCAATTAATACTTGGTCATAACTGGCCCATTGTGCCGTGTTTTTATCTGTGTCAAGAAGATAGACCAGACTGCTTGGTTTACCATTTTCTGTATCAAAACCTGAATGCATATGAGCGTATATAGTGGTGACTGCAAAAGCAAGTAGCCCAAAGTAGGCCCACTTTTTTTTACGTTTGTACATCCCGAAAATAGGGAGGAGTAGAAAGAAAATTAGGGTAGCGAGTGCTGTACAGCCTACCATCATCTTGAGACCTAATCCTACAGGGAGGCCTTTAACTAAAGGTGTGTACAGCCATATGGCCGGTAATGCTAGAAATGCCATAAGAAGTACGCTAGGCACTTTTTGATTCAATATTACATACCATGAAGCAAGTAATGCGAATACAGGGATAACAAAGAAACTGGCGCCAGGTAAATATTGAGCGACTGCTCCACAAAGAATCAACCATAAAATTAAGGGAGCCACAACTAAATCCGTTACGGGTGTTTTTCTGAATTTATGATATATACCAAAGCAAATGGCTAAAGAAAGGCATACGAATGCAAAAATATAAGCGTAGCCGTTATAAGTGAAACCATGTAGAATATCATTGTAAGTTGGGTAAATCCGTTTTAAAAAGGGCCAACTGTAATACCCGATAAGTCCATTTATCCCTAAGGATAGGAATAGCGGAACAAAACCAATAAAAACTCCTTTACCTGTCAAGGTTTTTTTTCCGAATCCGTAAACTAGAATACCAACGAAAAATAAAAAAGCCAGCGCTAACATGGGCCAAATCCAATCAAACGGATAGGAGATAACACCAAACAGAGGCATATTAAAATACACGTAGTCATTTAGGCTTGCTAATTGGTTTAGCTCAATAGTACTAAAATGCTCCAGTAAGGGAGCCAAGTAACTGCCTTGGTGTGCTAATGTTTTTTTATCCAGACGCTCATAAGTGTCTTGAGCGGTGTGGTAATCAAAATGGTCGTCTATAAAAGCAAAATTAAACCCTTGAATATCCCTACCTTCCCTAAAAACCGTCAAATCCGTATCGTTCGGTAGCATTTTATAGATACTGTAATACAATGAATTGGCCATGGGGTATTTTGGATTGGCCTTTATAAATTCGCGTATCAAGTGTTGGTTTCCTCTGTTGGTTTCTATGAAGGTATAACTTGGTCCACCACTGCCCCGGGCTTCAAAATTGAGGACCAAACCTATATTTTTTGCCCATTTATGTTCATTTACAAAGAGGTCTGCACCATTCAGGCCCAATTCTTCTCCATCGGTAAATAAGATGACAATGTCATTTTTAGGCTGCTTTCCTTTAGATAGATAGGCTCTTACACTCTCTAATACGGTAGCCACACCACTACCGGCATCACTGGCACCAAAAGAAGAGTGAGGGTGACTATCATAATGAGAAAGAAGAAGTAATGCCTTACCCGTTCCGCTACCTTCTATTTTAGCAATAATATTCTCTGGCTTACTCATATTTCCCCAATCTCCAATGGTATAACCTGTCTGAAGCGAAGTTTGGAGACCCATTTTGTCAAGTTCAGAAACAATATACTCCTGTACTTTTTTATGGGCGGGAAAGCCAATGGCATGGGGCTCTTGTGAAATTTCTTTAACGTGTTTTAGCGCACGATCTGTAGAAAATGAACTAGTAGGTGCAGATGCGTCTTCTTCATAGACCGGCATAGACGTATGAAACCCCCAATATATAGCGGCTAATAAAAGTAGAAAGGAAATGGTGGAGGGAAATCTTTTCATTGGTTAAAGTTCTCAAATTAAAACATAGGATTCTAATAGAAAATCTATTTTGTTGAGCAAGCGTTTTAAATGAATATTTACATATTTTTTATTAAAATAGTAAGAATACAACTAGTAATACGTCGAATAAGTAAATATTCCATTAAAAAATTCACTATCTTTAGTAATTAACCTAACCTGCCGCTAGGCAATAAAAACGAAACTATATGGGAATAAAAAG
Source organism: Zobellia laminariae (assembly GCF_009725995.1). Next base: position 1,030,016 of record NZ_RCNS01000001.1, on the reverse strand, counting down.
TTTTCAAGGCCCACGGGCAAAAGTAGATGTAAAGAAAGAATATGACGCGCCCATATTGGTATCGGACTACATGACTAAAAAACTGGTAACTTTTAAACCAGACCAGTCTATTTTAGAAGTTATGGAGCAGTTTACCAAGTATAATATTTCGGGTGGACCTGTCATGGACGACAACGGTTTCTTAGTAGGTATTATCTCTGAGGCCGATTGTATGAAGCAGATTTCTGAAAGCCGGTATTTTAACCAGCCTATTCTTGATAAGAGTGTAGAGAAATTTATGACGAAAGAAGTTGAGACCATTCCCCATGATATCTCAATTTTTGATGCTGCTGGTATTTTCGATAAGCACAACAGAAGAAGGCTTCCCGTAATGCAAGACGGTATTTTGGTAGGCCAGATAAGCCGAAAAGATATAGTTGTTGCTGCTTTAAAATTAACAGGTCATAGTTGGTAGTGTCACGTTAACCCCAAACACATTACTGAAAAAAACATGCAATGCTTTCCTCACAAGGGAAGCATTTTTTTTATGGAGAGCTTTAATTACTTTCGTTTCACAATCATATAAAAATCATTGTCTAGTGGCAGATATCCTAAGTCATAAACAAAGAAATACACCGAGCCTTTTTTTGTGGTGTACAGACTGGTGATGAAATCAAAATCAAAGCCTTTGTCTAGAAGCTTCGCTTTGGTCGTTGTAGTTTTTCCATCCTTTAAATTAAAGCTATCTAGAATCCGGTAATTCTTTCGCATACGGTTGTTTGTATTACGAATTAGGTTGTTACTGTCCTTGTTGGCGCTATTATGATATGCATTACGGCAGTAATCAGAACAAAATTTCTTGTCCGCTCTTCCCTTAATCTCAGTTCCACAATCCAAACACTTTTTTTTCAAACTACTACTTTTTAAAGTTGAAGGCTACTTCTTCGGAAGTACCATCTTCATTATCAATTTGTGCATAGATGTTGATTTCGTCGTCGTTTACTTTTTCAAAAGTAAATCCTTCAAAATACACTCGGTCACCATCTACTTTTACCAATTTAAACGAATGCACTTCATCTTTTTCTTCCCACCCTTTTAAATCGTCATTAAAATGCTTGAGTTCATATACCAAGGTCTTATTTACCTCACGAATATGTCCCAATTCATAAAAAGAGACTTCACCATCAACTACCAACTTAAAAGAAAACATCATGGAACCACCCAGCGGTGGTGTCCAAATTTCTTCTGTAATTCCGCCAAAAGCTTCACCAGTCCAATATCCTTGCATCCAAGAAATATCGTTCAAAGTAGCATGGGGTGGTGTGGTATCTTTAGGAAGGGTAGTGGTGTTTTGAGCCTGAGTAGCCAGGGAAATAAAAAAGAAGACAAAGATAATGCGGTTCATATGTTACAGATTTATAAGTCAGTAAGATACTGATTTATCCGTTTGTAAACGCATTTGCCGGTTTAGGGTTCTATAGATAGGTTGTATTTCTTTAAAAGACCTATAATCCCATCTTTTGAAAAGCGAGCCTTTTTAAGATTGCTTGTTTCTGGGTCTATGACATAGTTGGTAGCAGTTCTAAAATCTGCTTTTTCAAGGTCTGTCCTGTTAAAAATAACACCTTGTAAATCACAAGAATCAAACACGGCATTTTTTAGAATTGCTTCTGTAAAATCAGCTTCAACCATTTTACAAGAAATAAATTGCTGCTTTAACAGCGTTAGCCCATAGAATGAAGTGTAATTTAAATTGCAATCGTTAAAACTAAAGTCTATTAAAAACGTATTACAATCTTCAAATTTAAGTCCCACCATTTTACAATGAGAAAATGAAACTTCTTTAAAAGTGGTATGTCGAATATTTGCATTGCTTAAATTACAATCTATAAACTCACACTCCATAAAGTTCTGATTGTCTAGATAGGCATCAGCAAAATTACAGCCTTCAAAAACGCAGTTTTCGTACTCTCCTTTGGCCAGCTTACTGCCCGTAAAATCTTTGGATACGTAAGATTGGTCAGTAATAAAAGGCTTGTCCATAGGAGTGTACTAGAATTAGTAGTTCGCAATTTCCTGAAAGGAAATTTAATATCCTAAATTAATCCGCACGTTCAACCTCGCTCTCCAATTTTAATACCTCGCTACCATCATCCTGTTTGATGTAAAGTGCCTTATCATCTTTTGATCCGTTGCGTGTAATTTCATTGCCTTCAATTTTCCGGGTAACCGATTTTTCATAGGTATTTTCTACTTTCCCTTTGGCGCTGCCAGAACCCCATTTCCATTTTACTTCTGTTCCTTTTCTAATCATAACTTTTTATATAAAATTAATACCTACAAGAAAGAAAAAAGCTAACACACCAAAGGAAACAGAAAGAAGAAATTGTAACGCAATTAAGTATTATAGATATGTGAAGTTTATAACTTTTTTACAGTAATGTACCCGTTAGCCCTGTTGTTTTCTATGTGCTAAAAATACGCAGCCTTATTTGCCCCCTCTTAAAGACCTCATTTTCTACCTCGGTTATTTTATAGTTGTAGTTCTTTGAAACAGAAACTAATAACTCAATTATTATGAAAAAAACCGAACTTAAATTAAGGACATTAATACATAGCAAAGCCTTGCTGTGTTGTATGTTACTTTTAACAGGCTTCACCGTTGTGGCCCAAAACTCAATTAGCGGTACGGTGTCCGATGCTAATGGACCATTGCCTGGGGCCAATGTAATAGTAAAAGGAACCAATAACGGTGCTCAAGCCGATTTTGATGGGAATTTTACATTGACGAATGTTGCTGATAACGCTTCTTTATCTTTTAGTTATGTAGGATTCAAGACTAAAGAAGTTGCTTTAAATGGGCAAACTGTAATTAATGTCACCTTAGAAGAAGATGCAGAATCTTTAGATGAGGTTGTTGTAGTTGGTTACGGAACTCAGAAGAAAAGTGATTTGACCGGAGCGGTAGCAGTTGTAAAGGGTGAAAAGGTGAATATTGCACCTACCCCCAGTCTAACGCAAAACTTATCAGGTAAATTACCGGGTGTAATCACAAGACAAACAACGGGTAAACCTGGTGCAGATGGGGGAGACTTTTTAATTAGAGGTAAAAGTACTTTTGGAAACAACAGTGCACTTATTTTGGTTGATGGAGTAGAGCGTAGTATCGATAGGATAGATCCAAATGCCATTGAAAGTATTACGGTCTTAAAAGATGCTGCTTCCGCCGCTATTTATGGAGCGCGTGCTGCAAACGGAGTGGTTTTGGTAACAACTAAGCGTGGTACACATGGTGCACCAAGCATAAGCTATAATAGTTCTTTTGGATTTCAATCTGCCGTTCAGGTGCCAGAAATGCTTAATGCTGGTGAGTTTGCCCAATATTTTAATGAAGCAAGTTTAAACAGTGGTGACAATCCTGCTTTTACGGACCAACAAGTACAGCAGTATCAAAACGGAACTTTGCCTAGTACGGATTGGTGGGGAGAAGTGATCCGTAAATCAGCCCCAATACAACAGCAAGGAATTACTGTAAGTGGTGGTGGAGAAAGAGTACGCTATTTTACAAGTTTGGCCATGTTGGACCAAAAAGGATTATATGAGACTTCTTCTTTCAAAAGATATAATGTAAGAGCCAATATAGATATTGATTTAACGGATAGATTTACGTTAGGAATAGATTTGGCTGGTAGAAAAGAGAAAATAGGGGATTCCAGTAATTCTCCGTTTAACTCTCTACTAAATTCTCAGCCAACATCACCTGCTTATGTACCGGATAGCGTTGAACCGGGAGGATTAGGATATAATGGTGTTAATATCAATCCTATTGGTGAGGCCATACATTCTGGTTATACAAGAACCAATTGGAACGTTTTTCAAGGAAACTTTAAATTAAAATATGATATACCTATAGAAGGTTTAAGTACTACGTTCAAGTATAACTATGACCATTCTTTCAAAAATGAAAAGGAATTTAACGAGCCTTATACATTTTACGTATCCGATCCAGTAAATAACATTTACACTCCGTTTACAAGTATTTCCAATATCACTTTAACCGAAGGTTATGATGAGATCGTACAGGAGACTACGCAGTTTTTTGTGAATTATGACAGGGAATTTGGAAAACATAATTTAGGAGCCTTATTTGTTTATGAAAAAGTAGATAACGAAAGGAAGAATATAGAGGCAGGCCGTCAAGGTTATGTTTCGCCATCCATAGATCAATTGTTTGCCGGTGGGGCAACTGGGCAGACTTCAGATGGTGGCGCTTCAGAAAGTGCAAGACAGGGATATATTGGCCGATTAACATATAGTTATGCAAATAAGTATTTATTTCAGGCCAATGTAAGACATGATGGTTCTTATAATTTTCCAAAAGATAAAAGATGGGGTACTTTTCCAGCTTTCTCTGTGGGATGGAAAATTTCTGAAGAAAGCTTTTTGTCTGGTGTAGATGCTATAGAAACACTAAAAATAAGAGCCTCTTGGGGTAAGTTTGGTAACGATAGAGTAGATCCTTTTCAATATTTATCTGGGTATACCTTTAATTCAGGGTCAGTTATAGGAACGTCTGGTGCGTATAGACCGGGTATCCAAGATACCGGTATTCCAAACCCTAATATTACATGGGAAACGGCAACTGCTAAAAACCTTGGTTTGGATTTTAGTTTATGGAAAGGCCGTCTTTCTGGTGAGTTCGATATTTTCAGTAAAAGAACCGAAGATATTTTGATAGCTAGAAACGCCTCTATACCTGAAAGTTTTGGAGCCAGTTTGCCTAAAGAGAATTTAGGTATTGTAGATAACAGAGGTTTTGAATTGGCCTTGAGATACAAAGGTACTATTGGAGAGAATTTTAGGTTTGAGGTGTCTCCTAACATGACCAAGGCTACTAGTGAAGTCATTTTTATAGATGAGCCTACTGACGTGGAGGATAGAATACGAAAAACAGGTAGACCTTTTGATCAATTATATGGGTACACTTCTGCAGGTCTTTTTAAATCTCAAGAAGAAATAAACGCATGGCCGGATCAAGATGGTCAGGGTAACGCATCTCTAAAGACGGGTGATATTAAATATGAAGACATTAATAATGATAATGTTATTGATGGTTTTGATGTTCAACAGATTGGTAAGAGTGTAATTCCAGAAATTGTATATGGTTTAAACCTGTCAATGGCTTACAAAGGCTTTGATTTAAATGCCAGCTTTCAAGGAGCAACGGATTTTAATAGCTATGCCTACATAGGAGCTTTTAGTCTTGGGTCTAACGCTATTCGCGGAAGGGTTTTGGATTCGTACAGAGAAGGAAACGAGAATGCGGCTTTTCCAAGAACCTATTTTAATACACCACCAAATAACGAACGAACTTCTACTTTTTGGATGATAGATGGTTCTTATTTAAAGTTGAGAAATGTAGAGGTAGGTTACAATTTACCTGATGATGTAATGGATAAATTGGGAATTGAATCTATTCGCTTCTTTGTTTCTGGAAACAACCTTTTGACATTTTCTAAATATGATTTCTATGATCCAGAACGACCTTCTGAGGAAAGTGGAAACTCTCTTTACTATCCACAGTTAAGACGTGTAAACCTTGGTTTTAGTGTAAACTTTTAAAATTATAAAAATGAAAAGGATAAAAATATATACATCTCTAATCGTAATTTTTGCTTTTGCGATTTCATGTGAAGATGGGTTTTTAGAAAGAGAACCGCTAGATATTATTAGTGAAGACGTGGTCTATAATGATCAAGGTTATGTAGAATCTGTTCTATATAGATTGTACAATTATATGCCTATAGGTTTCCCTGGAAGAGGGCAATCAAATCACCCAGGAAAGGATGCAAACGGTTTTTCGTCCATTTTAGATAACAATACGGATATAGCCATGACCAAAAGTGGTTGGATCGAATCATGGAAAGTCATTCGTCCGGGTTTGATAGATCCTACCAATAATCCGCTGGATAACTGGGGTGTACTATACAAAGGAATTTTTCTTGCCAATACTATTCTTTCCAATATTGAAGATAGTGAGTTAGATGCCGATGTTAAAACTAGGATTACAGCAGAGGCAAGATTTGTAAAAGCTTTTCAGTATTTTGATTTGGCAAGAAGATATGGAGCGGTGCCTTTGATCAAAGAGTTACAATCTATAGATGATGACTTATTGTTGGCCAGAACGCCAGTAGATGAGATTTACGCATATATAGATGAAGAGTTTACTGCCGCTGCGGCAGATTTACCATCCGTATCCGAACTTCCGGATTCTGAAACTGGTAGAGCTACAAAAGAAGCTGCATGGGCTTTTAACGGTAGAGCACAATTGTTCGCTAAGAACTATGCGCGTTCCGCAGAATTATCAAAAGCGGTTATTGATGGTGGCGGTTATACGTTGTCTTCGGACTACGAAGGATTGTTCCAAACCTACGGCGGAGATCCAGAAGTTATTTTTGAGGTGCTTTTTAATGGAACCGATAAAGGACACGGAATGGATAAGGTAATGTTACCTTTTAGTTATAGAGCAGATTGGGGTTCACAGTGTAACCCAACTCAAGAATTTGTAGATAGTTATGAGATGGCCAATGGTTTGCCTATCACAGATCCTGCGTCAGGCTTTAATCCTTTAAAACCTTATGAAGGAAGAGATTCAAGATTTTATGCCACTGTTTTATTTCAAGGGGCTGAATTTATGGGTAGAGAAATGGACGTAATCTTTCCTGATGGTGTTGATGCTCCCTTACGAACCGGTTTACATTCTATAACCGGTTATTACATTAAAAAGTTCATGGATCAAAGCGCACCTTTTGGAGTTGATTTTGGACAAAGTAAACAAAGCTGGATAGAGATGAGGTTGGCAGAAGTTTTACTTAATTATGCCGAAGCACAAAATGAGGTTTCAGGACCGGATGCGTCAGTATATGCTGCTATAAATAGTGTACGTACTAGAGCAGGTCAGCCAGATTTAGCAATGGGACTTACTAAAGCAGATATGTTTGATGCCATTGTACACGAACGAAAAATTGAGTTGGCATTGGAAGGTCACCGTTTTTGGGATTTAAAACGATGGAATATGGGTGTAGAGGTATTGAACAATAAGATTTTCACGGGTATGAAGGTATTGAGCGTAGATCCTGTAACAGGTGAGATGGAATTAGAGCCATTTCCTGTAGACAATAGGCCTGCTACTATCTACTCAGAAAAGTTTAATCTGTTTCCTATTCCTCAAGGCGAGATTGAAAAGAATCCAAATTTACTCCCACAGAATCCGGGATATTAGTATTTATAAAGTTTGTTAGTTGAGTAAGTGAGTAGTAAAAGGGCTGCAGAATATTTCTGCAGCCCTTATTTATGTCTAAAGGTTTTTATTCTCTGAATTTCTTGTGATATAGAAATATGAAATGGGTTAAAGGCGTTATTTCCCTCTAAAGTAATCGTTTATGTCATATGATGAAAATGCAGAATTGGGAGCCCAATTAAGTGGGATGTGTTTTAGTAACCGTTTAACAACGTTATCATATTTTACTTTCTCTGCTAGATTGTACCACTCGTTGGGGTCTTTCTTCATGTCATAAAGTTCAAGGGAACCATCTTCATATTGCGTTAATCTATAGCGATCGCCTCTAACCACTACATTTTTCTTTCCATAAAAACTAAGTGCTGGGTGTTCCCATGTTAGGTTGGGTTCTTCTATAAATCTGGTTAATGAACGTCCATCAAGTTGTTCTAAAGCGGGTAATTTACACATATCAACCAAGGTTGGGTAAATATCTATAAGACCAACTGGAGAGCTACATATTTTGCCACCCTTAGCTTCTATTTCTTTGAATATTAAGATAGACCGTGTATCCCGTTCCCATAAAGCGTGTTTGGCTACCCTGTTTTTTTCGCCAAGGTCGTAACCATGATCGGACCACAGAACAATTATAGTATTGTTTTTATAATTAGATTTTTCTAGAGCGTCAAGCACCTTTCCTACTTGTGCGTCGGCAAAGGCAACGGTTGCCGAATATGCTTGTATGACCTCTTTCCATTGCTTCCATTCTATTAACTCCTCGGTCGTAGGCATCATAGGTACCTCGGCAACTTTTTGAGCCATAAGAGGAATGTCATCAAAGTCGTCCTTATTATATGGAGGTGTTTCAATATCTTCTAAGGGAAACATATCAAACCACTTCTGCGGCACATGCCATGGAACGTGAGGTTTGTTAAAACCAACGGCTAAGAAAAATGGCTGATCATGTTTTTGTTGTAATTTATCTACGGCCCATTGCGCTATTTTATAATCGCCCATTAAACTATCATTTTCTGGATAGGCGCCCCAATCGGTATAAGTGGTTCCTTTTTTCTGCGGTAGCTTAGTGGGGTCGTAATTCATTCTTTCAGGTGGTCTAAGTCCGTCTAAATTAAAATAACCACCATATTCTTGGAAAGTCTGGGCGGCATCACCACCATGATAAATTTTACCAACCGCCATGGTTTTATAACCGTGTTTTTCAAAGTAATCTGGTATAAATATGGCATTCTTAGTTGCTTTGCTGCTCTTTTTTATATTTTCATCGTGAACCTGTAAATAGTTTCCTGAAGTAGAAGGATAAAGTCCGGTCATGACACTTGCTCTGGAAGGACCGCAAAGAGGTGCTTGGGAATGGGCATTGTTAAATAGCAATCCACTTTTTGCCAACTTATCTATATTGGGTGTGGGTATACTAACCGTACCGTTCATACAGTTTACGTAATCATTTAAATCATCAATGGCTATAAATAGCACATTAGGCCTTTCTTGAGCTAATGAAAATTGTAAAACAAATAGTAATAAGACCGTGTGGGAAAATAATAGTTTCATGTAATTTTGCTTAGTAATAATGAGTGGTTTGAGAATTAAAGAAACTTCATTTCAATTATCTTTCTTTTTGTTAACCTTCCTATTATCCTCACATTAATTTTTGGAGCTCTTCCATAAATTGTCCCACATGATAACCATCTACTAGCGCATGGTGCACATGAACGGAAACAGGCATAAATAATTTGCCGTTATCGGAGGTCATTTTCCCAAAAGCTATTTTTGGGCAACTATCGGGATGGGCATAATGTCTAGCGTGTGAAATTGAAGTGAAATCTATCCAAGGAATGGCAGAGCAATGTATAACATTCTCTCCGGATTCATCAGGCATAAGTCGGTTTGAGTTTCTTACTTTTTCTATTGCAGGAAGGGCCAAAGCAAGAAAGTCTTCAAAATTTTCACGATACTTTAAATGTGAAAAGGCAAAAGTGCCATTTTCTCTATTTATAGTTGGTGAGGCATCTACGGTTTCGTATTCATACAATTTGCCATCAACAATGCGGTATCTGAACTGAACAGTTCTGTTTACGGCAACCAAAGATTTGTGTAAATAAGACAAAAAGAAAGAATCTCCTTTTTCTTTTGCTGTATTGTAGGTTTTGGTACAATCTACTTTAGCAGTTATACCATAAAACGGTTCATCAAATTTTGAAAAGAATTCAAAATGGTCTTTCCTATACCAAGTCTCAACATTAATCTCTTTACGCATAGTACGTTTTTGGGGAGTAGATATATTTCGTTTTGGAAAAATAATCAATGTAGAGGAATCTGAGTAAAGAGATGCTTTGTTTTTTTATTTGAGTTGGAATTTTATAGAAGTGATTTAAGTGGAAGAACCGTTATTTCATTAGCTGTAAATGATCAGCTTTTCTGCAGGGTAATAAAAACATAGGTTATAATCTCCTAAGGATTTAGCTTGCTTCAAGCAAGTCTTCAATACTTTTTTTTCAATTTTATATAAAAAGTGATTTTTGTTAGTTCACAGGTATAGTCTTCATCTTACACCTTAAGTAGGGTGCGCGCTTAATAGAACTCAGGCCTGAGCAGTTATTGCTACTTCTTTCCCTCCATTAGTCTTTTTCAGAGCTTTTTGAAAACATGATAAATGTCATTTAAACTCTGTTGTAAGTATCTTATTTTTAAGGTATTAAATCAATAAATTATGGAACTCAAAAAAAACCCGCAAGCAGATTTGAACCGAAATAGTGGCCTGTATTTTGTAATTGGCCTAACCCTAGTTCTCTTAGTTGTTTGGAGAGCTTTGGAATATAAAACTTATGATACTCAAACCGAATATGTTCAGGTTATGGATATTCCAGACGAGTTAAATGAAGATATACCTATAACAAAAGCGCTTAATACGCCTCCACCACCTCCACCACCATTAGCACCGGAGATTATAGAGATTGTAGAAGATGCTTCTGAAGTAGAGGAGACTATTATAGAAAGCAGCGAGATTAACCAAAACACTGTTATTCAAGAAGAAATTGCTGTAAACGATGTAGAGGTTGCAGAAGAAGAGGAAGATGTTTCTGTACCATTTGCTATTATTGAAAACGTACCTGTGTTTCCTGGCTGCGAAAGCATGGTGACCAATGCAGATAAGAAAGCTTGTTTTCAAAAAATGATTCAAGAGCATGTAAAAAAAGAGTTTACATACCCTGCAGGAGCATTAGAATTACACATTCAAGGTAAGGTATTTGTCTATTTTGTTATCGATCAAAAGGGCTTCATTACCGGTATTAAAACAAGAGGACCGGACAAGAGTTTAGAGCAAGAAGCTTCTCGTATTGTAGCTGCACTGCCTAAAATGCAACCTGGCAGACAACGTGGCAATAATGTTAAAGTGCCTTACAGTATTCCCATTAATTTTAAAATGGAGATGTAGTAGATCATGAACTCTTAGTTCTTTTAAAATTTGAAGAAAAAAAAGGAGTTCAGCAAAGACCATAGAAGCTTTAAGTAAAGACTTATTCGCGACTATGGTCTTTGTTTTGTTTGAATTTATTTTATGCTTAATTAATGGCGTGAGCAAAGATTATTATTGCTAGGCATTGAGCGTATTTAGTTTAAAGACCTACAGGAGAATTGACTTATTTTTCTTCCTCTACATTCTTTTTATATTCATTAATAACCTTCAAGGATTTATCTAGATCATTGTTTGAAACCATAACTTTCACTTGAATAGCACCACCAGGTAACGAAGAAAATGTATTTAGACTTGCCATAATTCCGTCTTTCACATAGGACTCAATTTGCTCGTTTTCCAAAAGATTTTTAATCATTCCGGCTTCCCATTGTGTACCTGAAAAGACTGGAATGGACTTTATGTTATTGTTTAAATCCATAATTAAATTAGTTTCCAACTATTTTTCGTTTGCTACTAATTTAATCAAATCATACATATCGCCAATATTTGTGGGAAAATAAGTAAGAATTACACGTATAAAGCATCTTCCCAAACCTTTAAAAGGTTAAGCAATTTCTTTTAGTAATCAAGCGAAGTTTTTCTTGTGTTAAGTAGTTCTAGTTTTTATGAGAGGTTGCCTATTACTGTTAAAGCCTATCCGGATTAAAAGGAGTGGTTGGTACTTGTCCGCTTACATTTTCTTCTAAAAGCGTTTTGAGTTCAGCCTTTATTTGCTGGTAATTGGGGTCACTTTCTAAATTGTTAAACTCTTTTGGGTCTTTTATTTGATCATACAATTCCTCGCCTTCTTTGCCTTCGTTCCAATCTGTGTAGCGCCATTTGTTGGTACGTACACTTCTACCCATAACAGGGTTTCCATTGCCTGGTCTAAGAACTTGCGTATAGGCGTGGCCTTCCCAATTCAGGAGGGGGTCATTTAATAAGGGCATTAGATTCTTTCCGGGCTGTTCATTTGGAGGGTTTAGATTGCACAACTTGGCTACTGTTGGGTAGATATCGATAAATTCTACAACTTGATCAGACTTGATGCCATTACCTGCTGCACCAGGCGCATAGATAAGTAAGGGCGCTTTAGATGATTCTTCAAACAGGCAGCGCTTTTGCCAGATACCTTGGTGTTCTCCTAAATGATAACCGTGATCACTCCATAGGACAATAATAGTATTGTCCATCAATTTGTTGTCTTCCAATGCATCCAATAATAATCCTACTTGGGCATCTATAAAAGAAACTGTGGCATAATAGGCCTGTTTAGCATCCAAACAGACAGATTCTGGTAAGCCGTAGTGCGCTATTTTACAATTATGGGCAAGAGCAGCATAGGGGATGTCGGCTCTGTCATCTTCAGGTGCGTATGGGATACTTATGGAATCTATAGGATAGAGGTCAAAATACTTTTTAGGTGCGATATAAGGAGTGTGGGGCCTGAAAAAACCGACACCAAGAAAAAACGGATTCTCTTTATGTTTTTCTATTTGTTTAATGGCTTCTGTAGTTACCATACCATCTGTCTGCTCGCTATCTTCACCTTCGGCTCTCAGCCAACTCAAGGCGGCACTTATTTTGCGGTGGGGCTCTGCATTTGTAATAAGATGTTCCTCGTCTTTATCCCGTCCTTTAGGATTAAAAACTTCGTGCCAAGAAGCAGGGTCATCATGACCATTGGTGCCAATGGCTGCTGGAACATTGTAATGATATAACTTTCCTACTCTTCCAACCCAATACCCTTGGTCTTTAAAAAGTTGGGGTAGGGTAGTAACATTGGGAACTTCATCTCTAAAGTGGGCATCAAGATCATAAACCTTTATTGCATCTGGTCTTAAACCGGTCATGACCGAAGCTCTGGAAGGGTTGCAAAGTGGAATCTGGCAATATGCTTTATTAAATTGAACTCCTATCTTGGCTAGCCGGTCAAAGTTTGGTGTCTTGGCTAAAGGATCACCATAAGAAGCTAAACTAGTGGTGAGGTCGTCTACTGCAATAAATAGTACGTTGGGTTTTGTGTCATTCTTTTCCTGACTTGATAAAAAGAGAGGAACAAAAACAAGTAGGGTAAGTAATCTAATATTTAGTTTTAAAAATGACATCTTCTAGGAGTTAGTTTTATGACAGCAAGTATAAGAGTATTTTATACACTTAATATAACAAATATAACCTAATTAAAAAACTGAGAAGATTTGCGTATGAAAACTAGCGCTTAAAAAAGATACTAAATTTTAGCGACTTTTAGAAAACGCGCAAACTTTTTGGTAGCAAAGGACTTGGACTATTTTTACAAGCTATGTTATGTGTTGGTGACTTTCTCTATTTTAGTGAGATACTACTTTTAACCCAACAATTGAGCAGATTAATGTAGATATAAAAAGCAATCTTAAAAATGTTGCGGGTTCTTTAAACACGACTATTCCAACTAAAACGGTTCCTACGGCACCAATTCCTGTCCAAACAGCATAAGCGGTTCCTATAGGTAATGCTTGCGTTGCCTTAATTAAAAGAATCATACTAATGCTACAGGTGATAAGAAACCCCAAATACCATAAATACATCTCATTTCCGGTCGTTTCTTTTGCTTTACCCAAACAAAATGCAAATGCTACTTCAAATAAACCTGCAATAACCAAAATAATCCAATTCATAATTTTTTTGCAAAGTTGATAAATGGGGTCGAAAGAAAATTTTACAAATGATAAAAAATACGAACCTATTTTACTTCTGCCCTTATTCTGCTTAAACTTACTTGAGTTATACCCAAATAAGAGGCGATGTGGCCTAATTGAACACGTTTAATTAAATCAGCGTTATTGGTTAAAAGTTCTATATAGCGTTCTTTAGCTGTCCGGAATTGCCGGAAAATAAGTCGTTCTTCTGTTTTAATAAGTTCTTGTTCGGCAAACTTTCGTCCCCAATTTGCAATAGCTATGTCTTTCTCAAAAAGATGCTGTAAGTTTTGGGTTTTCAGTTCGTATAAATCACAGTTTTCTAATAGCTCAATATCTTCGTATCCTTTCTCATTTGCAACATAACTTTTCATGGAGATAACCGTATCTCCTTCTTTTCCGAAGAAAAATGTTATTTCATTATCGGCAGAGTTAGCATAGGCACGAACAATTCCTTTTTTGATAAAAAAAATGCTTGTTTCAATTTTGTCGGCCCTCAATAAAATATGTCCTTTAGGATAGCTTATTTCCGAAATGTACTTTTTTACTACTGATTTTGAAGACTCAGGCAAAGGATATATGTTATTAAGAATCTGGTCTATTTCCATTTAGCGCATTGTTGTTTTAGCATAGTAAATAAAAGTTTAGCTAAGCGTATAGAAGAGGTAATGGGTATTTTTAGTTCTATTTTTTCTAGTCCAAAGCTTAATCAATAAGATTTGGCGACATTATAAATATACGCAGACCTTTCGGTTATGTCCTAAACTCTGTATTACGCTTAGGTTTTTTTGCTTACTTCTTTTTTGACACAGTAGCTAAGCGTAGTGGGGAGGCAAAGAAATTTTTCGTTTCTGTCTCGGGACTAAGCTAAAGGGTATTCTACGGTTTTATTTTTGATTGTCCCAAGCTAAATTAAAAGCCCTGAAAACTTTGCAAAATATTACAGGTAATCTGTATTTCAATCAGTCTGTTTTAGATGTAGTTAAAGGAGCCTATAACCAGAAAGCAGCCCAAACAATTCCAATAGAGTTAACAATTAACATGTCTCAAAAAAGACAGCTAGCTTTCTTGTTCAAAAACAATATTCCGTTCCGTCTTTTTCTTATATAAGTTCTTAGGAGTAACCTCTGTTTTCGTATCTGAACTATAGTTTTTGTTATCCTGGTTTAGCATACATTTTATTTGATACGCAACCATTTTTTGAAAAGGAACAAGAAAACCCTTTGTCTCGCATTGTTCAAAGTCAGCTGCCTTAAGTAGATTTAAGACCGTATAAACAGATTCAATAGTGCTAAGACAAAGAGATGCGGGTTGTTGCTTTATAGTAAACTCTGATTTTATATTATTATCAAAACTCATTCTTTTTAGTTTTTGCAAGTTCGTACTCATTTTAAGCATTTTACGGGCACAGGGCCATGTCCCATCAAGAATGAAGATGTATGGATTATCACCCATAAATGAATTTATTTCTGAACTTTTTCTTGTGGATAAATTGAAAGTATCTTTCCCAGGATAAAGTAAAAAAGAAGTGTTTTCTTTAGCCAGTAGTTCATTTACACGCTTATTATTAGTAAAATCTACACCAACTATAATTTCAGAATTTTCAAGTTGAAGCTTAGTGATACGTCCCGTTCCGTTTTTTTCTTTTTTGTACTCCTTTGGGTGCATAAGAATAATAAAACGAGTCTTAGTCTGTAAAGGGTTAATGTGTTTACAAAGACATGAGATTGAGGGCATCATGCATTTGTAACATTCGTTTCTTGAATTTTCTATTTCTACTTGCAAAGTGAGTATGTCTTCTTTATTTAGTGCCAACGCAGTATCTATGCGCGAAGTTAAAGGGTGTTGTTTAGTTTTATTTTTTCTTCTCCAAAGCTAAAGTTAAATATTTCGCTATCGCGTAATTTTCAATTTAGTGACTTTATAAATATACACAGACCTGGATTATGCCCTAAGGTTCGTATTACGTTTAGGTTTTGTTAGCTTTAGTATTTTTTGTCCGAGTAAAGTCCATCTGCGTTCAGTTTAGTGCGAATATTGACAAATCCATTTATTACTTACGGTACTTAAATCCATATATTTCTTGCAGCCTATGATTCATGTAATTGTCAGATGGAAAAACTGTCAATTGAATCTTATCGTTTTTTGATTTAATCCATTTCACGAATTCAATATAACTTTCATATTCGATTGACAAGAACTTTAAGGACAAGTTCTGTTCTGCTTCCCTAAATTTTATTTCGTTTGTAGTTGGACTTTTAGAAGCATTTATGTATTTCAATTCCGTAATATCAGAATAATTGATATGCTTTACCTTACTAATAAAACGATATTTGACGACTACATGTTTGTTCTCAAACACAATAGAAAACGCTTTTATTCTTGCATAATATATAATTAATCCAATTAGGATAAGGGTAATAGAAATCGAAAGTATTTGATAAATTAAGTTCTCTACTGCTGAAAAGATTCCAAATCCAATCGTTACTATAATCAAGCAAGCTAAAAATGCCTCCCACACTAAATTTGTTTTCGAGCTATATTTCGGCATATCAGCTAAATGGTCATTTATTGATAATATTTTTGCTAATGGTTTGGGCTAAGCGTAGTGCGGAGGCAAGGAAACCATTTGTTTCCGTCTGCGCACGAAGCTAAAGCTTATTGTTTACTTTTTCTTGTCCAAAGCAAAATCCCAAAGATTTTGCGCTCTTCATAAAAATACACAGACCATTGGTAAAGCCCGGAGCCCGTATTGTTTATAGGTTTTGTGCTTGTTGCACAAGCTGTAACTTCATAAAATTATACATTTTCAGTATTGGTTTTTCTAAAAGATTATAAAAATTATAGGGTTCAATTGAAAAATACAGTTGTGCAACGGTTACCATTGTTGTAGCTAGTTTTATAGTTCAATTTGAATTGATTTTTGATTAATCAGCATTTTATATTCATTTTTCATAGGGTCTGATAAAAAACTTTCGTCTATAAATTTGACCCACTTAGGAAGTAGTTTCTTATACTTTTTAAAAATATTTTCGATTACTTTTTGTTCAAGTCCAGCCCCTTTCATAGCGATTTCAAAATCTTTCCTTTTAATTTTTTTCTTTTTACCATTTAGATTCAAGGCAAGGTCTTCGTCGTCTCCTTCTACAACCAATTCAGATGCAACTAAATCATATGCGGGACACAAGTCATAGGTCAAATTTCTTTTTAATAAAGAGAAGTTTTTTAGATGCATATCATTGTTGCCAGTTAAAAAACTAAATAGAACTAGTTCATAATAATCTGTTACATCTAAACCAGGGTTGGCTGTATATTTTTTAATTGCTTTAGCAACTTGTTCATAAGATCCTTTGTATTTGTGCTCGGTTAGCCTTTCAGTTAATTGACACATATCCTCCATATGTAATTTTTTGCCATTGTTCCGATCAACTCTTTTGGTGATATAAGCTAGTTGCCCTGATTTTAGCTTTATTAGAGAATGTTGTACGGTTTTAATCTTGCTGATCTCAGCTAAATGCATCGTTAAGTCTTCAATTTCTGGAAGATTAGAATATAAGCTGGTTTGAGGTTTTAAAATATATCCGCCAAATAGTCCAACAATTGTAAATCGTTCAGGTGCATCTATTTCATTACTTAATCCAAGTGAAAGTTTTGGTTGAACACCCGTTACGGTTCTTTGACTTTTTATTACTTGTTCTGCAAGTTCTAATATTTGATCTTCGGTAAAATCTAAAATTGGGGGTGTAGAATTTCCGTAAAATGTTTTACTACATTTTGGGTGATACCCTTCTATCCCAGCTGGAGTTTTTAACTCTGTTGAATTGATTTCTTTGTAACAGTAAAGACATTTGTTTTCCATGACTTTAAATCGCTTCTATTGATACGGCCCCGATACAATCTTGACAGGCTTTTAGTAGTATTTCCATTCTGTCCCTAGGGTCTAATTTCCAATTTTTTTGAGCGATATCCAGTAACCATCCCTCTGGTATTAATCCATCAAAAAAAGGAAACATTGTTTTGCTTTCAAATCTTATGTTTGTTAGAGGTAAGGTTAAGCTAACAGGTTCAGCTTCTTTTGATTTTAGATAAGATTGGTCATATTGAAAATGAAATCCGTTTTCGTCTTCAGTAAGTGTTCCAGCCATCTTTTCATACATATATACTTTAGCTTTCTTCATTTCTTTCTGATTGAATTGGACCAAGTTCATGACCAAATAATGATAATACTTGGTTCACTTTATCCATTTGCAAACTTTGTTTTCCTTGTTCAAGATCTCTCACAAATCTTAGACCCACACCAGCTTTGAACGATAGATCTTCTTGAGTTAGTCCAAGAGATTTCCTTCTTTGCTTTACAAATTGACTTAGTTTATTCATTTTGATTATACCTTTTCGGGTATAAATATATGAATTTATATTGAAATTATACCATTACGGGTATAAATACTCTTTTATTCGTCTTTTTTATACCACTACGGGTATAGTTTAGGCGGTGATAGGGGATAATATACCTGGTTGGGTATAATTCAATTAGCTACAACGGTTCGGCTAAGCGTAGTGCGGTAGTAAGGAAACTTTTCGTTTCCGTCTGCCGACGTAGCCAAAGTTTTTTGTTTTGTAATTATTTTGTTTTTTCAAAGCAAAATCTCAAAGATTTTGCGACTCTATAAATATGAATAGACCTTAGCGAAAAACCATAAGTCCGTATTAATCATAGCCATTGTGCCTGTTGCACAAGTTAACAAAAAAATCACATAGGGAGAACATCATCAGCGATTGCAAGCTTATAGCCCATTGTTCCCTGCGGTTGGACATCCTTTATTTCATAGGTTACGATATAGATGAGGAGCTTCCCTGGCACAGTACGATAAGCCGTACGCGCCAACTCTTCCCGGAAAGTGTATTCGAGGAAGTCTTCACCAAGGTTTTACGAATGTGCGTTGAGAAGGGAATGGTGAGCGGCCATACCCAGGCCATAGATTCCGCACCTGTAAAGGCGAACGCGAGCATGGACAGGGAAAAGCCCCACCGCAAGAGCAAGGGCGACAGGTCGGACAAAGGCCAGCGCAGTGTCAGTGCGGGCAAGAACGAACTGGCGGCGATAAAGGGCAGGAACAAAAAATGGGCGAAGGACCAGGACCAACGCCCGGGGGGCGGGCAACAAGGGAGCCAAGTATACGAGCAACAAAACGCACTACAGCCCCACGGACCCCGATGCCCGTATCAGCGTAAAGCCCGGTAAGGCGAGAAAGCTGAACTATCTGAGCCAACTCAGTGTTGATACCGCCCATCATGTAATTACCGATATCAGGGCATACCATGCGGACGGAAAGGACAACCAACAGTTGGCGGATGTCGTAAAACGTCTGCAAGGAAGGTTGTGGAAGCAGGGCCTGGTGTGGGAGAACTGTGTTGCGGACACGGGCTACAGCAGTGGCGAGAACTATGCCTTTTTGGAGAAAACAGGGTTGAAGAGCTTCATTCCGCCCCATGGCACGTACAAGGGCGGCTCCGAGGGGTTCCGATATATAGGGGAAGAAGACCATTATATCTGTCCACAGGGCAAGGTCATCCCGTTCACCAAGGTGTTCGATGATTATCGTACGGGCACCAAAAAGAAAGAATATCGAGCGAGAAAACACGTATGTATCGATTGTCCCATAAGAAGTAGCTGTCTGGGCAAGAGCGCACAGGAAAAGAAGTTCGGCGTCACTTATTACCGGGCCGAGTACGAACGCAACATAGAGCGGGTGAACAGCGAACAGGGTAGGTATATGAAAGGCAAACGGCAGAGTACGGGGTGGAGCCTGTTTTTGGAACGTTGACCCATTTCATGGGGCTCAGGAAGATAAATACCCTAGGCCTAAAGCAGGCCAACAAGGTGATGCACCTCTCGGCCATGGCCTATAATCTTAAAAAGTGCCTGAAGTTCCAACAGAAACGTTCCAAAAGTGGGGCGGGACGGCTTGATTTGGCAGCCTTGGTAAAAAGTGCCCTTCAATACTTGTTCGGGACTTTGATAAAGCATCTAAATTTGGTGCCTCGATTCTGACCCGACATAAAAAAAGCCCCGTAAAGAGGCTTATATGAATCCGTTCTGTGGAGAATCAACGGCTTGTGCAACGGTTACCATTGTTGTAGCTAGTTATTTCTCCGTTTCTATTTCATAATCAGTTTGCGGAAGAGGAGGTTGATTTATGTGCTCAACATTCATATCTGAAAAATCAAAAAACAGCAACCTTTTGTTATTCAATTTTTCTATTGCTTTTTTCTTTCCATTATCTAATTCAGAATATGGTTTTTTAAACCATTTTTTTGCTAAGAATTCATTGTAATCTTCTATTCCCTTACTTATCTCTGTTAAAACTATTTTTAAATTTTTAATAGGGAAAGGTTTTTCATAAATAACAATGTCAAATCGACCTGTTGAGATTGAATCTTTTAAGTTGCTTTCCGGAATTTGAATATCAGTTTTTAAACTCGATGAAATATTTAATTTTCCATTTTTCAAATATTGAAATGTATAAAACCTTAGTGAATCCAAACTTTTTAGTTCGTCATCGAATAATACTTTCGCGTTTTTTGTAACACGTATAGAAGCGTTAAATCTGTAGCAACCTCCAAAATCGGCAATACTATCTCTTAAAAAGAAATATTCGGATAAGGCTTTTGAGAAATTTCCTGTATTTGGATGTTTTTGAATATATGTTGCATAATCAATATAATTCCTTGATTTTTTAGTTTCTAACCAATCAATTTCTTCAACGTTTTTACATTGAACTGTAAGTAAAAGAATTAGTAATAGGTTTAAAGTTAATCTCAATTTTTGTCTAATTAGCTACAACAATTGTATAAACGTACCAAGTTACACATATTCCTATTATACCTGTAATTTAATTAAAACCTTCAAACTATACTATTTTAACAGGGTTTTAGGATGTAGACATGTTGAATTTTATCCACTTTTAAACGTTTACAAACGAAAACAATTGTTTTGTAACCGAATACATTTTGGTGCTCGTTCTATGTTTGCAGTGTTGAATCATTGTGGTTCAATAGTATAAACTGTTTAACGTAAAACTAATAGAATGAACGCCTTAAAAAACAAAGTACAGCTGATCGGTAATTTAGGTCAAGACCCAGAAATTGTAAACATGGACAATGGTAATAAACTCGCCAAGTTTTCCATAGCTACAACAGAAAGCTATAAAAACGCACAAGGAGAGCGTGTAGATGATACCCAATGGCATAATGTGGTGGCTTGGGGAAAGACCGCAGAAATCGTAGAAAATTATTTAACCAAAGGAAAGCAGGTAGCGGTAGAGGGAAAACTTACCCACCGCTCGTATGAGACCAAAGAGGGTGAAAAACGATACATAACAGAAGTACGTTGTAACGAACTTTTAATGTTGGGTAAATAGAATATGCCGTTCTTTGCAAACCAAGCGATACCAAGATAGCTTAATACCGTGTTTTGGCTTCGCTTTGTTTGTTAAACTGGTCCTTCCGGACAAGAATCTCTATACGTATTACATGACGCTTACAACAGAACAAGAACTTCTTCCTCTTTTAAAAACAAATTTTGGTTACGATTCATTTCGGCCCAATCAATGGAACGTTATTAGTGATGTACTCGCTAAAAAAGACGTCTTGGCCATTATGCCAACGGGCGGTGGAAAATCGCTTTGCTTTCAGCTTCCGGCATTGGCTATGGAGGGTACGGCTATTGTTATTTCTCCGTTGATCGCCCTAATGAAAGACCAGGTAGATGCTTTGACGGCCAATGGTATTTCTGCAGCTTATTTTAATAGCTCGCTAGAACCTACGAAAAAGCAAGAGGTAGAGACCAAGTTGTATAAAGGCGAATTGAAGTTGCTTTATGTGGCGCCAGAGAGTTTGGCATTGTTGCAACATCTTATATCTGAAATAAACATCAGCCTTTTTGCTATAGATGAGGCCCATTGTATATCTTCTTGGGGGCATGATTTTAGGCCGGCGTATACGCAGTTGGGCAGTTTAAAACGGCAATATCCGCAGGTGCCTATAATTGCATTGACGGCTACGGCAGATAAAACCACTCAGGACGATATTTTAGATCAGTTGCGCATTCCGCATGCATTGCGGCATTTGGCCTCTTTTAATCGCCCTAATATTTCATTGGAAGTACGTCCGGCACAAGACCGAATCACACAGATTCTAGAGTTCCTTTCAGAGCGACCCAACGAAAGCGGAATCATCTATTGCCTAAGCCGAAAAAGTACTCAAAAGATAGCCGATAAACTTGTGAGTTCTGGTTTTAAAGCGAAAGCCTACCATGCTGGTCTTCCCGATGAAGAGCGTAGTAAGGTGCAAGAAGATTTTATTACCGATCGTGTACCCATTATTGTGGCGACTATTGCCTTTGGTATGGGAATCGATAAGAGTAACGTACGCTGGGTCATCCATTATAACCTGCCTAAAAATGTAGAGGGCTATTACCAAGAAATTGGTCGTGGTGGTCGTGATAGCCTGCCTGCACAGGCTTTGCTTTTTTATAGTTTTGCTGATGTGGCCCAACTGCGAAGGTTTATAGCGAACAGCGAAAATGCAGACGTGGAATACGCCAAGTTAGAGCGTATGCAGCAATTTGCCGAAGCTTTAAGTTGCCGCCGGATTGCTTTGCTCAATTACTTTGGGGAACATATGACCGAAAATTGTGGCAATTGCGATATTTGTAACCGTCCTCCCAAATATTTTGATGCTACCGTACTCACCCAGAAAATCTGTTCCGGTGTGGCGCGTTTAAAAGAAAAGGAAGCTATGGGTATGTTGGTAGATGTACTGCGTGGAGCGCAGAATGCCCAAGTCCATGAAAAGGGGTATCAGCATGTAAAAACTTACGGAGCGGTTAAAGATGTGTCGTGGCAAGACTTGCAGCAGTATATTATTCAGCTGTTGAACCAAGGAGTGTTATCCATTAATTTTAGGGAAGGTGGCCGTCTTTCACTTACACCTTTGGCCAAACAGGTACTTTATGAGGGTAAGGAAATTCAGTTGGCTATTTTAGAGAAAAAGGAAAAAGCGAAAGACAAGAAAGAACGCAAGACAAAAGCGGCGGCAACGGGACTTTTTGAGAAATTACGTGTATTGCGTCAGCAAGTTGCGGCAGAGCAAAACGTGCCTGCTTATGTGGTTTTTAGTGATGCCAGTTTAAAGGATATGGAACAAAGGCTTCCTAAGAATGAAACGGAGTTCATGGAAATTTCCGGAGTAGGTCAGGCGAAGTTGGAAAAATATGCGGCTATATTCTTGAAGGAAATCAATCAACATAAGCCACCGGTAAAGAAGTCAAAAAAGAACCCTAGTCATCAGCTTTCATTTCAATTGTTGAACGATGGTTTTTCAGTTGAAGATATTGCAATGCAGCGTGGCATACAAGTAGGGAGTGTTTACAATCACTTACAAAAAGCTCATGCCGAAGGTGCCGATGTAGATTTGAGCCAATTTATTTCTAAAGAAGAAACGGCAAGCATTAAAAAAGCCCATTCCGAACTTGAAAATCCCGAAGGTCTAAAAGTATTCTTTGAACACTTTGAAGAAAAAATGCCCTATTGGAAAATTCAAATGGGGTTGTACCTAATCGGAAAGTAAAATGCTGGCTTCGGCTGCGCTCAGCCATGCATTTTACATGAACATGCAAAAAGCAAATTTTATGGGACCTTATTACGTTTACATCTTAGAATGTGCCGATAAGAGTTTCTATGTAGGTTTTACCAATGATATAAACCGAAGGTTAGCGGAGCATCAATCCGGATTTTATGAGAATTCATACACCAGCACAAGACGCCCGGTAAGCCTGATGTATCACTTGCAATTTTCTAAAGCATATCAAGCCCTTCAGTTTGAGAAACAATTAAAAGGATGGTCTCGGGCTAAGAAAATAGCATTAATGAACGGGAAGTTCAATACGCTTCAAATCCTTTCTGAATGCAGGAACTACACGCATTCAAAGTATAAGCCAGATTCGTGTCCCTAAGCCCTCGACTGCGCTCGGGGTGACATTCCGTAAAAGCTAATTCATTGCCTTTGTAGGTGGTATCTTCAGTCTGAGCGCAGTCCTAAAAAGGTTTTGTGCGAGTAGTACCGTATGGCTGAGCACAATCTGAAACAAGCAGTTATTATGTGGAATAGGACCGTATGTCTGAGGGCAATCTAAAATAGGTTTTATATGGGTAGCACCGGGATGTCTGAGGGCAATCTAAAATAGGTTTTATATGGGTAGCACCGTATGGCTGAGCGCAGACGAAGCCAGGTGCTACTGCCTCTTATCAATCACACTAATAGGTTTCCTTCCCAGTTTAGACATCCGCAACTTCTGAATTTCTTCATTAGGACAAATTTCAATATTGGGAGAAACCCGCAACTTGGACCTAAAATGATCTTTAATGGCCTGCATTAATTTAGGGTCTGCTGAAGATGAAGCAATTTTTATAAGGATTTCATCTGTACCAATCTCATTATGATATATCTCGAATACATAGCCTTCCACTTCCTCAAAATCGTTCAGAAGATTATCCATTGCAGGAGGGTAGAGGGTGGTGCCCTTGTATTTAATCATTTGCTTTTTACGGCCGACTACAGGTCCCAAACGCATGGTATTTCTACCACAGGCACAAGGGGAGGTATGAGCCACAACAATATCTCCTGTCTTAAAACGCAATAGGGGCATGGCTTCCACGCCAAGTGTGGTAATGGTAAGTTCTCCTTCCTGACCATCGGCAACAGGCTGATTATCCTCATCCAAAATTTCCGCAATAATGAGCTCGGGATGATGGTGTCCTCCTTGTTGTTCTGAACATTCGGCAAAAGCCGTACTCATTTCGGTAGAGGCGTAGGTAGAATACAACTCAATATTCCATTTTTCTTTTATTTTTTGGGCAAGAACGTTCAATGAAAAATCTTGGTTTCGCAAAGATTCACCAATACAAATAGCACCTTTTACGCCAGAGGCATTTACGTCTATCCCATGCGTTTCTGCATATTGAATCAGTTTTAGTAAAAAGGACGGTACAACAATCAGGTAACTGGGTTTGAACTTGGTAATTGTATCCCATTGCAGTTCAGGAATACCTGCTCCTACGCGAATAATACCGGCACCCAGTTTTCTAACGCCCATAAAATAGGCAAGACCGGCCATAAAACGGCGGTCCATGGTCGTAGTCATTTGTAAAATGTCATTTTCGGTAACCCCAGAACAGGTTAAGGAAATGGCTTCGTTATGCGCTAATCGGTCTAAATCTTTATCTGTTTGACCAAGAATTACAGGGTCGCCAAGGGTTCCTGATGTAGTTACAAAATCAATGATTTTTGACTTCGGTACACACAGAAAAGCATCATTATTGTTCTGCAATTGCTCTTTGGTTGTTACGGGTATTCTAACCAAGTCTTCAAGTGAATTGATATCAGAAGGAAGTATTTTATACTGCCTAAAAAGACGCCTGTAGTAGGGCGAATTGCTAGTAACGTATGCAATAACCTCTTTTAGCTTCTCTGCTTGAAAGGCCTTTATTTCTGGTATGGATGCTTTTTCTATTTCTGGAATCATTATTTGAGCTTCCTTTTTGATTTTTTAATATATGTATTGATGGCCTCTAAATCCGGTACTGTGGTCACTTCTTTAGTCTTGGCGGTTTCAAAAGCGTTTAAAGCTTCCTTATAAAGTCCGTTTTCGTAGTAATACTGTCCCACAAGAAAATGGACTTCCCAAAAATCGGGATTTACCGCTATAAATTCTGATAAGACAGATGGTTCAATTTTTTCTTCGGCAGCAAGAGCAGCTGTTATTTGACTGTTTAACGCTCTATAACGCTCATAATGGCGGTACGCCAAAGTACGTAGAAAAGGATCCGGTCCTATATTTTTATTTGCGATGGAAATAGATCTAGCCTTTTGATTTTCGTCGGCATTCTTAAAAACCTCGTTCAAATCATAAGCCACAAATTCACCCAATTGATATGGGTTACTTGATACCCAAACCATAAGGTCTTCTGGTTGAAAGACAATACCGTGGTGCGCTAGCATCTGGTTCAGCGCCTTTTCGTTTCCGTAACCAATACGTTTATCATCAAGTCCGTTTTTGTTTCTTAGGATGTCTACGGCGGTCTGTGGAGTTACTTTTGATTCTTCGTTCAGAAGCTCTTCCATACGTTCGTAACGATATTCAGAGTGGCTCTCTAAAATATGGTTTTGGTTCTTTTTATCATTGGCATAGGCCGCACTCTGAAAGTGATTGGAACAAACCAGCTGGTTCCCGTTTTCCACTTCATAGACGCCAAAATTATGCGGAGAAACCTCAATCAAGGCTGCTTTTTTATCCTTGGCACTTCCTACAAAAATAGATTCCGAAACAAAGACTTCCCGTTTTTTGGCAATGGCTATTGCTTCGTCAATAGTAGAAGCGTATTGTAAAATTTCTCGGGTTACCAATGAGATGGGTGTTTTGGCCACCAAAGGAAATTTAGATTTTCCTGCATTAATCGTCACAGTTAATCCTTGGTCGTTCATACCGGAGACTACGCCAATCATACCTCCCCAGGTAACGGACATAAATTTATAACCCTCATCAGGAGCTACAAAAGCAATAATTTTATTCTTAGCAAAATCATCACCTGCATAAAAATCAAAATTACGGCCAATAATCAGTTTGCCGTCTGCCGTTTGATCTCCCCAAGCTGCAAAGGAAGAACAACCTACCAAAGCTAAATCTTGTAGGGCATGACCAATATCGTGCGCTCCGTGAAAATACATGACGCGCGGGTATGGAGCGGCAATGCGGTCATAATCTTTTGAGGCGTACTGAGAAATGCCGTAAATCTCTGCTTTGTATTGCTCATCTACGTGTTTGTACATTTTCCGGTTGAACCAAGCCAAGAATTTCCTGAGTAGTTTTTGTTTTCCTTTTTTTGGTACGAGGTCATCTATTTTTTCAATGAACACACGTTCCTGTTCCTGAAAAAGCTCTTGTGTTAGGCTTCCGGTTTTAAGACCTAATTCGTATGGGTTTCCCGAAACATAGAGCTCGTAAAGACCCTGTTTGTTTTTGGTCAAAAAGTTATTTCCCAGTAGGTATGTAGAATCTGTAAGTTGCTGCCGCTGCGCTATATTCACTTGGTATTGGCTAATGTTGGGCAAATCTTTCAAGGATTTTGAAACACCACAAGAGCCCAAAAGAAGGGTGAAGCCTATAAGAACGTGTATGTTTCGGAAGATTTTTATCGGCATGAGGTCAATCGGCTATACAAGAAATAATAGTTGGCTAAAGTACGGTGCTCTAACTGTGTTTTTTAGCTTTTAGATTCTTTTCAGTGCGTTTTATGGCCCATCGGTCTTTATAATCCAACCATTTTTGACCACGGTATTTTCGAGTAATATTGTCAATATTTCTCATAATGACTACGTTGTACAGCATATTGGCAAAACGACCGGGGTGTCTTGGTAACGCACGTAGCGTCATGGAAAATCCCCCGTTCAGATACCGGATAGAGTGCCAGTAACCGCTAGGCATGTAGAGAGCATCGCCATGTTTCATCTCGGCACGAATTTCTTCGGCATATTGGAGTGCCGGAAATTTTTCAAAATCCGGATTATCCATATCTATGCTTTCGATATTATGAATGGAAAAAGGGACTCTGTACAGGTATTTTGTTTGTTCAGGAGAGAAGAGGTTAACAACCTTGTCACCATCAAAATGAAAATGCATGCTATCTGGCAAATCAATGTCGTAATGCATGAATACTTTAGATGTTCCTCCTCCAAAGAATAGTGCGGGAAGTTTTTTAAAGAATTTTAATCCAATATCCGGGTACTCAAAATCTTTGAGCAGTTCCGGCATTTCCTTTAAAATATTATAAAAGAAAATCCTCAGGTCCGTAGGTTCGGTTTTAAGAATTTCTATGTATTCGCTCAGCTTCATTTTCTTCTTCGGCGCGTATACACTTTCCTTATCCTTGGCTGGTTCATTATTGTATAAAGGAACAATTTGATCTCCCGCCAGGTTTTGGATGTAATCTAATTTCCATTTTTCAAACGCTGGCCAATCTTTTGTCAATCCGGTAATCAGAACTGGCTTTTGCGGTTTGTAGTAGTTTTTTATAAAGTCAGCCTTTGAGATGTTTTCTACTCGTTCTACTGGAGTTGTTTTAAACTGTCCCATTATGCATCTATTTTTTCGTTGGTATTCGTACTCCCTTTAATAATTTTATCTAATAGGTATTCACTGCCCAAAATTTCGGAACAGGTAACAACACTACTAATGGTGACTCCTAAAATACCATGCATATTAATGCTTTGGCCCGTAAAAAATAGATTTTTTATTTTGGTTCGTGGAGAAATAAAAGTTTTTAAAGGTATGTTGTAATCTTTGGCGTAACCGTACATAGAGCCTTCATTGCTACCAATATAATCTCTGTAGGATAGTGGGGTAGAAGTATGAACGGATTGTATGCTTTCGCGGATATGCGGAAATTTTTCTTCAAGCACTTTTAAAAATGCTTCTATTTTGGCTTCTTTGAACTCTTCGTAAGTTTCCCCGCGACTATTCTTGTGGGATACGGTGTTGAAGGTGCCAGACCAAGGTTTTAGCTCTTCATAGCGCATATAGGTAATAGCGGTAAGCTGATCAGCCCATTCTCCTTGGTTCTTACGTGTACCCATAGAAACCATATAGGCTTCTGGCCATGATTCTTGAGTGTAGTTATGCGAGTTCCAAACCGATTTGTAATCTTTAAAGTGATAGTAGTTATGGTTTAGATATTTGAATGATTCCGGCTTTAGCACAATGTGAATACTAAATGCCGAGATGGTACTGTCAATACTTTCAATACGGTTGGCGTACGATTTTCTAAAATGTGCCGCTCCCACCATTTTTACGGTAACCTTTGGTTCTATATTAGAAATGAATAAGTCGCCTTTAATGATATCACCCTTTTTTGTTACGACAGAAACTATTTGCTTCTCTTCAACATTAAACTGGGTTACTTCACTATGTTTATAGGCTTCACCACCATTTTCTTTTAATCTCTTAATGAGTAATTTGGTTATCTGGCTACCACCATCGGCACACCTGTATGAGCTTTGAATGTATGAGTTTACAGAGAGCGCATGCACGTAAAAAGGAGTTTTATCTGGTTCTCCTGCGTACAAAAGATTGGAGCCAGCAAGTACGGCGCGTAGCTTTTTATTTTGAGTGACGGAGTCTATATATTCTTTGGCAGGTAAGGTGAAAAGCTCTGTATTTTCATGATATGGTTTTCCAAGTTTTAGATTGTAAAGAGGAAATTGATTACAAATGTCTTGTAGCTTTTTGCAGTATTGGTGAATGGCTTCTTTTTCTTCTGGAAATCTTTCTACTAGTTGGCGCTCAAAATTTGGGTAGCCTTGCGCATGTGGGTATTCTTTTTTATCGCCATCAAAAGTAATAAGGTCGTAACCATCTTTATCTAAGCGAGTAAGGTTGAGTCCGTCTAAAATATCTAGATACTCAAAATAACGATAGAGGTTCTGTCCTTTTTCCAAGCCGCCTAAATAATGAACACCGGTATCAAAAATAGTACGTTCGCGAACAAAAGTTTGGAGGTTGCCTCCGTACTGGTTATTTTTTTCTAATACGCAGACGCTTTTACCTTCGCGCGCCATGATAATAGCAGAAACGAGACCGCCCATGCCACTGCCAACCACCACTACGTCATAATGCTCTTTCATTAACTGCGTATCTTTTTAAGTAGCCTAAAGTTATCATTTTGTTGGCTGGTAACGAAACCTAATGCTTCTAGCGGAGCTAAATCTATATGCCGTGCCTCTTTTAATAAGATAATAGTTTCAAACTCATTTACCATAAGATTGGTGAGTTGTGTTATTTCAATTTCCATATCTATTAACAATACATCGGCAACGGTTTTCAGGGCTTCGGCTACAGTATCAACTACTTCTATTTTACTATAATTTTTAGTTAGGAAATTACTTTTAAGTAAGACGGACGCTTCTTTGTTTTCTAAGCTCACCGTAATTTTTCTATCAAAAGAATCTAAAGCAAGAAGCAGGTCTAATTGCCCAAAATCTCTGGATAAATGAACAATCTTGCTCTTTTTTCCTATCTCTTGTAGAAGAGAATAGTACGTTTTTCTATTGGTTTCTATATCTAGCTTAACCGCTTTGTAAATAACATCGCCTTTATATCTATAGTTTTCTAAAAGTGCTTTATCCCAATAATTCTCATCTTCAATTTCATCTCTTAGTCTTCTAAATTCACTCCTGAAATATGCTCCTAATTGTTTAGCACGCTCACTATAGTTTTTGCCATATTGCGTATCGTGTGCATCTATTTTCGGTAAAAGCTCTATCGTGATTTTTCCATCTCTAATAATGAAACTCCCCTTTGGTAATACTTCAGAATTCCCATGAATGAGCACCGGAAGAATATCCAATTCAAACTGTTGTGCCAGATAAAAAGCTCCTTTATGAAAACGTTTGATTTTGTTGGTTGATGAACGCGTGCCTTCCGGAAAAGCAATTATACTAAACCCTTGGGCTACTTTTTCTTTCAATATAGCTTCACCATTTTCAATACCTCCAGAAACGGGATAGGCTCCAGCTAGTTTTGCTGCGCTACCAAATACGGGTGAGTTATACACCCAGTCATTTACCAAGAATATAATCTTAGGATGTAACATACCAATAGCAAGAATATCTAAAAAGCTGGTATGATTGGCTATAATCATAACGGGCTTTTCAAAAGTCTCGTTATGTGGGTTTCTTATGTTTTTAGATACAAACGGATTAGTGTATAGAACAGAACCCATCAATTTTGAAACCGATTTATGAAAACCTAAGTTCTCTTTCCTTTGGCTATTTGGTGATAGTTTTAATTTAACTACTCCATAGATAGAATGTAAAAATCCTCCTGTACCAAAATATCCAAATGATAATACGGAATGAATAAAATAGCGTACGGAAATAGGTCGCTTATCAGCACTTCCAATAAAGAGCTTGAACAATAAGGGCTGAAGCGTAAAAGCCACAAATGCAGCGGATAAAATACCTATTAGCGACACCGTAGAAATGGTATATAAAACAGGATGTTTTGCAAAAATTAAAACCCCTACACCAGCAATTGTTGTGATGACCGATAGTAATATGGAGGTTTTATGGGTGTGGAGTACCTTTTCTCCTGTTCGGTATTCGGTAAGCAATCCATTGGTGATAAAAATACTATAATCAACACCTAGACCGAATATAAAACTACAGATGATGATATTAAAAATGTTGAATTCAATATGGAAAAGGCCCATAATACCCACGTTCAAGAACCAAGTAAGGAAAATGGGAAGGCTAGTTATTACCGTAAGTGAAAGGCTGCGGTAAAATAATAATAGAATAAGCAGAACAACTAGAAATGAATACCCAATTAAGCTGTTGAAGTCATTTTTTAAATTCCCTAAAAATGTTTCATTTACCTGTTGGCGGTCAATAAGTAGGGTGTTAGGGGAGTTTTCAAAACGTTCGCGCAAAGCATCAATATGGTCATCATCTACCTTTACGAGTGAGGTTATGGTGGTTCCGTTTTCGTCGTTAACGATATAATCATCAAGCGAAAATGATTTTATGGAATCAAACGCGGTAACTTCCATAGGTTGGAAGTCATCATTCAGCAAGTCGTAAAATTGGGAGAATGTGGTAGGTTTGAAACCAAACTCTTTACTGCTTTCAATAAGGTTTGCTTTGGTTGTATTGATTTTGGACGGAGTCCAGAAATCATTCCACCTTCCAATTTTTTCCTCTTGGTTTTTTTGGCACGTATGAGTCCGCCAACAGAACTAAAACTCAATATTTTCTTTTTCTCTTCAAGAATCTTTAGCTCGTCATAAAGCGAATCGTTTTGCGTCAAAACAGTTTGTATATCCTTGCCGTATGTTGAGAGATATATAGATTTTGAACTGATGTCCGTTAAGGTTTCCAATCGTTTCCTTGCCTCCTGTAAAACTTCTGTTTCGTAATTTAACTTGGCAATATCCTTATTGAAAACAACTTTGTTATATGTGAATATGCTAATAACAGAAAACAGCACCAATACTATAATGGCCCATTTTGATTTATGAAAGTCGAAAGATGCTACTCGGTCTAAAATTGTCCGTCTGGAACTCACCGCTTTTTTAGGAGAATACACTTGTGGAACGAAGAGTAGGGCAAAAACCGAAGCGCCAAGAACACTTACGGCAGCAAAAATACCCAGGTCCTGTAATGCTTGAGACTCTAGAAACAACAGACATAAAAAGGCAGATGCCGTGGTAAGACTGCTCATTAAGATGGAAGGAGCTACTTCTTTATAAAGACTCTCTGCACCATTTCCGTTTCGTATATGTGTAAGAATATGCAGGGCATAATCTAGCGTAACGCCTAAAAGAACAGAGCCAATACCTAATGAAATAGCGGAAATCTTGTCCCTAATTATACACAGAAAAGCAATAGACAATAGCGCACCAACCAACGTGGGTAGGAAGAGAATAAATGGCAATGCCAGCTTTCGGTAGAACAGCATTAAAATAATGATAAGCAAGGTCATGGCAATACTTACCGTAAATTGAATATCGCTTCTAATCTGTTTGGCATTGGCTACAGCAACCAAAGCTGCGCCATAATACTCGCTATGTACTTTTGCCTTGTAAGACTTGTTGAGTTTGTCCTGTAGGTCGTAAAGCGCATTTGAAAAAGGTAAGTTTTTATCGGTTTCATTTGAGCCATAGGCTGGCGTAAGAAACAGAAGAATGTTCTTTTCTTCTTTATCTAAGAGAAAGCCATTTTTCAATTTAAAATCATCACCAACACCTAATTCTTGTAACCGTTTAAGCGCAATAAAAGAGAGCCGTAATGGGTCTTTAATTATGGTTTTCTTAGCGATAATACCAGATGGAGAAACAAGTGTTCGGTAATTTTCGGCAGTAACTTTAGCAATACTGTCAGACCTTATTTTTTTTGTGATATTGGAATAGTCGTCCGTTTCTAAAAAGAGCGGCAAGTTTTCATAAACTAAATCTAACGTTTTGGGTATATCATCAGAATTAACTCTGCCTTGTATGTTTTTGATGAATTCCGATTGATTTTGCTCCAGACTATCCAGCAAATCTTTGGCATAATGGGTAAGGTGGTCTACGGTGCCTTCTTCCTCTTTTTGTATGTTTATGATAATTTTATCCGTAAACGTAATAGACTTTAAAACCTTTTGAACACGCTGTGCTTCTTCGTTTGCCGGAATTAAAGAGGTGATATCATCTTCAAACTGAATTTTAGATACAATTATAGATAACCCTATAAGAACGACAACAAGTGCCGATACGGATAACATTCGTTTCCGTGCAATGAATTGATATGCCCTAAAAAAGAAACTACCCATTATCTACAACCATTTTTTTCTTTCCAAAGAATATAAGAGATATATAGCCAACAATTCCAAAAAGAAGTGCGGATAAGGAAGCTAGGATAAAGCTACCAATGAGATACGTTTTAAGGTTCTGTAGAAAGTCAAAGTTTTCGGTTATATTTTCCATAGAAAAAGAAATATCTTCACCTGTAATCATCGCGCCTATTTTAAGACTGAAAAATATAATAAACGGAATTAAAGGAGGCAAGCTAATGTTAGAAAAAGCAAAGGTGATAGCCTTGTTCAAGCCAAAAAGGGCCGCAAGTGCAAAAACGAGTATGGTCTGAAAACCCCAGAAAGGAGCAATACCTAGAAAAACACCTAGTGCTATGGATAGGGCTTTTGTTTTTGGCTTATCATCACTGCGAAGCAGATCTTCTAAAAGGAATTTTTTAAATCCTTTTTTTTTTATTTTCCGAATGAAGTTGCGTGGCTTTATATAGATGATGGCAACAATGACCAACCAAGTATTGAGTACGCTTATACGCGCAAAATCAGGTACAGTTCTAAAGTGAGAAACCCTTTCCGTTTCATCGTACAAAATACGTACGGGAACATTTTTAACTAAGGTGCCGTTCCATGCCAAACGCACGATTATCTCTATTTCAAACTCAAATTTTGGTGTGTAAAATTTTAAATCCTTTAGTTGTTTTAAAGGATAAAGTCGGTAACCACATTGTGTATCTTGTAGTTTAGTACCCGTTTCAAACCAAAACCAAAAGTTAGAAAATTTATTACCAAAACTACTTTTGCCAGGTACATCTTCCTGTTGCATGTTTCGCGAGCCAATATAGAGCACGTTGGGAGATTCTTCCGCTTGCAACTCATCTAAGAACACAGAAAGGTCTTCTGGAAAATGTTGTCCATCAGAATCTATGGTTATGGCATAATCATACCCTTTGGAAATAGCAGCTTTAAAACCTACCTGAAGGGCGTTTCCTTTGCCTTTATTCTCCGGTAAATGAATTTGCTGTAGAGTTGGATATTCTTTTAGAATGGCCGCCGTGTTATCCGTAGCTCCATCATTTATAACTATGATAGAAGTAGTCCGTTCCAAAATATTGTCAAGTACCCGCTTTAAGGTGCCCGCATTATTGTAAGTCGGTACCATTACACAGCAATTAAGTTGCTGCATGATGTTTTGAAGTGTTGGAATAGGGGTTGACACGAGCAATTTTTTCAAAGGGTTCAGAAAACCGGTTCGAATTTTCTACAAAGATACGTATTACGACCCTTGTAGCAATTGCCTTTCCGTTTCGGTAAAAGCCTCGGATTTTAGAATATATCCTTTAACGAAATTCTTACTATTTTTATTGGAGATGGAACTGTAGTTATTGAGTATAAACTGCTTGTCTTCTTCAATGTTCTTGGTGTAACCCGTAATCTTGGGTACATTCTCTTGAACGCTTAACCTAATACAGTGTATTTCTACATTATTTGGGTCTGCTTCTAGAGCATACTCCAAAAGTTCCTTGCCCTCTTTCATGAAAGTTTTCTTGCCTTTTATGCCCTTGGCATATTTAGCCATCATGGCAGATACCGCTCCTTTAAAGGCAACCAGTGTTTTATCATCAGTTTTGGAAACTGAAATCAAATCTTCATGAAGGGCAATGGTAGCACTTTCATTGTCTACCGCTTCAATATAGGCAGATCTTGTTTCCTTTAAATCTGTTGCAACGGCAATAGTTAAGAAAGAAAATATTGTAAATAGTACTAGTTTTA
This sequence comes from Zobellia laminariae, assembly GCF_009725995.1. Next base: position 995,433 of record NZ_RCNS01000001.1, on the reverse strand, counting down.
AATTCATAACATCTAGGTTAAAACAGTAAAAGTAGCGCTAAGCTTTAAAGCCAATGTGTCGTCAAAAGTAGTGGTGTTCTTCACTTTTACCGTATCACCTTCTTCTGTAACGGTTAATGTAAGTTGTATAGTGTCATTCTTCTCAGGATTGATAATAGCCATAAACTTAACGTTCGAAGCAACTGAGAGAAATAAGGTTCTGCCTGTGGCCTGTTCAGTTAATTCTTTAATTATCTGAATCATACAAACACCTGGCATTACTGGGTTACCAGGAAAATGGCCTTTAAAAACCTTATGTGCAGCATTAAGCTTTACAGTAGCTTTTACTGTTTGCTCTTCTTTTTCAAAACTTTCTACGGTGTATAACCCTTCAATCAGCATTTTTATACAATTTAAATTTATACGCGGCACCTATTTGAAAAACGCCATTTAGGTTACTCCCTGTTTCTTCATAAAGGTCATCTTCACCAAAGAAGTCAACGCTTATGGTTCCTTGCTTGTATCGTGCTTCAAGAATCAAACCAAAACCAAACTCGTAGCCAATTCCTCCAAGAACAGTAACATCAACAGGTGAAATTTCATCATCACCGTTAAAGTTGGTCAAGTTAACAAAATTGTTCTCAAAGTTAATATCTAGACCCAGACCAAGAATAAAGTGAAGTCCTTTACCCGGAGTCACATAAAATTTATTAGGTAGGCCAATAGAGACGTAATTTATATTTACATCGCCATAGGCAGGTGAATTAGATTTACCACCTTGTTTAGAATACAAAAGTTCTGGCTGCAAAGAGTAGTAATCCGTTATTGGAATGTCTGCGAAAGCGCCAATATAAATTCCAGATTTTGTATCTAGTGCCGTATTACTGATGTTAGAGCTGTTTAAACCAGCCTTTATACCTGGGCGAGTTTGTGCTACAGTTGTTCCTATATTGCAAAGGACCATAGCGAGTATAAAAAGTTTTAATGTCTTCATTTAAATGCTTTTAGTGCAATGTGAAGCTTGAAATTATGATGTGCTATTTCAATTTCCTTTGCAAATTGGCCATCTATGTTGGTAAAACTAAAATCTACTTTTTCTTTGTTTCGGTCCACTCTAACAATCTTATTTAATTGATTGTTGGTATAATGAAAATAATGTTTTTTAGAAAGAATATCCGTCTGCAGTATGTCATCGTTTTTTAATGAAAAATGATTTTTTACTGGGGATTGCTCTTGTATAAGCGCCTTAAAATCCCTTTTCAAAATATTGATAAGTATTTTTCGGTCTAACTCTTTTAAAATTCGATTTACTTTAAAATCGTCACCTTCAAAAGTAAAGTCGAAAATAGTATTTCCTATTTCTGTGGTAAAAGCAATACGATGATGTTCAGGGCCTAACTTCTTAACGATAAAAATACCACCAAATGATTTATTGAACGCATCTATTTTGGCCTTGTAGACATAATCCTTTTCAGCATTCGCAAAATAGGGGTTTAAAGTTTCTTGAGGTGAATCGCTTTTAGACTCATACCCATTTTGAACAGGGTAAGAGGCGCAGCCTAGTAATAGAAAAAAACAAAGACTATTGAGTAAAAACCGCATCTGACAAGTTTTTATTCACGACACGATCAGTAAACTTAATTTGTGTATAGTCATCTGATGGTTCGATCATCTTCACTTCGGTTACATCGCCTTTAGCGTTAAAAGAAAGGTGAAAAGCTTTAATGAATTTGGAGAATTGCTCATCTTTCGGAAGAAAGTACACCAAACTAGAATCGTTTATTTTAAAATATTTGATATTGAATTCGTTGTCATTAAACATATCACCACGTATACTGGCCGTAATAAGCTGGTTCAGCTGTTTGAAAATCTTGTTGGAGCCTACATCCATATTGCTCTTGTTACCATCATCGTTTATGAACAATGTTTCGTCTTTAAACAAGACCGAGTAAGCAAAAGGTTTGGTGTACTCCCATTTTACCAAATTAGGAACTTTAAAAGCAAGTTTACCCTGCGATACAATATCATCGGACAAGAAGTCTAAATGCTTGTATTGCGTAAATTCACTCATTACCGTGGTAGTAGCATCTGCCCTAGTCTTTACTTTAGCCTTTAGGGCAGCAGCTTCTGTTGGGGTCATTTCTTTTTGGGCAAACGCTCCAAGGGAAATAAAAAATATAAGAAAAAGTATCTTATGCATACGCTTCGATTTCTAGTAGCTGGTCAACCGTGACCGAACTCAGATTTTTCTCTCGCAAAAATAACAATAACTGTTCCAAAACGACTATTGTTTTTTCACTGGTATCATGCAGTAATATAATATCGCCCTTTGAAACCTTTCCCGTAATGCGCTTTAAAATGGTTTTTTCCGACCTAAAAGTGGTGTCTAATGAACGCACGTTCCAGCCAATAGAATATACTTTTTTATGTTCTGCCGCTTTTGCAATCTGCGGGTTGGTAACGCCAAAAATTGGGCGATAGAGTTTTAATTTTTTTTCTGTTAATGCAGATACTAAGTTTTCCGTTCTATTCAGTTCGTTTAGAATTTTATCAAAGGGGAAAAAACCAAAGCTTTTAGAATGTGAGTAGGTGTGGTTACCTATGCTATGACCTTCAGATAGTATTCGCTTTAAAACTTCAGGATGCTTTTCAATCTGTTGACCAACACAGAAGAAAGTGGCCTTTGCGTTATATATAGCTAATAAGTCTAGAACTCTGGGGGTAAATTTATGGTTTGGGCCATCATCAAACGTTATGGATACCCAATTATTAGGCGTGTTTTTATTGGAACTTAATGAAGTAAGGTGATAGTTCCATCGGACAAAAAACGAACCAAAAAGTGTGATAAAGAACCAAATAATCAAAATTGAAAAAATGGACCACAACGGTACGTAACCTAGAAAATATAATGCAACCAAGGGAAGCAAAAGAAAAATAATAGCGGTATTTACATTCTTCCGCTTTAGCATTTGCGAATTAAGGTGAGGCTATGGTTTTCTCCTCTGTATTGATTGTAAATCAATGTAGTCTTTAGGTCGGATGGTTCAATAGCGTTTAGTTTCACAATGTCAGGAATATTCTGTGTCTTTAGGATTTTATTCGCCAACCAAAATGCAAATCCAGTTGCGGTATCAAATTCACCCGAAAGATGTTTGTAATATGCTTGTGGCGTATCGTTAAATAGGGTAGTGCTGAGTTGTTCGTAATAACCATCATAGTTAACATCGCCATTGTTACCAAGTATAACCAGGTCTATGTCGTTTATGCTAAGGTGTTGACGTTCTAGAAAAGCAACTATTTTTTCTTCGACACGTTCCTTAGAAAGGGTGTTGAACGTTTTAACGGCAACCAATTCTGAATACGTAGAAGGCGACTTTTCTGTGGAAAGCACAAAAAAGTGAGACCCCTCACCCATTACCATGCCTTCGGTCTTTGATTGCAAAAGTTCCTTTAATGCTACAGGTTCTTTTTTAATATGACCAATTAAACGGTGGGTTGTAACGTGATGTTCAACAAGTTCATCTACTCCGCCAACTAGCACGGTATTAACTTCGTCATTTTCGAGCATTATTTTGGCATCAATCAATGATGACTCAAAAGAAACTGCCGAATGTACAAAGGTGAAATTATGTCCTTTACAGCCAAGGCCCAGTGCAATTTGCCCTGCCACGGTATTGTGTGAGGATTGTATAAAACGAGTAGGAGTTAAAAATTGTTCGTCGTTTTTGATGATGTCGCTTACGAAACGTTCAGAATCACCAATGCAACCTAATCCTGTCCCTACAATAATTGCGTCTACATTCTCTATACCAGCTTCTGTAAGGGCATTTTTAGAGCTTACTGTGCTCATCTTTATACCGCGTGCCATACGGCGTGCAGCTGCTGGGGGAATGTATTCTTTATAGTTGGGGTCAATTACATGAATAACGGTGTCGTTATAGTCCGTAATCTCGTTAAGAAACTCGTTGTTTTCAAAAGTTTTTTGGGCCGAAACCGAACCTACGCTATTTATATAAACTGGTTTCATTAGGCTTCTTTAGAAAAGATTAAAGTAGAGCAATTCCCTCCAAACCCAAATGAATTAGAGAGTACATGGCGTAATTCTTTTTGTTTTACCGTGGTCTGCGGAAGCAGGGTAAATTCCTTCATTGGAGTTGTAAAGTTCAGGTTAGGGTAAATTATATTGTTCTGTAATGCCAAAACTGAATAAACAGCTTCAATACCGCCTGCTACGGCTAATGTGTGACCTGTAAATGCTTTAGTTGAGCTAAATTCTGGTACGTTTTCTCCAAATGTTCTTAGTAACGCACGACCCTCGGAAAGGTCGTTATTTGGTGTTGCGGTACCATGTGCATTCACATAATCAATATCAGATGGGTCTAAACCTGCTACTTTCAATGCTTTTTCCATGGCCAGAACAGCTCCGTCACCATTTTCGGAAGATGCGGTTTGGTGGTAGGCATCATTTGCATTGCCATAACCAGTTACGTAGCCTAATACTTTTTTGTTATCTCTTTTTACAATCTCATCAGATTCTAAAACTAGATAGGCAGCGGCTTCACCAAGGTTAAGCCCTTTTCTTTCATCATCAAAAGGAGTGTTGTGCGTATCGGATAGAATCATCAAGGTCTTAAAACCGTTGATGGTAAATTTGCAAAGACTATCTGTCCCGCCAACAATAACACGGTCTAATTGACCTGATTTTATCATACGTGCACCCAACATAATTGCGTTGGCTGCAGAGGAGCAAGCTGTACTTATGGTTGAAGCAAAACTTTCCGTCAGCCCTAGGTGGTTTGCAAGTTTTTGGGTAGAATCTCCTGCATGAAGTCCGTTTATATGACCCCAATGCTCGTCACTTTCTAGGTATTCAAAATAATATTTTTCAGATTGGTCCATGCCACCCACGGTAGTTCCTGAAATGAGTCCGGTTTCGCAATCGTTTATATCGGTAACTCCAGCTTGTGAAATAGCTTCATCAGCAGCAATCATGGCTAAAAGAGCAGTTCTTGACACAGCTTCTTCTTTAGCGATTCCCAATTTTTGTTTCAGTTGGTCATTGGTCATTTCTATTTCGCCAACCATAATATCGTCCTTATGAACGGTATCTATTTTTGAAATTCTAGAAATACCTACCTCGCCAGAAACTAGCGCATTATAGTTTTCTTGCACATTGTCTCCAATGGCAGAAATAGCACCCATGCCCGTAATTGCTACGCCCTTTCCCATATTAATTTGGAAGTATTATAGATATAATAATAAAAATACGAATATTGGTCTTAAGTGCGATTCTTAAATAGCGCTTATGATTGTTTGATGGTATGCTTAGAAGCGATGTAGTTCTTAGTTCGTACGATTTGCAGTAATATAAGCTGCCATGGTATCGATAGACTCAAAAATTTTGCGTCCCTCTTTAGGGTCTGCCAATCTAATGCCATAATCTTTATCGAGCATTACGATAAGTTCTAATGCGTCAATAGAGTCAAGACCAAGGCCTTCACCAAAAAGCGGATCGGTATCTGCGATTTCGTCAACGGAAACATCTTCTAAGTTTAATTGCTCGATGATTTTTTCCTTCAATTCTAGTTTAAGTTCGCTCATTTTGTTCTGTATAATTTAGTCAGTTCTCCTGTATCAAAGGGTAATAGACCTTTTTTAGCGATAACGTATAAAAACGCATCATATTTTCCTTTGTCATAATCAACCCAGCCACAAAGTACTTCGTTTGCCTTACCTGTTTCTAGCAAATCATTGGCATAATCTGACAATAAATGGGGGTTAAACTCGGCAAAGATAAAGAAACTATTTTCAGAATACAGTTTGTGGCGAATGCTAATTTCACCCATGCAGATATTTGGAAGGGTGTAAACAAACACGGCCGGACTGGCATATGCGCCTGATTGGTCACTAATAGCGTCTTGATGCTTTCGGTCAGTATCTAAACTAGAAGCGCTGTTTGAAAGAACAAGAGCCGTATTTTCTTCGTTGTTGTCTTTTAATAGAACCTCGGCACCCATGAAAGCCAGTTTGCTCAGATTATCCATTTTAAAGAACTTAGAATAATCGGTTTCAAAATGTTTGTACGCCGCCTTTATAAAAGCGGGAAACTCTTCTAAATCATCAGAAAAGAGAACTTCTCCGTTCTTCGAAATCTTGCCGTTAGAAATGTGGCAGTACGATTTTATATGGTAGTCTGACGTACTCATAAATTGACTTTTTGAAAAATTGCAGCCGTATTACAACCACCAAAACCGGAAGCAGTCTTTAGAAAAATACTGCTTTCTTTTGCGGTAGTTTCTTGTATAATGTTCAAAGGCTGAGAAACACCCAGTTCCTGAAAACCCAACGAAGCAAAAAGTGTATTTGAATGTAGGGAATACATGCCGATAATAGTTTCCAAAAGACCGGAAGCACCAAGGGTATGTCCAAAATATCCTTTTAAACTATTTAAGGGAGTGTTTTGCAAATTAGCTCTGTTAAAAGCTATGGCTTCCATTTCATCATTGAACATCGTAGCTGTACCATGTGCAGAAATATAGTCTATAGCGTCAGCTTCTATGTTTGCTTGATTCATTGCTGAAACAACACTACGATATAGGCCTTCGCCGGTTCGGGAAGGGCCAGATATATGGTTGGCATCATTGCATGAAGCTTCACCTATAATACGCACAGATTCGTTTACAAGGTTGTCTGCATCTGTAGTAACAAGTACACTACAACCTACTTCTCCAATGTTAATTCCCGCACGGGTTTTACAATAAGGTCTGCATGGTAGTTCACTCAAAGCTTGAAACGAGTTGAAACCCGTTAAAATAAATTGACTTACCAAATCTCCGGCAACCACAAAAACGTGGTCATAACGTTTTTGATGAATAAACCGTTTGGCTACTGCTAGCGCTAAAACTCCCGAGACACAGGCGTTAGATAGTACAATAGCTTCATTTTTAAAACCGAAAAAAGTTTCTATTTTTTTACCTAGTTCACTTAGATATGCCCTGTTTTCATCAAACGGGCTATCAGCATCCAATACATCAATATTACCTTTTGTGGTGGATACGATTAAACCAACTCTATCTGTAAGTTCTAAACCTGATTCTTTAAGGGTGTTGGCTAAAGAAACTAGAAGTATTTGCTCTAGTCTTGTATAATCTTCTTGTGGATTGAGTTTTTGGAATGCTTTAGATAAGTTGTCTTGTGGGATGAGGGAGGAATAAAAAGGGTTTGGTAGAATTTTGGAATCATCTACCAGTGATAGTCCGGATACCTCGTTTTTAATGCTATCAACTGCAGAGGCACTATCAAATCCGTAAGCGGAAACAATGTTATTATGTGATAGGTAAATGTTATTCATCTAAAAGGCCTACTTTTTTCTTCCATTCGGCAAAAAACTCAGGGATTACCAAAGACAGTTCGCCTCCCAATTCTACAAATACCTGAACGGTCTGTCCGGTACAAACAACAGCTCCTTTAGGATTGTAGATTTCATATTTGAAAATCAGTTTTGCTGCTTGAGAATCTATATAAGTCGTTTTAATCGTAGCCACATCGCCATAAGTCAAAGGAAGCTTATGCTCACATGCCGATTTTACGATTGGCGTAGAGAAATTATGGTCTTTTTGGTCTAGGTACGATATACCATGGTGACGCCCAAAAGCTTCACGACCATCTTCAAAATACTGAATATAATTACCGTGCCAGACGATGCCCAGTGGGTCCGTTTCTGCAAAACGTACGCGGACTTCGCTAGTGAAACTAATTTCTTTTTTGGTGTTAGACGGCATTTTTTCTTTCGTTATAGATAATTGCTATGAGCGTGGTGACCACGAAAAATATCAATAAAAGAGATATTTCGGGGATAATTTCAACAAAGGTTGCGTTGCGCAAAAATACATCATAAAATGCACTTAGACCCCAATTCATAGGTGATAGGTTAGACAGTACTTGCATAAATTTAGGCATGGCAAATACCGGAACCCAGACACCGCCAATTGCTGCAAGGATAACCACAAAAGTAGCCCCAAAAGGTGCTGATTGTTCTTGGGTCTTGGCAATAGTCCCTAATAATAAACCAAGGCCAACGGCCGCTAAACCAGCAAAGAAGGCTACAATAAATAAGAGAGGCAATCTACCTGTTACATCTAGTTTAGGTAAACCAATTAGTGGAAAGAGAAAAATTCCAACCGCTAACATAAGTGCGAATTGTACAAGAGAAACCACTAAGAATACAATAGTCTTTCCACCAAGAACTGTGGCGTATGAGACAGGATTTGTTCTTAAGCGTACAAAAGTACCCTGGTTTTTTTCCTTCACCATGTTTATAGCCAAAGGCAGAATAATAAAAAATATAGCAAAGAGCGTCCATGCAGGAATATTATGCTGCGTGGAGTTGGGAATTAGGGCTTCTTTATACTTACTCGGTACAATTTCGGTAAAGGTGATAAACTTTTCAGTTTCAAAAATGTCTTCGGAAGGGTCATCTGTTAATTGCTCTTGAAAGGCTGTATAGATGGTTTCTGTTTCTATTTTAGAAATCATCTTATCAATATTATTCCGAACAGAACTTTTAAATGACTGTTGTGTGGCGGGGTCAAAATAAAGCTTAACCTCCTTGGGCATCATCTTGGACTTTACTTCTGGAATACTTTCTTCGTTATCGCTGAATTTGGAAAGAATACCATCTACATTTTCATTGATTTTAATCTGAAGGTCCGATGATAGATTTTCCGGTATCACTATGGCCAGTTGGTAATCGCCTTTCAATACCTGCTGTTTGGCTTCTTCGTCACTAGCAGCCATATCTACTTGAAACAATTTGGAGTCTGCCAAACTCTTTAGAATATCTTCAGACACTTTTCCTTTATCCATATCTACCAAAAGAATGGGCAACTTGGTCTCTTTTATGCTTTTGAATGAATTGTCTTGAATTGTAGTGATGACAATAACCAATAGTAAAGGCATTAGGAATAGAACGGCCAGTCCGCCAAGATCACGTGTAACGAGTAAAAATTCTTTATATGTAGATGCCCAGAGTTTATGCATGATCCCGAAGTGCTTTACCAGTTTTGGCCAAGAATACCCCTTCTAAGTTTTCGGCATTTTCTTCCTGAGCTATAAGTTCTTGTGGTTTTCCTAAGCAAATAAGCGTTCCGTGGTCAATAATGCCCACACGGGTACAAAATTTCTCGGCTTCGTTCAAATGGTGAGAGGTATAAATAATAGTCGTTCCTGCTGTATTTAATTCTTTTAAATGTGCCATAATCACATTTTTGGACTGTACATCAACACCCACTGTGGGTTCGTCTAAAAACAGTACTTTGGGATTATGCAGAATACTTGATATTAGGTTGATGCGTCGTTTCATTCCTCCAGAAAAGGCGTCTATTTTTTTATGTGCGAATTTTGCTAGTCCCATCGCTTCAAGATGTGTATTGACGTCGTCTTTCAATGACTGGCCCTTTAAGCCATACATACTTCCAAAATACATGAGGTTTTCATAAGCGGTCAAAGAAGGGTAAAGGGCATATTCCTGAGGGACAATTCCAATCAATTGCTTTAGTTGATTTTTATTGTCTTTGTAGTTCAATCCATCAATAGTAAAATGGCCTGAAGTTGGTTTTAGCAATGAGCTGAGCATAGAGATTAAAGTAGTCTTGCCGGCACCGTTTGGGCCTAAAAGTCCAAAAATCTCGCCGTTCTCTATAGTCAAGTTCAAATCACGGACGGAAAAATCGTCCGCTCCTTTGTACTTTTTTGAAAGCTCATTAATCTGAATCATGATGTCAAAACTAATCGAAATTTATAAGATAAAACATGATTTCTCCTATTTACGGCGATAGAATTTAAGTTGGGATTAAATTGCCTTTTTTAGTTTCTTAAAAAAGGCCGCTTCGCTATTGGCAATGGCCTCAAGTTGGTCCGCAACTTTATTATAAGCATCATCTTGAGCACTACGATTTTTATAGATACGTGATGCGTTTACCGCAAAATCACGCCAATCGTCACCAATTTGAGTCATTTCCTTCGAAAGTTCTTTTAGGTTTTCGTTATCAAGAATTTGGCTAGCCTCCTGTAGAAAAGCAGCGTATATATAACGAAATCCACCACCTCCGGTGCCTATTTCTTCTTGCATACGTACAACCTGTCCTAAATAATGGTTTGCGACTTTAGCACCTTTTTTCTTAGGCCATTTGCGGATAAGTTTTGAAATAGTCTTGATGCCGTTGGTTCCTACAATGGGGAAGGGGGCGGTCATTTCACGACAGGTTTGTTTAATCCCTTTTATAATAGCACTCTTCAATTCTAGTTTTTCTGGAAACTCAGTAGGATAATAAATATGGCCTTTAGGTGCAAAAGCCCCTTTGGCAAAACGAACCTTTTCTAGTTGTTTCTCGGTTAAAGTGGTAACCTGTTCCATAACAGGGTCGCTAATTAGGTAGTTGTCGTTCTCCTTACCATAGACTACCAAATTATGCGCGTTAAAGTGAAACCGATATTCATCCGGGAAGTATAACAGATTGTAAACTCCTACCTGTAAGCCAACAGGATTATTCTTTTTTAGATTTTCATCTAAACGAGCTTTTGCAGATTCAGGATTGCTGAATTTTTCACGTTTTATCTTGATGCCCACTCTCTTTGCAAACCTATTGAAAATAAAACCTGGCATTGCCCTGTAGGTTACTACGGGTGCGTGGTTCACTTTTAAAAAGGGAATATAACAGAACAATAGGCCTGATCCTATGCCGAAAACCATGGGCTCGCTTACTTCAAAACCGTTGTGGCGCATTAGGTTGCTTACCACACCATTTTCGCAATGTGCCGATTGTTTGTGAGTGAATTCTATTTGCATGGGGATGTTTAAGAAATGTGTTTCAGTTCTTCAATGCTGATATCGAAAACATCGGCATATTTTTGAAGGGTCTTTTGATTTAACTTTTGAAAATTTTTTGGCTTAAAATGTCGCTTTACACGCCATTGCCAAAGACCAACATAGCTAGATAGAATGGGTAAATCCATTTTATGTAGTTCCATGTAATATTCAATGGGACTAGTCTCGTTTTTCTGAACGCGTTCTTTGGCGTTCGCCACGCGTTCTTCTATGTCTTTTATAGCATTGCTAAGGGCAATAGTCTTGGGGTCCCAGCCAGAGCTTAATTCTGTAGTGTACTCACCGTTTTCATCTACGGCATAGGTGAGTTCTTTGGTTTGGGCAGATTCTAATAGGCCTTTATCTTGTGGTACTTCTTCTTTTTTCACTGGTCGTTGTTTTGGGGGATTATTAAAATTTCCCTCTTAAACTTCATGGATCAAAAAGTTCAATGTACAAGCTACGATTAATTCTCCGTTTCTGAAAGTCTCAGAAGCTATGGTGCAGCTGCTAAAGGCATCGTTGTCATATCTAGAAACAAGTTCGCCTTTAGTGGATATGGTTTCGCCTACTTTTGGCAATGCTGTTATGTGTACTTTTTTTACGGCACTAATGTAACCAATGACTTTGCTCTTGCTACCGTCCTTGTCGTCATCGTCAAAAAAACTTTGACCAACAATGGCAGCACAGGTTTGAGCGGCATTTTCAATAAGTCCGGTTTCTGATAAATATCCATCTTTAACGAAAATGCAGGATTCTTCTACTTTAAAGCGAGTTTCAACAGAGGTTTCATCAAGATACGGAGTAACACTTGCCATGAGCATAGGTTCACGGTGCGGTAGAAAATTCTTGATGTCTATGTTAATTCGTGCTTCCAAATTAGTTTGCCAATGCGGTTTTCATTTCACTTGAGGCCAATATAATTCCTTCGCAGGTTACTGTGGCGGATACTAAGGTAATGCCCATAATATCGTGTAGAATCTCTACTGTAGTTTCTAATTCTTGGCCAACAAAAGGTAAAGCGTTTACGGTAGCTTTCTTTATAGCGCCAATATATCCTGTAGGAGCTGGTTTTTGAGCTAAGTAATATTTGTATCCCGTATGTAATGCAACGGTTTGTGCCATATTTTCTATAAGGCCTGGAGCCATGAATCGGTTCTCAAAAACGAATAGGTTATCTTCAGGAACGATAAAGCCAGATACAATCTTAGTGTCTGTATATTGAAGTAATTTGCCCACCATTATAAAAGGTGGTTTCTGCGGAATGAGATTTTGTAGAAACTCTTGATCGGTTATGGTTTCCTTCAATAAGTTCATACTAGCAAACTGTTAAATAGGCATAGGTATAAGAAAAACGTGCACTTTCTGGTACGTGTAACAAAATTCTATCCCCTTTTTTTAATTTGCCAGATGCAACCAATTCTTCTAGCATAAGATATATGGATGCTGCACCAACGTTACCTACGGATTCTAGATTTAAAAACCATTTATCCCAAGGCATTTCTACGCCTCGATCCTTCATTTCATCATATAGTCCTTGTTTAAAGAAATATGAAGAAATATGAGGTAAGTAGTAATCAACATCATCAGGACCAATACCGTATTTCTCGTATACCAGTTTTAGACAATCTACTCCCTTTTTTAAGATGTTTTCACCCAAAAGTTTTACATCTTGTTTAATAGCAAAAACAGATTTCTTTGCCCAATCTTCCGGTGCGAATTCGCTCCATGGTTTTAGTTCGCCGTTTTCTAGTTTTTCGCCACCGGCGTACATACAGGTTTCCATCTCAAAAGCGTATGAAAAACCTTCCATCCACTCAATTTTTAACGGGGTGTCTCCATTAGGTTCGTTTTCTACTAAAATAGCTCCCGAACCATCAGAAAGCATCCATCGTAAGAAATCTTTATCAAAAGCAATCATCGGGTTTTCCTCCAATTCCTTTAGATGTTCAATTTCTTCCTGGTAGAAATCGGCTTTGGTCCAAGTAGAAACTTTTTCCGAACCGGTACATACCGCATTATTTACTGAGCCAACCTGTATGGCCATGTAGCCATACTTTAAGGCATTCATACCTGAGCAGCAAACTCCTGAGGCAGAATTTATCTCCATGTTTCCGTTTTTCAAGACACCATGAACCATAGCCGCATGAGACGGCAAAAGTTGATCCGGTGTAGAAGTTCCGCAGGAAAGGAGTTCTATGTTTTCTTTGTTGAAATCGGCATCGCAAAGTTCTTCTATCGCTGCCGCAGTAAGCTGGGCGTTGTTATGGGTAACGTTGCCATCTTCGTCAATGGCATAGTACCTTGTTTTAATCTTATTGTTGCGTAGAATTATGCTTTTCGCCCTTGACTTTTGCCCGTCAATAAACCCTAATTTTTCTTCAATTTGGTCATTTTCGACAGGTGAGTTGGGCAGAAACTTGGATATTCTGGTAATGTAAGCGTTTTTCATGTGTCAGTCTTACTCCTTATAGGCTACAGAGGCGTAATATTTGTTTTCCCTTTGAATCTTTCTGTACATAGGGATATAAGTCAACAAAAATACGATAAAAACTATAGGTGCGATTAACCAAATGGCAAATATCAGGTAATAGTTGAATAAACGTAGCCATTTTTTTCGGGCAGGATCTCCTTGGTCTCCCTTCTTTTTGATGAGGTTTGCCCATTTAGAGAATAGCATGTTGCCACGTTTGTCCATCTGAACCAGTACGTTACTGATTTTTGATGCATCTAAATCATTCAGTTTTTCTTGTAAGGAAGAAAAGTCAGAAGCCAGAAGGGCTTCCTTGATCGGATGGCCAAATTTATTTGCAGATGAAATGGTGTTATCCGAAACACCTGGTTTTGGGAAAATACCCCACAGACGGTCTTTTTTTCCCTTTAACATCCAATGCACAATAGTAATTACACTAACATGGTTTGGATTTTTGTCTACTAAAGCTATATTTCCTACAAGCTTTGCATTTAAGCCGATAAGCATTTTTTTCACCTTTTCCTGAGACATTGCCCACATATTACGAACACCGATTACTGTAATTACCGGGGTATCGTTCAATACTATTTTGGCTTCTTTCGATTTCAAAAATGAATTTAAGGGGATGGAAGGGGTTAGGTACCAAACCTGATGGCCTAAGATTACCAAGTCATATTTTTTTGACAAGATTGAAGCATCTGGTTTGTTGATTGCCGTAGGAATTTGAAGGAAGGATTCTGGGAAAACATCAAAGAATCGTTCCTTTTTCCATGGAAATTCATACGGCTCGTCAGGAATAATTTGATGATAGGTGATGTTAGCGGTTTCCTGGTCTAAAGGAGATAGTACAGAATCTATAATGGTACGTAATTGTCCTGTTTGAGAGTAATATACGACGAGTACTTCTTTCATTTGCTTCAGGTTATGATATGGCCGTTGAATAAAAAAAGATTCGCAGGCGTTTTAGGGATAGATCAAATATCTTACTTATTTGTCTTATCTCCCCAAAAATCAAAATAATTAAACCATTGTAATGGATATTTTTCAATGATCCATTCTAAGTTTTCGGTATATTTTTCCAGTAGACCTTGGGCATCACCGCGTTTTACTTCGGCAGTTCGTGCGTATAAATGATAATGTTTTTTAGATTCTTTCATTACATAAACGAACAAGACAGGAACTTTTAAGCGAGAAGCCAATAAATAGGGCCCCATAGGAAACTTTGCAGTGGCCCCTAAAAACTGCTGTTCTAGGAATTTTGTGCCTTCAATATAACGATCACCTGTAAAGCAGACTAACTCCCCATTGGTTAGGGCCGTATGTATTTCAAAGATATGAGACATATCTTCTTTTATTAAAATAAGCTTGATGTTAGATTTTGACGTAACACTATCTAAATAGGCCTTGATTTCTTCGTGTTCACGGTCCCAAGTAACTAAGTTAATAGAAGAAAAAGCATTAACGTCTTGTAGAAAATGTTGTGCTACTTCAAAGTTCCCAATATGTGCACTTAAAAGAATGCCACCTTTTTTTTGAGAAAGTAAGTCTTCAATTTTATCTATTCCATCAAAATCGTAGGTAAACCTATCTCTAAGTCCTGCTGATATAGCGGCCTTATCAATTATAGTTTGACCAAAAACATAGTAGTTTCGGTATACATTGAAAAGACTTTTTAAGGTAGATTTTCCTAGCCTTTTATGGAAATAGTAGAAAATAGCTCTTGTGCTCGCCACTGAAAAAATACAGTAGTAAAGAACCACGAAATGAAGTAGTGCATAGGAAGCGCCTAGTCCTAGTTTTTTGATAAAGAAAATATAGATTCTATATCCTAAAACGGTGCCTTTGGATTTACCTTCCCATTCTGTTGCCATTTTTGGGTTTTGTCTGGGGAATATCAGTGAATTTTTCGCTCAATAAGGTCATAAAAGTTCTGTAGCGTGGTAACATTTGCAAAGTCTTCACCTACTAATTTTACACCAAAATTGCTTTCTACGGCCACCACAAGATCAACGAAGTCCAAACTATCTAGACCTAGAGTGTCTTTAAGATTAGCATCAGCAGCGATATCCTCTTCCTCAACTTCAAATTCGTCGATTAGGAAATCATCTATTTTTTGAATAATATCTTCTTTGGTCATCACCATCTTTCTCTAGCATTTTTTTAATATCAAAGCGGAATTTGTACCACCAAACCCGAATGAATTCGACAAAAATACGTCAATTTTTTTATTTAACGTTTCCTTAACTATGTTTAATTTCGCTGCATCCTCATCAACATTTTCAAGATTAATGTTGGGTGCAACAAACGAATTCTGCATCATAATCATACCGTAAATAACCTCACTTGCGCCTGCCATCCAACATTCATGACCTGTCATGGATTTGGTAGAGCTTACCGGAGTATTACTCTCACCAAAGACTTCATAAATGGCTTTTGCTTCATTGCTATCACCTACGGGAGTAGAAGTTGCATGAGCATTTACGTAATCTATAACCGAAGCATCAATTTTTGCATCATGTAATGCATTACGCATAGCCCGTGAAGGTCCATCAACATTTGGTGTGGATATATGCCCTCCATTCGATGAAAAACCATAGCCTATAATTTCACCTAAAATAGGCGCACCTCTTTTAACTGCGGACTCGTAACTTTCTAAAATTAGAGTAGCTCCGCCACCGCTAGGTACTAACCCGTTTCTGGCTTGGTCAAAAGGTCTTGATGCTTTTGAAGGGTCGCCATCTACTGTGGCAAATACCCCAAGGCCATCAAAACTACCCATGGCCAATTTATTTATTTCTTGTGCTCCACCTGTTATAATGCAATCTTGAAGTCCGCTTTTTATAAGGTGGTAACCCATACCAATAGAGTGGGACCCACTTGCACATGCGGCACTAATTGTAAAATTAACGCCCCTTAGCCTAAATATAGTGGAAAGGTTCATGGTTATGGTAGAGTTCATGGCTTTAAAAATAGCTCCTGAGCCTACTAGCGTGGTATCCTTTTTTTCTCTTAAAATATCTGTAGATTCTACAACTGATCTTGCAGTACTATCGTTACCGTAAATTACGCCAACTTCATTCTCGTCAAAAAAACTGTCTTCAATCTTGGCATTCTTTAAAGCTTCAATTGTAGCCATGTAGGCATAACGGCCTTCTTCGCCAAGACTAAGTCGTTGTCTTCTTGATAGTAGTTTTTTCAGTTCAGGTTCATCTACCATTCCCGTGAGTCCAGAGCGATAACCAAAATCAAGACGTTCTTGATCATTGACGATACCTGATTTTCCTTCATACAGGGATGTCTTAACCTCGTCTAGGTTTTTACCTATACAAGAATATATGCCCATGCCTGTGATTACTACTCTTCTCATTGCCCCTTCTGTAATGTTTAAGAATAAATACCGCCGTTTATATTGATGACTTCACCAGTAATATAACCCGATTTTTTTGAAGCTAGAAAAGATACAACATGTGCTACTTCTTCTGCTTCGCCAAACCTATTTGCGGGAATCATTCGTTTTAATTCCTTTTCATCTAGGTCATTGGTCATATCAGTTTTAATAAAACCAGGTGCAACAGCATTTACTGTAACGTTTCTTTTTGCAATTTCTTGTGCAAGTGCTTTAGTTGCCCCAATAACTGCTCCTTTAGCTGCGGAATAGTTGGTCTGACCAGGTGTGCCCTTAAGTCCAGAAACGGAAACCATATTGATGACACGGCCATATTTGTTGACCAAAAGTTTTTGAATAAGGGTGTTGGTGACATTAAAGAAACCATGAAGGCTAGTGTCTATAACTTTGGACCAGTCTTCATATTTCATCCACATGAACATACCGTCTTGTGTAATTCCGGCATTGTTCACGATTACCTCTATGATATCTTTTTCATGAGCTTCCTGCCAGTTTTCCAAAGCGGACTTCACAGCTTCGGCATCCGTAACATTAAAAGGCAGTAATTCTCCTTTTCCACCAGCTTCTTCTACAAGTTTAAGCGTTTCTTCGGCAGCTGCCTTATTGCTATTATAATTGATAAGAATTTGGTAGTCTAGGTCCTTGGCTAGTTGTACACATACTGCACGGCCTATTCCTCTAGAACCACCAGTTACCAATGCATATTTTTGCTTTTCCGCTTTCTTTTCTTCCATCTAAGAATTGTAAGTTTTCAAAACTCCGGTAAATACGGAGCGTTTGGTTTGCTAGTTAGTATTTAAAGCTAGCGATATTTTGTAGTTAAAAAACGAAATAATATTATTTAACAGATACAAATGGTTCTGCATTCTGAAACCATTTATCACCCACTAATTCACCTTTTTCGTTAAAGAAGCCCCAGCCCTTTTTAGATTTTACTCTAGCAATACCGTTTACAAAACCTTTTTCTTCAGAACCTTTTAAGAAAGCAAAGTTTCCTGAAATACCATATTCCATAGGGATAATGACTTCGCCAGAAGTATTTATGAAACCCCAGGCTTTATCTTTTACCGGAGCAAAACCACTTGCAGAAAACACTTCTGCATCACGGAATTGTGGTTCTATGACCATCTCTCCTTTTTCGTTAATGTAACCCCACTTTTTGCCTTCCGCAACAGGAGCTAAACCATTAGAAAAAGCTCTGGCCTTATCAAATTTAGGTTCAATAATCCATTCGCCTTTACTGTTTACAAAGCCCGTTTTTTTCTCACGAGAAGCATAGGTAAGTTTTGAGTCTTTATAAAAGTTATGCACTTTGGTGGCATTGTCAATTGGGTTAAAGCTGCCGTTGTGTATAATGCCAAAAGTGCCATCTTTTTTACCGTAGACGCCTGCCTCGCTAAACGCGTTTCCTATTTCTTCGTATTCCACGGGAATAATCTCTTTGCCAGAAGCATCTATCATACCCCATAGTTCGCCATTATTTACTTTGGCATGCCCATTTCTAAACTTTTTTATTACGTCATAAGTAGGCTCCAATACCAGTTTACCACTGGTTCCTAAAAGACCAATTTTTTCTCCAGCACGAAAGAGGGCTACTCCATCTTCAAAATCATAATACTTTTCGCTGTTTGGAGTTTCAAGTTTTTTCCCTGTCGTATCAATGTAACTCCACTGGTCATCTTTTAAAACCAAGGCATAACCTGAGTTGAATATTTTTACACGATCATAGTCCGGTTTAATTATCCATTCGCCTTTGGTGTCAACAAATCCCCAGAAGTCACCTTCCAAGACTGCTGCTAACCCGTTAGAAAAGCTACCTGCTTTTTCAAACTGTGGTTCAATTATATAAGCGCCTGTTTTGTCAATAAAACCAAATTTGTCATCTTCTCGGACCAAGGCATATTCTTGTGCGAAAAGAGTAAATGTGTTTACGATAAGTACCAATAAAAATGCTAGCTTTTTCATTTTACTTCTTTGTTTTGATGGTTAATAATATAGTCCTTTACCTCGTTTACGTAGGGATACATGATAGTGTCATCTTTAAACGGGGGAACTATTTTACGAACCGCGTCGTACATCATTCTTGTCTTAGAAGAAACCTTGTCCTTTAAGTCTAAGTATTCTATAGCTTGAACTACGGTAATCATTTCTATAGCTATTACTTCAAAAGCGTTTTCAATTACTTGTTTGGTAATATTTGCGGCATTCGTACCCATACTAACAATGTCTTGATTGTCATTGTTATTCGGAATACTGTGAACATACATTGGGTTTGACAGCATTTGGTTTTCGGCGGTAGTTGATGTGGCCGTAAACTGTACCCCTTGCATACCAAAGTTAAGACCTAGAGTTCCTAAGTTAACAAAAGGAGGCAAGATATCGTTCAGCTTTGAATTTAAGAGATAGTTAAGTTGTCTTTCTGCCAACATGGTCATTTTGGTAACAACAAGTTTTAGCTTGTCCATTTCCAAAGAAATATAGTCTCCATGGAAATTACCACCATGATATACATTTTTCTTTTCTACGTTAACAATGGGGTTGTCGTTAGCAGAATTTACTTCTTCAATTAGTGTTCTTTCTACATTGCTTAAAGTATCCAAGACAGGTCCTAAGATTTGTGGTACACAACGTATAGAATAGTACTCTTGCACTTTCTCTTCAAAAACGGAAACACCATTATTATCAACATATAAATGATGTTCTCTTTTGCGAGTAAGCGTGCTATCCTCTAAGTGGCTTCGCATTGCTCGTGCAATTTCGCGTTGCCCTTTATGTCTTTTTGTGTGGTTGAGTTCTTCTGACAAATGATCGTCGTAAGCTTGTACAATTTCATTTATGGCAGAGGAGCAACAGATGGTCCATTCTAATAACCTACGTGTATAGATAGCATTCACTATTCCTATACCTGTCATTACAGAAGTACCGTTTATTAGGCCTAAACCTTCTCGTAATTCAACTTTTATAGGTGTGATGTTCAATTCTTTAAAAACATCTTGGGTAGGTCTTCTTTCTCCTTTGTAAAAAACTTCGCCTTCACCAATGAGAACAAGAGCTAAATGTGCTAGTTGAACCAAATCGCCACTGGCGCCTACACCACCATGTTCAAAAATAAGAGGAGTAACATCTTCATTAATTAAAGAGGTCATTACTTCTAATGCCGAAGGATGAACTCCGGAATTACCAAGACTTAAAGTGTTTAGACGAGCTAGCATTGCTGCTTTTACATACTTGGGAGGAATAGGATTGCCCGTACCTGAAGCATGGCTACGAATTAAGTTATATTGTAGCTGAATAGTTTCAGAATCTTTGATTTTATACTGAGCCATGGGTCCAAAACCCGTGTTAACTCCGTATATAACCTTATTCTTTGAAAATTCTTTAAGGAAATCAAAACTGTCTTTTACGGTCTTAATTACTTTGTCATCTATTGATAAAGGTTCTCCCTTGAAAATGATACTGTAAAACTCTTCAATTCCTAACTTTCCTTTTATTTTCGGCATCTATGATTGATTCTATGAGGTATTTGTAATATTTTAGTGACGTCTGTAAATAAGACTTGGTAACCTAAAATTAGCGATTTTGGATTGCAAATTTATAATAATTAGTGAATCAATGTCTTAATTTAGCAGACAATACACTTCTTTTAGCAAGGTATCTTTAATTTATTAGTGTCGGTACTTGTAGAAGGTTAACATTAAATCTAGTAAATGCAGCAAGAGAAAGTAGATGTTTTAGTTATTGGAGCAGGTCCATCAGGTTCTGTTGCATCCGCATACCTTCATAAACAAGGGCTAAAAGTAAAGGTGGTTGAAAAGAGTAAATTTCCACGCTTTGTAATAGGCGAAAGTCTTATACCGCGCTGCATGGATAATTTTGAAGCAGTGGGTTTGTTGGATTGTCTTAAAGCTATGAACTTTGAGGTGAAAGGTGGTGCCCGTTTTATGAACGATAAAGGCGTCGTCTGTAATTTTGATTTCAGTAAGAAGCACGGAAATGGTTGGGATTGGACATGGCAAGTACCCAGAGCTGATTTTGATAAAGCCTTAACCGATGAGTTACAATCTTGGGGCGTAGATATAGCTTTTGAACATGAAGTAACCGCTGTAGATTTTTCTGAGGATGGTACATCTGTTACGACCATAAAAGATATAGATGGAAATGAATCTACAGTTCAGGCCAAATTTATAGTTGACTCCAGTGGTTTTGGTAGAGTGTTACCTAGATTATTAGATTTAGAGAAACCTTCAGAAATACCTAAACATTCTTCCATATTTACCCATGTAGAAGATGTTAAAAGACCGGAAGGAGAAGAAGGTACTATAATTACCTTTGATGTAATTGATACGGATACCTGGCTGTGGGTTATTCCTTTTTCTAACGGTTCTACAAGTATTGGTTATGTAGGGAAGACTGAGTATTTGGAATCTTTTGAGGGAACGAATACAGAGAAACTTCAACAGATGATGAAGCTTTCTAGTTATTACTTTGATAGGTTTGACGGTGTGGATTACACGTTTGAACCTCGTATGATAAAGAACATTGCCAAGTCAGTTAAACAGCTGTGTGGACAAGGATATGTATTAACGGGTAATAGTGCAGAGTTTTTAGATCCGGTATTTTCTTCTGGGGTAACTTTTGCTGTAGAGTCTGCGCATTTGGCTTCTCAATTGATTACAAAAGAACTAAAAGGTGAAAAAGTAGATTGGCAAACAGAGTATACTGATTATATGATAGAAGGCGTAAATGTTTTCTCTACATATGTTAAGGAGTGGTATACGGGTAATTTGCAGACTATTTTCTTTCACAGTACTGAAAACCCAGTGATAAAAGAACAAATTTGTGCGGTCTTAGCTGGTTATGTATGGGATAAAACAAACCCGTTCGTTAAGAAACATAATAGGTTAGTGAAAACCGTAGCCCATATTGCAGATATGGAAATGGAAGCACGAGAAGATTCTTGAAATAACGCGTAGTTGTGTTCTAATTGAAAAGTGTTGCTCGAATTTTAGTTGTTCAAAACAGCTTCTGCTTGCTCAATACTTAAATTTATTTCTTCGTCTAATTCCTCAACGTTTATTTCTTCTTCAAGTATCCAATCTTGTTTTTGAGGATTTAGCTGTTTACCTTTCAACATTTCGTCCGCATCAAAACGCTTACCAAAACTCTCCATCCAAGTCATCATAGACTTGTTCGCATTTTTAAGGTCTGCGATAGCATCTTCGTATTTTTTCTTTTCGTAAGAAGCGTTGGCTTTGGTCTGTAATTGATTTATAAGCTTGGAAATTAAGGGCATTTTATCCATAACTACGTCATGAGATGCCATTACCTGTTCCATTTTGGTAGGTTCAACAGCGGCATCTTGTGCGCTAATTGTAGCTATACCCAAAACCAAAACTGTAGCAAGCGTTAAAAATAAATTCTTCATAGCAATAAAACTTTTGTAATAATGTACTCTGTAAAAATACAGGTTAACTACCTCAGATGTTTCTATTTATCTGCTAACGCTGTGTTTTTTCGGTATACTGCGTGATATAACTTATTTCTTCAATAGTTCTTCAGCGGTTTTGATACTTCCGTTGATTTGCTCGCGTAAATCTTCAATTTTTACTTGCTCTTCGTTTAGCCATACCTGCTTCTCATCGGATAGTTCTGCACCATTAAGAATCTCATCGGAAGTAAAACGAGTGCCAAAATTTTGCATCCAAGTCATCATAGATTTATGAGCCTCCTGTAAGTCCATACGTGCTTCTTTGTATTTTAGTCCAACTGCGGTGCTATCTTCTTTGCTACTAAGCTCACCTACCAATTTACCCATTTTGCCCATTTCTGGCATTACTTCGTCATGAACGGCCATAACGGTTTTCATTTGGGTGCCATCTGTTTTTGAATTACACGAAATGGCAAAAGCGGCAAAAGAGAGTACCATTAATATGATTGTTTTTTTCATGTTATGTTTTTTGCAAATATAATACTCCCGTAACGGTTAAAACAGCCGTTTGAAATCAAATTAGGCTGCGGTTCTTGGATTTTATTTTATCGATGTATGAATTTAATAAGATTTAAACTAGTGAGAAATATGATGTGATAGTTTTATTCAATTTTTTCTAAAAAATCCCCACCTTTACTTTTTGGTTTCAATCAACCTTAACCCAACAAGACCTTGAACGATTATAATAAAAAGTGGCTTTATCTGATTTTGTTATCGTTGGTTTGGGGCTCTTCGTTTATCCTGATAAAGAAAGCTTTGATTGGACTTACACCTGTACAATTGGGTGGTTTGCGAATTGTTTTCGCGTCTCTTATTCTTTTTTTATTCGGCTTTAGAAGCATTCGTACTTTGAGTATTAAGGATTGGAAATGGGTTACATGGGCAGGTTTGTTGAGTTCTTTTTTTCCTCCTTTTCTGTTCGCTCTTGCACAGACACAGATTGATAGTGGTGTGACTTCTATTTTAAATTCTGTGGTACCCTTATTAACTACGTTAGTAGGCGTGCTCCTTTTTGGCGCTTTAATAACCAAAAGACAAGTAGGAGGCGTTTTTATTGGTTTGGCGGGAACAATAGCATTAGTTGTTGCCGGAATGGATTTCAATCCTAATCAAAATTATTGGTACTCCATTTTTATACTACTTTCAGCTTTGGCGTATGCCTTAAATATTAATATTATTAAGAAGCATTTAAATCACCTAAGCCCATTGGCAGTCACAACAGCTAGTTTTTCTGTAGCTTTTCTGCCTGCTTTAGCATTGGTTTTTTACTCGGGGTTTTTCAATGAAGTTCAAGGGAATATAACCATGCAATCGTCACTTTGGTATCTTTTAATACTTGCCGTAGTAGGAACCGCAATTGCCAATATATTTTTCAATAAATTAATACAGTTGTCTAGTCCTGTTTTTGCGGCATCGGTTACTTATTTAATACCTCTGGTGGCTATTTTTTGGGGGGTGTTAGACGGGGAATCTTTAAACGCTTACGAACTTTTTGGTGGTGTAGTTATTTTGTTGGGTGTCTGGATGGTTAACAGGCGAAAACGTTAGCTATTAATTCTGTTAGTAGTTTGCTTATAGTTTTACGCAGTGCTGTTTTCTAAATAAGTTCTATAATAGAAACAGTGGAAAGGCCTCATAATATTCTGGGCCTTTCCACTGTAAAATAATGTTAGACTCTATTCAAAATCGGTATCTGAAGTACCTTCATTTACTTTTATTTCTGAAACTTTAAATTCAAAACTCTGAGGACCTACGGTCTGCGCCATGGTAAATGGGAACTGTATTCCTGATACCTCTTTGTAGTCTAAGTAGTTTATGATACTAGTGATGCTCTGTCCGCCCATTTCAGCTGTGGTAGCTTCTTGCACTTTCAAACCAGTTTCAACATCATAGAAAGCTGTTTTTACTTCGGATATTTTCAGTTTATAGGCCTGTTTGCCGTCAATGCTTTCTGTGCCTTCCAAAGTAATATCAGTGTTGAGGTAATTCAGTTCTGGAAAAGGAGCAGATTCACCTTTTACTTTTTCTATTTCATCTGGACCCATATCCTTTTTCTGTCCCTGCATGATCATGTAGCCCTTGTCTCCATTAAAGACTTGCTTGCTCATTGAGTTTCCGGACATTTTTACATCTTGCATAAACTGGTCCTTATTGGTTTTTTTAACCTCTAAGTTTAGTTTCATGCCTTGGACTTCGGCTTCAGCCAAAAGAGAATAAGACGTTACGGCTTCTAGCTTTTCTTTTCCGCCAATGGCTTCAATGTATTTGTTCAATATTGTATTGGCCGTTACATCTGCAGGTATACTAGCGTTATAATCCTGCTTTTCTGTGGCATTCGCATATTTGTCAAAATACTTAATAGGAACTTTTCGGCCTTTGAAAGTTACGTTTTCAAGATTTTCAAGGACCTCGCTACCTTTACCTGCTACTACAATACGAACATTATCAGGTTTTATATATTTCTGTGCGGCCTGCTGTACATCTTCAATAGTAATAGCGTTGATTCTTTCAAGATATGTTTTGTAAAAATCCTTCGGTAAATTTTCGGTTTCTATCTCTAACGCATAGTCCGCTATAGTAGAAGGGTCTTCTAAAGCCATCACAAACCGACCGGTATATTTAGCTTTAGTGTTTTCTAGCTCTTCTTTGGTAACCGGCTCATTACGGATACGTTCAATTTCTTTTAGAATCTCTACAACAGAGCTATCGGTAACGGCATTTCTAACACTTGCAGTAGCTCTAAAACGGGCAGGTACATACTTGTCGTTGCCTAGTCTTGAGTAGGAACCGTAAGTGTATGCTTTGTCTTCACGAAGGTTCAAGAATAAACGCCCTTCACCACCGCCACCTAAGATTTCGTTGGCTATAAGTGCGGAAAGGTAATCAGGGTCTTTTTTCTGAAGATTCACCAAGTTCTCTACTGTGATTTCTGATTGAACAGCATTGGGCACATCTACAAAATTGATTTGTGCATATTGTGCATCTGCAGGTTTAGAGAAACCAAATGAAGGTGGTACTGCTTTTGTCCACGGAGTAAACTGTTCTTCGACCAAAGTTTTTACATCATCAAATTTTATATCGCCTACAACCACTAAATAGGCATTGGCAGGAACAAAATAGTCTTCATAAAACTGAATAACATCTGTAAGGGAAACCTTGTTGATGCTCTCTTCGGTCATGAATTCACCATAAGGGTGCTTTTTACTGTAAGCTAAAGCCAAGCCAACTCTTCCTGAAATGGCAGTAACGCTTTTTTCTTCCGATTTTAATCCCGTTAATATCTTCTGTTTTTCTTTATCAAATTCAACTTGAGTGAAGTTTGGGTTTAAACCGGCATCTGCCATCAGTTCCAATATTCTAGGAAAATATTTTGAAAGCGAACTGGCAAAAGCACTCTGTGAGCCAAAATTAATGCTGGCGCCTAAAAAGTCTACCTCTTCATTAAAATCGTCTTTATTGATATTCTTGGAACCTTTTCCTAAAAGACTGCCTGTTAGTGTTGAAACCCCTGCTTTGGCTCCTTCTAGAACCGGTGGGTTGTCAATACTCAATTGAATAGATACTCTTGGAAGTTTATGGTTTTCTACTACTAGAACTTTAAGTCCGTTTCTAAGTTCAAAAGTCTGAGGGTCTTTTAGGTTTATTTCCGGTGCAGGACCTGCCTCCGGCATTTGGGTTCGGTCTACCTGTGCCTCTGCAACTAGTGCAAAAGCAAGAAAGAATAGAGTTGTAAATATATTTTTCATGTATAGTGTTTTTACTTTAAAGCAAATGAATTAGTTAGATTGAGGTTCTTCGGGAAGGTAGTCTATAATTACCCGCTGATCCGGTCTCAAATACTTGTTAGCTACTTCCATAATTTCCTCACGTGTAATAGACCTAAAGATGTCAATTTCTTTATTGATCAATTCAGTATCACCATAAAGTAAATAATTACGGGCCAATGAATTTGCAATACCCTCAACGCTAGAGTTTGAGTTTACAAATTGGTTCTCGAACTTATTCAATAGTTTTTGATGGTCTCTCTCGGAAATTAGACTGTCTCTAACTTTTGCAATCTCTTCTTCCATTTCCGTAATCAGAGTTTCTAAACCAGTTTCTCCTACTGGAAGCGCATAAACCAAATACATGCCATAATCTTCTTGCCCTACATTAAAAGCGCCAACTTGTAATGCCTGCTTTTGGTCATCCACCATTTTCTTATATAGTTTTGAACTACGACCGTCACTTAGGTAAGTAGATATCATATCTAGAACATAAGCGTCTCTTTCCTTAAAACCTGGAGTTCTATATGAGATAACAGAGGCAGGAATCTGTATGTTGGCGTCGTAAGCCTTAGCTCTAACTTCCTTTAAAATAGGATCTTCTTTAAGATAACTACGGGTTACGTCTTCTCCTTTAGGTATGGGGCCGAAATAGTCTTCTATCATTTTCTTGGCATCCGGCACATTAATATCTCCTGCAACTACTAAGACTGCATTGTTGGGCACATAATACTTGTGATTATAAGCAATTACATCTTCCAAAGTTGCAGCGTCCAAATCTTTCATGTACCCAATGTTAGGATCTTTATAAGGATGCTTTTTAAATAAATTCTTGCCAACTTCCGTAATCAGTTGGCCGTAAGGCCTATTATCGTATCGCAGTCGTTTTTCTTCTTTTACCACTTCTTGTTGGGTGTCTATTCCCTTTTGGTCGATCACGGGGTGCAGCATACGCTCCGATTCGAGCCAGAGTCCTAGTTTTAGGTTGTTAGAAGGAAAGACTTCGTAGTAATAGGTGCGGTCTTGAGAGGTATTGGCGTTGTTCTTACCGCCATGAGAGGAAACGATTTCAAACCATTTTCCACGTTCTATATTATCAGTACCTTCAAAAAGTAGGTGTTCAAAAAAGTGGGCAAAACCAGTGCGCCCGTCAGTACGGTCCTTACCGCCCACATGGTACATTACAGATGTGGTAACCAAGGGCGCAGTTTTATCTTGATGAAGTATGACGTGAAGACCATTGTCCAGTTCGTACTCTTCGTACGTTACCTCTTGCGCTTGAAGGCAAAACCCGGCTAGGAGGAGGAAACCTCCTGATAATAATTTATTTTTCATAGTATAGTGTTTAGATGCTAAGTTAGTAGCCGAGCATTTAGGATTGTTACACGAATATATCTTTTTTGTAAGAAAAATTACTTTCCGCAGAATCCTTTAACAAGTTTTTGTAGTGTTGTTTTGAAAAATTTACTACCTTAAAGAATTGAACTTCAAAAACTTAGAAAATGAAACAATTCGCACAACCCATTCGATTCGGAATCGCTACTAGCGGTTGCTTAATTGCTTATTTTTTGATTCTCTCATTATTCAACTTGCATACCAATATTTTCTTTAGTCTATTTAATGGTGTTATTACTGCAGGAGGAATTTACGAGGCTATCAAGGCTTTTAAGTTAAAGGACCCAGATAGTTTTGATTACGGAAAAGGTTTTACCGCGGGACTTATAACTGGTTTTGTGGCAACCTTTACATTTACTATTTTCTTTGCATTGTACAGTACAGAAGTTAATATGTTGTTTCTAGAACAGCTTTCAACAGTCTGGTTTAAAGATTATAAAAGTTTTGAAGGTATTGTATTTTTTACTGTTGCCGTTATGGGTTTTGCAACAACGGTGGTGTTGACATTATCATTCATGCAACTGTTTAAAACTAGCCGTAATCTAAAAAGAAAATTGGTCAACAATACGTGATAAATACTTGGAATAAAATGAAGTTAAAGCTGCAAAGATGATTTGCGGCTTTATTTTTGTCCTTTTTGCCTATAAAACGAGGGTAAAATTTATAAAAAACACTTGTGGGTTAACGATTTAGACGTATATTTGCATCCGCTAATTGAAAAAATTAGCGAAAACAATAAACTAATATATACACAATTATGTACGCAATCGTAGAGATGGCAGGGCAGCAATTTAAAGTTGCGAAAGACCAAAAAGTGTATGTTCACCGTTTACAAGCTGAAGAAGGAAAAAAGGTAACTTTTGACAATGTACTTCTTTTAGCAGACGGATCGAACATTACTGTAGGCGCCCCGGCTATAGACGGAGCCACTATTGAGGCAAAAGTCGTTAAACACCTAAGAGGTGACAAAGTTATCGTCTTCAAGAAAAAGAGACGTAAAGGGTACCAAGTTAAAAATGGTCACCGTCAAGCTTTGACCGAAATCGTAATCGAGAGTATCGTTGCGAAAGGTGGTAAGAAAGCTGCTGCTCCTAAGAAAGAGGAGAAGCCTGCTAAAAAGGAAGCTGCACCAAAAGCTGCTGCTCCTAAAAAATCTGGAAAAGCAGACGACTTGAAAAAAGTTGAAGGTATCGGACCAAAAATTGCCGAGACTTTAATCGCTGCAGGTATTTCTACATTTTCTGAATTGGCAAAAGTTGATGCCGCTAAGATTTCTGAAATCATCGCAGATGTACGTGGTAACCACGTAACTGATACATGGCCTGCACAAGCTAAATTAGCTGCTGAAGGTAAATGGGATGAGTTGAAGAAATGGCAAGACGAATTAGACGGTGGTAAAGCATAATTGCTAACCCCTTAAAGTATAATCAATAACGTGCATCCTAAAGTTTTACTGACGGAAGCACTATTTAAAAACTAATATCATGGCACACAAAAAAGGTGTAGGTAGTTCTAAAAACGGTAGGGAATCGGAATCCAAACGTTTAGGCGTTAAGATTTTTGGTGGCCAAGCTGCTATTGCCGGAAATATCATCGTTAGACAACGTGGTACAAGACACAATCCAGGTGAGAATGTGTATGCCGGTAAAGATCATACATTACATGCCCGTGTAGACGGACTAGTAAAGTTTGAAAAGAAAGCAGGAGGGAAATCTTTTGTTTCCATTGAGCCTTTTGAGGCTTAAGAAGTCTTTCTTTTATCGTATTAAAAAACCCTTTCCAATTTTTTGGACAGGGTTTTTTGTGTTTGAATGTGAGATTTTTTTGAATGAGATGTAGTGCTGATCCACCTTGTAGAAAAGTCTTAGATGTCTGTATTTCAATAATCATATATTAATATGCTGTCTTTTTACTGCGGAGTTCCAATTGCTTTTATTCTCCGGATGATGATTTTAGAAAACAAAAAACCCTCACATTACTGCAAGGGTCTTTATTAAGTTTAATCTATAAGCCTGAACTCAGTGAAAGGCTTAGTATCTGTAATACTCTGGCTTAAATGGGCCTTCTACAGTTACACCAATATATTCGGCTTGTTCCGGTTTAAGCTCAGTAAGCTCAGCACCTAAACGAGATAGGTGTAGAGCAGCTACTTTCTCATCTAAATGTTTTGGTAGCATGTATACTTCGTTTTTGTAATTAGCGCTGTTTTTCCAAAGCTCTATCTGTGCAAGAGTTTGGTTTGTAAAGGAATTACTCATTACAAAACTTGGGTGGCCTGTAGCACAACCAAGGTTCACTAAGCGACCTTCTGCCAATACAATAATATCTTTACCATCAATAGTATACTTGTCTACCTGTGGCTTGATTTCATCTTTAGAGGCTCCATGGGTGTTGTTCAACCAAGTCATGTCTATCTCATTGTCAAAATGGCCAATGTTACAAACTATGACTTTGTCTTTCATAGCTTCAAAATGCTCTGGGCGAATGATGTCTTTGTTACCTGTAGTGGTGATGATAATATCAGCTTTACCAACAACATTTTCCAACTTTTTAACTTCAAATCCGTCCATACATGCTTGAAGAGCACATATTGGGTCAATTTCAGTAACTGTAATAATTGATCCAGCACCTCTAAAAGAAGCGGCAGTACCTTTACCAACATCACCGTAACCCGCAACTACAACTTTTTTACCTGCAAGCATGGTATCTGTGGCACGACGAATAGCATCAACTGCACTTTCGCGACATCCGTATTTATTATCGAATTTCGATTTAGTAACCGAATCATTTACATTAATAGCTGGCATAGGTAAAGTTCCCTTTTTCACACGCTCGTATAAACGGTGAACTCCAGTTGTAGTTTCTTCAGAAAGACCTTTAATAGCTTTTGCTAATTCAGGATAATCATCCAATACCATATTTGTAAGGTCACCACCATCATCCAAAATCATGTTTAACGGCTTGCGATCCTCTCCAAAGAACAAAGTTTGCTCAATACACCAGCTAAACTCTTCTTCGGTCATTCCTTTCCAAGCATAAACAGGTATGCCAGCAGCGGCAATTGCAGCAGCGGCATGATCTTGTGTAGAGAAAATGTTACAAGAACTCCAAGTAACATCGGCACCCAAGGCTACCAACGTTTCAATAAGAACAGCAGTTTGAATGGTCATGTGAAGACATCCGGCAATTCTAGAACCTTTTAAAGGTTGTTCTTTTCCATATTCTTCACGTAATGCCATAAGACCTGGCATTTCGGCTTCTGCAAGTTCTATTTCCTTCCTTCCATAATCCGCCAAAGAAATATCTTTTACCTTATAAGGTACATAAGAAACAGTTTTGGTATCCATATTCTTTTTTATTTTTTACTTTCGTTATATTAGCTAAACAGCTATTTGTGGTTGCAAAGTTAAGAAAAACGTATAGAACCATATGCCTCTTTATAAGATAGTAAAGGTTAATAAGGACACTAAAGTGTATATCTGGAAGGTTACTGAATCAGAACAGGAACTTTCTAAAGCTATAGACCTTACCCAATATTGCCAAAACCGAATGCTGGGTATGAAATCTGAGATGCACCGCAGGGGGTTCTTAAGTATCAGACATTTAATGGCAGAAGCTGGTTATATTGATGCAGATTTGCGTTATGATGAATTTGGAAAACCCCATTTAAAAGATGGTAATAAAATAAGCATTACCCATTCCAACCACTTTACAGGAATTATCGTTAGTACTAAGAATGAAGTAGGGATAGATGTTGAGATGCAAAGGGAGAAAATACTGCGAATTGCGCACAAATTCACGCCTATTGAAGAATACCGAACTATAGCCAATACCGAAGCATTAATACGAAAACTTACTATTGTTTGGGGCAGCAAAGAGGCACTTTATAAAATATATGCTCAGCAAGGGCTAAGTTTTATACATCATATTAATGTGAAGGATTTTACTTTTGATAGTGCGGCTACTACCGCC
This sequence comes from Zobellia laminariae, assembly GCF_009725995.1. Next base: position 964,092 of record NZ_RCNS01000001.1, on the reverse strand, counting down.
GATATTTTATACCACGGAGATTTATCTACTTATCAAATAAGATTTATGGAGTTTGAAGGTTTCACCTGTGTCTACGCTTTAAAGAGCTAAAATCTAGTATTTCAATAGTAAAGATTACAATCAATTTTATTCTTTTTAATAAATAATCAAAGAAAATGAACATATCGGTAGAACTTACCTTTTCCCCTCTGCAGGACGATTTTGAGGAGCATATCATCAATTTTATAAAAAAACTACGTGCTTCTGGTCTTACTGTTTTGGAGAACCCATTAAGTACACAAGTTTTTGGTGAGTATAATGAGGTAATGGATGTTCTCAAAAACGACATTAAAGAAGCTTTTGAACTAATGGATAAAGGTCTGTTGTTTATGAAAATTGTAAAGTCTGACCGAAGCCAGTATGAACCATTTTTTTGATTGGATATTTGCCCAATACCAGGGTACGCCCGTACATCTTGTAGTGTTGGAAATTATTGGGGTAGTCTTTGGCTTTCTTAGTGTTTGGTTTTCAAAAAAGGAAAACATATTAGTTTTCCCTACAGGAATAATTAGCACGGCAATTTTTGTTTATATCCTTTTTGTTTTTGGTCTTTTGGGTGATATGCTTATAAATGCATATTACTTTTCTATGAGTATATATGGTTGGTACATTTGGACACGTAGAGTAGATGCTACCCATTTTATACCCATTACACGGACGACGAACAGCGAGAAGAAATGGTCTGTTCTGTTATTCGTTCTCACCGTCGTGCTGGTATGTTTAATTTATCTTTATTTTGATAAATTCAATAATTGGACAGCATACGTAGATACTATAACCACTGCTATTTTCTTTGTGGGCATGTGGCTTATGGCAAAAAAGAAATTAGAAAACTGGGTGTATTGGATTATAGGTGACGTCATTAGCGTCCCCCTTTATTGGTACAAAGGCCTTATATTTACCTCCCTGCAATATTTCTTGTTTACAATTGTTGCAGTTTACGGTTATCTCGCATGGAAAAAAAGTTTGAACAAGAGCCCTCAGACGTTATTAAAGTAGTATTGTTTGGTCCTGAATCTACGGGTAAAACAACGCTCTCTGATCAGTTAGCACGGCATTACAATACGGTTTGGGTTGCCGAGTATGCAAGAGAGTACTTGCAGGATAAGTGGAACAACGAACGGAAGACTTGTGAACCTAAAGACCTTTTGCCAATTGCAGAAGGACAGATGAGGCTTGAAAACGAACTAGCAAAAAAGGCAACTAATGTTCTTATTTGTGACACGGATTTGCTTGAGACCAAAGTATATTCCGAAGCGTATTATCTTGGGTATTGTGATCCAGCTTTGGAGAAGCACGCGTTAAATAATCATTATGATTTATATTTCCTTACTTATATAGATGTGCCGTGGGTGGGCGATGATTTAAGAGATAAGCCGCAAGAACGCGAACGAATGTTTGCCTATTTTAAAGAAACCCTGGAAAAATATAATAGGAAATTTGTTATATTAACCGGTAATAAACAAGAACGCTTAACTGCAGCTGTAGAACATATAGATAACTTATTGAAGATTAAATGACACTAACAGAAAAGGATTTGGCCTTACTGGCTAAAAAAGGAATTTCAGAAAAAAAGGTACACGATCAAATAGAAACTTTTAAAGAAGGTATTCCATTTGTACAATTAGAAAAGGCTGCCACTGTGGGTGAAGGTCTTTCAAAATTTACCGATGCTGAAGAAAAAGGATTGATACAGAAGTTTGATGCTTCTCAAAGTAACTTGTCTTTATTGAAGTTCGTTCCTGCATCAGGAGCTGCATCCCGTATGTTTAAGGCTCTGTTCAATTTCTTGGATGCTTACAACCCGGCTAATGAAACACTTGAAAGTTATTTTGAACGCACGAATGACAAAGCCCTAAAAGAGTTTTCTGAAGGGATGACCAATTTTGCTTTTTATGATTTAGTAAAGCAACGTATTGCAGGCAAAACTTCCTCAAAAGATGAAGAGGTTTATCTTTTTGTAAAAGAGATGATGTCAGAAGATGCTTTAAACTATGGCTTTTTTCCAAAGGGTTTATTGCCCTTCCATAATTATGGTGATCATACAGCTACACCTTTTGAAGAGCATTTGACCGAAGCATCAGTATATGCAAAAACTGGTGATACGGCAGAATTGCATTTTACCATTAGCGAACAGCATGGTGATATGTTTAATAAGGAATTCAATGATGTAAGCGAACGTGTTTCTGCAGCCACCAATACTTCTTTTAAAGTAAGCTATTCAAATCAAAAGCCATCTTCAGATACTATTGCTGTAGATATGCAGAATGAACCTTTTAGAAATAGTGACGGTTCTGTTTTATTTAGACCGGGTGGCCACGGTGCATTGATAGAGAACCTGAACGAGCAAGATGCAGACATTATCTTTATAAAGAATATAGATAATGTTACGGTACCAAAATTTGCTACAGAAGTTGCAGATAGTAAGAAGGTATTGGCAGGTGTTCTAATAACTGCTCAGGAAAAAGCATTTGCTTATGCTAAGAGCTTGGACAATGATGAGTTAACATCAAATCAGTTAGATGAAATTAAGAGCTTCTTAGAGAATGATCTTAATGTTCGTTTCTCGGATAGTTTCTCTGGTTTTAGCATTGGCGAGCAGATTGAAATATTGAAAGATAAAATCAATAGACCAATACGCATATGTGGTATGGTCAAGAATGAAGGTGAGCCTGGTGGTGGTCCGTTTTGGATTAACGACAGAAAAGGTAATATATCACTTCAGATTATAGAGTCGGCTCAAATAGATATGGATAAGAGCCAGCAGGCTAGTATTCTTAAGAATTCTACGCACTTTAACCCTGTAGATTTGGTTTGCGCTGTTAAGAATTATAAAGGAGAAAAGTATAACCTTATGAACTTTGTAGATGTTAAGCAAGGTTTCATTACTGGGAAGACAAAAGAAGGTAGAGAGTTAAAAGCATTAGAGCTTCCAGGTTTGTGGAACGGTGCTATGGCTTTTTGGAATACCATTTTTGTAGAAGTACCTTCTTCTACATTCAACCCCGTTAAGACTGTAAACGATCTATTACGACCTGCACATCAAGTAAAGTAAGTAGGTGTACTGGTAACTCAATTTAATAATTACCCAAAAAGTGTGTATTTTTTACACACTTTTTTTTGTTTTTACACACCTGTATACATGTTTATGTAAGTGTTGTTTTAAATTAAAACATTGACAATCAGTATATTAATGTGTTTCTGAGGGGTGCTAGGCTTGTTGGCATCATTTTCTCTCTATACTAATCGATTATCAAAACAAATAATAATTTTAAAACACACAAAATGAAAAATTTAATGTTTGCTGCAGTATTGTCTTTAGGTACAATGACTGCTTTTGCTCAAGAAGAAGAAACTGTAGTTGCAGAAGAAGTAGTAACTGAAGTAGTTGAAGCTCAAGATGCTTATGCTGAAGTTGCTGTTGAAGAAGTTCCTGCTGCTATCTCTGAAGCTCTAGAGGCTGCTCACCCAGGTGCAACTATCTCTAAAGCTTACTTAAGCGAAGAAGCTGAGTACAAATTAGAAGTTGCTAAAGAAGACGGTGAAACTGCTGAATTATATGCAGACGCTGAAGGTAACTGGATTGAAAAATAAGATTATCCTTATTTAACTATATAGTTAAAAAAGTTAGTAGAAAAGTCCCGTCTTCATATGAAGACGGGACTTTTTGTTTTACACTAGTTCTATTCAATAGGATAAGGGTTCAGTTTTAATAGAGATTGATAAGTTATATAAGATTTTAATTAGGGTAATTGCGATTGTATAGGCTTGTTTGGTTGCCTTTTGGCTATTCGTGTATATTTTACACAAGTTATATCAACAAATACACACTATTACACACTTTAAATAAGTGAAAATATTATTAAATATCTGATTATCAATTATTTGAGTATTATTTTGGTTTTGGTATCATTATTTCTTTACAGTAATCAGAATATTAATGTAAAGTACACGATTATGAAAAAAATATTTATCACAGCAATTTTTGCAATAGGAAGTCTTTCGGCTTTTGCTCAGGAAGAAGTAACAGTTATTGAAACAACTGAAGCTACAGAAGCAACAGAGGTAGTAGTAGCTACACAAGATGATTTTTCTGAAGTATCATCAGAAGAGCTACCTGAAGCAGTAACTGCTGCAGTTTCTAAAAACTATCCTACTGCATCTATAGATAAAGCATACACAAACGAAGCAAATCAGTTCAAATTAGAAGTATCTCTAGAAGATGGTACTGCTGGTACTTTGTATGCTGACGAAAATGGTAACTGGATTGAAATGTAAATAACTTGAGTTATTTGTTTTGTATCAAGTTGGTTTGGTCAGAAAGGGGTTGCATTTGCAGCCCCTTTCTATATTTAAAAAAGTTTGTTAACTAAATATTTTAGAAATGAAAATACTTGTTGGAATTCTTTGCTTTACGATAATATATGGGTGTGGTTGCTCAGATGATGAAACTATCAACTATAATCTTAATGAGTTTGAATCATCTGCGATGAGCACAATAGCTCAAGATAACATTCAGTTTATTAACGACGAACAAGAAATTCAAACTGCTAAAGTTACTGTCAAAATAACTGAAAATCAAAGCCTTAATTCTTCGGATGATGATAGCTGCATCGTTGTGTTGGCTGAAAGTCAGGAAAATGAGTTGATATTTGAAGATTTAGGGAGAACGTTTACTACTATAATAGAAAAAAGGGATGAAAATAAATCTCATATCGTTGTTGCTGATGGTCCTGGGTTTTATGGAATAGATAGTCTAAATACTGAAAATTTAGAAGAAGCACTTGCGGATTTCAGCTCGGATGGATATGAATTTAATAATGTTTTAGTATTAAACTCTGGAAGTCATTCTGGATTTATAATTTACTCACCTTTAATTGGAATCCAATTTATTAAAAATGATGACGGTAGTTATTTAAAGCGAATGGAGTAAAATCAAAACCAAAAGATTTAACTACGTGTAAGGTGAAAAGGAAGTGCTAGTTTATTCTCGTACTGTTTATTGCTAAAACATTAACTAACTAACCGGAAAAGTAAATCCTAAGACATATGGCAACAGAAAATATTCCTTTCCAATCAATAGACTGGACTAAAATTTCGAAAACTGAACATGTTGGTGAAACAGGAATGGCATACTGGCAAACAACTCAATATAATGGATTGCGTATTCGGATGGTTGAGTATTCTAAGGATTACTTTGCAGACCATTGGTGCGAAAAAGGTCATATCGTTCAATGTTTAGAAGGTACTTTTGAGAGCGAGCTTAAAAGTGGAGAGACAATAACTTTGACTAAAGGAATGACTTATGTTGTTTCAGATGGTCTAAGCGCTCATCGTTCAATTTCTAAAGAAGGAGTAAAACTATTAATCATTGATGGCGACTTCTTAAGGCAAAATTGAAATACAACAGAACCTATTTAAATAAAACCTTCCGGCGAATATATTCGACCGGATTTTTTGTTTTCTAGGCATAAGGTTCCTTTTTATAACTGTAATTACTTGAAAGTTATAGTAACCTTAGTTTTGAAAGTGAAAAGCTAAGGTTCTTCTAAAAAATATGTGCAAATTATGTACTGTGTATACTGTGGAATTATTACTCAAAGGAAACAGAATTTTACAATAATACACACTTTTAAAAATCGACTAAAAATATAATGTATTGTTTATCAGTTAATTAAATGTTTTTATGAATATTGGTATCATATTTTCTATGTACTAAGGGAAATCAATTAGTAATAAACTTAATACACTATATCATGAAAAAATTATTTATCACGTCTGTATTCGCATTAGGAAGTTTAACTGCATTCGCTCAAGAAGAACAAGCTACCGAAGCTGTTGAAACGGCTACTGAAGCTGTAGCACAAGAGCAAGATGCTTTTTCTGAGGTTGCATTGGAAGAAGTTCCGGAAGCAGTAACTACAATGGTTGCAACTAACTACCCAGGTGCTACTATTAATGCAGCACACAAAAATGAAGCTAACCAGTACAAATTGGAAGTTTCTTTAGAAGATGGTACTTCAGGTGCACTTATTGTTGACGAAGAAGGAAACGCTATTGAGCAGTAAGAAAAGTTAAATTGTAGGAAGAAATTCCTAACCAATTTTAAGAAAGGAACCGTGATATAACGGTTCCTTTTTTGCGTTTTGGCCTTTTTCTAAAAGTATCTTTTATGATAAAATTAGAAGAGAAAGAGCTTTCTTGTGCTATTTTTACGTAGATAGATACAGAACATTAGAATGCTTTTATGCCAAACCTTTTAATCATTGAAGATGATGCCGCATTTTGTCAGATGCTCCAAAAGTTTTTGACAAAACACGGTTACGAAGTAGAGACCAGCTTCACTGCCCCAGATGCCAAATCAAAATTTGGAAAAACTAATTTCGATTTGATATTGACCGACTTGCGTTTGCCCGATTATGACGGAATACAATTGTTATCCGATATAAAAGAGGTAAGCCCAAAAACTCAAGTAGTCGTAATGACGGGTTATGCAGAGGTGGGCACGGCTGTAAATGCTATGAAAAAAGGTGCATTCGACTATATTTCAAAGCCTTTTACTCCAGATGAAATTGTAATGATTTTAGATAATGCCTTAAAGGTAGAGGCAAATTCAACCCAAGTTGCTACTTCTGTAGTACAGGAGATAAAGGAAAACTCAAAACAAAAAAGTACAACTCCAGTTGCTGAAAAAGTGGACCTAAAGTCCATTGTTAAAGGCGTTAGTGATGCTTCTAAAAAATTGGAGGATTATATAAAACTGGTAGCCCCTACAAATATGTCGGTCTTAATAACTGGCGAAAGTGGTACGGGTAAGGAAGTGACAGCTAAGGCTATTCATGATAATAGTAAAAGAAAAGACTTCAATTTTATAGCGGTAGACTGTGGTGCGATACCTAAAGAATTGGCTACAAGTGAGTTTTTTGGTCATATAAAAGGGAGTTTTACAGGTGCCGTAGAAGATAAAATAGGAAATTTTGAAGCCGCTAATAAAGGTACTTTGTTCTTGGACGAGGTGGGCAATCTGTCTTACGAGAATCAAATACAATTGCTTCGTGCACTTCAAGAGCGAAAAATAAAACGTGTAGGTAGTACCAAAGAGATTGATGTTGATTTACGTATCATCACCGCTACTAACGAGGATTTAACAGAAGCTGTTGAAAAAGGAACTTTTAGGGAAGACCTTTTTCATAGGTTAAATGAGTTTTCCATTCAAATTCCTTCTTTAGAAGAGCGATTTGAAGATTTAATGTTATTTGCAGAGAACTTTTTGAATAAGGCGAACAGCAGTTTAGATAAGAATGTAGACGGTTTCTCGCCAGAAGTTTGGGAGGCTTTTCAAGAGTATCATTGGCCTGGTAACCTTAGAGAATTACAGAATGTTATTAAGCGCGCTGTGCTATTGACCAGTGGTGATGAGGTTCAAATGGATGCTTTGCCGCGAGAGGTGCTTCAGCCTAAAGAAAGAGAAGCTACAGTAGAGAATTTTTCAAAATCAGAATTCGAAAAAGACCGCATAATAAAAGCTTTAAAAAAGACCAATTTCAATAAATCGAAAGCGGCCAAATTACTTCAGGTTACTAGAAAGACTCTTTATAATAAAATCAACCATTATAATCTGGATTTATAGCCAAGCGTTCTTCTAGTTCTGCTACCAGTTCTTTAACACTGTGTTTTAGAACTACAAAGGAACTTGCAAGGATGTCTGGGTCAAGATTTTCTGGTGTGCCCAGCTCCATTCTTTCTAAAATGGTCACACAATTCTCAACTTTTAGCTGTCTGAACATAGGCAGCATACGGTGTGCTACATGGTTTACTTGTTGGTAATCCTTTGCTGTAACCGTTTCTTCAAGAAGTTTCATGTTGGTTTCTGTGTCGCTTAAAAAAGTACCTAATACATCTTGAATTGCATCTTCGTTCTTTCCTAAAAAGGAATGTATAATATCTAGATTATACAATTTTGGCTCTTGTTCCGAAATTTTTATTTCTTCTTCTTTCGGTTCTTGTTTTTGGGTAGCTATACCTAGTAATTTTAGGGTAGCTATGAGTTCTCCTCTTGTAAAAGGCTTTTGCAAAACTTGAGAAAAACCAACTCCTATGTAAGCCTCTGGGCCTAAATCTCTTCTTCCCGTCATGGCTACTATTGGTTGGTTCGAGTAATGTTTGTATGCACCAGATTGCAACTTTTTCAGCACTTCAAAGCCGGTTACCTGTGGCATTTGAATATCCGTTAGAACAATATCATAAGCTAGGTGAGAGTCTTTCTCAATAGAAAGGAAATTGGTAAAAGTATGTGCAGTAATACCCATGCTTTCCGCTAGTTCGCGTAACATATGCAATAGAGCGGTATCATCGTCTATAATTAGCATACGCAGTTTTGGGGCCATATAAGGCATTTCCTCACCTGGTTTTTCAACGGCATCGGTAATTTCTAGGGGTAATTGCAAAGTAAAAGTACTTCCGGCACCCAATTTACTTTCAAGAGTCAACTTCCCCTTAAGAAGTTCCGCCAACTTCTTGGATATGGTGAGACCCAATCCATGCCCACCGAATTTTTTTTCGGTAGTTTTTTCGGCCTGTGTAAATTCTCTGAATATTAGATGCTGTTTGTCCTTGGCAATGCCAATACCTGTGTCCGCTACTTGAATCCGCGCAGTTATAGCTTTATCCTTTCCTTTTTCTGCAGTTGCAGTAATTCTTATTGAACCATCCTCAGTAAACTTAAAGGCATTGCCCATAAGATTAGTAATTATCTGCCTAATTCTAAAAGGGTCTCCCAAGACCGTTTGTTGTAACTGTGGTGCTATTTCCAGAATGAGTTTTAACCCCTTGTTGGCATGAATAGCTTGAAGATTCTCAGCAGTTTCTTGAATAAGATGCGCTGGAATAAAAGGTACTTTTTCAATTTTGAGTTTGCCGGCTTCTAGCTTGGAAAAATCCATTAGGTCGTTCACTAGATTACCCACGTATTCCGAAGCGGATTTTACATTCTTAATATAACCGCTTTGTTTCTTTGATAACTCCGTACTTTCCAGTAGTTCGGAATAGCCACTAATAGTATTAAGAGGAGTTCGAAGGTCATGGCTTACGGTTGAAATGAGTTGCTCGCGACTTTTTAAAATTGATTCCGAAAATTTCTTTTCTTTCTCCAATCGCACTCGGTACGTCTGTACTTTCCAGTAATCCTTGGTAATCAAGAAAGAAAATATCCCAACGATTAAAAAACCGAGTAATGCAGCTATTCCTGCAATTCGCGTTGTTCTTTTTAAAGTTTCCCTTTTTACAATACTGGTATTGTAACTACTAGATATAATCTCTTTTTCAAACGCAGCAATGATATTTTGAAGTTGGCGAGACAATTCTAGATCATTACGGTTTACCTCAATTTCTTTTTGTGCCAATGAACGCTGTGATCTATAATCCGCTAATTTTGCTTTTCTCAGGATAGATTTTGAAACGTTCAATATAGAATCTACATAAGCTGCATTCTTGACGGTATTGTCTGATTCCGGTACGTTTTTACTAATTAGTACGGCATATTCTCGCAGGGATTTCTGTACTTTAGGTGACAGTTGGTCAAAATTGGTAAATAGGTTTTCTGCAGAAAACTTACCAAAAGATTCTTCTATTTTTTCAAATTCTTTAAGGGCTTGGTCTAATGAATGTGCTGAATTATTTTTGACCTTCAGGCTGCGTAATTCATTGTTGTTGCTAACTTTTTGACCCAATAATATTTGAAGGCTATCCAATAAGCTTTTCTGCTCTTCACCTAACATCAGCTGTTTTAACGTGTCAATTTCCACCTGAATAGAATCAATTTTAAGGGCATATCCATCAAAATTTATTTTCTCGTTGCTTTGCAATGCTAATTTTGATAGACTTTCTGCCTCATAAAGATTGGTCATCAATGAGCTTGTGCGTAGCAGCTTTTCATCATTTACATCAGAAGCTTCGGTAGAAATATAGGTCTGTATTTCTGTATATACAAAATAGCCAACACTTGTTGCCAATAGAGCCAAAATAAGGTAGCTAGTGACAATTTTTAAGGTGAACTTGTTTTTTGATTTTTTGGAAGCGTTTACCATGTTCTTTTTTTGCACAAAAAGTGTTTCTAAAAATACGGATATAAAGCTCATAGGGTTTATAAATAAGCGTTAATTGTTTGACTGATATATCTCAAAGACTGCCTGTAGTAGGTCTTTTGGTTGAATTAGTTATGAAATGTGAAAGCCTAGACCTATATTTGCCGAATCTCAAAGGGGTGCGAACTCTTGTTATTGTGGTTAAGCGGAGTAATGTTTAAACTAAATACAAGATAAGCTGAGATCATACCCAATGAACCTGGGCGGGTAATGCTGCCAAGGGATAGTGATTTTTCACTTCTTGGAATTTTTATGTCTGTCCGCAATCGGGCAAAATTCAATTTAAAAATAAGAATAACGCCCCTTTTATTCGTAGCTAACGTATACGAATGAAGTACTTTGTAATGTTTTTGGTTTGTTTAGGAATTACCGGCCAAATATCCGCTCAAGAAAAGAAAATTGATTCCGTTACCGGAAAAAAAATAAACCTAGATGAGGTTTTTGTTTCCGCTATTAGGGTCAATAAAGCAACTCCTGTAACTTTTTCAAACCTTAAAAAAGAAGAATTTGCCTCTCGTAATTTAGGTCAGGATATTCCAATTCTTATGAATTTTTTGCCAGGTGTAGTAACTACTTCAGATGCTGGCGCAGGTGTTGGTTATACTGGTATTCGTGTGCGTGGTAGTGATAATACCCGTGTAAATGTGACCATTAACGGAATACCTTATAACGATTCTGAATCTCATGGTACTTTTTGGGTGAATATGCCGGATTTTGCTTCATCTACGGAAAGCTTGCAATTACAGCGTGGTGTGGGTACGTCTACAAATGGCTCGGGAGCTTTTGGCGCTAGTCTTAATTTATTAACGGATGCTGTTGCGGATGAAGCTTTTGCGCAGATTTCGTCTTCTGTAGGTAGTTTTAAAACACTTCGCAACAATATCAAATTTAGTACAGGACTATTAAATAACCATATTGAAATTTCAGGGAGATTGTCTAGAATAACTTCAGACGGTTATGTAGATAGGGCTTCCTCAGATTTGGATTCTTACTTTTTACAAGCAGCCTATACGGATGATAAAACACAATTAAAAGCCTTGCTTTTTGGTGGTCATGAAGTTACTTATCAATCTTGGAACGGTATTGATGGTACAACTTTAATAGAAGATAGAACTTATAATTCTGCAGGGGCCTATACTGATGAAAATGGTGTAGACCAGTTTTATGATAATGAAGTTGATAATTACAAGCAGAACCATGCGCAGTTTCTTTGGAATCAACAATTGTCTGATACCTGGAGTACTAATGTAGCATTTCATTTTACAAAAGGAAGTGGGTATTTTGAACAGTATAAGGAAGATGAGGATTTTGCCGATTACGGTTTTCAGCCTATTATAGTGAACACGGATTCTATAAATACAACAGATTTAATACGTCGTCGTTGGTTGGATAACAAGTTCTATGGCGCTGTATTTTCTGCTAATTATACCAAAAATCGTTTAGATGTTATTTTAGGCGGAGGTTGGAATTCCTATCAAGGTGATCACTTTGGTGAGATTATTTGGGCCCGCTACGCAACTGATAGTCAGATTCGTGACAAGTATTATAAAGATGATTCTAATAAAACGGATTTCAATTTTTACACTAAAGCAAATTACGGCCTAAACGATAAATGGAGTCTCTTTGGAGATCTTCAATACAGAAGAGTAGGATATTTGGCAAATGGAGAAGAAACAGGACTTGTAGATGATACGTTTCACTTTTTTAATCCTAAAGCAGGTGTGGTGTTTGATTTGAATGCAAATAATAACTTCTATTTCAGTTACGCTGTAGCCAATCGGGAACCTAACAGAAACGATTATGAGAGTGGTAGCCCAAAACCTGAAAAACTAAATGATTTTGAACTGGGATGGCGTTATGTTTCCAATGCTTTTCAGTTGAATGCCAATGCCTATTATATGAGATATAGAGACCAATTGGTCTTAACGGGTGGTCTCAATGATGTTGGTGCTCCATTAAGGGCAAACGTTGGAGATAGTTACCGTGCCGGTATTGAGTTGGATGCTAATATCTTTCTAGGAGAAAAATGGCAAATACAACCTAATGTTGCAATCAGTTCTAATAAGAATTTAGAATTCTTTTTTGAAAGAAATGGGGTGCTTCAGGACTTAGGGAATACTAATATTGCATATTCTCCAAATGTGGTCATAGGTAACCGTTTGGCTTTTTCGCCAGTTAAGAATTTTCAAATATCTGCATTGTCCAAATATGTGGGTGAGCAGTATATGGGTAATATAGATTCAGAAAATTCTGTGTTGGATGCCTACTCCCAAACGGATTTAAATATACAGTACGTCTTTAATTTTAAATCAGTTATTAAGAGCATCACCTTATCTGGTTTAGTAAATAACATTTTTGATGAGGATGTAGTTTCTAATGGCTATTTCTATACATATGATGATGATTCTTCGGGCTCAGTTCAGACTTTTGAGGGTGCTGGCTATTATCCACAAGCAGGAACCAATTTTCTATTAGGAGCCACTGTTAGGTTTTAATGATTTATTCAAATTGGATTGGGTTAAAAACTTGTTGAAATAGTTACTTTCCTAATGATAAGCTGTCTTTAAATCCACTATTTTTACTACGGATTCATAGTCAGGCTATATGGAAGAAACAACACATAAAACAAAAATACGCTGGGGCATTTTAGGTTGCGGCGATGTAACCGAAGTCAAAAGCGGACCGCCCTATCAAAATACAAAAAACTTTGAGGTAGTAGCCGTAATGCGTCGTGATACGGAAAAAGCTGCTGACTATGCTAAAAGACATAGCATAGCCAAGTTTTATTCAGATGCTGATGCCCTTATAAATGACCCCGAAGTAGATGCTGTTTATATTGCCACACCTCCCGACAGTCATAAACTATATGCTCTAAAAGTTGCCGCAGCGGGTAAGCCTTGTTGTATTGAAAAACCAATGGCTCCGAGTTATGCTGATAGTCTTGAAATCCAAAAAGCTTTTGAACTAAAGAAATTGCCGCTATTTGTTGCTTATTATCGCCGTTCTTTGCCTCGTTTTTTAAAGGTAAAGGAATGGTTAGATACTAATGAAATAGGAAAAGTGCGCCATATTAGATGGTTTTTAGGAAAGCCACCTAACGATATAGATTTGAGTGGAGAGTACAATTGGCGTACGGATGCTAAAGTGGCTCCTGCAGGTTATTTTGATGATTTGGCTAGTCACGGACTAGACCTCTTCGCATATTTATTGGGCGATTTTAAAAGTGTTTCCGGTACGGCGCTTAATCAACAAGGATTATACTCTGCTAAAGATGCCATTACCGGACATTGGCTTCATGAAAATGGAATTACAGGTTCAGGTACATGGAATTTTGGCACTCACCAAAGAGAAGATTTAGTTGAGATTTACGGTAGCGAAGGTAAAATCAGTTTCGCCGTTTTTGAAGAGGCCGATGTTGTATTAGCTAATACAAAAGGTGAAGAAAAGCTGTTCATTGAACACCCTGAACATGTGCAAAAATTCCATGTAGAAAACTTGAAAAAGGATTTATTAGGGAAACAAACTCATCCGTCAACTGGAAAAACGGCAGTGCATACCAGTTGGGTAATGGATAGCATTTTGGGTAATTTATAAGTTAAGATGAAAAAAATTCCTGCTTTTGGTAGCAAGCTCCGCAAGAATATTGTTGCTGTACCTGAGATTATTGACGAATGCTCTGGTATTCGTGTTTTTGGTCAATTGCTAAAGTCTTTCCTCTTTAGCACAGATGTTGCCATTATTCGGAATACGAATGCAAATGCCATTATTGCCGTATATCCGTTTACGCCACAGCCCACCATTTCCAACGCATTGATTTTGGCGGCGGATAAACCTATTTTCTGCGGAGTAGGAGGGGGAATTACCACAGGTAACCGGTCGGTTGAATTAGCAGTTCATGCAGATTTTCAAGGAGCGTTGGGTGTAGTGCTCAACAAACCGGCGTCTAATGACCTTATAAGGCAGTTAAAGGATAGAATAGACATTCCTGTCACCATTACCATTGTCTCGGAAAAAGATGATATAAAAGGGCGGATAAAGGCCGGGATAGATATTTTTAATGTTTCTGGAGCTGGTAAAACTACAGACATCATAAAGCGCATTCGCGATATTGATGATGAGGTGGCAATAATAGCTACAGGAGGAAAAACAGATGAATCTATTTTAGCAGCAATAGAAGCTGGCGCAAATGCCATTTCCTATACGCCACCAAGCACGGGAGAATTATTTAAGGTAATTATGGATAGGTATCGTAACGAATAACCTTAGTTTAATTCGTAATCAAAACTATGTTACCACTTTGCGTAGCACGGTATTCTAGCATGTCGTAATATCTCTCCCCATCATCTGGACGGTTCAGTAATTGTCCGGTAAAAAGGCTGTACTCATAGTCTTCACAAGAACAAGTAACGTTCTGCCCTTGTAAGGTCATTGTAGAGCATTCATTAGGCACGTGATTTGGACAACTTGCTTCAAATGCTCGGAATTGGTCAAAACTTGATTTGATTACATATACACCCCTATTACCTATGCCGGAATTGTCTATATATACCACACTGCCTAGATTGGTTAGGCCGCTATAGAGAGGCAAGTTGAGATTCATATCAAACCGAAATCCAAGTTCCTGTATGTAAGGATTACGAACTACACCATCATTACTGCACGAAAAAAGTAATAGGAAAAGAAGAATGCTCCAAAAATGCTTCATACGGGTATTATCATTTAAAATACGTCCAACAAAAGTGATCAAAAATTATGTATATTTGCGTTAAATCCTCTCTAAAAATAGTCGGTTATATATCGACTTATGTAGAGGATTTTCTTATTTTACAGGATTATTAAACGAGTATAACATGAGTAACGTATCTTACTATACAAAAGAAGGATTACAAAAATTAAGGGAAGAACTCAATCAATTAAAAGATATTGAGAGACCAAAAGCTTCTCAGGCTATAGGCGAAGCTAGAGATAAAGGTGATTTATCTGAAAATGCCGAGTATGATGCTGCTAAAGAAGCACAGGGTCTATTGGAAATGAAAATTTCAAAGATGGAAGAAACCCTGTCTAATGCCCGCCTTATAGATGAGTCGCAACTAGACACGTCTAAAGTTTTGGTGTTGTCAACCGTAAAGTTGAAGAACCAAAATAATGGTATGGAAATGAAGTATACGTTGGTCGCTGAAAGTGAGGCTGATATTAAAACAGGAAAAATATCTGTTAATTCTCCTATTGGTAGAGGTCTGCTTGGTAAAAAAGTAGGCGAAACTGCAGAGATAACGGTGCCAAACGGTACTTTAAAATTTGAAATCTTAGAGATTACAAGAGCTTAAAAAAAATTAGTTATGGCCTCCATCTTCACAAAAATCATAAACGGCGAAATTCCCTGTTATAAAATAGCGGAAGACGAGAATTATTTTGCTTTTTTGGACATCAACCCAAATGCTAAGGGGCACACCTTGTGTATTCCTAAAAAAGAGGTTGATAAGATAATGGACCTAGATGAAGATTTATATATGGGTCTTATGGCTTTTTCACGTAAAATAGGAAAAGCTATAGAGGCTTCTATTGATTGTAAAAGGGTAGGTATGACGGTTATTGGTTTAGAAGTGCCTCACGTACATGTACATCTTATTCCGCTTACGAATATGCAGGATGCGACTTTTCAAAATAAGGTTTCACTTTCTGAAGAAGAATTTAAGGAGACGGCTGCTAAGATTATAGCCGCACTGTAATAGTCTTTATTGCAGCAAGAAATAAACACCAGCAGCCACTACAGCCACTAACAAAAGAGTAAGAATCCAGAATAAAGAGGTAAATGTTACCGTACTTCTTTCTGGCACCACCATTTTTTGGTAGTATTTAAAGCTTCGTTCAATATCGTCAGTCCAACTTACGGGATAGATATCAGTTCCACATTTGTTGCAGACAATTTTAGAAGTAACTTCATTGGTAATGGAGTTGAAAAGTTTGCCTTGCTTGTGCTTTTGATAAAATGAAAGCTTTAAATCTTGACTAAAACATTCCGGACAGTTGTTTGTCAGGTCCGCCTCTTTTATAATCACTAACTTTTCATTTGCCATTTTACTGCGTATCAAAAATATAAAATTATACTATCCTCTTAATTGAACCTTCTAACTTAGTGTCTTTAAAGTAAGTTGCATAACTGTACCCTGTTTATTCGACGAAAGTACTTTTATTTTCCCCTTATGGTACTCTTCAACGATTCTTTTGACCAATGAAAGACCTAGCCCCCAACCTCTTTTTTTGCTAGTTACCCCTGGATTAAAAATAGCTTGGAAGTTACTTTTTGGTATTCCATGACCTGTATCCGAAACTTGAATGTGAACCTGTTTGCCTTCATTTATGATTTTAATATGAATGCTTCCTTTGCCTTTCATAGCATCAATACCATTTTTTACGAGATTTTCAATAGTCCAGTTAAAAAGGGTGTGATTGAGCATCACTGGAATTTCTTCTTCATCTGAAGTAAAAGAGAATTCTATAAGTTTAGAGCTTCGCAATTTAAGGTATTCATAGGCATCTTTAGTCTCTTTGACAATATCATAAGTGTCTAATTTGGGCAACGACCCAATTTTGGAGAATCGTTCGGTAATAGTTTCAAGCCTAGTAATGTCTTTTGCTATCTCTTTGGTGATTTCTGGGTTGATATTTTCCGTTTTCAAAAGTTCGTTCCATCCTAACAAAGAAGAAAGAGGCGTGCCAATTTGGTGAGCCGTTTCTTTGGCCATACCTGCCCATACTTTGTTCTGCTCCGAGGCTTTGTTGGTTTTGAAAAAGAAGAAAATTACAGCAGCGAACAGAAATATAATAAGCAGAAGGGCTATGGGGTAATACTTTAGTTTGTTCAAGACCTCAGAGTTGCCGTAATATAAGGTGGCCAAGTGCTCTCCTTGTTGGTCAATGGAAATGGGGATGTTTTCACTTTGAAATTTTAATATCTGTTTTTGTACATAAACGGAATCTATACTTTTTTCCTTGTCTATATTATTGGTCTTGACAGATCCATCTTTATTCACCAAAATCATTGGAGTAGAGGTGTTATTCTGAAAAACTTTAAGGTGAAGGCTTCCTAAATCTGTATCTTCTGAAGACTGTTGGAATTCTGATTGTGCCGTGGCCCAGATTTCCATTTTTAGACGTTCTTCTTCTTTAAATTTTTTAAAAAAACTATTGGTGTTTAGCAAGATGAGACTCACAATAGCAAACGATGCAATGAGTAAAGTAAGATTGGAAGACCTGTTCTTAGGATTAAAATTCATCCGAATAAATAGCTTTTAGAATCCGTTCGTGCCTGAGTTTCATTATAGGAAGAACTCATCAAAGATAACGTAAATATGAAGAAATTATGGCATACCCTGTTTACCGGCGTGTTTTTAATGCATTCAATTTTCTTACCTTTATTCTATGGCAAAAGAAATGATTTCAATACTTCCAGGGGCGGTTTCTACCGCACAATTACACGGTTACCTTTTAGGAGCTGTAGGTCCAAGACCAATTGCATTTGCGAGCACCGTGGATGAAAAAGGCAATCCCAATTTATCTCCTTTTAGTTTTTTTAATGTGTTTAGTGCCAACCCGCCAATTCTAATATTTTCTCCAGCACGCAGAGTGCGTGATAATACTACCAAGCATACGTTGCAAAATGTTTTGCTGACTATGGAAGTGGTCATAAATATTGTTAATTATAAGATGGTACAGCAGATGTCACTTTCTAGTACGGAATATGGAAAGGACGTAAATGAGTTTGAGAAATCTGGATTAACGATGCTACCTTCGGATATAGTAAAACCTTTTAGAGTAGCAGAGTCTCCAGTTCAATTTGAATGTAAAGTGACAAAGGTTGAAGCCTTAGGCCGTGAAGGTGGAGCGGGCAATTTAATTTTTGCAGAAGTAGTCAAAGTTCATGTAGATCCAGACGTTTTGGATGAGAGTGGAGTTATTGACCAACGTAAGATAGATCAAGTAGCCCGTATGGGAGGTAATTGGTATAGTAGGGCCAACTTAGGTTTATTTGAAGTGCCTAAACCTTTATCTTCTTTGGGTATTGGTATTGATCAGATTCCTGTGCATATAAGGTTAAGTAAAGTTTTGACCGGTAATGATTTGGGTATGTTGGGTAATGTGGAAGAAATTCCCGACCACAAAGCTGTAGAAGAATTTGTTTCATCAAATGTAGACATACGATCTATTATTAGTGGAGGTGATAGAGAGTCTTTAGAGTTGAAAGCAAAAGAGCTTTTACAACAAAATGATGTACTGTCTGCTTGGAAGGTATTATTGGCGGAGTAAAACTACTGGAAAACCAGTATTTTAGTAGGGTTTAGGTAATTGGGAGCTGTTCTAGTTAAAACTAGAATAAACTAAAAACCAACACACCTTATGAGAGTTTATATACTTACGTTTATTATTTTTTCTTTGTCCGTCCAGCATCTGTTTTCTCAAGGTGATGACGAAAATAAAAGCTCTGATAACAATTCGTATATTACTTTTAGTCCACTTTCTTTATTAGATATCTATTCGCCCAGATTACGTGCGGGCTATATTCAACACTTAGGAGGGCATTGGAAACTAGGTCTTGACTTGGGTGCAGGTGGGGGAACAGGTCTGTTTTCACAGAGAGAGTCCGAAGATGGTTCGCTCTTTGAGGTACGTCCGGAAATATACTATAGATTAGGGAAAGGTTCCAGAACGCCTAAGTATATCTCTGCCGAATTTTTTTACATTGATGAATCAATAACATTGTTGAACGATGGATACCAAAGAAAAGACGGGGTAAATTTTCTTTATGACAAGGCCGATTTTAATCGACAGAAATACGGAATGCATTTAAAGTTTGGGCTGTTCTTAAATTTAGGTAGCCGATTGGGATTCAATTTTTACGGAGGTCTCGGTTTCCGGTTTAAAGATGTTACGTTCGGTAGTTTGGTAAATGCTCGAGAGGGAATCGTGGAGCGTCCAAGACATGGATTTACGACTATTTACGAAAAAGAGGAGAGTAATTTCAGGCCTAACCCTACTTTGGGAGTAAAGTTTTATTATAAACTATAGCTAATAACCTTTAATAACTTCTGCTTATTTTTCTAGGTGATTTATAGTATAAAAAGTAATTTTATCCCTATAAATAATTAGTGCACATATAATTCATAATCATGGAAGTTCAAGGAAAAGTAAAGATGGTAGGAGAAACCCAAACGTTTGGTAACAATGGGTTCAGAAAGCGCGAGATTGTATTAACTACAGATGAGCAGTATCCGCAGCATATAATGGTAGAGTTCGTACAGGATAAAACGGACTTATTAAATAACTTTAAAGTTGGTCAGGATGTAAAAGTAAGCATCAACTTAAGAGGTAGAGAATGGACAAACCCACAGGGTGAGGTGAAGTATTTTAACTCTATCCAGGGTTGGAGAATTGAAGGTGTACAGGCTGAGCAAAGTGCAGCGGGAATGCCTCCTGTGCCACCAGCAGAAGCTTTTCAGCCAGCTGATAATCTTAACGAAGAAGATCACGACGATTTGCCTTTCTAAGCTTGTAATCGACTGATGAAAACTTGAGAAGCCCCGTAGGTATACATACCTAGCGGGGCTTTTCTTATTTTTGAAATATATTAAAACAGAAAGTGGTGAATCGCGAACAAGAAAATTCATTAATTGTTTTATCTGACGCATTGGTATTTCCTTCCGTAGAGAATGCTAATTACGAAGGTCTTTTGGCGGCAGGTGGTGATTTATCTGTGGAGCGTTTGCTGTTGGCTTATAAAAGCGGAATATTTCCGTGGTTTAATGATGATGCCTTAATTTTATGGTGGAGCCCCAATCCGCGAATGGTTTTATATCCACATAAAATAAAAGTATCCAAAAGCATGCGTAAAGTACTACGTGATGGTCGTTTTCGATTAACAAAAAATACCTGTTTTAAAGCGGTAATTGAGGCTTGTTCTAGTATAGAAAGAGAAGATCAAGATGGTACTTGGATTACCCAAAAAATGAAAAATGCCTATTTGCTAATGCATGAAAAGGGATTTGCAACATCTTATGAAGTTTGGGAAAACGATGTGCTCGTAGGTGGACTTTACGGTATTGATTTGGGGTCTGTTTTTTGCGGAGAAAGTATGTTCAGTACGGTGAGTAACGCCTCAAAATTTGCGTTTATTAAACTAGCGCAAGAATTAGAGAGTAAGAACTACAAACTTGTCGATTGCCAAATACATACCGATCATCTTGAGAGTCTAGGCGCAGAAGAAATTCCTCGTAATGAATTCATTAAAGTTTTACAGACTGAAAATAAGTTAGAAAACAGAGAATAACGCACTAGTATAGTACATGATCATAATTAGGGGGTAATGCATTCTTCATAAGTTCAAACTTACCTTCGGAATTAAAAAGTATTTCAAATTTCTCAGAACCGTTATCGTTTTTTCCATTAATTAGAAACACGTACTTAATAGAGGGTAGCATGAGGTTTTGAAAAGCCTCTTTTAAAGTTTGATCTACATTGTCACCGTCCGTAATATACTGCTGTTGTATTTTTTGTATTTTATACTTTATAAAATTCTCTTCTAGATAGGTAGTAATTTTAGAATATGCATCATTTGGAATATCTACTGGTTTTATTGTGATTTCAACATCTTCTAATTTTCCTTTAGCATTAAATTCAATACTGTATTGCAAACGGTCTTTTTTGAATTTAGCTTCATAACTAATTTTACTGCTGTCTATTTCTTTATAAAAGCGAATACGTCTGGCATTGGCCAACTTTTCTTTTACTAGAGTAAGTGCTTGTTCAGGAAATTGAGATTTACGAATACGATGCTCGCGTTCATTTTTTACTTGTGCGAAAGCGCTATTGGTACTGAGAGTGATACATAGGACTAAAAATAAAACAGTTTTAAAATTCATACACTTTAATAATTAGCTTCAACTATACTTCGTTATACCTAAAGCAAGAAATTTCATGGTCATTAACCATGCCCACTGCCTGCATAAAAGCATAGACCACAGTGCTACCCACAAATTTAAAACCTCTCTTCTTTAAATCTTTACTGAGTGCATCAGAAAGTTCTGTGTTTGCAGGGGCATTTTTGTAATTCTCAACACTATTCTTTAGGGGTGTTTCGTTAACAAATCCCCAAGCATAGTTGCTGAAACTTCCAAACTCATCTTGCACTTTTATAAACGCTAAAGCATTAGAAACTGTTGCACGAACCTTTAATTTGTTTCGTATAATTCCAGCATCTTGAAGTAATTCCTGAATTTTATCCTCCTCATAAGCAACTATCTTCTTATAGTCGAAATTGTCGAATGCCTTTCTGAAATTTTCGCGCTTTTTTAAAATGGTAATCCAGCTTAATCCAGCTTGGAAGGTTTCCAATACTAAAAATTCAAACAATAAGGCATCGTCTTTTACGGGTGAGCCCCATTCTTCATCATGATAAGCTTCATAAAGTGTATCGCCTTTGCACCAACCGCATCTTTGTTTTTCCATGTTCAGATTATCTAGATTTAAAGGTATGAATATACAAGCAGATCTAGAAACTCTAAATCCCAAGAAAGATAATACAACCGTAATATAATCGTAATCTAGAGTTAAGCTTCCAATGCAATCTAAGTGAGATCTTGCCAGACCAAAACATACATTAAAAATGAAGGACTTTACATTAGAAATTTTAGGGCTAATATTAATCACCATGATTGTTTCTTGTGAACACATTGATGATTTTATAGGAGAAGGTAAATCGGAAGAGAAAGATATAACCAGTCTACAGTTTGTGGATGAATATGTATTACCTGATGGTTCTATATATGCAGGTACAACAGTTGGCGGATTGTCTGCAATAGACTATGCAGATGGCAGGTGGTACATGATTAGTGATGATGCCAAAGCACCTATTCGGTTTTATACGGCGGACATTCAATTTAATGAAAACGGATTTGAAAACGTAACTATTAATGGGGTTACGGAATTGTTGAACGGCAGTAATTTGCCTTTTGCAGATGGTGAGGTAGACCCAGAGTCTATACGGGTTACTCCAGGTGGTAGCTTGTTGTGGTCTAGTGAAGGAAATATTAAAAGCGGTACTGATCCTTTTGTTAGATTGGCAAGTGTCGATGGTTCTTATAAATCGAGTATTTCCTTATCCGAAAAATTTAAAGTATCCGATGATGAAAACCGAGGCCCAAGACATAATGGAGTTATTGAAGGTCTTTCTGTTGCTTATGATAAAGTGGGCTATTGGGCTTCAATGGAACTGCCTCTTGTTCAAGACGGGGTTGAACCCATAGTGGAGGATACGGATTCTCCAGTAAGAATAGCTTATATAAATGCTTCGGGTGTATTCGGAAAGGAGTTTGCTTATGAGTTAGATCCAATAGCTAGAAAGTTTGATGAAACTGCTTTTACAGTTAATGGCGTTGTAGAAATTCTAGAATATGATACCGATAAGTTTTTGGTCCTGGAACGTTCGTTTTCAACTGGCTATGCAGACGGTGGTAACAACGTAAAGATTTATGATGTGGATGCTTCTAAAGCTACAGACGTAAGCGGTATGGATAGTCTTAAAGATGCTGACTATATAAAAGCGACCAAGAAGTTGTTGTTCGATTTTGAAAGTGTTAGAAATCAATTAACAGATGGGGTAGTAGATAACATTGAGGGAATCACTTTTGGCCCTGAATTAGAAAATGGTAATCGCTCATTGGTCTTGGTGGCGGATAATAACTTTAGCGCATTTGGCCCGCAATTGAATCAATTCATACTTCTTGAAGTAAAATAAGAGATTAAATAAAGTTGCGTAAAGTCCGTTGTACTATGGTATAACGGACTTTTTCGTTTTAAAAAGGTTGTTGAGGTAGAGGTTTGTAAGTTCTTGCAATAAAATACTACCAATGTGACGCATGTTACCAAGTCAGAAATAGCAGAGTGTTAAGTTTGTTATCAAATTTTAAAGAAGATTAAAATGGCATTACCTACAACAGAAAACAGTACACAAGAATTAATTGTAAAAGCGCTTTCTCAAGCTATTTCATACGAAGATTACCGTGCAATGGTAAGCCAGTTGGTTCTTGAAGGAAAAGCAACGGGACCAGAGCAAACAGAAGCCTTGGCTAATTATACAATGCTTAATGACCGCCGTATGAAGCGTTTTGATAAAACGGTAAAGGTGAGTCCAGAAGATGCCGCTACGATTGCCAAGCTTGATAGAAAAGTACAACTGATTGTCTTAACAGAAAGTTGGTGTGGAGATGCTGCTCCGGCTTTACCTGTAATTAATAAAGTGGCACAGTTGAATGATAATATAGATCTTAAAGTGGTTTTGAGGGATGAAAATGTAGACCTAATGAACCGTTTCTTAACTAACGGGGGAATGTCTATTCCTAAGTTGATTTTTTGGGATGAGGAAAACCAAGAAGTACTTGCAGATTGGGGCCCAAGACCAAAGCTTGCTGCAAAATTGGTAGCAGACCATAAAGCAAAACATGGCCAATTGTTACCTGAGATTAAAGAGGAAATTCAACAATGGTATAATAAAGATAAGGGGCAATCAACGCTTAAAGAAGTATTAGCGAGCTTTCCCTTGAAATAGGTAGGTGATGGTTCCTTTTTGAACCGATTTTTCACCAGAACTAAATTTAGCTTTATAAGCGTAAGCAATGGCATTGTCTATCAAACATCCGTTAGAAGTGCCAGAGCTTTTGGAGTTGTAATCGGCATCCACAACGTTGCCCATTGCATCTACTTGAATATTTACAACAACTTTTCCTCCAACAATACAAGTGTATATTGGGGGAGGTAATCTATAATTACTACGGTTTACAAGTGAGTAGGAAACCGATGTATTTCTTTTTGCTAAATTATTGGTAAACTCTTTCTTTTGAGCCTCTTTTTCGCCTAATAGCTGCTTGGCTTCCTTACGTTTCTTTTTAAGTTCTTTTACGCGCTCCGCATATTCTGAATCAGAAAGTAGTTCATTAGGGTCGTCGCTATTTTCGGCAGCCATTTTTTCCTCTAATATCTCTTCAAGAGTTTTTAAAGGCTCTGGATTACCGTAGCTTGGTTTTGCAGTTTCGTTATAGGCCATGTGGCTTTTTACCGGGTCTAACTTTTGACTTTCCCGCTCTAACTCTTCCTTTTCTTTAAGAAGCTCTTCAATATCTTCTTCAAGCACCATTTCTACCACATAGTCGTCTACCTTTTTATCTTGGCCTAAGTGTATGTTGTACAGTGCCAACACGATAATAGACATCGAAAAAAAGGTAATAAGGAACGCTAAATGTTTACGGTTCAAGGTCATAGTGATATAACCACAATTTTAAAAAAATATTTTAATTATTCGTTGAACGGAAAGGCTAGGGTACTCTTTTTATGATTCTGATGTTTTTCCTAGTAGATTTTCCGCAAATACATTGGGGTCAATGGCATTATTTACGTTATAGTCACCTATTTTGGTTCTCCTAAGTTCAGATAAATGCCCTCCACTCTGTAGAGCTTGCCCCAAATCATGTGCCAAAGATCTAATATAAGTGCCTTTGCTGCAAACAATTCTAAATTTAACATCTGGGAGCTTCATTTCGGTAATCTCAAAGGCAGAAACGTTAACGCTTCTCAGTTTTATCTCCACCTCTTTGCCTTCTCTGGCATATTCATACAAACGTTTACCATCTTTTTTTAAGGCAGAAAAAACAGGTGGGCGTTGTTCAATATCACCTATAAACTGGGGGAGAGATTCATTTAGTAGTGCTTTCGTAATATGTTCGGTAGGGTAAGTTTTATCTACTTCGGTTTCCAAATCATAAGAAGGAGTTGTACCACCTAAAGTAATAGTACCTGTGTATTCTTTTGCTTGTCCTTGTAGTTCTGTTATTCTCTTGGTGAATTTACCAGAGCAAATAATAAGTAGTCCGGTTGCTAAAGGATCTAAAGTTCCGGCATGCCCAATCTTAAACTTCTTGAGTTTGAATTTTGTGCGAATAGCCCATTTTAATTTATTTACGGCCTGAAAAGACGACCAACCCAGTGGTTTGTCTATAAGCAATATTTGTCCGTCAAGAAAATCTTCTTGGGTGCGCGAATCCATATAAATAAGTATTAATCTCTGTTCCGAGTAACTGAAACCAGTCTAGCCTAAATAACCGTAGGCAATAGCAATCAGTCCAACAACAAAGCAGTAAATGGCAAAGTAAGAAAGTTTGCTCTTTTTTACTAATTGAATCATCCAAGTACAGGCAGCAAGACCGGCTAAGAAAGCGGCAATAAACCCAGCGCCCATGGCAACATTGTTTCCGCCATCAAAGTTAAGGTCACCACTCATAAGGTCTTTTCCTATTTTACCAAAAATAAGAGGTACGACCATTAAGAATGAAAAACGAGCTGCTTTGGTCTTGTCAACACCTAATAGTACAGATGTAGAAATGGTAGCGCCACTTCTAGAAATACCTGGTAACATGGCAATGGCCTGAGATACGCCTACAATAAAGGCGTTCTTGAAACTTACTTTTTTATCGGTGTCTTTTGCTTTGTCGGCAAAATATAGAAGAACTGCTGTAATCAAAAGCATAAAGCCTACGAAACGAACATTCCCGCCAAAAAAGGCTTCTAGTTGTTCTTCAAAAAAAAGACCTACAAAAACTGCAGGCAACATAGATATGATAATTTTCACGGAGAACTGCGCTTCATCGTTCCATTTAAAGGTAAGGAGTCCACTAATAATCTCCCAAATATCTTTTCTGAAAACTACAATAGTACTCAAAGCGGTTGCTGCGTGTAGTACAACTGTAAATAAAAGGCTTTCTTCAGGAACGGAATTGTCACCTAAAATAGCTTTTCCTAATTCTAAATGTCCACTTGATGATACTGGTAAAAATTCGGTCAATCCTTGAATGATACCGAGAATGATTGCGTCTAGCGTCTCCAAAATTATTTTTTCTTCTTGTGCGGATTCAACAATATGGCATATATCTCAATACCTAATCCAATTAATACTAGGGTAGGTGCTAAGCGTATTCTTCTAAAACTGTAGATGTCCTCATTAAATACATTAGGGTCGTCACTGCCACCACCACTCATAAGTATAAAGCCTAAGGCTATAAATGCAAGACCTACAAAAAAGAAGGTATAGTTCTTTTTCTGAAAAATGAATTCTTGTTTACCCTGCTGGCCCGTATGTTCTACTTGTTTCTTACCCATGCTGCAAATTTAACGAAGTTCTGCTTAAAAAAGTTTATGGTCGTAAAGGTTTATTGTTAGGATGGTCTTAATAGTAAAGTTCATCGGTTCTGAGGTTCAGAAACCGTTGTGTTGCAAAAAACGTACTAATCAAGGAGATGAGTATACCCAAAACAAAGATGGCTCCGTAGAGAATACCTAATTGCTCAAGGTCTTTAAAAAGCTCTAGTTCTGGAAAATTTTGGTCCAAATAGTACAATGCGCCTGTTAATGCTGCAAGAGCGGTAAGAGCACCTAGAATCCCAAGTTTAATGTTCATCCATATAAAAGGTCTGCGTATAAAAGTCTTGGTGGCACCTACCATTTGCATGGTCTTAATGATAAAACGTTTGGAGTAAATGCTTAAACGGATGGAGCTATTGATAAGTAAAATGGCGATGAAAGTAAGAATGCCGCTAGCAATCAAAATCCAAAAACTGATGCGTTTTACATTTTCACTCAACAGACCAACCAAAGGTTTATCATAGCTGACTTCTTCCACATACGTCTTTTTGGCAAGATTGGTAGCTAAAGAATCTATTTCTTGTGGCGTAACAAAATCTGCTCGTAACTGCACGTCAATGGAGTTTTTAAGCGGATTGTAGCCTAAGAAATTCTGGAAATCCTCGCCTATTTCTTCACTGTGCTGTTTGGCGGCATCTTCTTTGGAAACGAAGACAGCGCTTTTGGTATGTTCTTCTTGCAATAGATTTTTTTGGAGTTGGTCTATTTCAGACTCTTTGGCTTCGTCCTTTAGAAAAATAGAAATAGTGATTTGCTCCTTAAAGTGATCAGCCATTTTTTTGGTATTGATAACCAAAAGTCCCAAAATACCTAGTAAAAATAAAACCAAAGCAATGCTCAGTATCACCGAAAAATACGATGATATCAATTTTTGTTTCTGGTACTGTTCAAAAGACTTGCCCATAATCGCGTATACAGGCGTAAATTTAGGAAAGTAAATTGAATAAACTTATTTTTGGCGAACATTGAAAAGAAAGATATCAGCATGCACTACGATTTCAAGGAAATAGAGAAAAATTGGCAAGACTTTTGGGCCAAAAACGAAACGTTCAAAGCCAAAAACAATTCCGATAAACCAAAATACTATGTTTTGGATATGTTTCCTTACCCCTCGGGTGCCGGATTGCATGTAGGGCATCCGCTTGGTTACATTGCCAGTGATATTTATGCTCGCTACAAAAGGCATAAAGGGTTTAATGTTTTACATCCACAGGGGTATGATTCTTTTGGTTTGCCAGCAGAGCAATATGCAATTCAAACAGGGCAACATCCTGCAGTAACTACCGCTGCTAATATTAAAACATACAGAAGACAGTTAGATCAATTAGGTTTTTCTTTTGATTGGAGCAGAGAGGTGCGTACTTCTAGTCCGGAGTATTACAAATGGACGCAGTGGATATTCATACAAATCTTTAATTCTTGGTATAACAAGGATACTGATAAGGCGGAAGATGTAGAAACGTTGGTTTCTAAATTTTCTGCGGATGGTAATGCCAATGTAAATGCAGTATGCGATGATGATATCGAATCGTTTTCTGCAGCTGATTGGAAAGCTTTCTCTGATGTAAAAAAACAAGAAATATTATTACAATATAGATTAACGTACTTGGCAGATACTGAAGTAAACTGGTGCCCTGCACTAGGTACTGTATTGGCGAATGACGAAATAGTAAACGGTGTTTCAGAACGTGGTGGTCATCCGGTTATCCGTAAAAAGATGACCCAGTGGAGTATGCGTATTTCTGCATATGCACAACGTTTGTTAGACGGATTGAATACGGTAGATTGGCCACAACCGTTGAAAGATTCACAAACGAATTGGATTGGTCGTTCACAAGGTGCTTCTGCTGTGTTTAATGTAAAGGACCATGATGAAAAAATAGAAGTTTTTACCACAAGACCAGATACTATTTTTGGGGTAAGTTTTATGACTTTGGCGCCAGAGCATGAGTTGGTTTCCAAAATAACGACTGAAGCTCAAAAAGCTGAGGTAGAGGCGTATATAGAAGCAACTGCAAAACGTTCGGAGCGTGATCGTATGGCAGATGTAAAGACTATTTCAGGTGCTTTTACCGGTGCATATGCAGAACATCCATTTACAAAAGAACCTATTCCAATTTGGATTGGGGACTATGTTTTGGCAGGTTATGGAACTGGTGCGGTTATGTCCGTACCATGTGGTGATCAAAGAGATTATGACTTCGCAAAGCATTTCAATATTCCTATTCCTAACATATTTGAAGGTGTAGATATTTCTGAGGAAGCATATGCAGATAAGGATAAAACGGTTATTGCAAATTCTGATTTCTTAAACGGATTACCGTATAAGAAAGCTATGAAATTAGCGATCTATGAGTTGGAGAAATTAGGGCAAGGCGAAGGAAAAATAAATTATAGATTACGTGATGCCGTATTTAGTCGTCAACGCTATTGGGGAGAACCTTTTCCAGTGTATTATGTAGACGGTATGCCTCAAATGATTGAAAAAGAATTCTTGCCTATTGCGTTGCCAGAAGTTGAAAAATACTTGCCCACAGAGACAGGAGAACCGCCATTAGGTAATGCCGAGGTTTGGGCTTGGGATACGGTAACTAATACCGTTGTAAACAACAGTGAAATAAATAATACCACTGTGTTTCCGTTAGAATTGAATACCATGCCGGGTTGGGCTGGTAGTTCACAGTATTTCAATAGATACATGGATCCATATAATGAGAATGAAATTTTCTCTAAGGAAGCTATTGACTACTGGCAAGATGTAGATTTATATATTGGTGGTAGCGAACACGCAACAGGCCATTTGCTATACAGCCGTTTTTGGCAGAAGTTTATGTTCGATAAAGGTTTGGTGCCTAAAGATGAGTTTGCTAAAAAGCTTATTAATCAAGGGATGATTACTGGTACTAGTGCTTTTGTTTACGGATTCTGGGTTGCTTTTAGTCATTTTAATTCATTGGAAGATTTAAAAGTTGAAGATAAGACTATGGCTTATCCGGTGGAAAGACCTTTTTTACTTTTAGTTTCTAAATCAGTTTATGAAAATTGTGTTAAATCTGAAGATTTTACGGAAATTGAAGACTGGGTTGAAAAGAAATTTTCTGGTTATAGTAATATTATAGATATAGATAAAAGCGTTTCTCAAAACACCTATGATATCAGACCAATTGTTCAACATGTAAATGTTTCATTAGTGAATTCTTCTGATGAATTGAATTTTGAAGATTTTTTAAAATGGAGGCAAGAATATAGTAATTCGGTTTTATTTCAAGAAGGTAAATATATCGTAGGCCGCGAAGTTGAAAAAATGTCCAAATCCAAATACAACGTTGTTAATCCTGATGCCATTTGTGAAGAGTACGGGGCAGATTCATTGCGTTTGTATGAAATGTTCTTAGGACCATTGGAGCAATCTAAACCTTGGAACACAGCAGGTATTACAGGAGCTCATGGATTCTTGAAAAAACTATGGCGTTTGTATCATTCAGGTGCAGAAGGCGCTTTTGCAGTATCGGAAGATGAGCCGTCTAAAGACAGTTACAAGACTTTACATAAGACTATTAAAAAGGTAGAAGAAGATATAGAGAACTTTAGTTTTAATACTTCGGTATCTACTTTTATGATTGCGGTGAACGAATTGGGTGCTCAGAAATGTAGTAGGAGAAAGGTGTTAGAGCCGTTGGCTATTTTGGTATCGCCTTATGCACCTCATATTGCAGAAGAACTTTGGAAGCAATTAGGTCATGAAGGTTCAATTTCTACGGTAGACTTTCCAAAATTCGAGGAGAAGTACTTGGTGGAAAGTAGTAAAGAATATCCGGTTTCTTTCAATGGAAAAATGCGTTTTAAACTAGAGCTTCCTTTAGATTTAAGCAAAGATGAAATTGAAGCCGCAGTTATGGCTCATGAAAAAACAGCGCAGCAGTTACAAGGGCGTACGCCTAAGAAAGTAATTGTAGTGCCAGGTAAAATTATAAACATCGTAGGATAAGTATCAGGCATACGGCCACCAACTAAGCATAGCAAATGGATAAGATTGAAATTCTTGGAATGGTGGCCGCTGTTTTAACAACGGCCGGTTATGTGCCGCAGGTCTACAAAACGTGGCGTGATAAGTCCACTAAAGACATTTCACTTAGTACGTACCTTATTCTTTTTTTAGGAGTCGTGTTATGGTTTACATACGGACTTATGATTAATAGCCTACCAGTTACTTTGGCCAATGCTATTACAGGTTGTCTTCTTTTCTTCATGTTAGTATTGAAATTCAAGTACAAATAACCCATAGACATTTTGGCAGAATGATTACCTGAAATCACCCAAATGTAGCTTGGCGAGGTTTTTGCTTTCCAATATAACAGATAATTAAACGTTTTCTCTAAGCAAAGCTGCCTCACTGAGTGTAGATGAAGTGAGTGCAGCCGCAGTGAGTGCAGACAAGATGAGAGGTTTTTGATTATCTTTAAATTTAAATCTTTAAAAGGAATACAGTTATGATGGGATATTATATTTTAATTGGAGCCATAGCTCTAGTTAGCTGGCTAGTAAGCAGAAAGCTTAAGAGTAAGTTTAAGTTTTATTCTAAGGTGCATTTAAGCAACGGAATGAGCGGTGCGGAAATTGCTGAGAAAATGTTGGCAGACCATGGTATACGAGATGTAAAAGTAGTTTCTACAGCAGGTATGCTAACCGATCACTATAACCCAAAAAATAAAACAGTAAATCTAAGTGAGGGTGTTTATAACCAAAGAAACGCATCTGCTGCTGCAGTAGCGGCTCACGAATGTGGGCACGCCGTGCAACATGCTCAAGCTTACCGATGGTTAACTATGCGTTCACAATTAGTACCTATAGTGAGTGTTACTTCCGGCATGTCTATGTGGGTTGTTTTTGGTGGACTTATGTTGGGTGCTGCGGCAGGTGTTGGATTTGGATATTGGGTTGCAGTAGCCGGTCTTGTTATGATGGGTATGGCAACTTTATTCAGTTTTATAACCTTGCCTGTAGAGTATGATGCCAGTAACCGTGCATTGGCTTGGTTAAAAGCAAAACATATAGTGACTCCAGAGGAATATAAAGGTTCAGAAGATGCTTTAAAATGGGCTGCACGTACCTATTTGGTTGCGGCAATTGGTTCATTGGCTACTTTAGTCTATTGGGGAATGCAAGTGCTTGGAGGAAGAGATTAGTTTTCTCAAACTTATTAAAATGTAAAAAGGCTGTCTAGAAATTCTTAGACAGCCTTTTTTTGCTTGAGTTAGCATGAAAATTGTTTACTCAACAGATATACGTTCGTCTATCAGTTTCAATGCAATACCATCTCGTCCCATAATTTCAAATAGGTCAAGTATATCTCTCATTGTTTTTTCTTCTTCTAATTGTTCGGTAATAAACCACTGCAAGAAATTCTCAACGCCAAAGTCACTGTTCTTTTTAGCAGCTGCAACTATTCTATTAATTGATTTAGTTACATCTATTTCTTGGCTTAAAGCAGTTTCAAAAACTTCCTCTAAAGAAGAAAAATCATGATTTGTGCTTTCTATGGCAGGAGATATGGCGTTACCACCACAGTCATTAACGAATTTAAAAATTTTCATCATGTGCTCTCTTTCCTCAGCAGCTTGCTTATACATAAAGTCCGCGCTTTGGTTGTAACCACGTTGGTCGCACCATGAAGCCATGGCTAAATATGAGGCAGATGCTCTACCTTCCATCTTTATCTGGGCATTAAGCATATCCATGCTTTCTACCTTAATACTCATTTGTTGTCTAGCTATATCTTTCATTGTCTTTTTCTTTACTTAACGTAAAGTTATCACAAAAGAGTGCGTATTACTAGGGCATTAACCTATTTATAACTGATTTTAGACTGATTAAAAATAAAGAAATCTACGTTCTAGAGGTAAGTGAAGGGGTCTGAACGGCAATATCGAGCAAGAAAAATGCTCCTGTAAGTAACTCTTTTAGGTCTAGAACTTCAAGGGTATTCAAGACAAAAAGGTGTTCTCTATTGCAAAGTGATACTATTTCAAACCCATGCGGATTGGCATCCTCGTCAAAATGGTCTTCAATATTAATGCTCCAAACCTTTTGTCTAAGAGCAAGTAGTTGGCAAAAAGACAAACGCACCAGCTTCTGACCAAGGTCTATATAAAAGCACCTCTCCTTATCGGATTGGAAAAATGTATAGTAATGTGATGAATTAATGCGTTCCATTGGGAACAAAAATAATCCTTATTTAGATTTAATACAAATATTAGATCTGAATTTGTCGATCAATTTGTTGGGCCAAAGAAATAAAGGTTTCCGTACGAGAAACACCTTCTATTTGTTGAATTTCTTTGTTCAGAACATGCATAAGGTGTTCATTATCTCTACAGAGTACTTTTATAAGAATAGACCAGTTACCTGTGGTGTAATGACATTCAAGAACTTCAGGGATTTTCTCTAGCTGTTTTACCGCAACAGGGTTACTCATTGCCTTGTCCAAGTAAATACCAATGTAAGCCATGGTATGGTAACCCATTACTTTTGGGTTGATGATAAATTTTGAACCGGCCAACAATCCAGAAGATTCTAGCTTTCTAAGACGTTGGTGAATAGCAGCACCAGATATACCAATATTTCTGGCAATCTCAAGGATAGGCTTTCGGGCATCTTCCATAAGATACCTTAGAATCTTTTTGTCAATTCCGTCAATTTTAACTTTATCGTTACCTAGTTTCATGAGCTGAGTTTCAAATTGATGGTAAAAGTAGCTATTATTGTTTGAATCTTAAAGTATGGAAAAGGTTGATGTAATTGTGTGTACGAACTAATCTCCATTGGATACAGAATCAGGATTGTATCCTAAATATGGAACTTCTAACTCTTTAAAATCGATACCATAAGATGTAAGTTCTTTCAAAATAGGCTCGTAGACCTCCTTTTTAATAGGAATTTGGACGCCGGGAGTCTTTATTTTTTTATTCAGAATAGACAAAGTAGCAATTGCAACAGGTAGACCAACCGTTTTGGCCATAGCGGTGTACGTTCTGTTTTCTCCTATCACCACCATATTGGCATCAATTTGATGCTTTTTACCATTTAGCTCATAGCCAAACTTGTGATACATAACAATCATGTCCTTATCAGAATCGGCTAGCGTCCAGCTATCTTCAAGAATATGTTGTAGAATCTGTGCCGGCGTAGCATTTTTTAATGGAATAATTTTTTGGTCGTCAAAGAGGTTTAACTCCAGTACCTTTTCCCACATTCTATCATCTTGATCAATTTTTAGATAGTGGCGTAGTTTTAGCTCAACAGAATCTGTTGGTGAATAGGGCAGGAATAGGTTGGTGAATTCGCGATAAGACATGTTTTCAGAATTCTCAACGGTATAGCTATCATCGGTCATACCTAGTTGTACGAACATGTTCCATGCTTTAGAGAAACCTGTTCTGCGCATAGTACCTCTATATAAAGTAAGCACATCTTCAAGACCGTATGCTTCTCTATAGTCTAATGAGTTTCTGTTGGCATAACCTTCAAAGCGGCCATAACCCTTTATATTAAAAAACTCTGTACGACGAAAGAGTTTTTGGTAGGGCACGTATTTGTAAGTGCCTTCTTGAATAAATTTTGCGGCACCACCCTGTCCTGCTAAGACTACGTTTCTTGGGTTCCAGGTAAATTTATAGTTCCAAAGGTTATTGTCGCTTTCGGGAGCTACCAATCCGCCACAAAAGGATTCGAATAAAATTATTTTTCCGCCTTGGTCTCTAATCCTATCAATGATTTGCATAGCGCTCATATGGTCTATGCCAGGGTCCAAACCAATTTCATTCATAAAGACAAGCCCTTTTTCTTTTACGGCCTCATCCAAATCTTTTAGGGTATCACTAACATAGGAAGCGGTTACAAGATGCTTACCCAAAGCAAGGCAGTCCACGGCAATTTTGCTGTGTAAAAATGCAGGAAGCATAGAAACTACAATATCACTTTCTGTTATAGCTTTCTGTCTGGCATTTTCATTTTGTATGTCTAATTCAATTACGTTACAGTTCTTATGATTTCTAATGGCCTCCGAAATAGATTCAGGTTTTAAATCACCAATGGTTAGGTGAAGTTGTTCTTCTTCAGATTTTTCAAGAAAATAGTCTAGAAGGTAGGAAGTAGATTTTCCTGCACCGATAACAAGTATATTTCGCGACATTTAGTTTTGTACTTTTAGTATGTGTAACGGTTGACTAAGGTAGTGATTGTTATATTTATAAAAAAATAGAGTATAAAAGTTATGAACAAAACAATTTGTCTCACAGGAATTGTATTAGGTAGTACTGCAGTCATATTAGGTGCTTTTGGTGCCCATGGCCTGGAAAAGTTAGTAGATACAAATGCCATCCAAACTTTTGAGACGGGAGTAAAATACCAAATGTACCATGCCTTGCTTTTATTGGTTTTAGGCAGTATGAAACAATTGCCCGAAGCTAGTAAAAAGTTGATTTTCTATTTTGTCTTAGTGGGTATTTGTTGTTTTTCTTTTTCCATTTATTTATTGGCAACAAATAGTTTAACCGCTTTTGATTTTAAAGCTATAGGCCTGATAACTCCACTAGGTGGTACGCTACTCATTATTGCGTGGAGTATATTCGGCTACCGAGTTTATAAACATTTTGACTAATAAATTCTCATTTATAACTGTATAAAGTTATTATTTTGATAATTTTGACATCTAAAAGAAACTCTCAACTAACAATTCTTTAAAAAATGGAAAAATCTATTTCTTTAAAATCGTACGGTATTACGCACGAGAATCTGCATTATCAGTTATCGCCTTCCGAACTAGAAGCCATTACGCTAGAAAGGAAAATGGGCAAAAAAGTATCTTCTGGTGCTTTGGCCGTAAACACAGGCGAATTTACGGGAAGGTCTCCAAAGGATAGGTTTATTGTAAAGGACGCTATTACCGAAGAAAAGGTTTGGTGGGGCGATATCAATCTTCCCTTTGAGCCTGCTAAATTTGATGCGCTTTACGATAAGGTTATTGCTTATCTAAATGAAAAGGAATTGTTTGTTCGTGACTGTTATGCATGTGCAGACCATAATTACCGGATGGATATTAGGGTAATTAATGAATATCCTTGGTCCAATCAATTTGCATACAATATGTTCATCCGTCCAACGGAAGAAGAACTTAAGAATTTTGATGCTGAATGGACCGTTATTAACGCACCTGGTTTTATGGCCGATGCTAAAGTAGATGGAACAAGACAGCATAATTTTGCCATTTTGAACTTTACCAGAAAAATTGCCTTGATTGGAGGAACCGGTTATACTGGGGAAATCAAAAAAGGAATTTTCTCAGCTTTGAACTTTATACTTCCAGTAGAGAAGAATACCATGCCAATGCATTGTTCTGCAAATGTTGGTAAAGATGGTGATACGGCTATATTCTTTGGTCTTTCAGGAACAGGAAAAACAACCCTATCTACTGATGTTTCCCGAAAACTTATTGGTGACGATGAGCATGGTTGGAATAATGAAAATGCAGTTTTTAATTTTGAAGGTGGTTGTTATGCCAAGGTCATAAACCTATCTCAAGAAAATGAACCTGAAATTTTTGGTGCCATCAAGAAAGGAGCAATCCTGGAGAATGTTGTCATGGATGAGGCCGGTAATGTAGATTTTGCCGATACTTCCATTACTCAGAACACAAGGGTAAGTTACCCAATTTATCACATAGAAAATGTACAAAGACCATCTATAGGAAAGAATCCTAAGAATATTTTCTTTTTAACTGCGGATGCTTTTGGGGTACTTCCTCCAATTTCTAAACTAACACCTAGTCAGGCGGCTTATCACTTTATTTCCGGTTATACGGCCAAAGTAGCAGGTACAGAAGCAGGGGTTGTAGAACCTATTCCTTCTTTCTCGGCTTGTTTTGGTGCTCCGTTTATGCCGTTGCATCCAGCTAAGTACGCAGAAATGCTAAGTAAGAAAATGAAAGATGCCGGTGTTAACGTATGGTTGGTCAATACAGGATGGACAGGTGGTCCCTATGGCGTTGGAACCCGTATGAAGCTAAAGTATACCCGTGCAATGATTAACGCTGTTCTAAACGGCGATTTAGGGCTTTATAATTACGATGATTATCATATACACTCCGTTTTTGGAGTAGCGCAACCAAGGGAATGTCCTGGAGTACCTTCAAGTGTGCTTAGTCCGCGAACTACTTGGAACGATGATAAAGCTTATTACACCACGGCCTTTAAATTAACGAATGCCTTTAGAGAAAACTTCAAACAATTTGAAGATTTTGCTAGCGAGGAAATCCGTCGCGGAGGTCCTCAGCGTTATGCTTTTTAGATTTTTTTGAAATATAATGCCATTAAAAAACCCTTTGTTCAAATTGATGAACAAAGGGTTTTTATATTTTGCTAAGTAAGAATTCTTACTTCTTATTTGCTGTGTGAATGTATTTCTGAAGTGCCATGGTCATAGATGGTGTTTCAGGCGTTGGAGCCTTTATGTCTATACGAAGACCGGCAGTAGTAGCGGCATCAATAGTTGAGTTGCCAAATACAGCAATTCTAGTATCTTTCTGCTCAAAATCAGGGAAGTTCTGCAATAACGATTCAATACCTGAAGGGCTAAAGAATACCAAGATGTCATAATACACATCTCTTAAATCAGATAAATCACTAATTACGGTTTTATAAAAAACAGCTCTTTTCCACTCAATGTCAATTCCGTCCAATATTTCAGGTACAATTGGTTTTAAAGCATCAGAAGAAGGTAATAAAAACTTCTCGCCTTTATACTTTTTGAACAAAGGAACCATTTCTATAAAATTACGTTTACCTACATAAATCTTACGTTTACGGTAAACTACGTATTTCTGTAAGTAGTAAGCTACGGCCTCTGACTGGCAGAAGTATTTCATAGAATCAGGAACCTTAAAGCGCATTTCTTCTGCAATCCTAAAAAAATGATCAACAGCATTACGGCTAGTTAAAATAATTGCCGTGTAGTTGTTTAAATCTATCTTTTGTTGGCGTACATCTTTAGCGTCAACACTTTCGACGTGAATAAAAGGTCTGAAGTCAACCTTAACTTTTTCTTTATCTATCAGTTTCGAATACGGTGAGTTCTCCATCTTCGGTTCTGGCTGAGAGACCAAAATCGTCTTTACTTTCATATAAACCTATTGTTTAAGATAACTACCTATGATTACAAACGGGGAAATTTCGAGAGCGCAAAGGTACAAAATAAAATAGAAAAAGTAGGAGGTGATAAATTTTTGGTGATTCCTTAACACTGTAACCCATCCAATTACATTAATTAAGAGAACTAATAATATGGCAACATACACTACAATCTCCGAGCCCTGCGCTACGTAGGCTAACATAACGTTGGCTAGGAACATGATAATACCACTATAGTTTAGATAGGATAATTTCTTAAAAATTAATTCGCTAATGGTCTTTCCTGATCCAAAAATGAAGCCGTTGCTCATCTGTAAGATTATTTTTACGACAATAAACCCTAAAATGCACGCTAAAATAATAGGATACATGAACGGATAGGCATCATTGGTGTCTCCTCTTAATATTTGTCTAGCTAAGAAAACGAACAATGAAAAATTAATGACCTGGAAAATGGTGAAAAATATGTGGAACCAGTTCATCAACTTTTCTTTCTTATTGTACATAAAGATGTACTTGTTGTTGAACGGAAGTATAATGAAATTCAAAAAACGGCTATAAAACAAACTCTTGGCAAGTACTAAAAACACTATGCTGCTAATGAGTATAATGGTAATCCAATCGGCAGTGCCCGCAGTCCGTAGTATGGGATCCATCATTTTACTTTTGTGTTTTTTCCGTTAATCCCATAATTAAGTTTATTCTCCATAATACCTATTCTAACGTAAGTTGGATCTTTTAATTCTCTTGGCTCCGGAAATTTAAAGGTGTAGGTAAGGGTATCCTTTGCTCCAATACTGGTAATAGTAGGGTTGTTTAATTTTGGTTTGATAGGCAGTCTGTCTTTTACGATTTTAAAATCGGTCATGTAGGCCACATTAAACTGGAGTTTATTTAAGTCTATATCAAAATCATATGGATTGTACAATTGAAAGATTTGTTCTTGACCCGCTTTAAAATCTACAGGTTCTTCCAAAAGTGTTTTAAGTTTTCTAAAAGACTCAAAGTTATCTATGTATTTACCGTACATTTTACTACCATCATCTTTGGTGAAGATTTCATCAGCATCTGTTGCGCGACCGGATAAATATAAAATCTTTTGATGCTGTACTTTGGATTCAGAATCATCAATTGAATATTGGTTGAGCCGGTAACTTTCATTGTTTAATGAATAAGTATTGTTTCCTGAATAGAATTCAAAAATTGGAGCATTTCTATATGAATTTTCAAAAACCAATGGCATATTGCCAATCTTTTTCGCCACATCTTTTACAAGCCCTATATTACCGTGAGTTTCATAATAAATGGGGGACATGGGTTCATAAACGAGGCCAATTCTCAGGTAAAGGATAATGGCAATATTCACCAATCCCATTCTGTAAATCCATTTTTTGGCAATTTCGTTTTCCATCATAAATCGGAAAACGATTATAATTAATGGAATGGAAATAACAATAATCCACTGTGTTTGTATTCTCCTGTTGAAGCTTGATATAAAGAAAAAGATTAGTACACCATAAACTAAGAACAGTAGTGCTTTAGTAAATTTATCTTGTGCCTTGGCTTTAAAAAGGCCCCAGTAAACCCAGGGGAATGTTAAACCAAACAATGCTACCAGGTTTACAAAATAACCAAGAGTGTATTTCTTAAAATTGTAGGGGTCATTAGGG
This sequence comes from Zobellia laminariae, assembly GCF_009725995.1. Next base: position 924,816 of record NZ_RCNS01000001.1, on the reverse strand, counting down.
CGGTCAAAAAGATGATAGTTTATGGTAACGTAGTCATTTTGGGATAACCATATAAAATGTGGTACATAACAAAGTAGCGCAACAAAAACAGAAAGCCAGGCATATTTATTAAAGACTAATTTTATGTTAGATAATAGAATAAATATGATAACAAGAGCCGCATGGTATTTACTATACATAAGGCCCGCCATGGTAATACCCATTATTATTCCCCATAATAGGCTAGGTTTCTCTAGGAATCGTTTGTAGACATATAGCAAAAGGGCGGTAAAAAATAGCAAAGGTGTATCTGGTAGGGTAAAAAATCCATAAGCGTTCAAAAGCGTCATGGAGTAAGCGAGTATAAAAAAGTGCACTACATAATCTTTCTTTTTTGGATTGTCTATGGTGCTCCAAAGAATAAATAGTGTAGCGGTAGAGAGTACACAACTCATAAAACGGACTCCCAACTCCCCGTCAAAAAAGAAGCTGCTGATTTTGATTAGCAAGGCAACTAAAGGAGGATGGTCAAAATAGCCCCAAGATAGTTTTTGGGCATAATGCCAGTAGTATGCCTCGTCAAAAATAAGCGGAGTGAAATAGGACTGAAGCAGGTTTATCAAAAAACCAATTCCTAATAGAATAATAAAAATTCGGGGCAGTTTAGACTTCATTGTTTAATTGGTATCTCAAATTTAGGCATAGCCTATCATATTAACAACGATCAAAATTACAAATTCTGATAGATAGCAAACCTTTAAAAATATCACAATTTGATAGTTGGCATTTTTCGGTGACTTTTAAAATGCTATTTTTGCCTAAACTCAAGCAAATACGTGTCAGACAGTATAGTTATTATCCCCACTTACAATGAGATAGAGAACATTGAAGCTATTATTAGGGCTGTCTTTGATCTTAGTAAAGATTTTCATGTTTTAATTGTTGATGACAATTCACCTGACGGTACCTCTAAAAAAGTAATTGAGCTGCAGGAAGAGTATGCAGGAAAACTTTTTTTAGAAGTTAGAAAAGAGAAGGCGGGTTTAGGTACGGCATATATTCATGGTTTTAAATGGGCTATCGCGAAGAAGTATGACTATATTTTTGAGATGGATGCCGATTTCTCCCATAACCCGCAAGATTTATTGAGGTTGTACAGAGCGTGTGCCAATGGTGCAGATGTTGTAGTTGGCTCTCGTTATAAAAAAGGGGTAAATGTGGTAGATTGGCCATTGTATCGCGTATTGTTGTCCTATGGGGCTTCATTTTACGTTAAGATGATAACCGGAATGCGAGTACACGATCCTACGGCCGGTTTTGTAGTGTACAGACGGCATGTTTTAGAAAATATTAATTTAGATTCCGTTCGTTTTATAGGCTATGCCTTCCAAATTGAAATGAAATTCAGGGCCTATCTCAAGAATTATAAAATTGAAGAAGTGTCCATCATATTCAGAGATAGGGTAAGAGGGCAATCAAAAATGACATCATCTATTATAAAAGAGGCCATCTTTGGTGTTTTCATGATGAAAATACGAAGTATGTTCCAAAAATCTAGATTTTAGTATGGGGAAAGTATTGATTAAGAATGCCAAAATCGTAAACGAAAATTCAACTTTTGAAAGCGATGTGCTGCTTCAAGATGATTTAATCTTGAAAATTGCGGTCAATATTTCCGATGATACCGCAAAAGTAATCGATATTAAAGGCAAGTATCTTTTGCCTGGAGTTATAGATGATCAGGTACATTTTAGAGAACCGGGTCTTACTCATAAAGGTGATATAGCCTCAGAGAGCAGGGCAGCTGTAGCAGGTGGTATAACCACATATATGGAGCAGCCCAACACTATCCCGCAAACCACCACCATAGAAAAATTAGAAGAAAAGTTTGAGATGGGAGCTAAGTCTAGTTTCGCCAACTACTCTTTTCTTTTTGGAGGGACTAACGATAATTTAGAAGAATTAAAACGATTGGATAGAAATGCTTGCTCTGGTGTTAAGCTATTCTTAGGTTCTTCTACAGGGAATATGTTGGTTGATGATGAGGTGGTTATAGAAGAAATTTTTAGAAATACCGAAATGGTAATTTCTACCCACTGTGAAGATGAGGGTACAATAAAGAGAAACCTTGCGGAGTATAAAGAAAAGTACGGAGATGACATTCCTATAAAATATCATCCTAAAATTCGTAGTGAAGAGGCCTGTTATCTTTCCTCATCAAAAGCCATAGAGTTAGCGAAGAAAACGGGAGCTCGTCTTCACGTGTTTCATTTATCCACAGGAAAAGAAACGGAATTGTTCAGAAATGATATTCCGTTAGAACAGAAAAAAATTACTGCTGAGGTCTGTGTACATCACTTGTGGTTCTCCGAAGCAGATTATGACACCAAGGGCACTTTGATCAAGTGGAACCCGGCAGTGAAAACGGCAGCAGACAGAGACCAGTTATGGAAAGCATTATTGGATGACCGTTTAGACGTTATTGCAACGGATCACGCACCTCACTTATTTAGCGAAAAAGAGAATGTTTATACGAAAGCTCCTTCTGGCGGTCCGTTGGTACAACATGCACTTACAGCATTGTTAGATAAGGTTCATGAGAACGTTATTTCTTTGGAAAAAGTGGTGCAGAAAATGTGTCACAATCCGGCTATACTTTTTCAGATTGAGAAGCGAGGTTATATTAGAGAAGGGTATTTTGCAGATTTGGTAGTGGTAGATATGAACGCTCCTTATGAGGTAACCAAAGCAAATATTGCATATAAATGTAAATGGTCTCCTTTTGAGGGTACTACGTTTAAGTCTTCTGTTACGCATACTTTCGTAAATGGTCATTTGGCCTATGAAAACGGAAATTTCTCTACAGAAAAAAATGCCAAGCGATTAACATTCAATAGATAATATGAGAGTTTTAGCAATCGTTTTGATATTCTTTTCATTCACTGCTTGTAATGAAAAGCTTTTGGAGGAGCCCAAAAATCTTATTCCAAAAGAGAAAATGGTTGAGATACTTCAAGATTTAGCCATTGTAAATGCAGCTAAAACAACCAATTTGCAGGTGCTTAGGGATAATGGTGTAGAACCTATGGACTATATTTTTAATAAGTATAATATAGACAGTCTGCAATTGGTAGAAAGTGATCGTTACTATGCTTCGCTCCCGGTAGAGTACGAAAAAATCTATAAAGAAGTTGAAGCCAATCTTGAGCGTGATGCGAAAGCGTTAGAAGATCAGAAAAAGATAAATGATAGTCTTAGAGTAGCTAAAGAAAAAATTAAGCGAGAAAAAGAAAAGGCTGAAAAAGCTACTGATACTCTTCCTTAAACCGTTCACAGCAAAACGAAATGGTCTCGTCTAGCGTATCAAACTCAAAATTGATATCCTTTTTAATTTTTGTATTGTCGTAAACTTCGCGATGCTTTAAAGAATGAATGGAGTTTTTGGTAATTCTCCTTCCATTTTTTAGAAACAGGTTTTTAAGCCAATCGAACCATCTACCTATTTCAAGCTTCCAAAATTTTAATTGAACCGATGGAGGTTTAATGCCAAACTCTGTAGTGATTTTCGTAAGAATCTCCTTGAACGTTAAATTCTCTGCTACGGCAATATAGCGCTCGTTTATAATCTCGGAATCCATTAAAGAAACCATCATCTTAACAACATCATGAACGGTTATGAAACCTGTTCCGCCCGGAGGATAAAACCGATATCCTTTTTTAGCAACAGTAAACAAATCGCCGCTACCACTATGCCAGAATCCCGGACCTACAATAACACCAGGGTTAACCATAACTACTGGAAGGCCTTCTTGTGAGCCACGCCAAACTTCCATTTCTGCAGCCTGCTTTGTAAGTCCGTATACATTTGCTTCTCTAGGCGTCCAGGCATTTTCTTCATTTGCCATGGCATTGCCCAAACTTTTACCAATAGCTCCAATAGTGCTAGTATAGCATAGTTTTTTTATCCCATTTACAATACAAAGGTTTACGATGTTCGCGGTTCCTTCTGTATTTATTTTTTCGAGGATATCAAAGTTTTGTGGGTCAAAAGAAATTAGTGCTGCTGTATGGTAGACGTGGGTAATTTGGTCAAAAGCAATTTCTAGGGCTGGAATGTCAATAATATCAGCTTCTACCCATTCAATTTTATTAAAGAGAATTTGGGCATCGTCTGTGTAATAACCAAAAATCTTAACTACGCGTTCAAGATCACTGCCCTTTCTGTGTATGGCCCTAACGGAAATACCGTTCTGTACCAATTTCAATAAAAGATGTGAGCCTACTAAGCCCGTTCCCCCTGTAACCAATACCATGCGCCAAAGTTAGCGAATAGCAGGGAATAAATTCCTGTATTAATCAAAGGTCAGGCAATGATTTACTTTTATATTTGTAGTCAAATTTCAGATTAAACGGACATGACTTCAAACTTTGTAGAAGAATTAAAATGGAGAGGCATGTTGCATGACGCAATGCCTGGAACCGAAGAACACCTAATGAATGAAATGCAATCTGCTTATGTTGGTATTGATCCAACGGCAGACTCATTGCATATAGGGCATTTAGTGGGGGTGATGATGTTACGTCATTTTCAGTTGGCAGGGCATAAACCATATGCGCTTATTGGAGGTGCTACAGGTATGATCGGAGATCCTTCTGGGAAATCTGCAGAGCGTAATCTGTTAGATGAGCCTACTCTTAGACATAATCAAGAGGCTATAAAAGAGCAATTATCGCGATTTTTAGATTTTGAAGGTGCTGCAGATAATGCTGCTATCTTGGTCAATAATTACGATTGGATGAAAGACTTCTCGTTTTTGGATTTCATCAGAGACGTGGGTAAGCATATTACCGTTAATTATATGATGGCCAAAGATTCTGTGAAAAAGCGACTTTCATCAGAATCTAAGGAAGGGATGTCTTTTACCGAGTTTACCTACCAAATGGTACAAGGTTATGATTTCTTATACTTGTACCAAAACCATAATTGTACATTGCAAATGGGCGGTAGTGATCAGTGGGGGAATATTACTACTGGTACTGAACTAATCCGTAGAATAGGTGGCGGAAAAGGCTATGCTTTAACCTGTCCATTAATTACAAAGGCAGATGGTACCAAGTTTGGGAAGACAGAAGGCGGTAATATTTGGTTAGATTCCGAAAGAACATCACCATATAAGTTTTACCAATACTGGTTGAATACGTCAGACGTAGATGCTGAAAAGTATATTAAGATATTTACGTTTCTTTCAAAAGAGGAAATAGACGGGTTGATAAAAGAGCATCAAGAAGCGCCTCATATGCGTGTTTTACAGAAACGTCTTGCTGAGGAAATTACTGTAATGGTACATTCTCAAGAAGATTTAGAAAATGCCCAGAAGGCCAGTAATATTCTCTTTGGGAAGTCAACATCCAAAGATTTAAAAGGCCTAAGCGAGAAGACGTTTTTAGATGTTTTTGATGGTGTTCCGCAGGCCGAAATTTCTAAATCAGAACTTACTTCAGGGCTTAATATGATTGGTGCACTTGCCGATAAAACAGGATTTTTAGCTTCTAACAGTGAGGCAAGAAGAGAGTTAAAGCAAAATTCTATTTCCGTGAATAAAGAAAAGGTAAAGGATGATTACCTAATTACTGAAGATGACTTGATCAATGGCAAGTTTGTGTTATTACAACGCGGAAAGAAGAACTATTTTGTTTTAGTTGTTAAATAGGTAGTTTAGATTATTAACTATATACGTAGACTAAGTTGGGTTTGAAAGACGTTATCTAAGGAGTAACATTTTTTAAACCCAAATAGATGCGCAAATTTTTACTGATTCTTACCGTTTTTTCTGCACTTGTTTCTTGCGATAAGTTAGATGAGCTTACCAAATTTAATCTTGATTATAAAAGTCAGGTTACTATTCCCGCTTCTGCTGTTATAGACCTTCCTTTTGATATGTTCACTCCGGACATGGAAACCAATTCAGATTCTCAGTTTGAAGTAAACGACACCCGTAAAGACCTTATAGAAGAGATTAAGTTAACAAAGCTTCAGCTGGAGATTACGTCGCCAGATGATAGCGATTTTAGTTTTCTAGAATCTTTAGAAGTCTATATTTCTGCAGATGGTCTTGATGAAATCATGATAGCTTCAAAAGAAGTAGTAGATGAAAATGTAGGTGATGTCTTGGATGTAGATGTCTTGGATGTAGATTTAAAAGAATACATCAAAAAAGATAATTTTAATCTTAGAATGAATACCGTTACCGATGAGTTGATTTCTACAGATCATGAGATTGATGTAAACACCACGTTCTTTGTAGATGCAAAAATATTGGGGCTTTAGAGTACCATTAAATTACAGCCTCTAACGTCAGAATGGTCAAAACGGCCTAGCACTTCAAATGTATTGTTTGCGTAAGTTTTGCCTAAATCTTGTGTGGCAATAAAGGAGCAAGAATCAATATTTGCCAAATCAATGACGTTTATACCTCCAGTTTTTTTGTGGTCTTGGTAGGCTAATGGGTCCTCGGTGTCACGAATCAATATTTTCATCCAAGGAGGTGTTTCAAAAATACCGTTTCCTTTTGAGTAGCCCTGCGATAATAATTCTGTCATACCATATTCTGAATGTATAACCGGTACGCCAAACCCCGCTTTTAGAATGTCGTGAAGCTCTTCGCGAATTAGTTCTTTTCTGCGGCCTTTCATGCCCCCAGTTTCCATAATAATAGTATTCTTTAGTTGTAGCGGGTGTGTTTCAACCATATCCAAAAGAGCAAAAGAAACCCCTATAAGCAGTATTTTTTGACCTCTTGCATCTAGTTGGGTCAATTTTTTTCGTAAACTATCAAGGTCATTAAGGTAAAACCCACTATCAACGTGTTTGCTTTGTTTAATCATATCATCTACCATGTAGATGAGTGATGACCCTTCTCGTTCAAGATAAGAAGGTAGTAGGGCTAGGACGCAATAGTCTTCAATTTTTCCGTAGAAATGTTCAAATGCCTCTCGGAAACTCTGTTCGTAGAGTGCTATTCGGTTTACAAAATGTTTACTGGTTTCGCTTCCGGTGGTTCCACTACTTGTAAAAATAGCGGCAGGATTCTTCCCTCCAGAAATAATTTCTTTCGACTTAAAAAAAGAAATTGGTAAAAAGGGTATCTCGGAAACTTGAGTCACATTCTCTTCTGTTTTCCTGAAAAACGAGCAAAATTCCTGGTACACGGCATTATGGCGATATTGATGTCTATAAACTTTAAGAGCTTGTACATCAAATTCACGTTGTGAATTAATTTTAAAAATTTCGTTACCGTTCATAATTGTGTTGCCGTTGCAAAAATAGTGATAACCTTTTCCGTATAAAATAAACAAGATGGGTAAAAGTGGATAATTTTGATATAGGTGTAAGAGCTGTTCTTTAAATCCGGAATGGCTGTTAATTTCTTTTAGAGAACGCGTCGCAATATGTTAATTTTTTCTTAATACCTCGCAGGCTGGGGTTAAAGATTTTGTAACCCGTTATATACCTGTACCTTTACCGCAATAGCTATAAAATAGCATTTTGCTGTTTTTTTAAAATGATATTATGAGTCAAGTTAAAGAGAACGATAAAGTAAAAGTACATTACACAGGTAAATTAGCTACAGGTGAAGTTTTTGATAGCTCTGTGGAAAGAGGAGAGCCTATTGAATTTACAATGGGTCAAGGCCAGTTGATACCAGGTTTTGAAAAAGGTCTTATTGATATGAAAGTCAACGAGAAAAAAAACAGTGAATATTCCTAAAGAGGAAGCTTACGGAGAGCCTAAGGCAGAATTGATTCAGGAAGTTCCTAAAAGTCAATTGCCACAGGATGTAGAGCCTAAAGTTGGTATGGGTCTAGTTACTCAAACTCAAAGCGGACAGGAAATTAATCTACTTGTTACTGACGTTAAGGAAGAAAGTGTAGTGGTAGATGGTAATCACCCTTTAGCTGGTAAAGATCTTATTTTTGATCTAGAAGTGGTTGAGATATTATAAAAACAAGTTCCCTGTTTATTTCTTTTTGAACAGTACGTTGAAAGGAGATAGATTAAAGGAAGTTAAGAATATTTGTTTTTGATTAAATTGAAATGGCTCCCGAGAGGGGGCCTTTTTTATTACTATTATTTTACTACTAGCTTGCGGTTGCTGGTTTTTTTGTTCTCAGTTACTTGTAGTACATAAACTCCAGGCACTAGTCTTGAAATATTTAGGTTGCTTTTGGAGATTTTTTGGGTAAGTACCATTTTACCGAATACATCGTAAACTTTAATCTGTTTGAGTTGATTGTCCCTTGTAATGACATTCACCATGTCGTTAAAAGCAGGATTGGGGTACAGCTTAAAACCGGGAATTTCTTCTTTTTGTTGATTTTGAAAATCAAATGAATCTTGGGCAGACATACTAATGGAAAAAACCATTAAAAGCATAAGGTAGGTAACGCGCATAACTATTGATTTGGGGTCAATACTTTAAAGGTAACTAAAGGATGTAGTAGGTCTTATAAAATGTTGTGAAAGCAGCCTAGGTGTTGGTGAACGGCATGTCAGGTTTCATTCATCCCTATTTTGTTACCGTTTATCGAGAGGCATTTGTCCTAAATAAATAAACTTTAGAGTCTGAATGTAGTACTTTGGAGTGAAAACGTATTGAGCTACTTAACGATTAGTTTTCTTGTAGCAACCTTATTGTTTTGGTATACGCGTAGAACATATACACCGGCATCTAAATCATAAAGATTTAGTTCATCGCCAATAATTTTTGTTTCTAAAACCTGTGTGCCCAAAACATCGTAAATTAAGATTTGTTTTGGAGAGATATCAGAAGTGCTAACATATACCTTTCCATTAGTTACCGGATTTGGGTAAAGTTTAAAATCTTTAATATCACCATTACTTTGAGCGTTTTGCCCATAGGAAAAGGAAATACATAAGAAAGTAATTAAGAGGTAAAAGTGCTTCATACAATTACGTTAGCAAATAATATACCACAAATATACGAAATCTTTGTTTTGATCGTTTCCGCAATTTATAGGTTGTAGGTAAATATGTGTATTATGAGTATTTATAGTGGTATTTGTACACCGGAGCAAGAAGCTAAGCGGATTTATTTTACTAATTTGAGCCGTGCTATATAGTATGGCTCTTTTTAATTAAACCTCACACCAATTGTTCCTTTTGAAGAAGTTTTTGTTCTTATTTTTTTGCTGTTTAATGGCTTCCTGTACATCTAGGAATGACCAGGGCATGGTACAGTCTGGTGAGGTTTTGGACAGTACGTTGTTCTACTATAATCTATCAAAAGATAAATCTCTTTCTTTAATAGATAGGAATAGTAATGCTCTAAAATCATATCAGAAGATTAAAAATTCCATCAAGGATAGTCTCTATGGTCAAGTGCTTTATCAAAAGAATCTACTTCATTTAATTTCTAAAGAGTATGATAGCCTGCGTTTCTATAATGATGTGTTGCTAAGTAATTCCCTTAATGTAGATAAAGCGTCTGTATTAGGAGAACAGTACTATCTAATGGGGTATTATTTTGCCGAAATAGCGCACGATTATAACATGGCTATTGAAAATTATTCTTTGTCAAAAGAATATTTCATGAGAGTTAAAGACAGTAGCTTGGTTGGGGAGAATCTTATGAATATAGGTGTTATTCAAAAGAACAATAATGATTTTTTTGGTAGTAAAGAGACACTTACGGATGCTTTAATTTTTTTGAAGAATCCCGCAAAAAGGGCTAATTGTTACAATACCTTGGCTACCAATCACAGGAAGTTACTCAACTTTTCTGATGCTATAGACTATTACCAGAAAGCTATTCATACAGCAGAATCCGAAACAGATAAGCTCATTTATGAAAATAACCTAGCGGCTAATTATATTGATAATAAGGAGTTTGATAAGGCTGTTACGCTGCTAGTTGAGATTAGCAAAGATTCTGTTATTTCCAAGAACCCAAAGGAGTATGCAAGAGTGTTGGATAATCTTGCATATGTAAAGTGGTTGTCTGGGGTGTCTATTAAAAGTAATGAGTTTGAGCAGCCATTAAAAATAAGGGTTCAGAAAAAGGACAAAAGAGGTAAAATTGCCAGTTATACCCATTTGGGAGAATTTTATAGTAATGACAACCCTAGAATTGCCAGGATATATTTTGATTCGGTTATCCAATTATCTAAAAGTTTAAAAATCCCGCGTGCAGAAAAGGATGCCTTAAAATTTGTGATGCAATTATCGCCTACAAATATTGAGATAAGAAATAGGTATGTGTTTTTGCAGGATAGTATTTATGATCAAGAATTAAAAGTAAAAACCCAATTTGCCAAATACAGGTATGATGATAAGTTAAAGCAAGAATCTATACTTAATTTGGAAAAGGAAAACGTAGAGCACCAATTGGAGGTGGTAAAGGAGCGTAACCAAAAAATAATATCCTACACTGGTTTAGCATTCATTTTGTTCATTTCCGCTTTCGCAGGATTTTTCTCAATTCAAAGGGCTAAGCGATTAAAACAGGAGAATAGAACGGCAAAAATGGAGGCAATTTATGAAACGGAAGCTGATCTGTCCAGAAAATTGCATGACGATTTTGCTGGTAAGCTTAACCATGCTATGGTATTGCTTCAAAATGGTTCGGATAACACAGATGTGTTAAATGTTGTTGATGATCTCTACAATCAAAGTAGAGATTTTTCTAGAAAAATTAATGACGTAGATACGGGGCCAAAATTTAAAGAAGTTCTTTTTAGTATGCTAAGTAGCTATTGTAAAAACACACAATTAATAGTGACTGGTAGTGCAGACATAGATTGGTTGATTTTGTCCGATATTACTAAGAAAACTTTGTACAAGGTGCTGCAAGAGCTCATGATAAATATGCAGAAACATAGTGCTGCATCTGTTGTGTCAATCCATTTTGAGCGGACTAAGACAAAGTTGAAAATTAACTACACAGATAACGGTAATGGAGCTACAAAAAGCAGCTTGAATAATAAAAATGGTTTGTGGAATACAGAAAAGCGTATTCTAGCAATTAACGGAAGTCTTACTTTTGATTCAGAGAAGGGCGATGGTTTTAAAGCTCAAATTGAAATACCGAATTAAATAGTGCAGACTATGTTCAAAAAAATACTGATAGCAGAAGATTTTCAAGACACCAATAAAGGCATTGTAAATGCCTTGGAAAATAGGATGGAGGTAGAAGATATCCAGGAAGAACTTTATTGCGATAAAGCCTTTAATAGGTTTAAGGTAGCTTTTCTTAATAAAGAACCCTATGACTTGTTAGTAACCGATTTATCATTTAAAGAAGGCCCTGTAGCTCGTAGGTTAACTTCAGGCCAGGCTCTTATTGATGCAGTAAGGCAGGTAGATCCGGATATCAAAGTTATTGTAAATTCTATGATAGATGATCCTGCCCAAATTAATCCGCTTTTTACAGATCAAAAAATAAACGGCTACGTCTGTAAAGGTCGTAATGGGCTTAATGAGTTGATTATTGCTATACAAGAAGTTTACCAAAATAGAACTTATGTATCTCCCCAAATTAACCTGAACAGTAGCAACTCGGTTTTTGAGCTAGATAAGTATGATCTTTTAATTTTACAAGATTTAGCCGAAGGTTTCACTAAAAAGGAAATCTCTGAAAAGCTAAAGAATCAAAATATATCTCCAAATAGCGAAAGTACTATTGATAAAAAAGTAAGCCGTTTGTTTGATGCCTTCGGGGCGAAAAACACGCATCATCTTATTGCTAAGTTAATTAAGCAAGGTAGAATCTAAGGTTCTGGCTTCCCGTCTTTGCATTATTATTTTAAAACTTAAACCCCTTACGGATATCTGTAAGGGGTTATCTTTTTATGGTGGTAGTTTTGGTCTAACCAAACTAATAGATGACCAAATATTATGTTATTCACACAGCACAACTCTATGGAGTTGATAATATGCATACTAGACTGCAATTTGCTTGCTTCTAGGATTGACAAGGCAGGTTTAGGGTTTCAGGCTATGGACCAATATCAATTGTTATTGTCAAAAAATCTTTGTCCAATCTAATGTTTGTAAGTGGTGTTTTAAAAAGTATTCTACTCAATATTAAATTTAATTAAGATATAGACCGGCCTGTTAAAGAGATGTTTGGGGGAACATTGAATTTTGCGGGCTTGGTCTTTAATATTACTTCAATAATATCCATACTAACCACTGATAAATTATGTGCATGTAAAACTTAATAATACTGTTGGTTGTTTTGCTCTTATCATTTCCGAAATATGCGAATGCCCAAAGCGATGGGGCTGTTGTTGCGGGAGCAGTGGGAGCATTGGTTGCTATTGGAGCAAGTGTGGCTGCGGTGGAACAAATGAAGGAAAGAGCGGAGTTAACTGCTACGGAATGGTTATTGGCAAACAATCCTAGAATGACCAGCTTTTCATTAAAAACATTGGACTTTGATTGTAAAAAGTTAAAAGACATGTCTTCTGCTTCTTTAATCACTTTTAAGATTCAGGAATTTATGCCAATGGATCAGCCTGAATTGAATGGTAGAAAGCAAGTCTTACTTGGTTTTACTAGTCATGGATGGATTAATGAATATGGTATAGATTTTACAAAAGTAAAATGGTTTTTAATAGATAGGACGGAATGGGTCAAGATGATGGTGGCCTATGTGAAAACAGCATCCGATGAAAAAAATGAAAATAAAGTGGAAGGTCTGTTGACGTAAGGTAAAATTCTGAATAGGGGTATTAAGGTGAAAAATAAGGCAGTCATACCTTTTTACAGATTATCCGGAGATATGTATGTAGTAGTTGATTATTCAGATGCTATGAAGTTTATATACAATGAGCGGTCACTAGGAATTTTTTTAAAGGAAACAAGAGATTTGGTACAGATAAAACGGAGTAGCCTCATTGAAATTCATGAGTTCTTTTTTGAAGATAATTAGTAGTTTGTTGTGGGTCTTAGTTGTAATTAAAACGATGTGTGCTTTAGTGTAGCAGAAGTGTGTGTTTTCTATTATTCTAAAACTAAAAAAGCCTCCAACTTGCGTTGAAGGCTTTTCGCGGTCTGGACGGGACTCGAACCCGCGACCCCCTGCGTGACAGGCAGGTATTCTAACCAACTGAACTACCAGACCGTGGCGTTTAGCGAGTGCAAATATACACCGCATTTTCAATTGCGCAAACAATTTTCGATAAAAATTTCATCATTATACAAATTTCTTTCGCTCCACTAAATAGGTGTTGAGTATTTTGGAGAAATCTCCCTTTACATCAACCTCCACATATTTAATCTTGTACTGGGCGCATTTTAGTTTCAAATCTTCAAAATAAGAAGTAACACTGCGTTCGTAAGCTTCTTTTATGTTGCTGGAATACAAATCTATATGTTCGCCAGTCTCTACATCTAAAAAACGTTTGGGTGTATTGTCAAAATCAAAATGAAACTCTGTAGATCGGTCTAAAAGGTGGAATAGTACTACTTCATGCTTGTTATATTTCAAATGACGTAGGGCATCAAATATTTTTTCATCATCTGCGGAATTTTGAAACATATCCGTAAAAAGAAAAATAAGGCTTCTTCTTTTTATGTTTTCCGCTATTTGATGTAAATAGGTATAAGTTTCCGTTTGTTGGGCTGGTTTAGTGTCCAAGCTAATCTCACTCAATTTTGCTAATAGCATTTGATGATGCCTTTCACTTCCTTTTTCTGGAGAGTAAAAGTTATAGCTGTCCGAATATACACTTAGGCCAACGGCGTCTCGCTGTCTTTTAAGGATGTTCATTAAAGCAGCAATGGCTAATACTCCAAAACCGATTTTATTTAAATTGGTGGCCGATAAATCCTTTACTTCTGGGTAATACATAGAGGCTGAACTATCCAGTATCATATGACACCTTAAATTGGTCTCTTCTTCATACCTTTTGGTGTACAATTTATCTGTCTTCGCAAAAAGCTTCCAGTCTATATGCTTTGTGCTTTCGCCATCGTTATAAATCTTATGCTCTGCAAATTCCGCTGAAAATCCATGAAAAGGACTTTTATGTATGCCGCTAATAAAACCTTCCACTACTTGGTTGGCCAAAAGCTCTAAATTTGAGAAAAGAGAAGTTTTATTTAATTCGGATTGCAGGTTCATGTTACTAAGATAGGCATTAAACCTAAAACTAAAATTGAGGGAAGCTGCAGTTTTGGGTATAAAAAAATCCCACTAAAAGCGGGATTTTTTCTATAGCTCCCTTTATCAAGGGAAAACAATATTATAAAGCTGCGTCAATCGCGTCTGTGTATACTTTCTTAGGAGAAACTCCAACCTGACGGTTAATAATTTCACCGTTTTTGAATACCAATACAGTTGGAATGTTACGCACACCGTACTTAGCAGCAAATTCTTGATTTGCATCAACATCTACTTTACCTACAACGGCTTTGCCTTCGTATTCTGAACTAACCTCTTCAATGATAGGGCCTACCATTCTACATGGTCCACACCATGCTGCCCAAAAATCAACTACTACTGGTTTGTCACTTTTTAATACTACTTCGTCAAAAGTAGCGTCTGTTATTTCTAATGCCATGATTTTCTATTTTTAGAATATTATACAAAGTTAGTCAAATATATGCCTGTTTCCTTACTAACGATACATTGCTTTTAGCTATTGTGCTATCAATGTAATTTATAGGGTTAAAATTGGTAATGGACTTATAAGAAGCTAGCCTAGTTCAGTTTATAGTGTATATCGTTTTGTTTTAGAGTAGCTAATAGTTCACTACTTATCTGAACCTTTTGCTTTCTACTCGTTAGGCTTACTTTTATCTCTTCTTCCATCTCATATACGATAAAATTAAGAGGGTGGTTGCCTTGGTGGGATACAATGGTTTCTTTTAGTTGATGAATGTCTTCTTCCTTTAGTGTGTCAATGTTCAATTTAATAGTGAGCTTTTTGGCATAAGTCTCCATAACTTCCTGAAGCAGCATAAAGCTATTGAACTGAATGCGTGGGTCTCCTTTTTTACCGGTATCCCTGTTTGTCCATCCATCTTTGACAAAAACTTTAATGTAGGCAAATGAATTGATCATAAGGAAGTGGCGGAACCTTAGGTATTCTTCGCCAAAAATTCGGAATTCAAACGATTCTGTATAATCTTCTACAGTGAAAAGTGCCCAGCCTTTTCCATTTTTGGATACACGGTGCTGTACGTCAGTAATAACGCCGGCAAAAGCTAATTCACGATTAACGACGGTTTCAAGGTTGTTTAAATCGGAAAGTGAAGCATTACAGAAGGCGTTTACTTCTGTTTTAAAATCGTCCAAAGGATGACCTGAAATATAAATACCTACCACTTCCTTTTCACGACGTAGTTTTTCCATAGTACCCCATTCCTCGCAAGGTGGTACTACCGGTTCTGGTATTTGTACATCACTAGCTTCGCCAAAAAGACTTACTTGACTAGAGTTTTCGCTTTCTTGAAATTTGGCGCCATACTTTATGGTTTTTTCTAAGAAGGTGACTCCATCTCCCTCATCATGAAAGTATTGTGCTCTATGGGTGTCTCCAAAAGAATCGAACCCGCCGGCAACAGCCAAACTTTCAAATGCTTTTTTATTGGCGGCACGTAAATCTATTCGCTTTGCGAAATCAAAAACCGATTTAAACGGGCCATCTTCATCTTTTCTATGTTCAACAATAGTTTCTACGGCGCCACGACCAACACCTTTAACTGCACCCATTCCAAAACGGACGGCACCAGCATCGTTTACTGCAAATTTGTAGTAAGATTCGTTTACATCTGGTCCTAGAACATCAAGCCCCATACGTTTACATTCTTCCATGAAGAAAGTAACCTGCTTAATATCATTCATATTATTACTCAGTACCGCAGCCATATATTCGGCAGGGTAGTGGGCCTTGCAATAGGCGGTTTGGTAAGCAATCCAAGCGTAGCATGTAGAGTGAGATTTGTTAAAGGCATAGGCTGCAAATGCTTCCCAATCTTTCCAAATCTTCTCTAATTTATCTGCTGCATGCCCTTTTGCAGAAGCCTGTTCAATAAACTTAGGCTTCATTTTATCTAGAACGTGCTTTTGTTTTTTACCCATTGCTTTACGCAAGACATCGGCTTCACCTTTTGTAAAGTCGGCCAGTTTTTGCGAGAGTAGCATCACTTGCTCTTGGTATACGGTAATACCATAGGTCTCTGCTAAATATTCTTCACAGGCATCAAGGTCATAAACAATTTCTTCGGTACCATGTTTACGGGCAATGAAACTTGGTATGTATTCCATTGGGCCAGGACGGTATAAGGCGTTCATGGCAATAAGATCCGCAAAAACAGTGGGTTTAAGAGACCTCATGTGTTTTTGCATTCCAGGCGATTCATATTGGAATACACCAACAGTTTCTCCTCTTTGAAAGAGTTCGTATGTTTTTACATCATCTAGCGGAAAATTCTCTGGATCTAATTCAACTCCATGCTTGGCCTTTACAATTTTAACAGTATCCTTAATTAAGGTTAGCGTTTTTAATCCCAAGAAATCCATCTTCAATAAACCGGCATCTTCTACGACCGAGTTATCAAATTGGGTACAGTACATTTCGGAATCTTTTGCTAAAGCTACCGGAACGAACTTCGTAATGTCATCAGGGGTAATAATGACTCCACAAGCGTGTATACCTGTATTACGAACAGATCCTTCAAGAATGTAAGCTTGATTCAATGTTTCTGCTTCAGGGCCATCGCCCTCAGAAATAGCTAAAAGTTCGTTTATTTTAACAAGATCTTCAGCCCTAAATTTTGCCTTTAAGATTTTTTCATCAACCCCAATAATCTTTTTTAGTTTAGACATATCGGGTATCAACTTCGCCATGCGATCTGAATCTTGCAAAGGCAAATCTAAAGCACGAGCCGTATCTCTAATTGCAGATTTGGCAGCCATGGTGCCGTAAGTGATAATCTGTGCCACTTGGTTTGAGCCGTACTTATCAATTACATAATCCATTACACGACCACGACCTTCATCATCAAAGTCAATATCAATATCGGGCATAGACACACGATCCGGATTCAAGAAACGCTCAAAAAGCAAGTCGTACTTAATTGGGTCTAAATTCGTAATCCATAAACAGTAAGCAACTGCAGATCCAGCTGCAGATCCACGACCAGGACCTACGGAAACATCCATAGCTCTTGCCGCCCTTATGAAATCTTCCACAATCAGGAAATAACCAGGGTAACCGGTTTTTTCAATTACTTTAAGCTCAAAGTCTAGTCGCTCATCAATTTCGGGTGTTATTTCGCCATATCTTTTTTTGGCGCCTTCGTAGGTAATGTGGCGTAAAAATTTGTTTTCTCCACGTTTACCATTATCCAATTTGTCTTCTTCAAATTGAAATTCCTCAGGAATATCAAAAGCAGGTAATAATACATCACGGGCTAGTGTAAATGTTTCAATTTTATCTACAATTTCTTGAATATTGATGATTGCCTCTGGGATGTCTTTGAATAGCTCCTTCATTTCTTCCGAAGACTTGAAGTAGTATTCTGAATTTGGCAATCCGTATCTATACCCGCGACCACGACCTATTGGTGTGGCTTGTTTTTCACCATCTTTAACGCACAAAAGAATATCATGCGCATGAGCATTTTCCTTTTCTGCGTAGTAGGTGTTGTTGGTGGCTACTAGCTTTACATTGTGTTTTTTTGCAAACTTGATCAATACTTGGTTCACCCGGTCTTCATCTTCTTGACCGTGGCGCATGATTTCTATATACAGATCATCTCCAAAGGTTTCTTTCCACCAGATTAAGGCTTCTTCTGCTTGGTGTTCACCAATATTTAATACTTTACTTGGGACCTCACCATATAAGTTTCCGGTAAGGACTATGACATCCTCTTTGTATTCCTCAATGACCTTTTTGTCAATTCGCGGTACGTAGTATTTACCGCTAACAAAGGCAATAGAAGACATTTTTGCCAGATTTAGGTATCCTTTTTTGCTTTTTGCAAGCATAACTATTTGATACCCGTTATCTTTTTGTGATTTATTGGTGTGGTCTTCACAAACTTGAAACTCGCAACCAATAATAGGGGTGATTTCCAATTCGGGTTCCGGTAATACATCTAAAGGTTCTTGTCCTTCTTCAAGTGTACCGTTTTGGGTAGCCTCGTAACGTTTAAGATTTGCTTCGTTTCTGGCAACTACGCCTTTGTTATGATTAAGTACGCCGTTTACAAAGTGAAAGGCCCCCATCATATTCGCGTGATCCGTCATGGCTACAGCAGGCATTTTTGCCTTGGCGGCAGCAGCTACCAAATTAGGTACGCTTATCGTGGACTGTAGTATAGAAAACTGAGTATGATTATGTAAGTGAGAAAAGCTAGCGGATTCTAGTGTTGCAAGGTTTTCTTGTATTTCTTCTTGGGAAATTCCCCCGGTATCCTTATCCCAAAGCGCATCGGCTATTTTTTTCGATGCTTTTTTTAGATTGATATGTTTCAGGCCGATGAGCTGAATCTCCTGTGGATTTGCTTCCGAGAAATTCTTGAAATAATCTGGTTTAACATCTAACTGCTCAGCGGTATATTGCTGCTTACGGATAAGCTCTAGAAAACAACGTGTAGTTGCTTCTACATCAGCAGTGGCATTGTGAGCTTCTCCAAAAGGCTTGCCAAATAAAAATTGATGTAATTCCGTTAGCGTAGGAAGCTTGAATTTGCCACCACGCCCACCGGGTATTTGACATAATTTAGCTGTTTGCTCGGTACAGGTATCTAAAACGGGAAGTTCTTGCAACGGATTCTCTACACCCATACGGTGAAATTCCGCTCCCATAATATTCAAGTCAAAACCAACATTCTGGCCAACGACAAATTTTGTCTTTGACATGGCTATGTTGAATTTCTCTAAAACCTCAGATAGTGAAATACCCTTTTGTTCGGCTAATTCTGTAGAAATACCATGAATTTGCTCGGCATCATATGGTATGTTAAAACCATCTGGACGTACCAGGTAATCTTGATGTTCAATACAGCGGCCCATATCGTCATGCAACTGCCAAGCTATCTGTATGCAGCGTGGCCAGTTGTCAGTGTCGGTATAAGGGGCGTTCCAGTTCTTTGGAAGACCGGTGGTTTCCGTATCAAAAATAAGGTACATAAAGGTTTGTGTTTGAGCTTAAAAAAGAGACTATAAAATTAAGTAAAAAGAACGCTCTTAAAGCTAATGACTTGTTAAGAGTTATCAACGAATCAAAAGCTGCAGTGTCAACCCTATTCAGGTGGTTCATTGTGTGTTGGTTACGATTAATTGGACTTATCTTTGGAAAAAGTTATAAAAGGGTTGTTTTTTATTGAAAACATGTAGGATTACCTCAAAAAGAAATTCTATATTTGCACCCCTTTTAAAGGGAAGATTTTAAAATGAATTAATAACAAGGGTCGGGCACCCTACAAATTAATGTGATATGCCAGTTAAAATTAGATTACAAAGACACGGTAAAAAAGGAAAACCATTTTATTGGATAGTTGCTGCAGATGCAAGAGCTAAAAGAGATGGTAAATTCTTAGAAAAATTGGGTATTTATAACCCAAACACTAACCCTGCTACTATTGAATTAAAAATAGATGACGCAGTAAAGTGGTTACAAAACGGTGCTCAACCTACAGACACTGCTAAAGCAATTCTTTCTTATAGAGGTGTACTTTTAAAGCATCACTTATTAGGTGGTGTTCGTAAAGGTGCTTTGACCGAAGAACAAGCCGAAGAAAAATTCACTGCTTGGTTAGAAGAAAAAGAAGGTAAGATCGCTTCTAAAGTTGGTGGTTTAGATCAAGCGAAAGCTGATGCTAAAGCAGAAGCTTTGAAAGCTGAAAAAGAAGTAAACGAAAAGAGAGCACAAGCAGCAGCTGAAGCCGCATTGCCAGAAACACCAGAAGGTGAAGATGCAGATGCAGAAGTTACAGCAGTTGAAGAAGCTCCATCTGTAGAGGCGGAAGCATCTAAAGAAGAAGAATAAATAAATTTAGAAGCGAATGCGTAAGGAAGATTGTTTCTACCTCGGTAAAATCGTTTCTAAGTATAGTTTTAAGGGAGAGGTACTAGTTAAACTAGATGCCGATGAACCTGAAATCTATGAAAACATGGAATCAGTATTTGTCTTGATGAAAGGCAATGTACTGGTTCCATTTTTTATTGACAGATGTCGCCTGCACAAATCAGCACTTTTAAGAATAGATTTCGAAGAAGTTAAGGATGAAGCAGCTGCGGATCGTATTATGGGCCACTTGCTTTACTTGCCCTTGGCAGCATTGCCTAAATTAGAAGGTGATAAATTCTACTTTCACGAGGTTATTGGTTTTGATGTGTTAGATGATACCCATGGTAATATTGGTAAAATAACCGGAGTAAATGACACAACCTCTCAAGCTATTTTTGAAATAGATAAAGATGGTAAAGAAATCTTGGTGCCAATTATAGATGAAATCGTGAAGAAAGTTGACCGCGATAACAAGGTAGTTCACGTAAGTACCCCAGAGGGTCTTGTAGACTTATATTTAGGGTAAACCAAACTTGGTCTAGTCCAGCTTACCCATAATTTATTTCAATTTATTTTAGTGCATTCTCGCAGAAAGACAAACACTTTTGAACTTCTGCTATGGCATTTGAGCCTTCTGGTATATCATATTCAAGCTCTATTGTGCCTGGAAAATTGTATTTATTATCACGTATTAATTGCAAAGCAGCTGGCAACGGAGTATCTCCACTTCCCCAGACTAAATTGCCCTTGCCATGTTCAGGAGTTTGTCTGTCTTTAAGATGCATACTTTTAATGTGCTCGTGCTTACTTTTTATAATATCTAAAGGAGCTGCGTTTCCTGCAGCTACAAAATGACCCAAATCTAGATTTAAGGCATTGTATTTTGATTGCTCCAGGGCTGTATCCCATAGAGTAGGGGTTTGTTGTTCATGACCATGATAACCAACATAGATACCGTGTTTTTTGGCAAAATTTCCTAGCCTAAGTGTTGTGGCATCATCGCTTGGGTGTTCTACGGTAACGTGACTAGCTCCTAAAACTTTTGCCGTTTTCATTCCCCAATCAATATCTGCATCAGAATTATCCTTGCCAAATGTATTTCTAGGCTTAAAGGCATATATTTCTACACCTGCATCATTGTACATCTTACGGAATTTCTCAAACTTTTTCATATCCGCAGTTTTTCGCCACTCGGTAACCTGTGCGTTATATGCAGCTTGTTCTGCTTGTATTTCAGCAAGTTCTTTAGCTTCGTCATCTGTAATGCTTCCACTGCGTTTCTTTTTCATTAATCCAAAAAATACAATTCTATTTAACTTGTTTTCTGGTCTTCCGGCAAAAGTTTCCGCAGGGTCACCTATTAGCTCAATGGCATTTACCCCACAATCTAAAATATATTGTAATGTGGCTTCTGCGCTTTGGTCCTCCATGGATCTAAAGGAATAGGTGATAACCCCTATTTGTACTCCATTAAATTTAGAGTTCGGTTTTTTATAATGTTTTAAGATGGATGGAGCTCCAAAAAGAGACGGCGTAATCAGGGTTGAGCCTGCTGCTACCGTTAGGGTGTTTCTTAAAAATTTACGGCGTCCTGCATTTGAATCATTTTGCATTTTGGTGTATTTTGGTTTAGACGGTATGTGTATTTCTCTGTTTACTTAAAAAGAGTTGATAGTTTAAAATAAGATAAAAACTAAATTTTTTTCAGGAGTGATTTATATTAATAAATTTAAGTATTTTCAACTCTAAGGACAAGTATTTTATGCACTATAACAAAAGTTAAGTGTATTCCGTAATTTTTGAAATCACTAACACATAATTAGTTGTTTTTCAATTAATAATTCTAAAACGGAATTTGAAAATTAATAAAGCAACATCATAATATGAAGCCATTTAAATTCAAACAATTCCAGATAGAGCAAGACCGTTGTGCCATGAAAGTGGGTACAGATGGCGTATTATTAGGTGCTTGGGTTTCTATAGATAATAATCCCGATTCTATTTTGGATATAGGTGCCGGTACGGGACTGATAGCTTTGATGATTGCCCAACGTAGTACTGCGGAAACCATAGATGCTTTGGAAATTGATGAAGATGCCTATGAACAATGCGTTTCAAATTTTGATAGTTCTGATTGGGCCGACAGGCTTTTTTGTTATCACGCCGGTCTTTATGAGTTTGTTGATGAATGGGAAGATCCTTATGATCTGATAGTATCTAACCCGCCTTTTTATTCCGAAGAAGTTTCCAGTGGAGATGAATCGCGAGATAAAGCAAGACAAAATCAATCTTTACCGTTCGATGAATTGTTAGAAGGCGTATCAAAACTAATGGCGTCCAATGGCTCGTTTGCAACCATTATTCCTTTTAAAGAAGAAGAAACCTTTTTGAAACTGGCTAATTCCTTTAAATTATACCCACAACGAATCACCCGTGTAAAAGGAACTCCTACTTCGGAGATTAAACGCAGCTTAATTCAGTTTGGGTTTGAGGAGGTAGAACTGGAAACCAGTGAGCTGACTATTGAAATAGGCAGGCACGAGTACACCGAAGACTATATTTCATTGACTAAAGATTTTTATTTAAAAATGTAACAATTAGTACGCATAATGTTACGTTTCATCATTATATTTGATTAAAATTCATCCTATGAGATCTGATTTGTTCGAAGCGCCAGACTATTACAATCTTGATGACCTTCTTTCCGAGGAGCATAAATTGGTACGTGATGCTGCACGCCAGTGGGTAAAAAGGGATGTTTCTCCTATAATTGAGGAATATGCTCAAAAAGCAGAGTTTCCGAAGCAAATTATTGGTGGATTGGCCGAAATAGGTGCATTCGGACCCTATATTCCTGAAGAGTATGGCGGTGCTGGCTTAGATCAAATTAGCTACGGACTTATCATGCAAGAAATAGAACGTGGTGATAGTGGTGTGCGTTCTACAGCTTCGGTACAGTCTTCATTGGTTATGTACCCTATTTATACGTACGGATCAGAAGAACAACGAAAAAAATATTTACCAAAATTAGCCTCCGGTGAAATGATGGGCTGTTTTGGGCTTACGGAGCCTAATCACGGTTCTAACCCTAGCGGAATGGAAACTAAATTCAAGGATATGGGAGACCATTACCTTTTAAATGGAGCCAAATTATGGATATCCAATTCCCCTTTTGCGGACATTGCCGTGGTATGGGCCAAGAATGAGGAAGGTCGTATTCACGGGCTTATAGTAGAACGGGGTATGGAAGGATTTACAACACCGGAAACGCATAACAAATGGTCTTTGAGAGCATCGGCCACCGGCGAATTGATATTCGATAATGTCAAGGTTCCTAAGGAAAATCTGTTGCCAAACAAATCAGGTCTTGGTGCTCCGTTAGGGTGTTTGGATTCTGCCCGTTATGGTATTTCTTGGGGTGCAATTGGTGCGGCCATGGATTGTTATGATACCGCACTTAAGTATGCTAAAGAGCGAATACAATTTGGTAAACCGATTGCCGCCACTCAATTACAGCAGAAAAAATTAGCTGAGATGATTACTGAAATCACTAAAGCCCAATTATTGGCATTCCGTTTAGGACAATTAAAGAATGAAGGTAGGGCTACTACGGCTCAGATTTCTATGGCTAAACGTAATAACGTAGATATGGCCATTAAGATAGCTAGAGAAGCCAGACAAGTATTAGGTGGTATGGGTATTACTGGGGAATATAGCATCATGCGTCATATGATGAATTTAGAAAGCGTAATTACCTATGAAGGCACTCATGATATTCACTTGTTGATTACCGGAATGGATATAACGGGTCATTCCGCATTTAAATAGTAAAGCCTTACTTTTAGATCGTAACCAAGACTTCACATTGCTATGCGATACTATTTGTTATTTTTCTTATTCGCCTTTATTTCCTGTAAGACCGAACCGGATAAAAAGGCCGTTGAGATAGTAAACACAACCCAAGAGACCTTAGAAAAAGGAGAAACACATCAAACTCTTGATAGTTTACTTGGTCAGCTATTCGTAGATGTACAACTAGAACAGGTTTTTCCGGACAGCAAGACATTCGTTGATTGCATTGCCAAAAGACCTTACTCCGAAATTAAAATAGCGTATGAGCAGGAAAGCGACTCTGCAAATTTTGATTTGAAGGCTTTCGTACTCGAGAATTTTGAATTACCAGAGACTATAAGTTCAGACTTTAAGACGGATAAGAGCAAATCTGCCGCGGAACATGTTGTCTCACTATGGCCGGTTCTAACGAGAATTTCAGATGCCAAAAATGAAGGTAGCACGCTTATTCCTTTGCCTGAGCCCTATATAGTTCCAGGTGGTCGTTTCCGAGAAGTTTATTATTGGGACAGTTATTTTACGATGTTAGGCTTAGCTGAAAGTGGTGAGTTTGAGCTGATTGATAACATGCTTGAAAATTTTGCGCATTTAATAGAAACTGTAGGTCATATCCCCAACGGGAATAGAACCTACTATATCACAAGATCTCAACCCCCTTTCTTTGCTCAGATGGTTGCTTTATTAGCAAAAAGCAGAGGTGATTCAATCTATACAAAATATAAGGTAGCACTTAGAAAAGAGTATGATTTTTGGATGGACGGTAAGGAAACCACTAACACGCCTATTTACCACTGCGTTGCTACTCCTTTAGGGATAATGAATCGTTATTTTGACCGCGGTACTTCACCTAGAGAAGAATCGTATCGTGAAGATTACAATCAGGTTCAAAAAATAAATGGAGGCGAAAAAATGTATAGTGACCTGCGTTCTGGAGCGGAATCCGGTTGGGACTATTCTTCAAGGTGGTTTGCTGATGGTAAATCAATAGAAACCATTGTCACTACAGATATCATCCCTGTTGATCTTAATGCGCTTCTTTACGGCTTAGAAACCGTGTTGTTAAAATGCTATCCTGAAGATGAAGAATTCAAAAAGATACTTGAGGAAAGTATGGCGAACAGAAAGAAATTTCTAAATGAATTTTGTTGGAATGCCTCTGAAGGTATTTATGAAGATTTTAACTGGGTCAAGGAAAAACAAACTGGCGAGCCTTCATTGGCCATGACCTTTCCCTTGTTTTTCAATATGGCATCACAGGAGCAGGCAGATAGCATTGCAGAATACATAAAAAACAATTTTCTGAAACCAGGTGGTGTAGTTACTACTTTAAAAAACACAGGTGAGCAATGGGACGCTCCTAACGGTTGGGCGCCATTGCAATGGATGACCATTGTTGGCTTGGAAAATTATGGTCATGACGAACTCGCAAATACCATTGCTCAACGTTGGGTAAAACTCAATGAAAAGGTATATGCCAATACAGGAAAATTCGTTGAAAAGTATAATGTGGAGGACATGAGCTTAGATGCTGGTGGAGGAGAATATCCGGTGCAAGATGGTTTTGGATGGAGTAACGGAGTGTATCTGGCATTAAAAGCAAAAATCAACAAGAAATAAATAGATGATACAGATTTCTAATATTCCTGCTATTTAAAAGTACTCCCTCGAGTATAAAGACTAATCAATTTTCTTCCAAATCAAACGAAATGATAGTTTTTCGGATTTTCTGCAAATAAGAAACGGCTAGAAAGGTTTTAAGAAATAGGTTCATAATGCTGTTTCTGAGTTCAAAAATCGATAAAATGCGTTTTCACAACAGAAATCGGCTAGTTCACATCATTTTTTTTCAAAATGAACACTGCTGCCGTAAGTTTACAGTGTTAATCAAATAGAAATAAAATTTTTCATTTTCATATAGTGTTCTCGTAAAAGAGTCTTGTCGAAACCGATGAGACTCTTTTTAGTTTACAGTATTTCGTTTCTACTTATCTATATTTTAAAACTCAAAGGTTAGGTTTATACTGATAGGCTCATCATCATTTCCGAAGTAGTTTTCTGAATTTCCTTGAGGACCCATTTTATCTCCTGTTTGAAACTTAGTTCCTATTGCAGGAACATTTTTAACAAAGGAGATGTCGCCTTCCGGAAAGTCCACAGAAACTCTATGATTAGGGTCTTCTTTTGGTTGCTGAGGGGTAAGCATTCGTAAAAAGGTGTTTTCAGAATTGCAATACACTGTAAAACCGTTGTAGTTTTTACCTTTTACTCGCGCCCAGTACAGACTAGAAAAGAATCCTTTAAACTCTGGATATACAAAACCTGATTCTCCGGTAACGGTATTGTTGTAATCATTTTCCCAAACTTGAAATTTGGTTCCCTTCATTCTATTACGCCATACACGGAAGGGTCCGTCTCCTAGCCATTTCATGCCACTAACTTCAGATTCCGGAAACGAGAACGTAATACCTTTAAATCCGTTCACTATTTTTTTGCCCTTAATTTCAACATGTAGGTCCAACAGGCCGTTGGAGTGTACAATCCATTTTATAACATCGGAGCTGTACTCTTTATGGCTTGCCCATCCTGGAGATTTATCCGCCTTTTCAAAAACAGTAGTAATCTCTACCTTGTCTTTAAGCTTATTTACATTTATAGATTCTATCTTGTCTTTATGGTCAAAAATGACGGGGCCATTAGTAAAGGGAATACTATTGTTCCCTTTTTTAACCTCTTGCAACAAGCTGGTTCCTTCTGAAAAGGTATATTGGATTCCGTTTGCTTTAACTTTTATAAGTCCCCCATCAACATGAGTTGTAACCGCTCCTTGTCCTGCACTAATAATATTACTTTTATTTGTGTCCTTTGGGACTTTAATAGGGTAGCTCCATGTAAATATTTCTAATCCATTATGGTCTGTAGCTGTTAAAAACAAAGCATCTGCAGATGGCCAGTTTTTAGGTAAATCTACCTTGAACGCTCCTTTGGTCTCTGGTTTTAAGTCTGGTAATGGAACAGTACTCTCAGAAAGCACTTTAACTTTGTCCGTCCCTTTTGGCCCATCAAACTGTACCCATTTGGCAACCATTTTAATCTCATTTAAATTGGAAAAATGATATCTATTTTCAACCCTGAAAACACCATTAAAATCTGATTTTATATAACGGTCTTCTATGTAAACCGGAGACCAAATTTCTTTAATACTGAAGTAACTAGCTTCTTTCTCACCATAAGGCCCCACGATACCATCGGCGGCATGATTACCGTCTGTGTCTAGTATTCCTTTTTTATCTGTTCGAACCACGGCTTCATCTGCAAAATCCCATAAGAAACCTCCGGCAGCTAATGGCATATTCCACATCTGTTTCCAATAATCATCTAGTCCGGCACCATGCCCACCATCATACAGACCATGTAAAAACTCGGTTGGGAAATATATTTTATCCTTAGCATAAGTATCATACGCAAAAACATGATAGCTAGGATAGTGCATGGTATTGGTTTTGTTAAAGATATTCCAAGGGTGAATGACTTCTCTTTTTTGAATGTCCCACTTGGCATAGTCACCATCTAACTCTGTATTCCAGCCTGTTTCATTTCCGTTTGCCCAAAGGAGAATAGAGGGGTGGTTTACGTCACGCACAATAGTTTCTTTTACTATTTTACGGCCTACTTTTGTATCCAAATGAGGTGAGTGCCATGTGCAGACTTCATCTATAACAAAAAGCCCAAGCGAATCCGCAACATTTAAAAAGTGCTTGTCCGGAGGATAATGAGACATACGAACGGCATTCATGTTCATATCTTTCATCATTTTTATATGCTCAATACTGAGTTCTTTTGATATAGTTCTTCCCGAGGAAGGATAGAAGGAATGACGATTTACGCCTTTGAATTTTATTCGTTGCCCGTTTACGTAGATTCCGTCTCCCTCACGAACTTCAACCGTCCTAAAACCTATACGTTGCGTAGTTGTATGAAGCACTTCATCTTTTTTGCCCAGAAGTTCTATATTCAAGAAGTATAGTTGAGGCGATTCCGGATTCCATGATTTTATGTCGTTGGCTTTTGAGGTAACATGCCACTTATCATTTTCTTTACTGATGTCAGTAGCGGCTAAATCTTCTATCTTTTTGTGATTGATATCAGATAGCGAAAGGCGAAGAGATTTAGCTTTTGTAGATACAGTGTAAATATCGGCTTCTATGCTTCCATTTGCTTTAGCATTGATGGCAACCCGTTCAATATTTTCTTTAGGGGAAGCTTGTAAATAAACAGGTCTAAAAATTCCACCGAAAATCCAAAAATCCGCTTCCCTTTCAGCATGATTGATAGAGGTGTTGGAAGAGGCTTTGTTCACTTTGACTTCTAGCAAGTTTTTTTCGCCGTATTTCAGGAGTTTAGAAATCTCATACTTGAATTCGTAAAAAGCCCCTTGGTGTATTTCGCCAGCCAGTTTTCCATTAATTTTTACCTCGGCATCGGTCATGACGCCTTCAAAAACAATTTTTACTTCCTTTTCATCCCAATTTTCTGGAACATCAAATTGATACTTGTAAAGTCCGTATTCGTTCTTACGCACCTTAAAATCATCCTTACCATAGTTGTAGTTTCCAAATCCTTGCAATTCCCAACAAGAAGGAACACCTATAGTAGTCCATTTACCGCTATTCATTCCGTCTGAACAAAAGAAATCCCAGTCTACCATATCATCTTTGCCCGTACCTGAGAGGTAGACTTTTTGCGTTTCTATGTCCGCTGGTTCTATTTTGGATTGCATGGCATTTACTCCAAAAAAAGATAGCCATAATAGTATAAAAGTGGTGGTGGTTTTCATGAGTTCAATTTTTAATTTAATAATGTCCGGCCTTTCCTATAGGCTTAAAAGGAACTTTTGTAATAGTGTTGTAATTCTAAAAAGGGAATTAAAATGATTGTAACAAATGTATGTTTCACACTTTATTATTTGTACTTTAACCTCTCTTTAACGGTAGCTATAACGGTTAAACTTGTCTTGTAGCTGCCTATTTTACGGTATTCTTCATGCAACTGACGGAAAAGATAGAACAACAGGTAGTTTCTAAAATAAAGGATAGTGAGACCTTTAAAAATGCGCCAACAAGCAGAGGATTGTTGCAATATCTCTATGAAGCTACAAAGAGGGGAGAGCATTTAAAAGAGGCTGTAATAGAATTGGAATTTTTTAGAAATAATGAGAACCAAGAGAAGAACAATCCTAGGGTAAGGGTTAATATTTACAACCTTAGAAAAAAGCTGACGGCATATTACGAAACGGAGGGTACTACAGATAGCTGGCAATTAAAAATAGATAAAGGTCAGTATAAAGTTCGATTTATAAAAAGACAAGCTCCGGCAGGTTGGATGCAAAAGGTAACTTGGTCACAAATGCTTCCTTATGTTTTATTGCTTGTTGCTCTGGTAATATTGGTGGTTACCAACATACCATCAAAAACACCATTGTTATGGAAGTCGTTTTTAGATTCCGATAAATCTACGAACCTGATTCTAGGAGATCATTTTGGTGCCATGGGAGAAACAATGACCGGAGGTAGGGGATGGACTAGAGATTTTGAGATAAATAGCGTTGATGAATTTTATGGTTTACTCGAGGTAAAACCCGAATTGCAAGGTGTGCTTCACCCCGCAAATTATAGTTATACCACTCGTATGGCGGCTATGGCAACCCAGCAGTTTCAACAGTTTTTTCAAGCAAATGACAAGCAGTTTTCTATTCGATTCTCTACCCAAACTACGTTGCCTGAAATTAAGGAAGGTAATGCTATATATGCGGGCCCGATAAAAAATGAAAATCAATTTATCGGTTTTTTTAATGATGCTAATCCGTACTTTAATCTATCAGGAAAAACCTTAAAATTAAGTGGTCATCCAATACTAAAGGATAGCTTATTTACTTTTGGTACTTCTTTGGTGGACCAAGAATATGCTATTGTAGCAAAGTATCCTAGTATTGGTAATTCAGAACATTTTGTATTCTTTTCGCAACACGATATAGGCGTAAGCGCAACGGTTGAATACTTTACGAACAACGACAACCTTCAGAAGTTTGAAGAGAAATACCTGAAGGGCCACAAATACTTTACAGCACTATTCAAAGTTAAAGGTCAGAATAGGGTTGACACCGATTTGAAACTTGAAATGGTGGTCGTGTTTTGAACAGTTAACTGAGTTTTATTTACTCATAGCTCGTATAATTTTCTCCATCTCAACTTTTGAAGGACGAGGTCTTTTTCTGAATGAATTGGATTTTCCCGTCTCACGATCAAACTCATCTGGTGTTCTAAACGCTGGTAAGCTATCTTTTGAGGCTTTCCTAATGCTATTCATTTCAGTTCGTAACTCTACTAACTTTTTATTATGCTCAGGGTCTAACGCCAAGTTTTTAAGTTCATAAGGGTCATTGACCACATCGTATAGTTCTTCTTCCAGTCTTGGCGTAACAAAACAGGCCAATTGCGCCTCGTTAAGCTCGCCTTTTTTCTTTAGCTCCTGCATAGATTTAAATGTTCCGCCAATGAATGCATCCGCAGAAGGAGTATTGGGTAAATCCGTATAGAAGTTACGTATGTATTTAAAATCTTCTGTACGTACGGCTCGGGTGTAATCTTCGTAATCATGCCAGTGGTCTTCGGCATAAATGATATCTCTGGTTTTTGCTTTTGTGTTTTCTAGCAATGGAGAGAAATCTTCACCTTCAAAACTTGGTAACGTTTCTAAATTCGCAAGTTTTAAGAATGTTGGAGCTATGTCTATTGAGCTTACCAAGTTGGTATTAACCGAATTAGATTCTACTTCATTTGGCCATTTTACAATCCATGGTGTTTTTATACCCCCATCATAAAGTGTGGTCTTATCACGCGGAAAAGGTCTACCGTTATCACTAATAAACAAAATCATAGTATTGTCAGAAACCCCTTGTCTATCTAGTTCCGCAACTACTTCACCTACATAATTATCTAGGCGGGTAATCTCATTGTAATAGTGCGTAAAGTCTTCACGTACTTCTTTAGTGTCTGGAAAATAAGGCGGAAGCACCACATCTTCCAATACATGTGGGTTGTCAATGATATCTTCGGTATAAGGTCTATGCGGGTCAACTGCGGCAAGCCATAAAAAGAAAGGTTGGTCTTGTGGCCTTTGCTTAAGCACAGGTATCCATTCTTCGCAACCACTGCCGTTGCCCGTCTGTTTTGTTTTTTCGCCCGTAGGCGATAACTGAAAACCTTGTGTGCCAACATCCTTTACGAGGTCAAAACGGTTTTTAATAGAATCCCCCAAGTGCCATTTTCCCGCTTGTGCCGTCCAGTATCCAGATTTTTTGAGCTCTTCTACAAAAGTTATCCTGTCTGATGGTAATGGCCAGTGTAGTTGCTCTGCATCCGTATTGTGCGGGTATAAACCAGTTATAATACTGGTTCTACTCGGGCTACACGAACTGGCGGTCAAGAAGGCATTGTCAAAACGCATACCGTCTTTCGCTAGTTGGTCTATATTGGGAGTTTTTATGTTTGGGTGTCCGTAAGCACCGCTATCGTCCCAAGCCATGTCATCGGCAATAATAAGAATAATATTAGGACGTTCCTCGGTAACTTTCGCCTCTTCTTTTTTCTTTTCTGCACAGGAAGAAAGAAGTAAAAGACCTATTGAAAGAATAGATAAAGTATAGTTTTTGTACATGGTGGTTTATTTGGAATAGGGCCTTAGGTTTACTCTTAAAAGGTAATCATCTGCGGTTATAAATAAATATCTTCCGTCATCGCTAAATTCGCAATTGCCTGTGTTTTTATCGGTTCTGATGGTTCCCAAATGTTTTCCTGTGGGAGAAATTACCAAAACGCCATCAGGTCCTGCCAAGAAAATATTTCCTTTGTCATCAATCTTCATTCCATCGGGAGATTGTTTGCTCATACTTGCTTTGTGCAGTTCGGTAGCATCAAAAAATATTCTTTTATTGGTTACTTTTCCATCACCTATAATATCATAGGCCAGGATTTTTGGTTGCTTTTTGAAAGAATCGGCAACATAAAGGGTTTTGTTGTCATTAGATACTGCGATGCCATTTGGAGCTTCTATAGAATCATCCAAAAGAATCAGATCTTTATTCTTGCTCAAGAAATAAACACCGTTAAAACCAATAGCGCTTTTACCATCACCTAACCCAAAAGCAGGGTCTGTAAAATAAAGGTTTCCGTTACTATCATAATCCAGGTCATTGGGAGAATTGAATATCTTCCCTTTGTAATCGGTTACTATAGGAGTGAATTTAGGATGAAGCGAATCTTGCAAGCTCGTAAGTTTACTGATTCTACGGTCGCCTACTTGGCAAATCACTAAATCCCCCTGCGGATCAAGAATAAGTCCGTTAGAACCCTTTCCTGTATTGCCATTTGCAATTCCCGTACCTCCAGAAGGAGCCATGTATAGGCTTAGTCCGTCTAAATTATGCCATTGGTAAATTTTGTTCTCGGGAACATCGGAGAAAATAAGTTTTTGCTCTTTAGGAAGCCATACCGGACCTTCTGACCAATTGAAGCCTTCGGCAACTAGTTCAATACGGGCGTGTTTTGATACCAACGAATCAAACTCTGGCGCTAGACGTTCAATCCAGCCATACGTTGGATATTTTCTTAACGAATCTAAAACC
Organism: Zobellia laminariae; assembly: GCF_009725995.1. The sequence goes on along the minus strand of NZ_RCNS01000001.1, from coordinate 892,259 downwards.
GTTTGAAATTTCTTCTTGAGCTGTTTTTCTTGAGAGGAGAGTTTGTTAGATGACAACGAGTCGTTTTCCAGAACATCTTTTTTGGTATTATAGAATCTACCGTCTCCGTAAAGTTTATAGCTTTCGTTTAGTACGAATTCTGCTGGTGCGAATTGTTTTTTATCCCAACCCGGTTTAGGGTCGTAACTCATAAATATCCAGTCTCTACGTTCTACAGGTTCTTCTTTTAAAACCGGTAGAAAACTTTCCCCATCTGGCGCAAAACCGGAAGAGATAGGGGTATTTGTAGCTTCAAGAATAGTGGGCATAAAATCAATAGCATCAATGAACTCGTTTGATACGGTACCTTCTTTAATATGACCTGGCCAGTTGGCAATAAAAGGAACTTTAATACCAGCTTCGGTCGTTAGGCCTTTACCACCTTGTACCGTCCGATCTCCCATCTTGGAGAAAATGGTTTGGTGTGTACCATTATCGGAATACAACATCAAAAGTGTGTCTTCACGAAGTCCTTTCTTTTCAAGATTATCTACAATATCTCCAATAATTTTATCTAAATATTCCACCATATCCTTGAAGTATATGGTTTCTTCATTCAATCTTTTTTCGGCATATTTCCAATCGCCGCTGTTCGGTGTTGGATTGAAAGGACCATGTGTCAATGCCATAGGGTAGTACACGAAAAACGGGTTATCCGCTTGACGGTCAACAAAATCGTTTAAATATTGAGAGAAAATGTCCGGACCGTATTTGCCATCTGTTTCTTTTAGAAACTCTCCATTTTGATAAATAGTTGGATTGGCAAAACGAGAGCCTTTATCCTCTGTATGAAACGCGTGAAACATGCTGTATTCATCAAAACCAGCATCTTCTACTTTCATACCAATACCTCTTCTGTGTTCGCCTCCGGGATATCCCGGTGGGTCATAACTCTGTAGTTGCCATTTACCCACCATACAAGTAGCGTAACCAGCATCTTGCATGATATGGCCAAACGTTTTTTGTTTTGGATTTAAAATTCCAAAAGCTTCCCAATTCCGAAAATTGTACTGCCCAGTCATAAGTTTTACGCGAGTGGGAGTACATAACGGCTGTGCATAGGCCTGATTGAACTGCATACCCGTTGCGGCAAGCTTATCAATATTTGGAGTGTCATAGGATGTGCCTCCATAACTGCCAATTCCTTCGTACCCTAAGTCATCAACCATGATTAGGATTACGTTCGGGCGTTTTTCTGAGTTGCTTTTGTTGGCTTTCTGAGCGTAACAGGAAACCGATAAGAAGAGGCTTAGAAGAAAATAAATGGTTTTCATAGGGTATGCAATGGTTTAATTATTGGTTGGTTTCAAAATCAATAGCTACTCGAAAGGGAAAAGTTCAGATTTTTCACTTGCGCTTTCCATGATTTGCCTTATTTCTTTTTCTATTTCTGGATGTTCATTGGCAACATTGTTGGTTTCAGACGGGTCATCCGCTAGATTATAAAGTTCAAATTGACCTTGTGGTTTTTTGTTGAAATTGTAAATGACGCCTTTCCAATCCCCTTTTCTAACGGCTTTACGACCTTTTTGAATAGGAAATTCCCAATAAAGATATTTATGTTGTTTTTGACCTTCCTTGCCCAGAAGTGTTGGTAGAAAAGAAATACCATCGCTAGTTGCCGGAACATCTATATTGGTGATTTCACCTAATGTTGGCATAACATCCCAAAATGCAGAAACATGGTCAGAAGTTGATCCGGCTTTAATTTTATTTGGCCAGACTACCAGAAAAGGTGAACGAACACCACCTTCATACAGGTCTCTTTTAATTCCTCTTAGACCCCCGGCACTATTAAAGAATTCAGGGTCAGCACCGCCTTCGGCATGAGGACCGTTATCACTTGCAAACATGACAATGGTGTTGTCCGTAATGCCCAGTTCATCTAGTTTATCTAAAATCTGTCCAACATAAACATCCATACGGTACACCATAGAGGCAAAGGCCGCATGGGGTTTTAGCTGTGAAGCATATTCCATTTGAACAATATCAGGACCGTAGTCAGATGTAAAGTCATTCTCTGTCGTATATGGTGTTTCCTGAAATTTGTCCTTAAACTTATCAAATATGGAATCCTTGGGTGAAATCAGTTCTGCATGAGGTAGAACAAAAGGAACATAAGCAAAAAATGGCTTTTCTTTATTAGCTTCGATAAAAGCCAAAGTTGCTTCCTGAATTTTATCTGGAGCGTAAGTTTCGGTCTTTGTCCAGTCGTTACCATCAAGTAAGATTTTTTCTTCATTGTGCCACAAATGAGAAGGATAGTATCTGTGGGCCATTCGTTGGCAATTGTATCCATAAAACTCATCAAAACCTTGAGCAACGGGGTCGCCTTCCGTTCCAATGAAACCTAATCCCCATTTTCCAAAAGCGCCTGTGGTATAGCCCGCTTTTTTCATTAGCTCGGCAATGGTTACGGAATTTCCGGGTAATGGTGTTTGCCCTTCGCCTTCAAGTTCTTTATTTCCTCTAATAGGCGTGTGGCCTGTATGTTGTCCGGTCATTAGCGAAGATCGTGCAGGAGCGCATACAGGAGCGCCACTGTAATGTTGTGTGAATTTTATACCTCTGGCAGCTAGTTCGTCAATACGGGGCGTTTCAAACTTTTCCTGTCCGTATGAACTCAAGTCGCCATAACCAAGGTCGTCGGCTAAAATATAAATGATGTTCGGTTTCTGTTTCTTTTCTGGTGATGCAGTCTCGTTTACATTTTTCGTTTCTTCTTTGCAGGAGACCAAGCTTAAAAGCAAGGAAGAAGTAAAAAAGAATGCTAAGTAATGGGCAAAACGTAATCTCATAATAATATGGCTTAATTGTTAAAATTGACAGGATCAATTTTTGGGCTTGATAGCTATTTTATACAGCTACACTATTGGTTTAATAGCCTATAAGTTAAAGCACTTAGCAATGTACTTATTTTACCTCTTATAGCTTATACCTTTGATCATCTGTTGCATACTTATAGCAAATTGATCATATCATTTGTAGATTATGTACTCCACAATACATTTCTTGTACTCTTATGTACATCTGTTCTTTTGTATCATTTTACCTTTAAGGATTGCTCCTTATGAGTTCTAATTCAATCAAAATTTAATGGTGCATTTTCAAAAAGGAAGGGCAGGTCTGCTTTTTCTCTTCTTTATATTCCTAACATCTATACAAGCACAATCTTCGGAAGCTATTTCTGGCAAAGTGCTCTCTGAGGGTCAGGAGCCTCTGGAAGCAGTTGCCGTGGTTTTACTAAGTGTGAGGGATTCTACTTATGTAGATTATACGATTACTGATGTAAATGGTGAGTTTAAAATATCTGAAGCGCAAAAAGGAGATTATATTTTAAATATTTCTTCCTTAGGATATATCTCTTTGTACAAGAACATAACCTACACGGGTGAAGCTCTTACGTTTGGAAACCTTACACTAGTGGAGGATACCTATGAATTGGAAGGGGTTACATTAACGGCAGTGGTGCCTGTACAAATCAAACAGGATACTATAGCTTTTAATACCAATTCTTTTAAAGTGGATGCAGATGATAATTTAGAGGAATTGTTAAATAAAATTCCAGGTTTGGAGATTGATTCCGACGGAAAGGTGAATGCACAAGGTAACGAGGTAACTAAAATTATGATCGATGGAAAGGAGTTCTTTGGGGGCGACCCATCCATAGTACTAAAAAACTTATCTGCAGATGCTATTGCTAATGTTGAGATTATAGATAAAAAAAGTGATGAATCTGAGCTTACCGGTGTGGCGGACGGAAACAAGGAAGTGGTCATTAATTTTACGTTGAAGGAATCCCGGAAGAACAATGGTTTTGGAAAGGTTTCTGCAGGAGGCGGATTGGATAACCGGTATTTTGGAAATCTTAATTACAATAAATTCTCTTCTAAGACTCAGTTTTCTGTCATTGGTAAAATCAATAACATCAATATAACGGGTTCAAATATCCAAGACTTTTTAAAGAATGCAGATGGAGTGGACGGTGATGGAGACGATGAGGAAGAAGAGCAGAACTCCGCACAAAAAACAAAAAGCTTAAGTGGATATTTAAATACAGGTGTGGCAGGGGTAAATGTGGGGCATGAGTTTAAAGAAAAGGAATCCTTAAACGGAGATTATTTCTATAACTATTCTAAAAACGATGGTTCTTCTGTGTCAAAACGCATCACTTTTTCCAATGCCAATAACTTTGATTATGTAGCCGAAAATGAATATGTGAACACTAAGAACGATCACAATCTTAATTTAGATTACAAGAACAAGTCCAACCCTAACAATAGTTTAATCATCAAAGGACAATTAATGTCTGATGTTATTAATAGCTATTCTAATCGTATGGGGCGCTATTTTAAAGAGGAAGAACTAAGTACTAAAAATGACAACCTATCTACTGTAGATAGAGATAGAAAAAGAGCCAATTTGGGTATTAATTTTTATCAAAAGCTGAGAAAAAAGGGTAGAAGTCTAGCTACTGGACTTAAAACTAATTTTAATCGGTCTACTATGAAGAACGATCAAAATACTTTAATCACTAGGCAGATAAATACCCCAAAAGAATCTGTGAAAGAGCTGAATACCATCCGTGATCAAAAACTGAATACTTCGGCTGTTAATTTTAACTTCAAATATACTGAGCCCTTAGGAGGCAACCATTACGTGAAGTTGGAGTCGTACATGGGGAATAAAATTGATAAGGAAAATGTTTATCAGAATAAGATAACTGTAGCCGCAAAGAACGAAGAAGAGATTTTAAAGTACGATTACGACCACAACGAAAATAATTATCAAACCAGATTGGCCCATAGTTATACCGCAGGGAAAATTAATACGTATGCAGCAATGGAACTGCAAGATATTGTACGTTCTTTTGGTGTTGTAGACGAAGCAGCTACAGTAACGGATAGGTTATTCGTTAATCCTATGGCTACGGTACAATACATTCCTAAAAGGGGGCGTAAGTGCAGATTAAGTTATAAAAAGAACATTCGTACGCCACGACCAACCGAGAGTTCTACGGTGGTTAATGATTTAAATCCGTTTTCCATCCGAAAGGGGAATCCAAATTTGGTTTCGGAAAAGATAGATGCGTTGACTTTATCTGCCGTTGTCCACGATTTTAAATCGTCTTTTAGTTTTAATTCACGAGTACAATTTCAATATACAAAAGACGCCATCATCAAAAGTGTTGATGTGGATGAGGATTATGTTAGAACCTTGAGCTATCAGAATAACGGAATCAAACGTAGACTGAATACTACATTAGGTTTTAGCCAGAAAATAAAAAGTTTGGGGCTACGCTACTCTGTTCGAAACCGAAATTTCTTCAATACGAACAATGCGATTATCAATTTTCAGCTTAATGAAGTTACTTCTAAAGATTTTCTAGTTAGTGCAACGCTAGAGAACAATAATAAAAGCGTCATAGATTTAAAAGCAGGGGCAACTTATAGCGTAAATAACACCTCTTTTTCAATAGAGCGAGATTTGGACCGGAAGTATACCAAACAGCAGTATTTTTCAATGTTGGATTGTGATTTGTCTAAGAAAGTGAACTTCAATACCCAGTTTGACTATTTTATTTATACTGATAATGCTTTTGCTTCAAGTGAAAACATTCCCTTATGGAACGCCACAGTATCGTATGCCTTCTCAAAACAGAATAGCCATGTTGTAAAGTTATTGTTTATTGATTTGCTTGATAAGAACATAGACATCTATAGGCGTAGTACCACGAACTATTTTGAAGAAACTACGTCTGAAAGTTTAGGACGCTATTTTATAGTTAGTTATATGCATAAGCTTAACAACAGACCTAGAAAAGGATAAATGTAACTGAAGAATAAAAAAAGCCCCCAGAAACTCGTAATCTGGGGACTTAAACAAACTAACTAATGTGAAAAACACACTAACACAACTACTTTAAACTTTCTTTGTATCCTTGAACTGCCTTTTTAAAGCCAATTTCTTCACCGTCTACCATCCTCTGGTATTCTTCTGGTCTTTCTTCTTTTACCCATTTTAGGGCATCTACAGAAATAGCATGCTCAGGATGGTATATGGTGTTTATGGGTTTCATTTCTTTATCATAGGCCAAGGTCTTAGCTCGCATCTTCTGAAGTACATCTACGTACTTTGGATTCTCTGCTAAATTGTGCAGTTCTTGTGGATCGTTTTTAAGATTATATAATTCTTCTTTGTCTTTATTGGGTGCGAAGAATAGTTTCTGACTTTCGTTAAGTTTGCCTTCGGCCTTTAAGGCACGCATTCGGTGCACTGCAGGGCGATAAAACTCTAAATAAGCTTGTTGTGCATCAAAAGGAACCTCGGGCTTGTCATTGCGAATGTATTTCCACTCTCCCGAAGTAATGGCGCGGGATTTTTCTTCTATCTCGTCCCAAAGGTCACGGGCTCCATAGACAAACTCACGTTTAAAATTAGAATCGAATATAGGTTTTCCGGTCATGTATTCAGGAACGTCTACTTGGGCAAAATCCAATACGGTTGCCGTAATATCCGTTGCGGAAACCACATCTTTTCTAACTTGACCTGCTTTTAAATCTTTAGGATAATACACAAGTAGCGGAATGTGCAATCCCGGATCTTGTAAATATCCTTTTCCGCGAATGTTGCAACGGCCATTGTCACCAATGAAAATAACAACGGTATTGTCGGCCATTCCCTTGTCTTCCAACTCTCGGAAAATCATACCTACTTCATTGTCTAAAAATTCTATCTGGTCTAGATATTTAGCCCAATCCAAACGAATAATAGGGTCGTCCGCCATAAATTCAGGCAATTCCACATCTGCAGGGTCTACAGGGTGTTTTGAGTTTTCGCGAACCTCGTCCCACCAATCACCTCTGTGACTAGCTACTAATTGAATCTGTGCAAAAAATGGTTGGTCTTCTTTCTCAAAAGTATCGTACTTGTCAAAAATCCCAAATTGGGTTTTTCCGTCCCAAGGGCCAATGGGTTCATGCTTAAAATTAGCATCTATTTTACGCCCTTTTCCCATTACACCATGATGGCCTAAAATAGTAGTGTAGCCGGCTTCTCTTAACCAATAAGTAAAGGGTTTAAATTGTTCATCCAACGGCACATCCCTATTGCTTCGGTGGTGATGCGCATTTATTTTAACTTGATGTGTTCCCGTTAGCATAGCAGAACGGCTAGGTGAGCAAATAGAGTTGGTTACAAAGCAGTTTTCAAATTTAACGCCTTCCTCGGCCATCTTGTTCAGGTTGGGAGTTTTGACACCTTTCATGCCGTAGCACTCAAGGTCAATACTCATATCCTCGGCCATGAGCCAAATAATATTCGGTCTTTCTTGAGCAAAAGTCAGACAGGTAAATAATAAATAAATACCAGTCGTTATTATTTGTTTCATTCGTTTGTTTTTGATTTTCTATGTCTCTCGTTTTATAGCTTATCTAAAACTCAGGGACAGCTTCTTTTTCCCATTTTACAAGCTGTCTCTTCATTTTCTTTGCTTGGTCAACTTCTATGTCAATGAGGTTTTTAGATTCGCTCCTATCGTTTTTAATATTAAACAAGTCATGTCTGCCGCTATGGTATTTTACCATCTTCCAATCACCGTTCATAATGGCAGTATATTGGTCTTCATAACTGCGGAAGAAAAACAGGTTACGTTCCTTGAATTTCTTTCCATGAAGCAAAGGCATTAAGCTCTTGCCTTGAATATCTTTTGTCTTTGGTTTTTTACCTGAAGCTATCTCAACCAAAGTTGGAAAAACATCTATAGATTGCACAGGAACATCGCATGAAATGCCAGGCATAGTAACTCCTGGGTAAGAAATAATGAAAGGAACTCGGGCACCACCCTCGCCTAAAGTGTTACCACCTGTTTTTCCTCCAGATAGCGGGGCGTTGCTAAAATAACCTCCTTGGTCAGACAGAAGAATAACTACCGTGTTCTCCGCTATGCCTTTTTCATCTAGTGCCTTTCTAACTTTCCCTACGGATTCATCCATAGCGCTGACCATTGCAGCGTACTCAGCATCTTTGCCTGATAAACCTTCTTTTTTATAGCGCTCAACCCAATCAGTACGGCCAATGTGTGGTCCGTGTACGTTATAGTACCAAAGCGACAACATAAAGGGTTGTTCTTTATTATATTCCGTTATGAACTTCTCCGCTCCATCGGTTAAAACATCAGTTAAATAGGTCCCTTCTGGTGAATCCGATAACGGATTTCCTGTTTTAAAGAACGGCGCATAATAATTTCCAGGATGACCGTGGTCTCCAGTACCGTATTGGGCATCAAATCCTTGGTGTACCGGATGGTATTTTTCGCTGCCTAAGTGCCATTTTCCAATAAACATGTTGTAATAGCCAAATTCTTTGAGTCGCTCAGCATAGGTGATTTCCTCTAATGGTAACCAATTTCTAGAAGGCATCTGAACGGGGTCCGTGGGCCATAAATTAAATTCTCCTCCGGCTACGTTATTTTTAGCTGCTTTTTCTTTGCTGTCGATAATATGACGGGGCATTTGAAAACGTACCGGCTCTTTGCCTGTTAAAAGCGATGCTCTACTTGGACTGCAAGTAGGGGTAGCAATATAGGCACGGTTGAAATTGAAGCCGTCTTTTTTGAGTTGGTCAATATTAGGTGTGTGGAATTTAGAATTTCTAAAGCCAACATCGGCCCAACCATAATCATCTACAAAGAGCAATACAATGTTGGGTTGTTCTTGAGCTATGCCTTTAATTATGCCGATAAATAGGGCTGCTAAAAGAAAGATATTTTTCATTTGACTATTATCTTTTTAATTGATGGAGTAAAATGCCGACTCAGGTATTGGGCCTTTCTTAATAGATGGTCCGCTCCACTGAATGTCTAGGGTATTTGTTGCCCCTGCGTTCTTTTTAGAATAAATCCGTATAGGATGATAACCTGCTTTTAAGTTCATAGTCCCTTCTTTAATAGAACCGACTTCGTAGCCGTAATCGGCATCAATAACACTTGCTTCATGAATGCGGACAAAAGCATTGTTGGAAGATTTTAAAGAAAAGGTATAACTACCTTCTGTTGGGACTTTGATAAAACCTTCAAATAGAAAAACATCACCTTTCTCTTTTATCTGTGCTAGGTTGGGTGTGCCGGATTTGCCACTTGCTACAGGGGTTAAACCATCCACTTTAGGTAGCCAAGGTGTGTTGTTTTTAAACGCACTCCATTTTAACCCACTGTTTGGATTATGTAATGAAACTGCAGGAACTACAGCGTTGTCATAAGGTCTTGCCGCATTCGTATCGGGCATACGTACTTGAAGCACCCGTTCTTTCATCTGTACTTGTAGCGCCTCCATATTTGGTAGGGTGGCCAAGTTTAAGGTTTGACGTGTGTCTTCCACAACATTGTAAAATTCAAAGTCGTCATCCGCACTTTGAATGTTGTAGCGCAGGCCAACAACATCCCCTTCGCGCATCATTTGCATCTGCTTTCGTAGTCTACCACGATTATTGGGTGCAAATTCTTCGTATTCCGGTGTTTTTCCACTTTGGTTGTACTCTACATAAATAAGGCTTTCTTGTTGCTTTCCGTTTCCGGTTAAAATGGGTAATAGGGAAACACCATCGCTATTTACAGGAGCCGTGTAACCTGCGGCCTCGGTAAATGTGGGGAGCCAGTCATAAGCAATACTTGGCGATTCTATAACTTGGTCAGCAGGAATTTTGGTTGGCCAACGTGCAATTAAAGGAGTGCGTTCCCCACCTTCAAGCACATCTCTTTTGATACCGTCAAAAGGCCCAAAACTGTTAAAAAAATCGGCGGCATATTCTTCCTCCAGATAAGACTCCATGGAAGGGCCGTTGTCCGAATTAAAAACAACTAATGTATTTTCATCAATATGAAGGTCTTTCAGCAACTGAAGTAAATCGCCCACTTCATTGTCAATTCGTCTTGTACTACTCGCATAACGTTTATAAACGTCTGGCCAAGCAACCTCTGGAGTACTTGGGTCTTTATCATGGTCGTAAGTAATATTGGCGTAATCAGGATGAATGAACGAATCAACTTCACCTGAAGCTGTGTTAATCATATTTCCTGGTTTTCCAACCCATTGCAATCCGCCATTTAAACCTCCTCCTTCGGGGTAGGCTTGTGTTGCGAGTTCTAAAACGGCGTGAGGCGTATCAAAAGCCAAGTACATAAAGAAAGGTTCGCTTTCTTTTTTATCTTTTACCTGTTCTACGATCCATTTTTTAGCAACGGCTGTCCATAAATCCCCTGTATAACACTTGTCTAGCCCTTTACTTACTTCATTTTTGTTTTCGTAAACTTCTTTTTTTCCGCGATATACACCTTCAACGGGGTAATGCTCATGACCGTCCCTATGGCGCATATAGCCATAGTAGTAATCAAAACCTCTATTGTTTGGATGTGCGGGCCATGAATCGCCATTTTCTGACCATTTGCTGGAGCCTTGAAGCCCCCATTTACCAATTGCGGCCGTTTTGTAACCTGCGCGCTGCATTATGTTGCCAAGCGTGTTATTGTCCGCTAAAGCTTTGTCAAACTGGCCATCGCGGACATTAGCATGTCCTTGACTAACTCCTAATAGCACAGATGAGCGTGATGGCGCGCAAACCGGTGCCGCCGTGTAATGATTGGTAAGCATAGCACCCTCCGAAGCCATTTTGTCCAAATGTGGGGTTAATGCATAAGGCTCACTACGGTCATCTGTTTCTTTTCTTTGGTTTTGAAAGAACGCCCCAATGTCTCCATAGCCCAAATCATCCGTAAGAATATAGATGATGTTCGGTTTATTTACGGTTTCAACTACTTTAGCAGGCATTGATTCTTCTTGGGCGAAAGAACCAGAACCCATACTGAATAGCACTAGTGTTAAAAATCGTAAGGCAGCTTTTGAATATACCATGAAATGTATTTCTGTTTACTATAGTGTTATGTTAGCGGAATTTTAATTTTGGCAGAGAATCATCGGTCTCTAGAATATTTTTTGCCTTTCCCTTGTATTCATTTTTCTTGAAAACTATGTTTTTTGAGGCTTTTACCCGAATAGCGGGATTATCAGGATATAGCATAGGAAAAGTTCCTGAGTTGGTAATGGAATTTCCTTCAAACAACAACCCGTCTACATTGGAAATTTCCAAAATCATATTATCAAACTGATTGAATTGGTTATCAATTATCTGAATATTTTTAAAGGCGATGTTGTTATTGTCATCATCGGTAACAAAACGGATTACCCCTCTATCAAATCCGCTATGCTGATTGTCCTGAAACGTATTGTTTCTAATAGTAAGATTGGCAGCATTGCCCGATTCAAACCAATGGCTACTCTCAACAGGAACTAAGATAGCTTCCATTTCAGTACTGAAGAAATTATTTTCAATAAGGGTGTTTTTAGGATTGGATATCAATAGACCACGAGCCCTATTTCGACTTATATTACAGTTCTGTACCAGTAAATCCGGGTAGCCTTCTAAGTTTTCAATAAGGTCGCCTACTTTTAAAGTTGAAGGTAGGTTTTCATTGAATGTAATAATCTGATACCTCCCATTTATAGGGGTAATGCTTTTTAAAGTAAGATGGTCATAGCCAAAGAATGATTTCTTAAGGTCTACCAACCCAATAGTATCGTTTTCTTTTCCTATGGCAAAACCTTGTTGTTGTGCATGGCCCATACGCACCCCAATGCTGTTATCACTTAAAATATCTATTACCTCTTGGTATGTGCCGTGAACATTGGTGGCATCATCCAATTGATTGTTGAACGTACAATTTTTAAGGACAACCTTACCGCGGCAACCTACAAAATGTGTGGCATCTGCAGATGTAGAAACCATTCTACCGTGAGAGGGTTTTACGTGAAACCCATCTAAAATAAGGTCTGAAGAATTTTCGGCGATGAGACCCATGCCACCAGCGTGGTGTACGGTAACATTGTTGGCGTTGAAACCGTCCGTGCCGGTTATTCTAAATGCTGGGGCCAAACGATTTAAGCTTTGGTCTCCCTTGCAGACCATAATCATACCTACGGGAGCTAGTTTTTTCTTGTGGTTGTAAATCCTAACGGTGCCCGGCCTTATTTCTACAACTTTTAGATTATTTTCTTTACCTCTCACTTTTTCTACTTTGGAACGTGGGTCTACTTTGTATTTGTATTTTATTTTATCAACATTATGCTGCACTTTTAAGTTGCGTACAGTGGTGATGGACGTATAGGATTCAGTGTCAAAAGCAATTGCTTCTCTTTTAGGGTCATAGAGAATAGATTGTCCAAGATCATGCTCATAGTATTCCTTTAGGAAAATTAGTTGCTCGTTCCTGATTTCATATGGGTACTCATCAGAGAAGTGAATATCAAACGTGTTATTTTTTTCATCATTGGCCACAATGGTTCCTTCGCTATGGAAGGGCATGGCCCAATCTATGGTTACATTCTGTACGGTAATATTTTCTGAGCCTTCAATCAAAAAAGGAACCATTCTGCCGTGATAAATAAAGGTAGAACCTTGGCCGTCAATAGTCAGGTTTTTAAAACCAAGAAGAGGTAAAGCCGTTTTGGCCATAACATCATCATGGTTAGAAATGCGGGTAAAGCGCTCGTATGCCTTATCCGGATAAAAATGATAGGTTCCCTTTTCAAATTTTATTTCTGAAATAAGTTCTTTTTCCGCTAGCATTATCCTTGCTAAAACTGCCGGTGTTGCATCTTCAGAAATAGAAGTAGTGAAAAGTACGCTCTCACCACTTTTGTTTTGAGCGATTACATTTGTTGAAATAATGGCTAATATAAGAACGGACCAACGGGCTATAATTTTCTGCATAAGGTGTCTGGTGTTGAATAAAAGTATTTAGTACAAGCCAAATTATAGGTTCATTTCATTTTCTTTGTCGCTAGGGGTAAATATTATGTCTTTGTTCATTCAAGCCCCTGTTTTTCGGTCTAAATCAATTTAAAATTGAGCTTTAAAAGTATGGACACGGCTATTTCTTAAGTTTTGCAAACCCTTTATTTTTTTTGAATTTCAAATTTTTGGCGGATGTCTCATCTGATAAAAGAACCTTCTCCGTACCTCCTGTGTAGGTATTGTTGTAAATCTCAACATGGTCACAATTCTTAAAATCGAATTGATGCGCGTTGGGGTGTAGTGAGGGAGCGGTATTTGTCTGCTGAATTGTATTTCCCGAAATGGTGAGTCCGTCTACGCGGTCCGCCCAAACAATCCGGTTGTCAAAAGTTTTTATGTTATTATTGATGAACCTGATGTTTCGGTCGTATATTTCGGTCTGGTTGAAAGTCTTTCCAAGGCGTGGAGTGATATTTAAAATAGCATGTTCCATTCCGCTGTAAGCACAATATTCAAAATTATTATTCTGAATCAGTACATCTTCTACCGCACCGGATTCATACCAAAAATAAGTTTCGCCCCTAAAGAATATAGAGGACATCATAGAGGAAAAATTGTTGTTCTCTATGACGGTTTTTAAAGGTGTTTTTAGCACAATATTTCTTGCTCTATGGTCTTTTATAGTACAACCACGCATGGTAAAAGTGGGGTTCCATGTTTTGTTTTCTAGGATATCGCCTTCGGCTAAATTATCTGGAAGTTTATCTTTAAATACGATATCCGAGTACTTATCATTAACAACAGAAACACTAGTTACCACATTTTCAGAAGCTCTTTTGGGACTAGGATTTTGAATAAACCATATCTCATCGCCCGAAGCGGCAAATTCAAATCCCATTTGTTCAAAATGCTGAAGAGATACTCGTACCGTACGGATATCCAAAATTTTATCTATAACAACATAGGTGCCATGTACATTGGTGCCATCATCTAACATATGTTTAAAAGTGGAATCCTCTATAAGGATATCACCTTTGCAATTGGCAAAATGCGTAGCATCCGCAATGGTAGAAACCACCCGGTCTGAACCTTCTCGAACATAAATACCACAATTTTTGATGGTAATATTTTCCGTTCGTTCGAATAGAAAACCCATTCCCAAGGCGTGATGAATAGTTATATCCTCTAAGTAAATATCTTTTGAAGAAGTAATTTGAAATGCGGGAGCATAGCGATTGTGGTCATGGTCTCCTTTTGAGTTTAAAATTGAACCTACAGTTGGGTATTGCTTTAAATGTTCATGAAAACGAAGTACTCCATTAGGGCGGTTTTCTACCCAGCGTGGTCTACTGCTCATGTCCCATGCGCCATGGGAAACCCGTTTGTGTTCTGCATTAAAGGCGAGCGTACTTCCCAATTCAGGAAATGCAAATCCATCTATATTTGGAAAGAGTATACGTTCGTTCTTCAGCTCCCAAGAAAACCCTTTAGTAAAAGGCTTGATGTCTCGCCAACCTTCGGTTTCATTAACGGCAAGCACTTCACCTTGGAATAAAAAGGGAATATCCCAATCCATTTTTAAGTTTTTTACGGTAAGTTTTTTGCAATTTATAATTTGGAAAGGAGCAACCTGACCATGAAAAAGAAATTCGGCGCCATTACCCTCTATCGTTACAGAATCAAAATCTTCAAACAGAAAAATGATGTTCTTGAGTCCGTTGCCATGATTGGTAATGTAGGAGTAGCGCTGAGCGGCATAGTCCGGTAAAAATTTATAAATACCTTTCTCAAAAACCAAAGTCAGATTTTTGTCCGTTGGATTCTCTAGGGCTTGGCGAACCAAAGGCGTCATGTCCTCAGCTTCGGGTTGGATGTGAATGGTTTGCTGAGCCGATATTGTATACATCCCTAAACACAAAATAGCGCTCAGTTATAGTGTTTTTATAGATTTGAAATTATCCATTTTTAGTTTTTAAAGATTAACACCAGTGCCTTGTAAGGAATTATCATGGTCCCAAGTAATGAGCCATGGGTCTTTAGTTTCTTTTTGAAAGGCTTTCATTTTTGTTTTCAAACCCTCTAGCACATTGGCATAGTTTGGGTCGGTGGCCAAATTGATGCTTTCTTCCGGGTCTTTGGATAAATCGAATAGTTCAAATTCAGGTCTGAAGAGGTAATCCTTAACTTTGCGTTTTCCAAAGTATTCTTTTTCGCTTCGGTATACCTCTTGCCATGTAGATGCCGCCCAAAGGTCCGAGGCAAAGGGGTATTCTTGCCGCCAAGCAATATTGCGAATAAGCTTGTAGTTTTTATCCCTTACGACTCGCATAGGGTAATACATTGTAATTTCATGAAAGGTATGCGAAGCATAAACTTCATCCCATCCTTTAGGGTTTTCCTCACTCATTATTTTTTTGAAAGATTTGCCATGAAAATCATTGGAATCATAGGAGATTTCCGCCATGTCCAAAATAGTAGGGGTAAGGTCTGTCCATGATATTAAAGCATTGTTAACAGAACCTCCTTTTATGTTAGCCAACGGATCTTTAATGATACAAGGTAATTTAATACCCGGTTCGTAAACTGTGGTCTTTGCACCTGGGAAAGCCATTCCGTTATCCGAAATATAAATGACAATAGTGTTTTTGTCTTTGCCCGTATCTTTCAGAATTTTCATTAGCTTACCAAAGCCTTGGTCTATTCTTGAAATACTCTGGTAGTATTGTGCAATTTCTTCACGACTTTCTTGACTGTCCGGTAGGAAACTTGGAACCACAACATCTTTTGGGTCATAAGTAATGGTTTCAACACCTTTATATCCTTCTTTCTTATTGCCAAAGCTATTTGGTAGGTTCCATGGATCTGATTCAAACGGAGCGCCACGGTGTGGGTCATCCGTACAGAAATAGAGAAAGAAGGGTTTATCGGAATTAAGAACGTCTTTACATTGTTCGGCCATTTCTACCGTATTTCTGGGGTCCGCTTCTAGAACTTTTTGAAAATGATAAACTGATTCTGGAGCAACGTGGTATTTGCCAATTCTTGCCGTTTCATAGCCCGATTTATCAAGAAGAACGGGTAAGGATTTTATGTTGTCGTAACTGCTAAAGTGATGGTAATCGTGAACGTGACCGTAGGACCCGGTAGCATGCCCATAAAGACCTGTAAGTATAACGGACCTGCTTGCAGCACAACTGGCACTGGTGCAATACGCATTGTCAAAACGGACACCTTCCGCAGCAAGTTGGTCTAGGTTTGGGGTTTTGATTACTTTATTCCCGTAGGCACCAATAGCATCTGTACCGTGGTCATCAGAAACAAATAGAATGATGTTTGGGGCATTAGTGGTCTTGGTAATTTCCTTTTCTTCGGATTTCTTTTCTTCGGTTGAGCAGCCTGTAAGAGTAATCAGGGCCGTTAAAATGGAAAAACTATACTTTACAATTGTTTTCATGCGAATTACTTTTCTGTTTTTTGCACAATGAAATACAAAGAAGGGATTTATTCCACGGACCTATGTGCTTTGTAGTTTATGAAATGTATGTACCAGTACAAAATGTGCGCTAACACAGTACTGTAAGTGATTGACAACTGAATTAAGTCTCTTGTAAAAGCAGCTTCATTGAGCTGAAGTTCTGTAAAACTGAAGGCTATCGTTGTTGTTGCTTATGACCAATAACTTCCCGTACTTTTTGTTGCTTAAGGTTTTAATATGTCTGGTCTGTTTATCTAGCATCAACCCTGATTGGGTAATAGGTGTTTCTTTAAAATTACCCCCCCCATATTTCTTAGAAGCGTTCCATAACCTGCATCGTAACGTCCTAGTTCGGTATTGGCGTCATAGAAATTTTCTCCAAGTAGCAAGTCTAACTTCCCGTCTTGATCAAAATCTAATTTATGAATGGCATTTACCGTAGAGAATTGTGCAACAGTAGGTAGAGGAGTAAGTTTGAATTTCTTGTTTCCGAGATTTTCAATGAAACAACTTCTGAATTCGTAAGCTTTTAAGGTCTTAGCAGTATTCAGTTCTTCTGGGGTAAATATTTCTTTAAAGTCGGCTTGGGCAAAAGCGCTATAGGTAGAGAATTTTTTGCGGAGATACACCATTTGTTTCTCTAGCAGGCTTTTTGAAGAAAAAACATGTTCTTTCCCTTTAATAAAATGAGTAGTGACTCCTTCTGGCCAACCATTTTTGTCAAAATCGGCATAATACATCTGTACAGGTTCTTTTTCAGTTGCCCTCAATTTTGAGTTCAGCCCAAGATTTCCCGCTACCAAATCAATGTCGCCATCATTATCAAAATCTCCGTATTCTACTGTATTCCACCAACCATTTGAAAGCTGTAAGGAATTGGCCTCCGGGTTAGCTTCGCTAAGATGTCCGTTGGAGTTATAATATATTTTAATGGGCATCCATTCACCTACTAGCACAAGGTCTTGCCAATCATCTCCATTTAAATCGACCCATTTTGCAGAAGTAACCATTCCGCATTTCTCAAAAAGCTTTTGGGACGAAGCATCTATCGTGAAATTACCTTTCCCATCGTTTTTAAGAGGATAGGAATCTGGCGAAGAACCATATTTTCCAGGAACGGAGCGTGAGGATATAAAAATATCACTATCTCCATCTTTGTCGAAGTCAGCGATTGCCAAGTCTGAAACGGTAGTATATATTTCAGGGAAATTACCTTGTTTTGTAAAGTTGCCCCTACCATCGTTTATATAAAGCCGAGTAAGACTTTTTGGGTCGGGTTTTATTTCTTGGTTGCTGCCGCTGCCAACAACTAGGTCTAAATGACCATCTCCATTAACGTCTACAAATTCTGCAGCAGTATCTTCAGAAGCGGAATCGGTTTTTAGGGCTTTTGATGTGGATTGGACAAATTTGCCATTGGATCGTTGTAAATAGATTTCAGAAGATTGGTTTAGCGCTCCACCAACGAAAAAGTCATCCAAGCCATCATTGTTGAGGTCGCCAACTGCAATAGGAGCTCCCCATGTGGAGTTCATATGTGGTATCAAATGTTCTCTATTAAACTCATAAAACCGATTTTCCTCATGCCGATAGTCAATATTTAATTCGCTATTATTGACTAGGGTAAATAGCGTTTCTGATTTTTTCCCCGTTTCTGACTTTAAAAGCGAAGTATTTTCTTGGGCAATGTTCAACATTTGCCCCGAAGCAACGTTCGTTAAAATAGTTTGTTCTTTATTTGGCCATTGTACCAAAATAGTATCTATAACGGTGTTTTTGGCAACTGAAAAATTTAAATATGGAGGAGGAGATGACAAATATCCTCTGACATTCAATAGCTCTTGATATTGCTTTTGACCTTTATTTTTTAGAGTGACTTTAGAACCTATACCGAAAGCATTCCTAGGCTTACCGCTTAGTTTTATTCTCAAGTAGTCTTTGTTTAAACTATCGTTTTCAAGCGTATTGTTTTTTAAGATAGATGCTTTTTCGTTCAAATTGCTGATTACCAAATCTAAATCGCCATCATTGTCTAGGTCGGTATACGTAGCACCGTTTGAGAAACCTTTTTTTGTGCCGCCCCATTCAGTAGATTTATTTGAAAAGGTGAGGTCATTATTATTTTTGAAGAAGAAATTCTGCAAAGGATAGCTTGGCATTTTATCCGTTAGGGCTTCGCTATAATCATAATTTCCGGAACGCAATTGTTTCTGAACTTCATCGCCAGAAAGGAACTGCATATAGTCCATATCATTACTTCGTCTAAAAATACCGTTGGTAATGAAAATATCTTTTTGCCCGTCCATATCAAAGTCATTAGCTAAAACAGACCAGCTCCAATCTGTGGCTTCAATGCCGGATAGTCTTGCTATTTCGCTAAAGTGCTCACCGTCTCTATTCAGTTGAAAAGTGTTGTGTGCATATTGATGCTGGTACCCAAAAGACAGTTTGTAATTGAAAATGGCGTATGAATCTTCGCCATGCGATGCTTTTAGAATTTCTGGCTCATAAGCTTGCATATCCAAAGACAAAATATCCGGTAGGCCATCATTGTTCAAATCGGCAATATCGTTACCCATAGAAAACCGGCTGGTGTGTTTTAAACGAGATTCTAAATCTTCTGTAAACGTACCATCCCCGTTATTGATGTAGAGGTAATCGTCCTCATAGAAGTCATTACCAATGTAAATGTCAGGATAACCATCTTTGTTGATATCGGCCGTGCTAATACCCAATCCAAACCCTAGAGGGCTACTGTAAATGCCCGATTCTTTGGTGACATCAGTAAATTTATCGCCGTCATTTCTGAATAATTTATCGCCATAGGGACTAGAAATCAAACGCTTTTCCGCACGAGGAAGTACACCGTCGTTAAAATTGGAATGCGTCATAATGTACGCATCAAGGTCGCCATCTAAATCATAATCAAAAAATGCAGTTTGTGTGGTAGCACCTTTTACGGTTAGGCCCAGCTCATTAGCACTTTCCTTAAATTTAGGAGAGCCATTCTCATCATTTCCTAAATTGATGAAAAGAAGGTTATGTCCGTTGCTACCTAAAATCTCTCCAATCTGACTTACATAGATATCCAATTTCCCATCTCCATTAACATCAGCAAAAGTTACTCCTGTGTACCAGGCATTTTCATCGCCACCAGTGCCGCTATTTTCAGTAATGTCAGTAAACTCAAAATTGCCTTTGTTGAGGTATAGTTTGTTTTCGACCTGATTACCTGTAAAATAGATATCATCAAGACCATCACCGTTTAAATCTCCTGCTGCCACACCGCCACCATTGTAAAAGTACATGTAAGAGAATAGGTTTAACTTTTTGGATGCTTCAACAGAATTGCTGAAATCTACGCCTGTAGTTTCGCTGGAAATCTCTTGGAAGAGTGTATTCTTCTTAGGTTTTATTTCCAGCTCCTTTTTTTCTTGGCACGATACAATGAGTGCCGCAACCAAGATGAATAGCATTGATTTCATCACTATAAAAGAAAAATTAGGTCCAAAAGAAGGTGAGGGCATGTGTTTGATTTACGAGAGGTGTTTTATCGTTTTACGGAATATCCTTGTTCGCGATAAGCCCCTAAAATAGTACTCATTTCTTGTATTATATCAGGGTGCGCTTCAAAAATATTATTTCTTTGCTCAGGATCTTTGTTCATATCAAAAAGTAGGGCAGGCGTATCAAAATCTTTGTATCCTCTGAGTTTTAAATAGAAATCTGGCATTTTGTCTTGCCCGCCCGAAGGTTTGTTAATGTATAACCATTTTCCTTTTCTTAATCCCCAAAGATCTTTGTAAGTATTATGCACTGTTGCTTCGCGGAGTGGGCTTTTGTATTTTTTTCCTTTTAAAAGAGGTAACAGGTTATAGCTGTCTGGTGCCGCATTTTCTGGAATTGATGTCTTTGTGATTTTAGCTAAAGTAGCCATAATATCTACTTGGGAAATAACTTCCTCAGAAACAGTTCCGGCTTTTATATGGTTAGGCCATTTAATAATGAAAGGAACATGGTGACCACCTTCCCAAACATCCCGTTTTAAACCTCTAAAATCGCCCATACTGAAATGGTTATACTTTTCGGCACGCTCATAAGCGTATCTTTCAGGGCCATTATCCGAAGTAAAGATTACTATGGTATTATCTTCAAACCCATTTGTTTTTAAGGCTTTTAATACTTGTCCTGCAACCCAATCTGTTTGAACCATAAAATCGCCATAACCACCAGCTTCTGAAGTGCCATCAAACTCATCATTAGGTATAATTGGTGCATGTGGTGAAGGGAGTGCTAAATACAGGAAAAAGGGTTTTTCTTTATTCTGTTTTCCAATCCATGCTTCCGTTTTCTTAGTTAACGTGGGTAATACGGTATACGGATCCCAACCTTTTACTTTTGGGCCTGGGCGTGAGTCCCAGTCTTCTTCTTTTACCTCTCTTTCAAATTCATTGAATTCAAAAAAATCACTTGGGGCCGTAACAAATCTATCGTTCTCAACCCAAGCATAGGGGGGGAAGTTGATGGTTCCATCTCCAAAATAATAATCGAACCCTCTATCTAGTGGTCCTCCGGTTAATGGTGCTTCCCAATCAATATCTTCTACTAAATAGACTTTATGTGTTTTATTCCAATAAGTTCTTTCTCCGGAAGGTTCTTTGTTTATAAAATTCCAATTAAAGCCTAGATGCCACTTTCCAATTGCAGCAGTTTCGTAACCGTTGTTTTTCAGTATTTCTGGAAGCGTAACATCCGATTCTTTAAAGAACGGAGGCCCAAAAGAATTTACAATACCGTGTTGTCTTCTCCAGTGATATGTGCCGGTGAGCAATGCATATCTACTTGGTGAGCAAATACCCGAAGAACTATGGGCGTCTGTAAAGCGCATTCCCTCTGATGCTAGTTTGTTAAGGTAGGGCGTGGGTATTTTAGAATTTTTGTTTTGACACTGTAGATCGCCATAACCCATATCATCTGCATAAATTATTACGATGTTGGGTTGTTGAGAGTAGGTTTGGGTGATTGCCACTAAAGTAAAAAACGTGGTGAGCAAAACTAGTCTTCTCTTGTAGATTTTCATATTCTGACTGTCAAATGAAGGTTGAAAATACCATTAATTTTTGGTAAAGACTTAAGAAAAAAGCCAGTAGACTATGAAGTCAACTGGCTTTTAAGAAAAACTAACTCAACATTTTTAACAAAAACAGATATGTTAATGTTCTCATGTTTTTAATACGATTAGTAATCTGGATTTTGCTCAAGTGCGTTATTCTTATCAATTGCACTTTGTGGCAATGGCCATTTGTAATGTTTTGGTAAGAATACCCTGTTGGCATCTACGTGAGAATCATAAAAACCATTCAAAACTTCTTCAGCAATACCCCAGCGTTTTAGGTCAAAATAACGAAGACCTTCAAAACCAAATTCGTATCTACGTTCATTACGAACAGCCTCGCGAAGCTCGCCTACGTCTGTAGTAGTTATTGCTGGATATGAACCCGTATCGCCAACTGCAACACCATAAGCTCTTGCTCTTACTTCATTGATGGCATCTAATACAGAAGTATCAACACTACCAGATTCTATTTTCCCTTCGGCATACATTAAAAGAACATCTGCATAACGAATGTGAACTACATCGGTTCCGTCACTTTGATTTTGAACAAAAGACTCTCTTGTTTCAGGAGTGGTCCATTTTATTAGAGTATATCCGGAAAGGGTTTTCTGTTCAATTTCAGGATTCCATTCTCCTTCTTGAACAATTTCTGTTAATCTTGGGTCACGATTTTTTAGTGGTTCAGCCGAATCATATATTGGGGATTCATCAATGGGTAAACCATCTATTGCTTCAAAAGAATTAACAAAACCCTCAGTGGGTTTCA
Organism: Zobellia laminariae; assembly: GCF_009725995.1. The sequence goes on along the minus strand of NZ_RCNS01000001.1, from coordinate 870,017 downwards.
AAGTGCCCCAAAAACCAATCATGATTTCAAAACTGACCCCTTGTGCTTCTCCTGGTGCATTGGTAAACTGAGTAGAGAAAATGATTTCAGGATTTCCCGTCTGGCCACTTTCCATAAAAAGGCTTGAATAGTCAGAGGCTAAATCAAAGCTTCCTGCGTCTATAACTTTTTTGGCCGTATCTGCGGCCAAGCTATATTTTTGCTGGTATAGATAGGTTCTTGCTAAGAGTGCGCTAGCTGCTCCTCTTACCACATGACCGTTGTCATAAGCCTTTTCAGAAAGATTGGCCTCGGCAAAAATCAAATCGTCTTCAATTTGTTTGAATATATCAGCTTGTGGACTTTTAATCAATTCCTGGTTTTCTATGGAGGCAGGCTCTAGTCTTAATGGTACATCTCCATATACTGTTGCAAGGTGGTAATAGAAGAATGCTCTCAAAAAATGAACCTCTGCTTTCCAGCTATCGATTTTTTTCGCGTCTATATTCTCTACTTTATCTATGTTATCTAGAAAGAAGTTACAAGACTGTATTCCTTTATAGCTTGTTTCGTATAAAATATGAATTGCACCTCTATTCCCTTCGGATGAAGCGGTGAATGTGCCATCAATAATTTGTCTAAACCCATAATTAAACGTTTGGTAAGCGTCATCGGTTACGGCATCCCAAGCTATTTTATTTAATGGTCTGCCCGATGCGTCTTTTGGACGAATGGAAATAAGGGGTTGTTGCAGGGTGCTATAGACGCCTGTTAGAGCCAGTTCAACATCTTGCTCTGTTTTCCAAAAACTTTCAGAGGATAATTGAGAAGATGGTTGTTTGTCTAAAAAATCGGACTCACAAGAAGTTTGTCCGAAAAGGATAAAAATTAAACCGATTATTGTTAGTGTATGTTTCATTTTTCTTTTCTTAATTTTTTAGAATGTAATATTCACACCCATTGAAATTGTTTTTCTAAATGGGTAGGAGTCTACTCCACTTGCTTCTGGATCAACCCTAATAGGATAGTCTTTTTGAAAGGTGAGATAATTTTCCGCAGCTAAATAGAAACGGAGTTTGTTAAATGGGGTCTTTTCTAAAACCTCATCTGCGAATGAGTACCCTAGGGTTATATTTTTTAGCCTAAAATAGGAACTGTCCCATAGCCAAAAAGAGTTAATATAACGAATGGATCTTCTTTCTTCTGCCGTTTCATAGTATACTGCGGGTAGTCTTGAATCTGGGTTTTCGGGTGTCCAAGCTTCTGTTAGCCAGGCTACATCCGTTCCCCCATCTTGCCTGAATGGGTCTCTTGCAATGTAATTTTTTGTTCCCTCAACACCTTCCCAAAACATTCTTAAGTCAATATTTTTATAATTTGCAGAAAGGTTTAAACCATATACGTATGCGGGGTAACGTCCGTCTATATGGATGCGGTCATCACCATCTACTACATTATCTCCATTTTGATCTTTTAGTTTGATAAACCCGACTTTACCGGGCTCAGGCTGAACGGGAGAATTGTCTATGTCTTCCTGATTTTGAAAGAAGCCGTCTGCTTCCCACATGTACCAGTCTTGATATGCGTAACCCTCTTCGTCAATAAATCTTTCCCCGATTTCTTTATCACCAAAAGTTTTTAACCTGTTCTTGAACCAAGAAACATTCCCGTTGATACTATAGCTGAAATTATCGTTAATTCTATTTTGATGACCTAGAACAATGTCCCAACCTTTGTTGGTCATTGCACCTAGATTAACAACTGGAGGGTTTAGACCACTACTTAAATCTATTTGAAGCTCACGTAAAATATCAACAGTTTCTTTTATATAATAATCAACAGAACCATAGAATTTACGATCAAAAAGACTAAAATCTAAACCGAAGTCCGTAACGGTAGTTGTTTCCCAAGTAATATCCTGGTCTACTAAATTATTCAGTCCAACTCCAGGTCTAACATTGTCAGAAAAAGGATAGCCGAAACCATCGAATGCAAGAGTAGATTGATATGGATATATACCGGAATCCAATTCTTCACCAGGCCCGGAGCCAATGTTTTGATTACCCAATTGCCCCCATGACCCTCTTAATTTTAGTTCACTGACTACATCTACATTTTCTAAGAAATTTTCTTTGTCCAAACGCCATCCAGCGGATACCGATGGGAATATGCCTAATCTATTTCCTTTGGCAAAACGCGAGCTAATGTCCCCCCTTAAGTTTGCTTCCAGTAAATATTTTTCTTTATAGTTGTAATTGGCCCTACCAAAGAAACTTTGTATGGCCCAGCTTTCTGAAAATCCACTAGTGAATTGATTGTCCGCACTTACACCCGCTAAATCAGTAATTACCCTATTTGGAATACCTTGACGTATTGAACGTGTATAATTTCGATTAAAGCCTTCTTGGCTATACCCACCAAGTAATTTAACATCGTGATTGCCAAAAAGATTGGAATAGGTAAGGGTTGAGAATAAAGTGGTTTGCTTTGTCCATATATTATCGACCGTTAATTCGCTAATGTCTCGTGTTGTTCTTAAATAGTCTCCAGTTCTATAATTATATTCATCGTATTGCATACGTTGAAACTTATAAAAGTCATAATCAAATTTATAGGCACCTTTAGTACTCCATACTAGGTTATCTGATAGGTCTATGTCTACAAAGAGGTTTCCATTAAAGTTGGTTTGTTTTAATGATTCTCCATCCTGCACTTCCAGTTCGGCAATAGGGTTATTACGAGTAAACCCTTCGTCAAAACCAGGAAATTGCGGATCGTTTCCGGAAAAAGCCTTGGCAGCATAATGTCCCGAGCCATCTAAAGCGTAAACACCCCAGGTTGGCCTAACCCTAAATAAATTGAACAGATTGTCTCCAGCACCTCTAAAACCTGTAGATTTTGAATCTACGCCTGAAACGGTACCACCAACGGTCAGCTTTTCTCCTATTTTAGATTTTACACTCATAAAAAAATTGTACTTCTCATAACCAGTTGACTTAATAATACCTGGCTGATCCCAACTACCAATTGAAATATTATAACTAGTATCGTCAATTGATCCACTTGCGGTAACCGCATGACGTTGAACTATTGGTGTGCGCGAAGCTTCTGCAAACCAATCAGTATTTGGGAAAGCAGGATCACCATTTGCATTTCTATAGGCATCTATGAGCTCTTGAGGATATGGGTTTGCAGTTGCGCCAGATGTATTTTGAAGGGCCGTATTCATCAACTCCATGTAATCTGCTGAGTTAGATATCATTTGGGGGACTTGGGTAAAAGTTTCGATTGCTACACTTCCATTATATTCTATTTTAAATTGATTTGCCCCTCCTGTTTTGGTAGTTACCAAAATAACCCCGTTTGCAGCTCTGGACCCATATATGGCGGCTGAAGAGGCATCTTTTAAAACAGATATTGAACTAATTACGGTTGGATCTAAATCTTGTAAGTTACCCTCAACCCCATTAATCAATACAAGAGGGCTATTGCTACTGCCAAAGGAATTGAGTCCGCGAATTTTAATATTTAATTTTTCATTTCCTGGGGCGCCGGTTCCTTGTGATATTTGTAAGCCTGCAGCCTGTCCTTGCAGTGCTTGAAACGCGTTTTGAACGTTTCTGTCTTCCAGAGCTTCTTCGTCTACAGCAGTTACCGAACCGGTAAGGTTTACTCTTTTTTGTTGGCCGTAACCTACTACAACCACTTCTTCTAGTTTACTTGCATCTTCGGCAAGCGAAACAGTAATTGTAGACTGTCCGTTCACAGAAATTTCTTGTGTGGAAAAGCCGATGTAACTAAATACCAAAGTCGCATCGTTAGAAGCGGAGATGGAATAATTTCCGTCAAAATCTGTTTGTGTGCCGGTTGTGGTTCCTTTTACCAGTACATTAGCTCCTGGCAAGGGCATCCCTGTATCATCCGAAACGGTACCGTTAACAGTTCCATCTTGGGCGTGTAATTGTACCGTAGTTAGTAAGAGCCCAAAAAAGATGAGTCCTAGCCGTAGCAAGAAGGGTTTTTTGGTCGATTGTTTTTCGTGTTTCATAAGGTTATTTGAGAGGTTTAATTAAGTAAGGCGGTATAGTTCTACAATGATTTTGAAAGTGTAACAAATAATTAGAATCAGACAGTTGTTAATCTAACGTACTAGTATATTTCAGTCTAATTTCTACTGCTATTTAATCAGTTCATTTTTTTATTACATAAAACAATGAGCCAAATATGGTAGATGAATTAATATGACATGTATCTAACAGTAAATTGAATGTATTTCTCCGTCCGGCGACACAATTATGTGTATGCCGGATATAAAATTTAAATATGTTCTGAAGCTATTTTATTGCTAGGGAGTGTAAAGTTTAATGAGAAAAGCTATCTACGTTTTTATAAGCATTTATAACCGCTTGTTCTCCTTCTTTGTCAGGCCTTGAGTTGCCGTGTTCCATACCTAGAATACCATTGTAGCCTTTTTCTTTAATGAATTTTAGTACATTCCAAAAGTTGATTTCTCCTGTAGTAGGTTCTTTTCTACCGGGATTATCACCAATTTGTATATAAGCGATTTCATCCCAACAGGCTTCCATGTTCGGTATGAGATTACCTTCTTGGATTTGTTGATGATATATATCGAAAAGGATTTTACAAGAAGGGGAGTCTACGGCTTTACAGATTTCATAGGCTTGTGGCGAGTCTGTTAAGAATGCTCCTGGATGATTGAAAAAATTTAAGGGCTCAAGCACCATTGTTAGGTTGTGAGGTTCAAAAATAGCCGAAGCCTGTTTAAGCGTTTCAATAACATTCGCTCGTTGGTAGCCTTCTTTTATTTTCGGGGCTACATTACCTGGTACAACGGTCATCCATTTTGCATTTACCCGTTTTGCTACTTCAACCGATTCTTTGCAATGCGCTAGAAAGGCTTTTCTGTTTTCTAAATCTCCTGAGGCTACATGTCCTTCTTTCAAGAATACCGCAACGAACACACCCATCTCAATGCCTCTTTTTTGCATGGTCTGGGCCATTTTTTCCTGTACGGCTACATCTCGGGTACGCATTTTATTATCCTCAAAAGCAGTGAAACCTTGATCGGCCATAAAATTCAATTGGTCAATAGGGTCTTTGCCTGCATGGTTTTCGAACATGCCCAAATGTGGAGCATATTTTAAGTTGAATTTATAAGGGGTTTTTAACGGATTGAGGGACGAGGCATATGATAGCCCCGAACCCATTGAAATTGCTCCTGTAGATAATGCTGTTTTTTGGATAAAATTGCGTCTCTTCATTGCACATACTTTGTGTTAGGTAAAATGGTTTTGTTGGTTGGATTCCTATTTAGATGGACCAAGCTTTTCCTCCTGTTAATTCGTCTAAGTCACCACAGGCAATCCATTGTCCGGGAATAGAATCATAAGCCAGTACTTGCTCGCCAACATATTCTGTGCATTTATAGCCCCAAATGGTTAGGTCGCGAAGTTTTTTAGCAAAAGGAACTCCTTTTGCCTTTTTATCGGTTAAGGCCTTCAGCATTTCAGGAGCAATGTCTTTTGCAGTCAGGTCGCTTATGTTTTGTTTTTTTGAACTTTCTAGTGCGTTTACGGCCAACTGGTCAAGCGTAGCTTTGAACTGGTCTTGCTGATTGGGAGGCATCACCTCGTTTGCAAAACTGTCCAGAAAAACGTGAACATTTACTTCCGATGCTGATAACGTGTCGGTTTTAGGGAGTATGCTATCTATTGCGCCTATGAGAACCGTACCTTGGTCTTGATCGAGAAATTGCGGTGCCCAAGCAGCAGCTTTAGTGTCGGTACAACTTTGTAAAACACTCATGAATGTCGGTGCGGCTACTACGTAACCCATTGACATTCCTATTTGCATCAATGCTTTTCTTCTATCCATGATTATATATTTTCTTTTTTAAGTTCTTCTACTGCGTGATTGGCGGCTCTTGCCGAAAATGCCATGTAAGTTAATGATGGATTTACACAACTTGATGAAGCCATAAAGGCACCATCGGTTACATAAACATTAGGTACTTCATGAACTTGATTGTGGCCGTTCAAAACCGAAGTTTTTGGGTCTCTTCCCATACGGGCAGTTCCCATTTCATGAATTCCATGACCAATATTGTAAGAACTGTTATGGGTATTGATATCTCTCGCTCCTGCTTTTTTTAGCATTTCTGCGGCTTGAACTACGATGTCTTCACGCATTTTAAACTCATTGTCATGTATTTCGGCATCAAAAGTTACGGTTGGTAATCCCCAGCCATCTAAATTGTCATAGTCTAGCGTCATACGATTGTCTTGGTACGGTAGGATTTCACCAAAACCACCTACGCCCATAGTCCAGCCGCCAGGTTTTAGAATAGCCTCTTTAAGCTCGGCTCCCATGGCAAGTTCTGCAACAGAATCTTTCCAATTTTTACGACTTGCACCTCCCTGGTATCCAAATCCTCGTAGATAGTCTTTACTTTTTGATTTGATGTCGATGTTCTTAAAACGTGGAATATACACACCACCTGGTCTTCGACCTTTATAATACTTGTCATCAAAACCATCAAATTTTCCGTTGGCTCCTGCGCCTAAATGGTGGTCCATGATGTTTCTCCCTAGTTGGTCAGAATCATTACCCATTCCGTTAGGAAAACGTTCCGATTTTGATTGCATAAGAATGGAAGCCGATGCAATGGCGGATGCGCATAAGAAGATAACCTTCGCTTTGAATACGAGCTCTTCTTTGGTCAAGCGGTCAATGACTTTAACTCCGATTGCCTTTTGTGTGTCAGGGTCATAAATAACCTCGGTTACAATAGAATCTGGTCTAAGGGTGAGATTTCCTGTGCGTTCCGCAGCCGGTAATGTAGATGAATTACTGCTGAAGTATCCTCCAAATGGGCATCCTCTTGAACAGCGATTTCTAAACTGACATTTGGTACGTCCTTCAAACTCTTTGTCACCTGTTATGTGAGCAATTCGGCCTGAAGTAACCACTCTGCCATCCAAATTTTCGTAAACCTGGTCTCTAAAATGTTGTTCTACACAGTTCAAATCCATCATGGGTAAAAACTGTCCATCTGGTAATTGGCTCAGTCCCATTTTTTCACCTGAAACCCCAATGTAGGTTTCCACCTTATCGTACCAAGGAGCAATGTCCTTGTAGCGAACGGGCCAGTCAACACCGTGACCATCAATTTTATTGGCTTCAAAATCAATTTCACTCCAACGGTAACTATGACGCCCCCAAGTTATGGAACGGCCGCCAACATGGTAACCCCTCATCCAGTTAAAGGGCTTGGTTTCATTATAGGGGTGTTCTAGGTCATTCACGAACCACTTATAGGAATCCGCGCTTTTCCCTTTATTCGTTCTACTTTGTTTGGGTCGTTTAGCTTTCTCTTCAATAGAAAGTTCAAGGCCATGCTTAAAGTCCCAATCGTCCATATGGGCTGTGGTGTAGTCTTTAATATGCTCCACCATTCTGCCACGTTCTAGCATCAGGGTCTTTAAACCGTTTTCGCATAGTTCTTTGGCAGCCCAGCCTCCGCTGACACCGGTACCTACCACAATGGCATCATAGGAACTTTGTTCTTCGTTAAAATAAAATTTGCTCATTTTTTATATTTTGAAAATAGGTTTGGATTGTTTTCTTTTTTATTTGAATTTGATTCGAAAGACATAAGCGGCCTCGCACGGCTTTGTACCCTCAACGGTGATGGTAAGACCTTTGCCAGTTTGTTTCCACTTCATACTGTTTTTACCGCTTATGAATTTTACAGATGTTATTTTTTTTGATGTATTGAGATTGTTTTTTGCTAGGGATTTAATAGTGAATTCCCCGTCTTTTGGCCAACCTAATGAGGTAGCATAAAGAGTTTCTCCTTTGGTAGTAAACCGAAAGTCTTCCGGACCGGATTCTTTATTTTTATTTTCGGAATGATGACCCGTTTCTACTTTTGTAGGTCCTTCTCCAAAGATGGTCCATGGCCTAGTGTCGTAAATTGCTTCGCCGTTAAGACTTAGCCAAGCACCCATTTCATTTAATATTTTTTTTGCTTCATTGGGAATGGTGCCATCTGCTTTAGGACCTATATTCAATAATAAACATCCGTTCTTGCTTACGATGTCTATCAATTCATCAAGCAGGTAATTTGAGGTTTTATACTCTTCATTGGTTACATAGCCCCAAGAAATTTTCCCTATTGAGGTATCTGTTTGCCAAGGGTATTTGTAGATGCCATCCATACGGCCGCGTTCAATATCTAGAACAATGAGGTCTTCAGGAAAGGATTTGTTTCTCATGTTTTTGTCCTGAAAAACAACACCTTTATTCCATTCTTCGCCTTTGTTATAGTAATAGGCCAATATTTTTTTATGCAAGACTTCAAAACCAGGTTTGTCCAATCCAAAATCAAACCACAGCAAATCAGGTTCATAATTATCAATAATATCTGTAGTGCGGTTCCACCACTGGTTCAGGAATTTTTTAGTCGGTAAGGTATCATTACCTACCGGTTCGCCATACAGGTCATAAAACTCAGGATTGTTGGTGTCCCAAGTTGGGTCGTCTTTTCTATAATAAATTCTGTGCAGCGCAAAATGTGATGATGCGCCAAACTTCATTCCGTTGGTTTTGACCGCATCAGCAAGCAAGCGCATAACATCTTTTTTTGGTCCGGTGTCCTTCACGTTCCATCGGGTGTGCTTAGAAGCGTACATAGCGTAGCCGTCATGATGTTCTGCAACAGGCACTACATAACGGGCTCCTGCATTTTTGAATAATGTTGCCCATTGGTTGGCATCAAACTTTTCAGCTTTAAAATCAGGTATAAAATCTTTGTAACCGAATTTTGAAGGGTCACCATAATGTTCCCGGTGATAGGTATAGGGCTTTTTGCCGCCTTTTGACCATTTGGAATCATATATTCCTTTTGGATATTTTTCACTACTGTAAGCGGGTACGGCATAAGGTCCCCAATGCAAGAAAATACCAAATTTAGCATCACGGAACCATTCGGGAATTTCATACCCGGCCCTAATGGATTCCCATTCTGGTTGAAATTTCTCAGGTTTAAGTTGTGCCTGCAAAGCGGTTGTCCCCATGAAAAGTAAAAGGGTAATCGCGACTTTTTTTACAAGTTTGATTTTTGTTGTCATTCTGAATTTTGGCTTTAATTCCTTTTCTTCTTTTTGATAATGCCAATTTGAGGACGAGGTATATCTTCTGAAGCTCCTCTCATAACATAAGGTTCCCATTTTTTTCGGGCCTTTAGCCATTCTTGAAGTGTTTTTGTAGGATACCATGAAGGCCAGCCTATACGGTTAAAATCGTAATTTTTTTGGTTTTTGGCTACCCATTCATCCACCGTTGAAAAAGGGTTTTTATCAGGAAAAACGCCAAGGGCTCTAAACTCTTCACTTACACCTTGGTCTTTGATGACATTGGTGCGCCAGTTTTGAAGTTCGGCCAGTAGCTCTTTTTTCACAGAGCTATATTCGGGGTTATCGGCTACATTGTCTACCTCAAATGTGTCTTTTTGTAGGTCATATAGCTCAATTTTGGGTTTTATTGGGGCAAAGAAGGCAGCTTGCTCAGGAGTAAGTTCTCCTTTGAGGTACATGATACTCATTTCGGCAAGTACGGGATAGGCGTTTTCCTTGTACTGGTTGTACTGCAAGTACGGCCTTTCGGGCATTAAGTTTAGAATGAGTTTGTAACCTTTTGACCGTATGGAACGCATGGCATCATGGGTTTCGTCCATTTTATCACGGGCGGCAAAAGTGTATTTCCTGTTTTTTATCTCATCACCTAAAAGATTTTTTCCATGTAAAGGTACTGGAGGGATGATGTTGGCTGCGGAAAGTATAGTGGCATCAATATCCAAAGACATAACTAAATCTTCATTTACTTGACCGGGTTTCACTTTTCCAGGCCACCGCAAAATCATGGGTATTCTGGTGCCACCGTCATATAAGAATTGTTTACCTCTAATATGGCAACGACCATGGTCGCCAATAAAAAAGACAATAGTATTATCGGCAAGACCTTCATCTTTAAGTCGTTTCAACAAAGCACCTACTTCTCGGTCCACTAATTGCATTTGTTCAAGGCCGTTGGCCCAATCACGCCGAACAAAAGGAGTGTCGGCATAGTAGGGTGGAAGTTCAACATCTTTTATATCAATAGGCCTTTCTGGGTCACGGTTCCAAGACCGGTGGGTACCTCCAAAGGTAATCCTGGCAAAGAAAGGTTGGCCGGGTTCGCGGTCTGCCCAGTCATTGGTGTTCATAAAAAGTTCTTCTTTGGTGTCGGGAAGAAAATTCATATCGGTCTTCCAGCTCATCAAAGTGGTAAAATACCCAGCTTCTTCAAATAATTTTGGAATGGGTTTTATGCCATAGGGTAATGCCTGTTTGTTGTGCTCACGATGCTGGTTTGCTCCAATATAGTTTTGATGGAAACCTGTCATCATTGCAGAACGAGAGGTTGAGCAAACGGGTGAGGTTGTAAAAGCTTTGTTATAACGAATACCCTCTGAAGCCAATTGGTCTACATGTGGGGTGGAGATACCTTTTGTGCCATAGCAGGATAAATCCGGACTCCAATCTTCAATGGTAATCCATAGGATATTTGGGCGGCTGTCAACTGTTTCTGTTTTCGCTTTTTTAGAGCTATCTCCACAGGAGGAGAATATAAGAGAGCAAATACATAAAAACGGGAGACCAAAATTTTTAACCGACAGAATCATAAAGGTTGTGAATTATATCTGATATCAAATAAAACCTAAATACAGTAAAGCTGTGTATGTGTCTGTTTATGTGTTGTCTCTCTCTGTAAATTGGGAACCTGCTTTAGAATTACTCATTATAAAAGTCTGAAATAATATTTCTAGCCTCTTTTTGATAATCCCATAGATAATCACCGCTTACGTCAACGCACTTTTGACTAATATGATGCGGAAGCACGGAAACTAGAGGGTAGCCTATTTTGGATTTGAACATTTCTAAATGCTGTAGGTATTTTTCTTCTGTGATATCTTTTCATGATAATATGCTCGGAAAAGACGGCTTTACCTTCCATATTCCAGCGCTCCATGAAGCGGCCTCCTAGAAAAAGGTTGTTCCATTCTTTGGGTCGTTCTCTTTCTACTACCATTTCACTGGCTTTCTTTTTTTTGCTTCTCTGATTCAGTTTTTTGCTGAGATTGAATTGATGAGAGATTGAGAAAGGCTAGGACAAGAAAAAGGTAGTTCAGTTAAATCTTAAAGGTGGTTCTATTCTGTAATCAATTTTTGGATATCGGCATCAAGTGCTTTGAACATTAGCAAATGGCCTTCTGCATTGGGGTGCAGGTAATCGGGCATAAGTTCTTTATTGACCTTTCCATTCCCGTCAACATATTCAGAGCTGATGTCTATATAATGGATTTTTGAATTCTTTTTTGGGAAGGAAGAAAGCAATTTGTTCGTTGCCTTGTTGATGTTATCTCTGTGATTAGGTTTATACCCATAGGGAAGAATACCCATGAGGAGAATCTCGGTATTCGGTAGTTTTTGGTTTAACAGGCTGCATATTTTGTAGATACCATCGGCCAGTTCTTCTGGGGTGCTTATGTTTAAATAATGGTTACCGTCCGTGTTATTTGTACCTATGAGAACAACCGCTACTTTGGGATTGATACCTTCTAAGGTGCCATTTTCAATACGCCATATGACATTCTCGGTACGGTCACCACTGATGCCCATATCTACGGTGCGGTACCGGTCTAGGTACTTGGTCCAAACCTCTTTTCGGTCCTCTTCTTCCAAAGTGTGAAAAATAGAGTTACCCACTAAAATCAGTTCAGGGTCAGATTTAAGTCGACTTTTAATAGTCTCATGCCGTTGGTTCCACCATTCCGCATCTAGTTGAACGGATTGGGCTGCCGGGTTTTCCTTTGGTGGGCCAAGTTTCGCGCTAGAACACGATGTTAGTAGGCATATGAGTAAAAAGGGTAGGATGTGACCGGGTTTGATTTTGTTAGCCATAATTGTCAACTTGGTTTTAGACTTTCTTTTGAATTGGGCCAATACCATTTTCCCAGTTTTCATTGCATTCTTTAAAAAGTATCGCTTTTAATTTTTCGGTTTTTTCAGGATGCTCTTTGGCTAAATCATTTACTTCTTCATAATCATCAAGTAAATAATAGAGTTGAAAAACATCTTCCTTCAGATAAAACCTGAGCTTCCAACCTTCTTGGGTTACCAAATCTGGGCCCATTTTAGAGCTATAAAAGGTATAATCACGGAGTTTAGGCGTTCCGCCGAATAGAACCTGTGCATAGGAAACCCCATCTTTTTCATCGCACTGGGGCATACCTACAATCTCGGCTAGGGTATTTAAAAAGTCATAGTTGCTTACCATTTGATTTGAAACCGTACCGGCTTTTATGTGGTCTTTCCAGTACCAGAATAGGGGAACGCGAACCCCGCCTTCCCAGTTGTCACGTTTTTTTCCGGACATGCCGTTGTTTCCATCAAAAATGTCTCCTGCAACGTGACTGTTAAAGCGAGTAGTGATATTGTCAAATTCTTCTCCTTTTACATTGACGTTGTTTTTTGAGGTACGCCCTTTTTCCGGGTAATAGATTTCATGACCATTGTCTGAAGTAAAGACAATGATAGTGTTGTCAAGAATTTCCATTTCTTCCAGTTTGGAATAAATTCGGCCTACATCGTCATCCAACATTTTTACCATGGAAGCATATTCTTTTTCCCATTGCGTTAAGTTTGGGTTGTTCTGTAATTCAGGATGTACCTCAGGAACCATAGTAGGCCCGTGCGGCAACTGAGTGGGAAAATAGAGAAAGAAAGGTTTGTCTGTTTTTTTAGGATGATTGGCATCCATAAAACTCAACATTTTATCCATGATAATATGCTCAGAATAGACGGCTTTACCTTTCATGTTCCAGCGGTCCTTGAAATTTTCGGGAGAGTCGTGTTCCGTGGTTTTGGCACAATCTACATGGGTATTTCCTGGGATGTCTACTTTTTTACCATCCTCGAAAAGGAAAGGGGGGTAAAAACCATGGCACCGAAGATGGTCGTAATACCCAAAATGATGGTCCCAACCATGGCGTTCCATACGTTCCGGAGTAGTAGCGAAACCCCATTCTAATTTACCAAATTGCCCCGTGGTATAGCCTGCCTTTTGTGCAATTTCGCCCAAGAATACTTCTTCCTTTTCGGCGGGAAGTGCCACCTTGTGAATTTTAGCCTTGATTTCGTCTAGGGTAAGTCCGTTATCCAATTCCTTATAAATACCAGCTTTTACAATGGTCATGGCATTACCTCCGTGGCAGTCGTGCATTCCGGTTAATAGGCTGGCCCTTGCCGGAGCACAATACATAGCGCCATAAGCTCTTTCAAACTGCAAGCCTTCTGAAGCAAGCTTATCAATATTAGGCGTAGTCAGCATCTTTTGTCCGTAAGTACCGAGCATGCCGCGCCCCATGTCATCCGCATAAATAAGAACAATATTTGGTTTTTGAACCTCTTTTTTCTGGGCCCATGAAGTTGGTAGGGTTAAAAGAATTAGAATGATATTAACCAGAAATTTTTTTGAGAAGCACATTGTATATTGCTGATTTATTGGTTTTAGTCTATTTTGAGAGGATGGAATTTAGAGGTAGAGGTACTTCATTCATTGTTCGCCAAGTTACTAGTTCATCAAGTAAGTTTTGAGCTAGTTTTGAATCTTCTTGGGCCAAGTTTTTAGTTTCCTTTGGGTCGCTCTTTAAGTTGTAAAGTTCCAGTTTTCCATCAGCTAAAAATTGAATTAGTTTATAATCTCCTTTTCTGATTACGGAACAAGTGCCGTTTTTGTATTGGCTTGCCAAATGCCAGAATAAGGGGCGTTCTTTAAAACTGTTTTTGTCTTTTTGAAATAGGGGAGTAAGTGATTTGCCATCAAGCTGCCCTTTGTAATCAATGTTGGCTGCATCCATTAATGTTGGAAAATAATCGGTAACGGAAATTGGAATCTTCGTTCTTCTGGCTTTTACCTTGCCGGGCCAATGGATTAAAGCAGGAACTTTTATTCCACCTTCATAAATTTCGCCCTTGGAACCTCTTAAATTTAAATTCTCAGAAGCAATACCATGATACCCATTATCCGAAGTAATGATAATCAATGTATTTTCTTCTAAGTTGTTCTTTTTTAGGTAGGACATGATTCTTCCAATATTCTCATCCATAGACTGCACCATGGTAGCGTAACTTGCCATTCGTTCTTTGTTTTTACCTATGCCTTGACCCGTAATGGGGTCACCAGGTTTTTTCATGTATTTGTCAAAGAGCTCGTCGTTTCTGTTTTTTATAGGTCGATGTACCGCATAGAAATGAAGGTTGACCAAAAACGGGGCATTTTTATGGTTGTCCATAAATTCAATGGCATCGCTGGCAAGTCGGTCCGTAAGCCATTCGTCATCAGGTTTAGGTGAAATGAATGGATTGCTAAACGGTGCGCGATATCCTCCACGTTCACTTTTGTAACCACCTTCTTCTAAAGCTGGGTCTCCGCGAAACGTGCCGCCAACATTTTTAATAAAGCCCCTCCCTTCCGGGTAATACTGTTTTACGGCTGGCGTCTTATGGTTTTCTACCCAAGTGAAATCTCCGGGTTGAGGTTGATTCAATTTTTGTTGGATGGGCCAGTCCATTGCCAGTTCTTTTTCTGGATAGGGTCCCACAATATGCCATTTACCTAAGTGAATGGATTTATAACCAGCAGTAGCCAGGGGTTCGGCATAAATAGGATGTTCTTTACCAACCGTCCACCTAGAGAATATGTTCTCTTGAGCGTCACCTTTCTCAAGTACAGGAACGGTGTAAACGCCAGTTCGGAAAGATTGTTATCCAGTAAAAAGGGCAGCCCTAGAAGGTGAGCATGTGGGATACATGTAGGCATTGTCAAATACCAAACTCTCTTTGGCCAAAGCATCTAATGCCGGTGTCTCAAAATAGGTTGAACCGTTAAAGCCTACATCGGCATAGCCGAGGTCGTCCACAAGAACAAAAATGATATTGGGTTGCTTTTCTTGGGCCCAGTTGAATAAGGGACACATCAAAAAAGCAAGAAAGTATACAGAACATTTTTTTGGAAATTTTGAACCTAGCATTTATTCCGTTTTTTTAGTGTATTTAAGAGGTGTTATACGTTTACCCGTTTTGTAATCTAATCGCTTTCCATAATAGATATAATTATCAAAAACCTCTCCTTTGCCTAAAGTTCTAGGGTCGCCCTGCGCAATGAGTTCCGTCTCCATTTGGGTACGAAGCTTTTTAATAATCGTTGCATTCTCCGGTTTATTGGCCAGGTTATGTATGCAGTTTGGGTCTTTTTGAATGTTGTAAAGTTCGTGTTCCGGTCTCTTATCAAAATTCATTTCAAAGAAATGATATTCTTCATCTTCCGGCTTAATAGAGGTGATGTAACTTTTTGTAGGAGAACCGTCGGTATTCATAAAGCCATATTCAGGATTGCCAACAGGCCATCTTTCAGGTTGTATATTATGAACATATAAGAGAGAATCATTTCTAATGGCCCTAACGGGATAAGCAAGGTCAATTCCATCTTCGTTAGATCTGCCAACATCGTGACGTTCCTTACCCAAAAGGACATGGTCTCGGGCCGCATCGATCCGACCTGATTCTGAAGTGAAAAGTTGCTTTGTGATACTGCTTCCCGTCATTTGTTGATGAGGAGTTTCTCCGGCTACTTCCATAAACGTGGGGGCAAAATCAGAAAAGCTAACGAAATCGCTTACGGTTCGCCCAGAAATAATCTTTCCTTTCCAATACGCAATAAGGGGTATATGAAAACCCTCTTCATAAATCTGACCTTTTACCCTTGGGAAAGGCATACCATGATCGGAAGTTATAATTACCAAGGTGTTTTTTAATAATCCTTTTTCCTCGAGAGCTTTAATTGCTTTACCCACATGAGTATCGAACCATTCCACTTCATTGGCATAATCCAGTAAATCACCACGAACAATATCATTATCTGGATAGAATGGAGGAACATCTGCTTCCTCTAGCTTTCGCCCTGCTTTTTTCCAAGAATCCAATTCGTAAAAACGATGTGGTTCCTTAGTTCCCAACCAAAAACAAAATGGAGAGTCTTTAGAGCCTTCGTTTAGAAAGGCTTCAAAATTTGCGGCATAATCAACATCGGTGATTCCTTTGTACGGGGGTTCAAGTTTGATAGTGTTGTACTCTGGCCCAGCAGGATTGTCTTTGGTGTCATATACTCCAGGTCCCCATCCCTTACCCGTATACCCTACGCGATAGCCCTTTTGGGCCAATAACTGAGGATAGGTTTTGAATTCTAGCGGAAAGCGACCGTTATGGTCTGCAGCTTCCTTAAGTTGCCAACTATACTTGCCCGTTAAAATACAGGCACGTGCTGGAGAGCATTTGGGGTTCCCGTTGTAAGCATTTTGAAACACAACGCCTTCTTTGGCCAAATTGTCTATTGCCGGTGTGTTGATAAATGTATCGCCATAGGCGCCAAAACTTTTCATAGAGGCATCATCTGCAATACAGAAAAGAATGTTTGGACGCTCTGCTTTTGCAATAGGCTTTTGGTCCGTTGGGTTTGTTGTTACTGCAAGCACTCCGGCAAGGCTAAATTTGAGAATAAAGCCTAACAATTGGATGGTATATGTTATCATAATCCTGATTTTTTGATACTACTGACCTGATTTTTTTTAGTTATAACTTTTGGTGAAAATTAAGTTATGCCTTTTGTCACTAAGTTCAAAGGTATTTTTCAGGACGAGAATGATGTATCTATGCGTACAAAATATGTATTCTTCAATTCGCAAGTGAGCACAAATACATATTACCGAATATGGTAAGAGCTAGTAAGAAGTTCCCTATGAAATATTACTGTCCTTACTTTTAGCTGAGTATTTACCAGGTGTGGTATGATACATTTCTTTAAAGAGTTTGCTAAAATGCGTTCGGCTTTTAAAACCGGTCATCGTATACACTTCATTGACGGATAATTCCGGTTGTTCTACCAGCAGTTCTGCCGCCTTTTTTAAACGGTACATTTTTAGCATCTCAAACGGAGTTTTATCCGTTAGTGCCTTTACTTTTTGGTAGAAATGAGTGCGATTAAGATAAAGTTGACGGGCAAATTGATCCATATCTAGATTTTGATTATCTAAATTTTGAGCCATTAGGTGATAAAGCTTTTCAAGAAATGCATTGTCATTTCTAATATTAAGGTTGTTATCCTTTGTAAGTGGAATACCAATCTTAAAACGCTCCCGCAGTCGCTTTTTGTTCTCCAACAAAGCTTCGGTACGTGCAACCAATTGGCGTGCGTCAAATGGTTTTTTGATGTATGCATCAGCTCCATCTTTAATCCCCTGAATCTGATTTTCTATATCGTCCAGTGCGGTAAGTAGAATTACGGGAATATGGCTGGTTTTTATATCGGCCTTAATACGCTTACAAAGTTCAAGACCGTTCATTATCGGCATTTGAATATCGCTTATGACCAAATCTGGCCATTGGTCTTCCATAGCATCCAAGCATTCCCTACCATTCGTAAAGGTTTTTACTTTAAAAAATTTAGATAATACTTTTGATACGTAAAGACGCATATCCAGTACATCTTCTACATAAAAAATCAACTTATCGGAGTAGTCTCCGCTTGTCTTAATTTTAGAGACTTCGGTTTTTGCTATTGTGGTTTCAGCATCAGAAACTTCAATTTCAGCAGTTATTAAGGCTTTTTCCTTTGTTGCCTGGTCATCAATAGATTCTTTTTTAACTACAGGAAGGCGAACACTAATAGTGGTGCCTACGCCTATTTCGCTAAAGGCTTCTAAATAACCGTAATGCATTTCTACCAGTTTTTTAGAAAAAGCAAGACCTATACCCGAGCCCGTAGAATGTACACTTTCCCTTTTTCGGGACTGGTAGAACCTTTCAAAAATATGCGGTAGGTCATCATCATCAATTCCTCTTCCGGTATCGGTAACGGATACAAGAAGGTCTTTATCTTCACTTATGAACTTAATAGTAATAACATCATTGGCGCCCGTATATTTAAACGCATTACTTAATAAGTTGTTGAATATTTTTTCCAGCTTATCGCGATCTGCAGATACAACAATGTTGGTGTCGTCAGAAATGACTTGTAGTCTCTTATGACTGTTATAGGCCAAGTAATGAAAATCAGGTACAATAGTTTCTATAAATTCATTAAAATAGAATCTGGAATAATCCATTTCCATTAAATTGGCATCCACACGCTCAAAATCATGAATCTGGTCTATAAGGCGGCCTATTTTTTTAGACTGTCTAGCAACAATATTCAGTTTTTCTTGAGAATCAATATTATCCTTATAGCGCTCGGATAAGAGCTTCACCGGACTGGATATAAGGCTTAGTGGTGTTTTTAGCTCATGAGATATATTGGCAAAAAAGCGTAGTTTAGCTGCATTCACTTCTTTAACTTTATCTTTTTCTATTTGCTCTAATTGAATATTGTAGCGTAAAGACTGGTTCTTTATGATATAGAATAGAACCGTACCTAGTACCAAAATCGTAAGTAGGGCATAGATTAGATATGCTAAAGGAGTTTTCCAAAATGGAGGTGAAATAATAATATCCAAGGTTTTTGTTGCAGTCCATTCACCAATGGAATTTGATGCGGCCACTTCAAGCGAATATTTTCCTGGTTGCAGGCCATTATAGTTTATCATTCGTTGGTCAGACGTAGTCTGCAACCAATCGTGGTCTATAGGTAACAACCTGTATTTTAAAAAATGGTTTTCAGGTGATGCAAAGTGAAGGGATGTAGCCTCTACTGTAAAAACGTTCTCATTGTATTTTAGATTTAAGGTCTGACCACTGTGAAGCCGTTCAGAAAGTAAAACTCTTTTGTTTAAAGTGTCTTGTGGAAGTACGGTATTGTTAAAAATCTTAAAGTCGCCAAAATGTAAGCGAGGTAAGGTTTCCGTATCCTTAATGGTGTGGGGCATAAAATAGGAGAAGCCTTCAAGTCCTGCCAATACTAAAGTGCCATTGTTTAAATAGGCCGATGCATACCAGAAATCTTCAAATGGCAGACCGTCTTCTTTTCCGAACTTTCGAAACTTTTTTTCTTTAGGATAGAATTTGTTTAAATCAACATTGGTAGCAATCCATAGGTTGCCGGCGTTGTCTACATTTATACTTTTTACTACGTTATTGGATAAACCGTCTTTTTCGGTAAATGGAATGAATACGGGTTCTTTTTCGCTATTTTCTACCTTACAGATTCCGGCACCTTCTGTACCTATCCATAGATTGCCGTTTGGTGTTCTTGTTATGGCCGAAACGAAGTTATTGGGTAGACCACCTTCTTTCTTGTCTTTTCTAAGATGCTTGATTTTTACATTTTTTAATAAAGGGTCATCTTTAATTGATACCCTAAAAAGACCATCTTCTGCTGTGCCCACCCATACAAAATCTTGCTCCGGGTCTACGTATACAAAACGAGCGAGGGTCATTTTGAAATTTTCAAAATACGGATTATCGTTTAGTGCCTCTATCTTAGTGACTTCACCTTGCTCATCTACAGATAATTTGTAAACACCCACTCTTGTGCCTAGCCAAATGTTGCCCTTTTTATCTTCTGTAATCTTATAAGATTCTACTTGCGAAAATTCGGGTAGGGAACTTGTATCAATTAGCTGGGGTTTATCTTCATTAGGATTTAATCTAAAGTAACCCACTTTGGCCACTTTCATCCATGTTCTCTTATGAGAGTCTACATAAACTGAAGAAATTCTAGCCTTGTAGTTTTCATCAAATGTAAAAGGTAGAGGTTCAAATCTACCTTTGTTTGTATTAAAAAGTGCAAGCCCTCCTTGATTTTTTGTCAGGTATACGTTCTGGTCATCTAAAGGCGAAATTTGAATTAAATGCCTATCGCTTACGCCAAATTCAAAAGGACTTTCACCTTTGAATTCTTTAAATGGATTTTTTTTGAGGTCAAATCTAAATAGCCCTTTATCATACGAACCAACCCAAAATCTATTATTAGATGTTCTTTGAAAACAGCTAATGCGCAGTTGTTTGTTCTGAAATTTAAATATTGAATAATCTATGTCTGAATCTTCAGTAAGGCTTTTAATATCATTAATGCGAATTGCACCCTTATTCAATGTTCCCAGCCAAAGATTATTATGGTGGTCAAAGCCAGAACTATTGAAATTTTGTGAGGGTAGAAGGTCGGTTTTTACTATTTGGTAATCGTAGCCGTCACCCAATTTAGAGTAAGATAGAATGGCAGCCCCTTTTTTTAATGTAACCAAAAACGTAGTTTCATCAATACGCATAACAGACTGGCAGTTACTTATGTCATTAGAAACTATTTTAGTGAATTGGTGGTTTTTTAGATTGAAAGAAAGCAGACCTACAGACGTAGCATAAAGATAAGTGCTGTTGTCTATGGTCATTGATTTATAAAATTCAACGGCACCGTTACTATAAAAGGCAGTGGGTGAATATTCTTCTTGCAAAGTATAGTCATCGTTAAAAACTAAAATCCCATACTTTTCTGTAGCGCAGAGAATTATTCCTTCTTTTTCATTGATGATAATATCTCTAACCACAGGCCCTTTAACCCCTTTTTTGGCAAGTTGATTAGAGTAGATGTTAATAAATTTCTCTAAGTTGTAGTCGTATAGAGATATGCCTTCATCAGTACCGATCCAAATGTTTCCTTTGGAATCTTCTTTAAGCGATCTAATACGATTACTTACAAAAACAGCATCGCTCAGGGTGTTTTTAATGGTTTTAAATTCATATCCATCGTAACGGTTCAGACCTTCAAAAGTACCTACCCAAATGTAGCCTCTTGAATCTTCAAGAATGGCAGTGACCCCATTGTGTGCCAAACCATTAGAAATCGTATAGTTTTGAGAAAACTCAAGGTCACTTTCTTGTGCAAAAGTGCAGAGAAAGAAGAAGATACATGAAATTGTTGTGTAAACTTTTTTGGACATGAAATCAGAAACGGATTTAGTACCTATGGGTATATTTGAAATAGATTTTCAAGGTAGTAAAAAAACTATAGTTGATGTTTGACCCGCTCTTTATTCTAGGTTAGTTTTAGCTAAAATTAGAAGTAATGCTGTGTTTTTGTTTTATTGAAAATCAGCTTTAAGTTTGATTTCCATGGTGTTAAGTTGATTAAAGTACAAAAATTAGGACAATTTTTCTTTTAACACATTTTCCATATAATCCATATGGTTTAATGCTTTCTGAGTAAAATTATAAAGACTGAGGCTACGATCTAAATTTTGGTTTTCGTAGGCAACTTTATAATAGACATTGTTGTTTAGGTAATCCGTTAAAGCACGTATGCCATGTAGAAAAGGCATAAGAACGGCACCCCAAGGCAAGGTTTCAATTTCAGCCTTGGTCAAGAAAGAGCTGTTAATTGCCAAACCATCTATAAAACCTTCAAACAAATCTTTATCAAAAATAATTTTACTGTGGTCTTGTTCGTCTTCGGCAGCAGTGTTGGCTATAGTGCGTACGGCATCACCAAAATCATAAAGAAAATAGCCTTTCATGAGCGTGTCCAAATCAATTAGGCAAAGTGCCTTATTGGTCTCTTTTGAGAAGAGAATATTATTCAATTTGGTGTCGTTATGACAAACTCTAACAGGTAATTCTTTGAAATTTAGAGCAGTAAGCTTTTCTAAAACCTCATTGGTAAAAACAATCGCTTTCTCTGCAATTTCTAATTTCTCCGGAGCCGCAGTTTTAAGGGCAGATTTAAATTGGTCTTGGCGTAGCGTTATATCATGAAAACGAGGAATAGTATCCACGTAATCATCTAGGTCAGCTTGTTGTAAAAGCGAATTGAATTTTGCAATAATTCTACCTGCTTCAAAAGCAATACTGGTGTCCTCAGTGGTATTGTATGCCGTGCTCCCATCAATAAAAGTCATAAGACGCCAATGGTTTCCGGTAGGGGAAATGTAATGGCTGTCTCCGCTTTTAGGAGATACTAGGGTTATTTTACTATAATCAGTGTCCTCTAAATATTTGAAAGCTTGTTGTATGTTGTTCATCAACCCTTCTACATCTGTAAAAACAAGGTGATTTACACGCTGCAATATATATAGTGGAGTAGAACCATCGTATATCAAAAAAGTATCATTGATCAAACCGTCTGTTAACGGTTTGATCATGTACTTTATTTGAGGCACAGAAAAATGCCCTAATAGTTCATTAAGTTGTTCGTTTGAATAACTACTCATTATTTTAAGGCCAAAGAGGAGAAGGGTATTTACCTGCATCGGTTTTTCCTTGCAAGTCAGCTACGGCCTTTTCTCTATCGCTGGCGTAAGTTACTCCAAACCAATCGCCACCTGATGGTACAACTTTTACTTTTATTTCTTTGGCCTGTAACATTTCTTGAACCATTTTTGGAATGTAAAGTTCACTTGTTACGGCTAAGTTATCGTCAGCTAGAAATTTTCTAAACTCACTTTCAATTTTATCAAAAATAGAAGGTTGGCATACCCAGAAGTTCATGCTTACCTGCTCTTCACCTGTATATTCGTTACCAGAATCAAGGTCTAATACTTTACCGTCTTTTGGTTCAAGTTTTAGGCGCTCATCAACAGAAACTAAATCGTCTCCGTCTACCTGGCAAACCCCTCTTGACACAGAACCATGTTCTGACAAGGTGTTTTTTAAAGTATACCCAACAAGGGCAAAAGTATCATCGTTATTATGCTCACGTGCAAAATCAGCAGCATTTGCATAAGCAGATTGTCCGTAGAAATCATCAGCATTCAATACAGCAAAAGGACCGTTAATTACGTTTCTAGCTGTCCAAACTGCATGTGCTGTACCCCAAGGTTTTTTACGTTCACCTGAAAAAGAACATCCTTCTGGTAAATCTGTAATTTCTTGTGCCAAAACATCTAGCTTGATGTTCGCAGGTATTCTTGGTCTCAAATGGTTTTCTGCCAAAGAAACATTTTCCTTTTTAGTAATAAGAACGATATGGTCAAAACCATTTTTCAGGGCATCGTAAATACCGAACTCCATTAAGAATTCGCCTTTAGGGCCTAAATCGTCAAATTGTTTCAGTTTTCCGTATCGGCTACCGCTACCAGCGGCCATTAATAATAAGGTCATGTCTTTAAGTTTTTAAGAGTGGCGCTAAAATAAGGTTTTAACATGAAAACTTGTAGGTCATTTCTATTTACATAACAATTTTTTGACATCTTGTTGATTGCAAGGTAAACGTACGTCTGGAGGTAAGAAATGGTGGTTTTTGTACCGAAATTGGGATTAGAGAGAGTGTGGAAAGTTTAAATACTATTAAAAGTAATGGAGTGTGAATCTAAAATAGCATTGACTAAGAAAGTGATTTTCGGCTGTGTTGGAATTAATTTGTAAGTCGGTTTTGGGTTTCTTTGAGAATTTCAATTACTCTTTGTTTTAGACTTTGAGGCTCAATAATTTCGGCATAATCCCCAAACATTAAATACCATCTAGGAAAGCCATGAACCAAATCTGAAGTCATAAAGGTCATTAGAACCTTGTCTTTATTGATTTCTTCGGAAACGAACCCATATTGTTTTCTTCCTGCGGAAATGTAGCGGGCAATACTTTTGTCAACAGAAATTGTAATCTTGGTTTTTTCTCTTTCCGGCTGTTTGTTCAAGTGGTCATCTAACATTCCGTGTTCTAGTGTGAAGATTTTATCGGTTCTGGAAATTCGTAACATTCTATCGGTTCTAAATTGTCTATAATCTTGTCTGAAGTGACAATAGCCAAGTACGTACCAAAAGTTATTCTCATGAAAAAGTCCTACAGGTTCAATAAAGCGGTCGGACGGTTTTTCTGCATTCAGGGAGTGATACTTTAAGAAAACCTGCGTTTTATCTGCAATGCTTTCAAATAGAATTTCTAGGGCATTGGGTATGTTTTCATTAAAAGGTGTTTGAGACGGGTCAATTAGTACTTGTGCTTCTAGAGTTGAAATCCAATCTTTTTCTTTTCCCCTTAAAACCGACTTTACCTTGTACATGGCGGATTTATGATGAGAACCTAAAGAGGTGTCGGTGAATTTTTCCATCAACTTTTCAGCCGCCACAAAACTCCCAGCTTCTTCACGGGTAAACATTACGGGAGGTAAACGATATCCTTCCATAATAGAATACCCAACGCCGGCTTCACTGGAAATAGGTACACCCGAAGCTTCCAACGAACGAATGTCTCTATAAATCGTTCGCAGACTAACATCAAAACGATCAGCCAATTCTTGCGCTTTTACTATACGTTTTGATTGTAGTTGAATTAATATAGCTACTATGCGGTCAAATCTATTAATGGTGTCCAAGCCCATAAGAGTGCGGTATATATTCCAAAGATAAAACTTCAGAGATTGACCTGAATAATATTGGAATTTCATTTTTTAGCTGTTAATGTATCTTTTTCAAATACAAAGAAAAGAGCAAGTGGTGACAACAGCCTGTCAATAGATAGTTCTAATATTAAGCTCTTAAAGATGAATCTCTGACCACTAACGTGGTTTTAATTTCAACTGTTTTAGTGATGACGTCGTTTGAAGGGTTTTCAATTTCCTCTATGAGATATTTTACGGAGGTACGACCAATTTTGTCGCCAGGCTGGTCTACGGTAGTTAGCTCAGGTTGAATAATTTTTGAATTGGCAGAGTTACTAAAACCAACTACAGCTATCTCTTCAGGTATTTTAACCTTGAATTTATTGAGTGCCTTTATAGCCCCAATGGCAGCATTGTCCGTAATGGCGAAAATAGCATCCGGCCGTTTTTTCATGCTTAAAAGAATATTGGTCAGACGTCTACCATGAATTAGTGATATATCCTCTGTACTTAAAATAATCTTTTCTCGAATCTTAATCCCATGGTGTTCCAGCGCACGGAGATATCCCGCGTAGCGCTTTTCGGAATTATATGAGTTCTCGGTTTCTTTAATAATAGCTATGCGCTCTTTACCTAATTCTATAAGGTGCTCCACGGCGTTAAAAGCGGCCTGTTCTTCATCAATAACTATCTGGGTACATGGTATTTTTTGAGATACTTTGTCAAATAACACTATCGGTACACGGTTCAATGTCTGTAGGATGTTATCTATTTTTTCAATTTTTCTAGTGAGGGACATCAATATACCATCAACCCCAAACTGGGTCATGGTATTGAGCATTTCGGTCTGTTTGGCTTCGCTATTGTTGGATTCTGAAATAATTATTCGGTATCCCTGTATTTCGGCTTCTTCTAAAATGCCTTTTAAAATGGTAGAAGTGAAGTAGTGCGAAATGTTTGGGACGACCACTCCTATAATATTTGTTTTCTGAGATCGGAAGCTTCTGGCGAAAAGATTAGGCGAATAATTCATTCTACGGGCCAAGTCCTTTACATTCTGCTTTGTTGTTGCACTAATGTCCGGATGGTCATTAAGAGCACGAGAAACTGTTGATATTGAAAGGTTTAATTCTTTGGCCAATTCCTTTAAAGTAGTGTTGTGTCTTTTGCTCATTTTATAAAAGTGTCTTGGTTTCCAGTGTAATACAAATTTATTTGGGATAAAATTAAGAATTGCAAACGATTGCGGTAACGTTTGCGTATCAAATTTGCAATTTTTTTGTCGAAATAATATGATATTCAAATAGTTTTGACTCTGTATTAACAAATTAATAATAACTCAAGTTCACTCAATTTAAAAACTACAATTATGAAAAAAGTAATTTTTGCGGTTATCGGCCTCCTATTAAGTACTGGTGCTTTTGCCCAGACAGGAATTTCCGGTACCATTACGGACAGTGCTGGGGAACCTATCCCAGGAGCGAATATTATAATAGTAGGTAGTACCTCTGGGACAACATCAGATTTTGATGGTAACTATACATTCTCAACAGACCTAGAAGGTAACCAAGTATTAAGAACTTCGTATTTAGGATTTACCACGCTAGATAAGGAAGTAGATTTAAACGGTACAGAATTAACGGTAGATTTTGTCCTTCAAGAAGGTGGTCAACAATTAGATGAGGTGGTATTAACCGCTTCAAGTACGTTCAGGTCTCAGAAGCAGGCTCCGTTGTCTATTAGTTCTGTAAAAATGGCAGAGATCACCAAACTATCGGCCAATAGTCAGGCAGATATTTTGAGAAGTGTACCTGGTATCACGGCTGAAGGTGGTGGTGGTGAAACCGCAACTAACGTCTTCGTAAGAGGTTTACCTTCTGGAGGTCAGTACGTTTTCAACCCATTACAATATGATGGTATGCCTTTAATGAGCACCTTTGGTTTAAACTCTTCTGCGCATGATGTTTATGCAAGACCGGATATTGGTTTTAAAGGAGTTGAATTTGTACGTGGTGGTTCTGCAATTCTATATGGTGCAGGTTCTGTGGCCGGTATCATTAACTATACAAGTAAAACGGGTGATACCAATCCTGGTAACATCGTAAACCTAGAAGTTGCCAATATGGGACGGTTAAAAACCGACTTTTACAGCGGTGGCCAATTGGGGGGTGAAGATTCTAATACCTACTATGCTTTTACTGGATTTGTAAGACACGATCGTGGGCCTATAGATACGGGATTACCAACAAAAGGGGTTCAGTTTAGGGCTAACATTAAAAAGAAATTTGACAAAGGTTCGTTTACCGTACATGGTCAATTTATAAATGATAAAGCCCAGTTCTACCTTCCTATACCTTTATCAGGTGGAAGCAGAGAGCGTTTGGCAGGAAATGACGGAGAAGCTGTAGAGCAATTATTGACCGGGGAATTAGCTAACACTTCCTTCCTTACGCCAGGTGGTACTTACAACAGTCCAATTGCAGATGGTGTTTCTACAACTGGTGGATATCTTTTAGCTGATTTTGATTACAGATTACAAGATGATTTAAGATTCAAATCAAAAGTAAAATATGCAAATTACAAGCACAATTTTGCCTTGTATGTTGGTGGAAGTGGAGACAATGGAAACCCAATTACTTTAGATAACTACGTAGCTAGTATTGCTCCTGATAATCAAGGATACACGGCACGTTACCAAAGTGGTAATCCTAATTCTCAAATAAACGGTTCGGATTTGGTAATTGATAACCTTCATGTAGACCGTTTAAGACCAATGACTGATTATTCTGGGGAAGCCTCTTTGACTAAAACAATTGAAGCCTCAAACGGAGGAAGTCATAACGTAACCTTAGGTACATTTATAGCTCGTACAGAAGCAGAAGATGTAAACTACCAGTACCGTGTTTTATCGGAATTTAATAACGCTCCTAGATTGGTAAACTTAAACTATGCTGATGCAGCTGGTGGTAATGTAGTTTATTCAGAAGGTGGTTTGTATAATCGTATCGGTCAGACTTCAAATAACTTTTTATCTCAAAACAGATTGGCATTTTATCTAACGGATGAGATGATTTTTGACAGATGGCGTTTTGATGTTGGTTTTAGATATGAGCATACAGATGGTGAAAACGCCAAAGGTGGAATAACAAGTGCAACAGTTTATGATAATCCTGAGTTGACTACAGCATTGAGCGATGTACAAACAGCCGATGGAAGCTTTATCAGGTCTTCTATAGAAGCTTCAGGTTGGGCAGTATCTTTTGCCGGTCTTTATGAATTGACCGATGCAACAAACTTGTACGCTAACTTTTCTAAAGGATATTTCTTTCCGCAAATAAGAGGTTTTGCTCCGGTAGCTGGTATTTCTGAAAACGCTTACGATCCTGAAAACATCATTCAGTTTGAGGCAGGTGCTAAATTTGGTACTTCTAAATTCTCTGGTTCTGTTGCTGCTTACTATGTGGCTTTAAAAGACAGAATAAAAATACAACAAGCTATTGTTGGTGGACAGTTAATTGATGAGACACGTTCTGAGCAAGATACTAGAACAATTGGTGTAGAAGCTACGGCAGATTATGAAATTGCTAGCAACTTTAACCTTCGTGGAAACCTAACATACCAAGGTCATGAAATTACTAAAAACACAGATTTTGATTTAGTTAATGGTACGTCTACAGAAGCCAATGTAGGTAATAAATTGGCAAGACAACCTAACTTTTTAGGTTCTCTTGGGGCGTATTATGACAACAGTAAGTTTGATGCCAATTTTGGTGTGAACTATACAGGTAAAAAATATGCTTCTGATGTTAATGATATAGAATTAGACGCTATTCCAATTGGTAGATTGGGTGCAGGTTACACTTTTGGTAAGCCAGAAGAAAACCAAACAGTTCGTTTAGGTTTCTCCATCTTCAACCTTTTTGATAGTGATGGTATTACAGAAGGTAACCCAAGAGCGGGTGCTGCCGGACAAAGTGAAACTGACTTCTTTGTAGGTCGCCCTATTCTTCCAAGAAGATTCTTCTTGACAGCGACCTTCAATTTCTAAAAACGATTTGAGTTAGTGCGAGTTTAGTTAGTTTTTAAATCAAAGACACATTGGTGGTGGCTTACTGCCAATGTGTTTTATCCTTATGTACGTTATGAAAGAAAATATAATAAATAGGGCAATTAACGTTTTAGACGCCAATTTTCAAAAAGGCGGTTTTACTATCCCTAGTAAAGGACTTTATCCGTTTCAATGGAAATGGGATAGCGGCTTTATTGCAGTAGGCCTAGCCCATTACAATACAGATCACGCAAAAAAAGAAATAGAGACTTTGTTGAATGCGCAATGGGATAATGGTTTTATACCACACATTGTTTTTCATACAGATGACGATTCTTATTTTCCAGGTCATGATTTTCATAGGTCGGACTTACATCCGCTTTCGTCAAAAAAATATAAATCTACAGGAATGACCCAACCTCCTGTTACAGGGTTTATTCTACAGGATATGCTAAATATTGTAGATGATAAGGAAGATATGCTCAATTTTATAAAAGGGCAGATAGATAAGGTGTATGATAACCATGTGTATTTTTATGAAAATCGTGATCCACAAAATGAAGGTTTAGTATACATCTATCACAACTGGGAGTCGGGCACTGATAACTCTCCTGTATGGGATGATATCTGGGATACCATGAACCCACCAGAATATACTTTTGAGCGAAAAGATACAACGCATGTAGATGCTTCTCAACGCCCATCAAAAAGAGAGTATGACCACTATCTATACATTATAGATATTGCAAAACAAAATAACTACGATGATGCTAAAATAGCGGAGTTGTCCCCATTCTTAGTACAAGATCCTTTATTTAATGCCATGCTCATTAAATCTAATAAAGCTTTGATGGAGCTTTACGAATTGTTTGGTGGCAATGAAGATAAAATAGAATATCTGAGAAAGAATCAAGAAAGAAGTATTGCTGCTTTCAACCAGAAACTATGGGATACGGAATTGGGTGCATATGTTCATTATGATATGCGAAATGATAAGCCTATCCGCCATGTTTCTTCTTCCTCATTTTCCCCTTTATTTGCCGATATTCCAAATAAAGAAAGAGCTGAGGTACTAGTAAATACTATGATGGACCGCTTTGGAGGTGATGATAAGTATTTATGTGCATCGTTTGATCCTACAGACGATCGTTTCAATCCTAGAAAATATTGGAGAGGTCCCGTTTGGATTAATATGAATTGGATGCTATACCGTGGATTGAAAGAGTACGGATATAAGGAAATTGCAGCGCGTGTTAAAAATGATTCCATTGAACTTGTTGAACGCGATGGCTTTTTTGAATATTTTGACTGTAGAAAAGATACTGGCGAGGAAACAAGAAAAGGTTATGGTGGCGATAATTTTTCATGGACTGCCGCGCTAGTAATAGACCTTCTTAAATGTTGAGAGGTAATGAAATAAGTTTTTTTGAGGACAAGAGAGTCTAAGTGTTCGTGCAGCCAACTTATTGGTTCGCGTTAATTAGTTGCTAGTTGTTGAGCTGTTCTGTTCTCATTTGACTCAAAATGGCGGTAAATTGTAATGTGTTGTTCAATTTCCGCCGTGGAGAGTCTATCTTTAATGAAATGTAAGATATTTCTGCTATATTTTAGTTTTTAAGGTTATTGCATAGCAGGTTTTTACCATATTCTGTTCATAGAACACAGAATAAAATAGGAGACCAAACCAAAAGAAAAATTACTCATGAATTATATAGATTATATCATAATCGTCGTTTACCTAGTCGGTTTCTTGGGATTGGGTTTTTTATTCAAAGACAACAATTCTGGAGGAGATTATTTTCTGGGAGGAAGAAAAACGTCATGGTTGCCTTTGAGCCTTTCGGCAATGGCAACGCAGCTTTCTGCCATCAGTTTTATTTCGGCACCAGCCTTCGTAGGCCTCAAAGCCGGTGGAGGTATGCAATGGCTTACCTATGAATTAGGTGTGCCCTTGGCAATGGCTTTTTTGTTGATTGCTGTACTACCTACCCTATATAAATCCGGAATTGTTAGTGTTTATGAATATTTAGAAACACGTTTTGATGCTTCATCTAGATTACTGATCAGCTTCGTTTTTCAAATAAGTAGATCGGTAGCTACAGGTGTAATGGTGTATACCATGGCATTGATTCTTCAGGCTACTATTCAGATGGATTTTTGGATATCCATCTTAATCATCGGCCTTATAACCATGGTTTATTCCTACCAAGGAGGAATGAAAGCCGTTATTTGGGGCGATGTAATTCAAATGAGTATTCTTTTTATCGGTATTATTATCTGTCTTTTTTACGGTTTTAGTGAATTAGGCGGTGTGGACAATTTTCTTACCCACGTAGACAGAGACAGGATTACCGCTGTAGATTTCAGTAAATGGGGATTTAATAATGCAGATGGTAATGATGAATTTGGTTTTTGGCCAATGGTTATAGGGGGCTTTTTTCTCTATGCTTCTTACTATGGAACAGACCAGACGCAGTCACAACGGTTGCTGTCTTCTAGTAGCATGCCCAATCTTAAAAAATTAATGATGGCCAACGGCCTACTTAGGTTCCCCTTTACCCTAACCTATTGTATTATGGGACTTGTTTTGGGTACCCTCCTAGTTCAGGATGCTAGTTTTCAAGAGCAGATGGACTTAGTTTACCAAGCCAATATTTCTTCTTTAGAGGGGAAAAAGGCCGATTTAATGGTGCCAGTCTTCATTATCAAATACTTGCCAAATGGCGTTATTGGTATATTGATTGTTGCAATTATGTCTGCAGCTATGTCCACATTAAGTTCTACAGTTAACTCACTTTCAGCAGTTACTATGGAGGACTTTGTAAAGCGGTTTCATCCTAATATGCCGGATAAGAAGTACATGACGTACTCAAAACTGTTATCTATATTTTGGGGTCTTGTATGTTTATTCTTTGCTTTTTTCGCTGGAAATATAGAAGGTACGGTCATAGAGGTCATCAATAAAATAAGCTCTGTTTTCTACGGACCTATTTTGGCTGCCTTTATTCTGGCAATTCTTACTAAGAGAACACATGCGCTTGGTGCAAATATTGGAATCGTGGTTGGGGTATTGTTTAATATTTACCTTTGGTTATATGTACCGCAAATCTTTTGGTTCTGGTGGAACGCTTTGGGTTGTGTAGTTACTATTGTGGTAGCTCTTGCGGTTAGTTATACTGTAAAAAGAGAAGTTAATGAGGGTCTAGAGGTTGTATACTATTCAGGTAAAAAAGAGGTTGCTATCTTACTGGCCTATTTTGTTGCTATAGTATTATTCAGTATTTCTTTGCCTAATATTTTGAACTAAAATAAGCGCTATGAAAATTGTAATCGCTCCAGATAAATTTAAAGGTTCCCTCTCTGGATTTGAGTTCTGCGATGCTGTAGAGGAAGGCCTAAAACATGTTTTTAACGAAGCCAAAATCGTAAAGATGCCTTTAGCGGATGGCGGCGACGGAACTATAGATGTGGTCAAACATTACATACATGGCGATAAAATTACCATTACCGTAAACGATCCGTTGTTCAGGCCAATAAGCGCTTCATACTTATAT
The DNA here is from genome assembly GCF_009725995.1 of Zobellia laminariae. The sequence goes on along the minus strand of NZ_RCNS01000001.1, from coordinate 838,016 downwards.
GCCACTGAAACTCATATTGCCTATATAGAAATGGCCGAGGCATCGGGACTTAAATTATTAGATGATGCAGATAGGAACTGCATGAATACCACCACCTTTGGCACAGGTGAACTTATTGCTGATGCTCTTGAAAGAGGTGCTCAGGAGATTATTCTGGGCATAGGAGGAAGCGCAACAAATGATGGTGGTATGGGGATGGCCAATGCCTTAGGATACCGATTTAAAGGTGATTTCAGTAAAGATTTGGAGCCAATAGGAAGCAGCCTAGATAAAGTTAAAAGTATAGATGCTTCAGAAGTTCATCCATTATTGGCCAATGCAAAGTTTAAAATAGCTTGTGATGTTTCCAATCCGTTCTATGGCGAAAATGGTGCTGCCAAGATATATGGTGCGCAAAAAGGAGCATCAACAGAGGAGATTGAAATTCTGGATAAAGGGCTGAAGAATTTTGCTAAAGTAGCTTTGGATACCTATGATATAAGCCTTCAGAAGATAAAAGGTTCTGGTGCGGCTGGCGGAATAGGTGGTGGAGCCATCATTTTTTTAAGGGGAGAACTTACTTCTGGTATAGATTTGGTAAAAGAACTGGCTCATTTTGATGAGGCAATTGCAGATGCTGATTGGATTATTACTGGTGAAGGCCAGTTAGATGAACAAACACTTTCTGGGAAAACTATAAATGGGGTAGTTACTTCTGCTCAAAAGCATAAAATACCAGTTGCAGCCTTGTGCGGTTCGGTGTCTATATCTATAGAACAGCAAGAAAAATTTGGATTGGCTTATGTAAATTCAATCGTAAGGGGAATCTCTACTCTGCCAGAAGCTATGGCTTCCAGTTATACAAATTTGGTGAATGCCAGTTATAATTTCGCTAAGTTGATACAATAGTGTTTTTGTAACCGCCTTAAAATCAATTTGTAATAAAGAGTTGAGTCAAATCGATTAAAAAAATATCGCTTTATAATTTTACTACTGACAAACTGCTGTCACTACCCACTTTTACATTTGTTCTTGTAATACAATACGAACCTTAAAAATGTAAATTATGAGCACAGCAACTACATCAAAAGAAAAAGTAGCCCAAGTTATTTTACCATCTGAATTATTGGCCCATTGGCAAGGGCATAGAACTTTGACTAGAAAGGTAATTGAAGCATTTCCGGATAAAGATTTCTTTGAATACTCCATTGGCGGTATGCGTCCCTTTTCAAAAATGGTAGATGAATTATTGAGTATAGCAGGACCTGGAATTCGAGAAATAGTTACGGGTAAGGCAGCTGCCTTCACAGAAGAGGTGGCCCATGGTAACAGTAAAACTAAGGTATTGGAGCTTTGGGATAAAACCACGGAAGAAATCAATGCCAATTGGTCAAAGATAGGGGTTGAAAAATTTCATGATACCATTAAACTTTTTGGAGAGTATGAGGGTACAATCCTATCATCTATTCAATATTTTATAGATAATGAAATACACCACCGTGGCCAAGGGTATGTGTATTTAAGGTCTTTGGGTATTGAACCGCCTATGTTTTATGATAGATCAGAAGCTTAAATCTTGGGATATGACTGTGCTGGTTTTTAAAACAACTGTAGGAAAGCGGAAAGAAATTAGGTATTTAAAGCCGTTTCTAAACCGTATAGTAGAGCCAGAAGGAAAATGGAATTTTGACTTGGAGGATTGTGATAAAATCCTCCGGGTTGAAACCCGTAAATGTTCTTCTATCGTAACTTCACTTTTACAAAAACAGGGATTCATTTGCGAAGAGCTTTAACCTATTGAATGAATACGTTAATTATCCATACCTGACAATTATCATGTTTTAAAAAGCTGAACACGCCTAGATTTGTATCAAATCAAGATACGATCTATGTGCAGTTTAATTCAGAAATATAATGTTGCAGGCCCAAGGTATACTAGTTACCCTACTGTTCCTTATTGGAATATGGACACTTTTTCTAGTAAAAAATGGCAATCTAGCTTAATTCAAAGTTTTGATGAGAGTAATGCAACAGAAGGCATAAGCCTCTATATACATCTACCTTTCTGCGAGAGTATGTGTACGTTTTGTGGTTGTCATAAACGTATTACTCAAAGGCACGAAGTAGAAGAGCCGTACATACGATCGGTATTAAAAGAATGGAAACTGTATTGCGATTTATTCTCTGAACGTCCAATTATAAAAGAGCTACATCTAGGTGGTGGTACGCCAACCTTTTTTACGCCTCAAAATCTAGAAAACCTGATCAAAGGTATTTTTAGTATGGCAAAAAGAGCCGAAGATTATGAATTTAGCTTTGAAGGTCACCCTAACAATACTACTAAAGAACATTTGCAAGCTTTATACGATGTAGGTTTTAGACGCGTTAGTTTTGGTGTGCAAGATTATAATGTAAAAGTACAGCAGGCCATACACCGTATACAACCTTTTGCGAACGTGAAAAACGTAACGGAATGGGCAAGGGAAATTGGCTACACATCAATAGGTCACGATATTATTTTTGGTCTTCCTTTTCAAAAAGAAGAGCATGTTCGCGAAACTATTTTGCGAACTAAAGAGTTGCGGCCAGATAGATTGGCGTTTTATAGTTATGCCCATGTGCCATGGTTAAAAGGAAATGGTCAAAGAGGTTATAAGGATGCAGATTTACCTACTGCAGATGAAAAAAGGCAACAATACGAAACCGGAAAGGCTTTGTTGGCAGAAGTAGGCTATCATGAAATTGGTATGGACCATTTTGCCCTTTCAACAGATTCGCTTTATGAATCTATGGAGACAGGTAGTTTGCACCGTAATTTTATGGGGTATACCGCATCAAAAACGCAAGCTATGATTGGTTTGGGAGCATCTAGTATAAGCGATAGCTGGTATGGTTTTGCCCAAAATGTAAAAGGTATTGAGGAATATCAACATTTAGTAGAAAACAACGTTATTCCTGTTTATAGAGGTCATATCTTAACCAATGAAGACCGAGCAATAAGAAAGCACATCTTAAATTTAATGTGTGGTTTTAAAACTTCTTGGGCCACTGAAAATCTTCGTTTTGAAAGCACCGAAGATGTAAAAGATAGGTTAAGGGAAATGGAACAAGATAATTTACTTGTTATGACAGATGATGGCGTAGAGGTGACCGAAGAAGGCCGTCCGTTCATTCGGAATATTTGTATGGCATTTGATGTGCTTTTACACAAGAAAGAACCAGAAAAAAGATTATTTTCAATGACAGTTTAATATATCCCCTAATCTTATAAAATAGAAATATTATGAAAAAAATTATAGTCCCTCTAGATTTCTCGGAACAATCTGAAAATGCCCTTAAAGTTGCTGTATCATTAGCTGAAAAGCATGGTGCGGAAATACTGGCATTGCATATGTTAGAACTTAATCAAGCTATGATAACTTCTTCAGAAGGTTTTCATCCCGAACAAACTGTTTTTCTAATTAAGCTGGCGGAAAAGAGATTTAAAGAATTTTTGCAAAAACCTTATTTAGAAGGGGTTAAGGTTACACCGATTATTAAGCATTACAAGGTGTTTAGCGAGGTGAATGAAATTGCTGCCGAGCACAATGCAGAGCTTATAGTAATGGGTTCTCATGGGTCTGATGGTCTTGAGGAAATCTTTATTGGTTCTAATGCCGAGAAAGTAGTACGTAATGCAGAGATTCCTGTATTGGTCATCAAAAATGAAATACCTGATTTTAAAATTGACCGTTTTGTATTTGCATCCGATTTTAGGGAAGAAAGTACTGCTGCCTTTCAAAAAGCAAAAGCATTTGCAGAGATGTTAAAGGCTAATTTGGATTTGGTTTACATCAACACACCAGGTGATGATTTCTTAAGTTCTGGTGATATCTATACACGTATAAATAATTTTATTGGTAAAGTAAATGAAGCTTTACAAGTTGAAATATATAATGATTATAGCGTAGAACGAGGTGTTCTAAACTATAGTGAAAATAACAGCGCCGATGCCATTGGTATCTCAACCCATGGACGTAAAGGCTTATCTCATTTTTTTATGGGAAGTATTGGCGAAGATGTGGTTAATCACTCTAAAATACCGGTGGTGACCTTTAAAATATAGATGCACTTAAACTACGCAACTATAAGGGCGGAACGTTTTACACGGGCCGCCCTTTTTTGTTACATCATTTTCATTTCTGTAGGATTCCAATTTACAGGCTCTTTTTTATAGTAGCTTTCATTGGCCAATAGGGCCGCTCCTGCTGCTCTAAGTCCAAATGTTGGGTTCTGAATTACTTTTCCGTTCTCGCGTATGGCCGTAAAGAAATTATAAAAATGGTCATGATGCCCGCCTTTATAATCTTTTGGTGCTTCCCATTTACTAGTTCCTGTTTTTAAAGCAGATGCCCGTGTTTCCGGATTTTGCTGGGCATACCCTTCTTTTATCTTTTCTTGCATGGCTTCAGGAAAGGAAATCATAGAATAACCACTGGGCACCAAGCTAAGTTTTGAACGTGTAAGGGAAACAGAATTTTGTCCAATTTCCATTTCACCTTCGGTACCCACTAATTTAAAGCCACTACCACCGCCACTTCCGGCAATGAAATTTATACGAAAAGCAGCGTTAAATGCTGCGTGGGTCTCTGTTTTTGGGTAGTCGTAAAGAGTAATGCTAACATCGGGAACATCTCTGCCATCTTTCCAATAGCGTAGTCCACCGGTAGCCATAGCTCTGTTTGGTCCATGGGAATCAATCACATGGTTTAGCGTAGAAAAGGCATGAACAAAAAGGTCTCCGGCAACACCGGTACCATAATCTCTATAATTTCTCCATCTAAAAAAACGTTCGGACTCAAAAGGAACCTTAGGAGCTTTGCCTAAAAAGGTGTCAAAATCAACGGTTTCCTTGCTTGCGTCTGGTGGAATGGGATACTGCCAAGCACCTTCTGCGGAGTAACGGTCATTGTAGAAATCTAGCATTACAATATCTCCAATGGCACCATCTAAATATAATTGTTTGGCTTTTTCGTTTCCTAAAGAAGACATGCCTTGGCTACCTACTTGGCATATTTTTCCAGAAGCTTTTTGTGCAGAAATAATGGCTTGGCCGTCTTCCCATTGTTGTACCATAGGTTTTTCACAATATACGTGTTTGCCTGCCTTAAGGGCATCTATAACTATTTTTTTATGCCAGTGATCGGGAGTAGCAATGATAACGGCATCAATATCTTTTCTATTTAAAATTTCTCTATAGTCACGCGTGGTGAAAATAGCATCGCCCCATAGTTCTTTGGCCCTTTCCAATCTACCTGTATAAAGGTCACAGGCGGCAACTAATTGTATGCCTGAAACGGTTAGTGCGGCTTGGGTGTCAAAAATACCTTGAATACCGGTTCCAATAAGCGCCAGATTTATATGGTCATTAGAAGAGAATACGTTGGTTTCGTATTCCCGTTGCATAAGGATGCTTTCATTTTTTGATGCGGATAAAATAAAGGGGGCGGAAGTTACTGCTGCGGAACCTAGAGCAGCTTTTTTAAGAAAATACCTTCGTGAGTTGTCTTGTTTCATGTAATAAATTAGGGTTTTGTTCGGTCAACTCATGAATTTACAATTTTCTAGTAAACCCTGTTTCAGTTAAAAAATAAAAATAAAGGACATTTTTATCCTTTTTATGTCAATTACTGATATATATCATGTTTTTGACTATTCAATCCTCATACATTTGCTCAATAAATTAATCTATAAACTACTTAAAATGAAGATTGTAATAAGAAGTACCGTGATATTTTTTTCACTCTTACTTATGGCCTGCGGAGGTAAAGAAGAAAAAAAGAAAGAAGGATTTAGCGTAGATCGTGAAAAAACTAAAACAGAGAAACCGGTTGAAGCTGTTGCCGCTACTAGTACAGTCTCACCATCTGAACGTGTGGACCTAGAAAATAAAGGAGTAGGCCCAATAAAATCTGTGACCTTGTCTCCTGAAATTGATCAGGCCTTGGCTAAAAAAGGTGAAGAGGTTTACAGCCAAATGTGTATGGCTTGCCACAGAGTGGATAAAAAATTCATTGGCCCGGCTCCAACAGGTGTTTTAAAAAGACGTAGCCCAGAATGGGTAATGAACATGATTCTTAATCCTGAAGTTATGGTAAAAGAAGATGCTTTGGCAAAAGAGCTTATGGCAGAATTTAACGGTGCTCCAATGGCTAACCAAGGGTTAACCGAAGATCAAGCTCGTAGTATACTCGAATATTTTAGAACATTAGAATAGTATATAAATAAGCCTTAGGGGCTTTTATAAAATAACCACAAATACAAAACAAATGAAAAAGTATTCATTACACCTAGCGGCAATTCTAGGGTCGGTCCTGTTTTTATCAGGTTGCGGTGATCAAAACGGTAAAGAATCATCAAATGGAGCGCTTGCTTCCAATAATGCAGAGAAGGTATACGTAGCTCCTGGCGAGCACGATGAGTTTTACGCCTTTATGTCTGGTGGATATAGCGGTAACGTAGCCGTTTATGGTCTTCCTTCAGGACGTATGTTCAAAGAAATTCCTGTTTTTTCTCAATTCCCAACTAATGGATATGGGTATTCGGAAGAAACAAAGCCCATGTTAGAAACTTCTTTCGGTTTTATACCTGCAGATGATTCTCACCACCCAGATATTTCTCAGACTAATGGAGAATTAGATGGTAGATGGCTATTCATAAATGGTAACAACACCCCACGTATAGCAAGAATTGACCTAAAAACATTTGAAACTGCTGAGATTATAGAAGTTCCAAATAGTGCAGGTAATCACAGTTCATCATACATCACAGAGAATTCAGAGTACGTAGTGGCAGGAACTCGTTTTTCAGTTCCAATTCCACAAAGAGATATGCCTATAAAAGATTACAAGGGGAACTTTAAAGGAGCCTTATCTTTTATTAGCGTAGAGCCTGAAACTGGTAACATGGATATAAAATTCCAATTAATAATGCCAGGTTTTAACTATGATTTATCGCATCCGGGAAGAGGTAAATCTCACGGTTGGTTTTTCTTTACTACATATAACACAGAGGAAGCCAATTCACTTCTAGAGGTTAACGCTTCTCAAAACGATAAAGATTTTATTGCAGCTGTAAACTGGAAGAAAATTGAAGAATATGTAGAAAATGGAGGAGGTACAATGGTACCTGCAAATTATACACATAACGTGTATAGCGATGAGACACATAGCGCTACTTCAACAATGAAAAAAGAAGTTCTAACTGTAGATCCTACAAAAGTACCTGGGGCTATATTCTTTATGCCAACACCAAAATCTCCACACGGGGTAGATGTAAATCCAACAGGAGATTATATTATTGGTAACGGTAAGCTTTCTGCAGACCTTACGGTATTCTCGTTTGATAAAATGATTGCTGCAATTGACGGTAAAAAGTATGATGGTGAAGCTTATGGTCTTCCTATTTTAAAATTCGAAGACGTGTTGGCTGGTCAGGTAAAAAGTGGAGGATTAGGTCCATTGCATACCGAGTTTGATGGTAAGGGTAATGCGTATACTACGTTCTTTATTTCTTCTGAAGTTGTTAAGTGGAAAGTAGGTACATGGGAGGTTATTGATAGAAAACCAACCTATTACTCTGTTGGACACTGTATGATTCCTGGAGGAAACTCTAGAAAACCTTTTGGTAAATATTTGGTATCCATGAACAAGATTACCAAAGATAGATACCTGCCAACCGGTCCTGAGTTAGAACACTCTGCACAGTTGTATGATATTTCTGGAGATAAAATGGAGCTTATTTATGATTTTCCAACACATGGTGAGCCACATTACGCAGCAGCTATTCCAGCATCGATATTAGCGCCTAAATCGCAGAAAATTTATAAACTGGCAGAAAACGAACATCCATTTGCTACAAAGAATGTTTCAGATGCAAGAGTGGTTCGTGATGGTAATGTAGTACATGTCTATATGGCAATGATACGTAGTCACTTTACCCCAGATAATATAGAAGGTATTAAAGTAGGTGATAAGGTGTACTTCCATATTACAAACCATGAACAAGATTTTGATGTTCCACACGGCTTTATGATGATCGGACAAAAGAATTCTGGTTTACTAATAATGCCAGGACAAACCAAAACATCGGTTTGGGAGCCTAAACAAGAAGGTGTATGGCCATTTTACTGTACAGATTTCTGTTCTGCTTTGCACCAAGAGATGCAAGGTTATGTAAGAGTTTCTCCTGCTAAATCCAATATTGACCTTTCTTGGTCTTTGGGTGAGTAGGTTCAGGAGGAAGTAGATTAATTATTCAAACAAAAAGCAGGTCGCGTACCAAGACCGACCTGCTTTTTTATTTGAAAGCCAAGATGATTGACGGATTTAATTTTTTAAGATGATGTAAGATGAAAAGGGCAAGTATAATAATGATAGTCGGTTCTTTATGTTTATTAGGGTTGTTTGCATTTCCGCTTTGGAATATAATGCTAGGAGCTCCTCAATACCCAGATCCTTTGGGTATGAATATTCATATTACGGGCATACAAGGCGTTTCTGAATTCGATTTACAGAATATAGACGGTCTTAATCACTACATAGGAATGAAGACCATTCCTAAAGCTGATGAGATGTGGGAGTTTAATGTTTTTCCTTTCGTAATCATTGGTATGGTACTTTTAGGAGTGCTATTAGGTATTTTAGGGTATATAGGTAAAATTGATTATCGATATTTTTTGGGTTGGTTCTTACTAATGTCTATCTTAGGTATCATGGGTATGTATGACTTTAATCTCTGGTTAACGGACTACGGTTCTAACCTAGACCCACATGCCATAATTAAGGTGATTAATGAAGATGGGACACCAATGACCTATAAACCACCACTTTTTGGTTATAAAAAATTATTGAATTTTGATGTAAGTTCAATACCGGCTACGGGTGCATGGTTAATGTTCGTTGGAATGGCACTTACAGTAGTTGCTTTTATAGTAGGCTGGAAAAGTACCGGTTCTCACTCATCTCATCAAACTCATAAATTAGCTACATCATGAAGAGTCTAACAATTTTTGGAGTAATATGTATTCTTGTATTGTCTTCATGTAACAGTGAGCCAAAACCCATAGAATATGGTTCGGAAGGATGCCATTTTTGTAGTATGACCATTGTAGATAAGCAACATGCTGCACAGTTTATGACTAAAAAAGGGAGAAGTTATTCTTTTGATGCATCGGAATGTATGTTAAATTACCTACGGGATGTAGAACCGGAAACGGTTGCAATGTATCGTGTAAATAATTATACCGATCCTGGGGTTTTTGTTGATGCAACAAAAGCAACTTATTTGATCAGCGAGAATATTCCTAGTCCAATGGGTGCGTTTTTAACTGCTTTTGCAAATGAAGATGAAGCAAATAGAGCGCAGCTGAGTAATTCTGGAACATTGTATACTTGGACCGAATTAGAAGAAAAATTCGAAAAAGATAACCCTTTTTAAATCTTTGGAAACTATGGTAAAAGACTTGGAAATTTCAGAATGTATGTCGCTTTTAAGTGATAACTATGTGGGTCATTTGGGGTATATAGGGGGTAGAAGCCCATTTATTGTACCAGTAACATACTTCTTTGATGAGGAGAATAAAAGCATAATTAGTTATTCTGCTCCAGGTCATAAAATAGTATCTATGAGAACATACGGGCATGTATCCTTACAAGTAGAGGACGTTGCCTCTATGTTTACATGGCGTTCCGTGTTGGTTAATGGCACTTTTGAGGAGCTAAAGGGTAGTACCGCAAAAAATGCCTACGTACCTTTACAGAAGGAGTTAAGGAGACCATTTTTAGAACGAAAGGGGAGAAACTTGAGTTTATAAGAGATTTTTCCAGTAAAATGGAAAAGGAAGCAAGTCCAATTGTTTATCGTATTCACATTTCTGACATCGTGGGTAAATATAGAGAGTAAACGACCTAGGATTTTAAATCAAAGAATAGTATTGAAAAGCGGTGTAAGACCAGCTGCATTTATCCAAGAGTAAACCTTGGTGGTCTTGTTATGTAAAAACTGATTTAGGAAAAGAACAAAGGAGAATTCTAAATTTCTCATATTAAGATGATGCGATACCAAAGTTTATTAAATTTTACTTTTTTACTTTTTGTTACCGCAAACCTATGGGCCAAACCTATAGTTATCTGTGAGAGTTGCGAAATAAAATCTATTTCTGAAGGAATTGAACGAGCCATAGATTTTGACACGCTTTTAGTTAAAAAAGGCACCTATAAGGAATTCAATATTCTTATTGATAAACCCCTAACCTTAATTGGGGAGGGTTACCCAATAATAGATGGAGAAAAGAAAGGTGAAATCATGCGGATCGTATCGGATGGTGTAACAATAGATGGTTTTTTTATCATTAATGTGGGCACTAGCTATACCACAGATTATGCTGCCATTAGAGTAGTTAAAAGCGAAAATTTTCTAATTCAAAATGTGGTTTTAGAAAAATTGTTTTTCGGGATTTATCTAGAAAAATCAAATTATGGAAAAGTCTATCACAATAAGATTATAGGCGATGCCAAAGACGAGTATAATTCTGGAAATGGAATCCAACTTTGGTATTCACACCATGTTGAGGTAAGTAATAATATTGTTCAAGGTGCAAGAGATGGTATCTATTTGGAGTTCTCGGATAACATTACAATAGACAATAACAAAAGCACGAATAACTTAAGATATGGTTTGCATTTTATGTTTTCTGATGATGACGTTTACACCAATAATCTTTTTGAAAATAACGGAGCCGGAGTCGCAGTTATGTTTTCTAAGGGAATTATAATGAAGGGCAATACCTTTAGGAAAAACTGGGGCACAGCTTCTTTTGGTGTGTTGTTGAAAGAAATTAATGATGCTGAAATAAGTAACAATACCTTTGAGGAAAATACCATTGGCATTAACATAGAAGGGTCTAACCGAATTAATTATGAAGGAAACAACTTTATAAATAATGGATGGGGAATTAAAGTCCTTGGAGCCTGTTACGCCAATGCTTTTACGGGTAATAACTTCCTTTACAACAGTTTTGATATATCGTATGATAGTAAGCTGAACGATAATGTGTTTGATGGTAATTACTGGAGTGGTTATACTGGGTACGATTTAGATAAGAACGGTATTGGCGATGTGCCGTACCGCCCCGTAAAATTGTTTTCTTATATCGTAAACAAAACACCGGAGGCTATTGTTTTATTGCGAAGTCTTTTTATGGATATCATTGATTTTTCCGAAAAAGTATCTCCCGTATTTACACCAGACAATTTATTGGATATTAATCCCCTAATGACCAAAGTACAATGATTCAGATAGAAGGTTTACAGAAGAAATTTGGAAAGAACGAAGTACTTTCGGGCTTAAACCTTACCATAGAGAAAGGTGGCGTTTTTGCGATCTTAGGACCTAATGGTTCCGGAAAAACTACTTTGATCAAGAGTATTTTGGGTATGGTCGTGCCGGATAAGGGAAGCATTTCTGTGATGGGAGAACCCATTAAAAAGAATTGGAAGTACCGAAAAGAAATTGACTACCTGCCCCAGATAGCTAATTTTCCTGGAAACTTAAAAGTTTACGAGCTTATCCGGATGATAAAGGATCTTAGGCAAAGCCCAAGTGATGAAGAAAGATTGATTGAGCTTTTTAAACTAGAACCTTTTTTAGATAAGAAACTTTCAACCCTTTCAGGAGGCACCAAACAAAAGGTAAACATTGTTTTGGCGTTTATGTTCGATAGTCCTTTGTTAATTCTAGATGAACCAACAACAGGTCTTGATCCAGCATCTTTAATTCATTTAAAAAATCTTATCAGGGAACAAAGAGACCTAAAGAAAACGGTGTTAATAACATCTCATATTATGCAGTTCGTTGCCGAAATTTCTGATGTAATCGTCTACTTGTTAGAAGGTAATATTTACTTTAAAGGTAGTATAGGAGAACTGAAAACTAAGACAGGACAAACGGATTTAGAACACGCCATAGCGGCCATAGCAACAGCACCCACTCATGCTTAAGATACTAAAATATAGTTTTTACGACCTAATCCGTAGCCGCTGGAGCTACGTATACTTTCTATTTTACCTCTTGTTAGGTTTTGTATTGTTGTTTTTGAACAATGATGTTTCAAAGGCAATTATTACCTTAATGAATGTTATAATAATTCTTGTGCCCTTAATCAGCACTATTTTTGGAATAATGTATTTCTACAACTCAAAAGAGTTTACGGAACTTTTATTGGCGCAACCTATTAAACGTTCTTCAATATTCTTAGGTCAATATTTGGGTGTAGCGGGTTCTTTAACATTAAGCCTAGTGTTAGGTCTTGGAATTCCTTTTGTGCTCTATGGTCTATTCAAAAGCGATGCTATTTTCGACTTTTCATTACTCCTGATTACAGGTGCTTTTCTAACTTTAATTTTTACCGTATTGGCTTTTAATATAGCCCTGTCTAACGAAAACAAGATTAAAGGTTTTGGGTATGCCGTATTGTTGTGGTTGTTTATGGCAGTTATTTATGATGGGCTGTTTCTGATGTCTCTAATTATTTTTAAGGAGTATCCTTTAGATGCTTTTTCCCTTAGCGCTACCATGTTTAATCCTATAGATTTGTCACGGACCTTAATTCTTTTAAAGTTGGATATTTCTGCTCTTTTGGGTTATACTGGTGCTGTATTCAAAAAGTTCTTTGGAACGGATCAAGGTCTTTTTGTTTCAATGCTCATGCTTATCTTATGGACTGTTCTACCTATTTGGCGATTGGTATACGTATCCAAGAAAAAAGATTTCTAATTTAGTGCCAATATAATGGCAAGACAAATGATAAATCTTAAAAAGCATACTAAAATAGCTTTAGTGTATTTTGTCTTGGCGGCTCTTTTAGGGTGTGTACTACGGTTTTTTAGGGTGCTTGATATTCCTGTAACCTACAAGTATATTGTTCATGCCCATTCGCATATAGCATTATTGGGCTGGGTGTACTTAGCCCTCACTAGCTTACTGTATAAACTCTATTTAAGTAAGCCAGAGGCTCATAAGAAATACAGTAAAATCTTTTGGTTCACCCAGCTAACCTTAATGGGTATGTTATTGACTTTTCCGTTTCAGGGGTATGCAGCATTTTCAATTGTCTTTTCTACCTTGTTCCTGTTCGCATCTTATTGGTTTTCTTGGTTCTTTTTTAAGAACGTTCCTGTTGCATACAAGAAGACTCATTCATTAAAGTGTGCAAAAGCTGCTATAGTGTATTTGCTGATTTCAAGTGTTGGTCCTTGGGCATTAGGAGGAATAATGAATATCCTTGGCGGAGACTCTATTTGGTATCGTTTGGCTATTTATTTCTATCTCCATTTCCTCTATAACGGATGGATGATAATGGCACTCTTAGCTGTATTTCTTTATATTTTGGAGAAACAACAGGTTGTCTTTCCACAAAGGAATTTTAAAAGGTTATTTTGGGGATTGAACCTTGGTATTGTCCTTTCTTTTTTTCTGTCTACTTTGTTTTCGCATCCATCTGTGGTTTACTATGTATTTGGTGGAGTAGGGGCCGTTTTGCAGTTGTATGCGTTTTATATTTTATGGATATTCTTATTAGAGGTTAAGTCTAAATTGAATAGCTTGTTTTCAACGTTTCATCAAAATATATTGAAAGTAATAGGCTTGCTATTAGGTAGTAAAATGATATTGCAAACACTTAGCGCAATACCTTATTTTGCAGATTTGGCCGTGACCTATTTAGACTTTACAATCGGTTATTTACACTGGACATTCTTGGGAGTGGTGACTATAAGTCTATTCTTGTTCCTTGACTACTTTAAGTTACTACAGCTTGGCAAACAAACCTTCTTACTATATATACTAGGCTTTGTACTCACGGAAGCCTTAATTTTTTATAAGGCAATTGTAGCATGGCAATCAGCCACATTGTTTTCTGGCTACTATCTTATTTTGGCGGTGGCAAGCTTATTGATTCTATTGGCACTTTTGGGGCTGTTACTATCGAGAGAGAAGAATGTGCCTCAGTCATAAAAACTTAAACGGCATCATCTTTTAATATACTAAAAACGACACCGTTTAAATTTGAATTTAGGGGAATTTGACAAGCCAAACGGCTTGTTTTATCAGCATTAAGAATAGTAGAAAGCGTATTCCTTTCTGTTATATCCATTTTATCCAAACTACATTCGCTATGGATTTTTATATGGCATGTTCCACACCAGGCTCTGCCTTTACAATCGCCCCAATCTTCCATATACTTATCAAACAGTAGTTCCATAAGACTATGGTATTCATTGGTCACGAAGTTAGCGTGGCATTTTTCGCCATACTCGTCAATATAAGTAAGGCTTAGGTTCTCCACGGATATAGGTCTGATTTTATAAGAGATGAATGCTAAAGAAGGTTTGCAATAATAATAGAACAACTAAAGAGCAAACTTACTAATAGCATATTAAAAGTTATTTTAGATTTTAATTGTGCAAGTACTGCAGCATTGTATCCCATACATAAGATGGTTACAAAAAAGAGCAATACCATTTTTGATAAGTCATGTAAGTTACTCATCAATAACACCATTGCTGCAACAGAACCTATACAGCTCTGTGCTATTATAGCAATAGTGGAATAACCGGTCTGTTGTCTGGTAAACTCACCAAGTAGATTGTTGTATACTTTGGTTATACCAGTACTTCTCTGTTGTTTTTCAGAATAACTTAAGGGTAACGATGGTGTCCTCATGATAATCAATTTTAGAAATTAATACTTGAACTTTTTTAAGTGGATAAAACATCTACGAATCATACTTTACGCAACTGCTGTCAATTCTTTTTCTAAAGCACTGGCCTTGGTAAAGAGAATGTTGTTCTCTAAGTGAATGTGACGGTGCAGGTCCTCTTCAAATTCTTGTAATAACGCGTACGTAACCTTATAAGTAGAACAGGCGTCTGCAGGTGCTGTGTAATCATTGCTCAGTTTTGCAATGGTTCTAAAACGAACACCTTCGTTATCATGCTCGTCCATCATAGTACTAATTGGGTTTGCTACAGAGCCAAAACCAGGAACGTTCAAATCTTTTCCGGATTGGTTTGCTTCTACCATCTTTCTAACAAAAGGGAAGAGTATCAATTCTTCTTTTTTCATATGCAAGGCCAGTTCGCCGGCAGATGCATTAAAAAGTTCTTTGATTTCAAAAAGCTCAGGATGCTTTTCGCCATGTACGCGGCATAGTTTATCAAGGTATTGTTTCAATACAGTACTTTGTTTTTCAACGTATCTGTGGTGTTTTTTTTCAATATAATCAACAAGAAGGTCTAATGGCCAAGATTTAAAATCAATGTTATCGGCACTGCTTTGTTCTGTAACCGCTTTTAGTTCTGAAGAAAGCATATCAACACTTAAATTGTTTTTAAGGGCAACCTCTTCAAGTGAACGGTTTCCTCGGCAACAAAAGTCAATTTTGTGGTTTTTAAAAACTTGTGCGGTTCGGTAATCTTTAGTTACAATTTCGCCTACTGTTTGTGTCATAATTTCTTTTTTTTTATAGTTATTTCATTAAATAAGGATAAAATTGTCCTTATTTATATTCAAATTTTTTTACCTTCTCAAAGCTGTAAGTCCTTCCTCTAGACCAATGGTCATATCATAAAGGCTGGTATTTTCTAACATGTTTTTCAAATCACTCCGTATCTGAACAAATTTGTCATGAACAGGGCAGGGTTCATTAGCATTACATTTTTTTAGACCAAGTCCACAACCCTCATATACGTTGTTGCCATCTATGGCAAATACTATTTGGGCAAGTTTTATCTGATTTATGTTTGCCTTTGTTATCTGAAAGCCGCCAGATGCACCTTTTACAGAATCTACAATGTGATTCTTAGATAATTGCTGCAAAACTTTAGCCGTAAAAGCAACGGGAGAGTCTATCTTTTCAGCAATCTCTTTCAAGCTCACTCTAGTGCCTTCAAGCGATTTTAACGCTATGTAGGTTGATGCTCTTATTCCGTATTCACATGCTTTTGAAAACATTCAGATAGTTTTGTTTTACGTTACAAAGATATGATGTTTTTTAATTAGGACAAATATATCCGAGTTAAATTTTATCTTTTTGTATTAGGAAGTTCTGCTTCTATGTTGGTACATCTGCATAAATAGCATTGTACTCATTTTTTGTGCTCTGTTTTTAGCAATCCAAGCTTTATCACCTTCAAAGAGCTCATCTATGGTTGCGAACCAATGATTAAGCCAAAGGCCAAAATGTTCGGAGGTAATGCTATGATTGGTTTTTTCATCTACTTCTTGGTGCGCCGTTACGGGGTTGCCAGGGTATATTCGTTTTAAAAAAAGCTGAGTTTCCCAAAAATCCGTCAATAATTTTAAGTGTGCTTCCCAGTCGGTAATAATTCCATTAAAAATAGGACCAAGGACTTTATCTTCTCTTATTTTTCCATAGAAGGTTTCAACAAGTAGCTGTACGTCATCTCGGGTTTCAATTTCTTTTTTTTCCATCGTATCAAAAGTACACTATTGGTGTTAGTTTTTGAAGTGCTCGGTTTGTGCTGCAAATATCTATAATAGAGGAGCTTTAGAATATGAACTATATCATGTTTTGCCAATTATTGGTATAAAAAAAGAGGAAAGAGAATCAAACTGATTCCCTTTCCTCTTTTTAATTAGACATGATGTTTCTATTTTCCTAAATGGTCGTTGTAAAATTCCCATGCTTGGGTAGCCACATCTCTACCTAATTGCAGGCCAGCTATATTGTCGGCCTGTATGTGGTAACCACCCATTACCCTAGACATACCCGCCATATTTGCCGTTTCAGTAAAAGTAGGGAAGTTTATAATTACCGGTTTTCCAAAATGAATGCTGTCATATTCTGTAAGGGAACCCGGTATAAGTTCTATGGATTCTCCAAAATACTCATCACCTGTAAAAAGACGAAGCACTTCTGCACAAGCCCCACTAATAGTGCTGTGACCAGAGGTGTAGCTCGGGAATGGAGGACATAGAAAAATATCTGGCGAATAAGGGCGCCATTCTTGCCCTTTCATTTCAACAATACCTTTGCCAGGACCTGCCCACGCCTTTATAGTTTTATCTTTGTAATATTCGTGAACCAGTGCATAAGGACGGGCATAATCATAGAACATCTTAGAATCCCATGAAGCAATAAAAGCATCCATTGCAGTTATTTCCGTTAAGAAATACATTTTTACATCTTCGTCTAACGTATGGTTATCTCTGCGGGAAACGTCTTGTGCGAACTTTAACCAGTGGCCAGCTTGCTGCACAGATTGCGGTCCGTCTCGCATGAATTCTACCAAAGCTATCTCTTCATCAGATAGGTTGGCCTGCAAATCAACCACCTCTTGAACTTCTTTTTTTAATTGCTCTGAACCTACCAATGGCGGAGGCCCTGGTCTAAATTGGTCTGCCGTGGTTAATGTAATAGGAGCTACTTTTTGCCAGTAAGGGGTAAGACAACCAGGAGCATATTGGCCACCTTTACCATCTGAAAAATACTTTGGTTGCCACCTATTGATGTCCGTATTCTCATCTGCTGAGTTTACCGGACTGTAGTTGGTATAATCAAAATATGCTTCTCCGTTAGAACCTTCAACCTCCCCATATTGATTGCTACCATCGTTTTTTCTAGCTTCTATAGTAGCCATGGCAGCTAGGTTGCCCACACCTTCCGGCGTGTTCGGGTCTGTTGATGTATTGTCTGGGTCAAGACCTAAGTCCGTCATAAATTTTCTGAACATTTCAGTATCGGAATAGTAGTATTCCTTCATCGCACCAAAAGCAGCATAGCTAAT
The DNA here is from genome assembly GCF_009725995.1 of Zobellia laminariae. The sequence goes on along the minus strand of NZ_RCNS01000001.1, from coordinate 820,191 downwards.
TGCAATTTCTTTGTTTTTAAGATTCTGTTCACTGGCAGGTTTACGGTCTACACCTTTTAAATAAACTGGTATAGCAGTCTCATCATAAACGGACCATGCATCAAAAATTGAAATAAAAATTAGGCCAAGGTAACGTGAGGTTATTGTGGGTCTAGGCTTAAATTGCTCCGTGTCCGATGCTGTGGCATCCAATGCCATTTTTCCCCACTTGTAGGCAACATTTTTCAACTCCTTTTGGTTCTTCTTGTTTTTTTCTGGGCAAAAGACACGCCAGAAGATAATAACCCCATTATAAAGGTTAGTACTATGATACGTTTCATGTAATTGGTTATTAGGTTGTTGGTAACTTTCAAATATAGGAAAGAAATTAAAACCTTTAAAATTTCTTACGTAAGAACTTTCATCATAAATCCATATAATTCTTCCATTTGTGGCTTTCCTTTTCGTTTACCGCTTCGTCCAAAAAAGTAAAGTACAAACCATACCACTACTATCATAGCCATTAGTCCTAGTTGCAAGTGGTAAGGTTTATTTAAAGATGCGCTTGAATACGTCCAAATTCCTATAATGATGAATAGGCATGCTACTGCAAAATGTATGAACATAAAGAAGGTCCATAGGGTAGGGTTAGGCCCAAATATGCCATGTACACGGCAGTTGGAAGCATCTAGTTCATCTATCTGCAAGTGGAGTTGTGGCGACCAGAAATGGTTGTTTTTTACGTCGAATTTAAGAAAGACATGTTCATCTATTCTTTTTACCAAAAAAGGAGCGTAACCAGCAGTTTCAAACTTTTTAAGAATGCTTTCACTGGTTCCGGCAATATCCAATTGAAACCTTGGGCGAAGTACAATTTCGTTAGGTAACGGTTTCATAAGAATATTGTTTGGTGGCCGCAGCCGTTAATTATGGCATTCTATAGCGCTTGAAGCTATTTGTGTAACAGGTGCCGGTGATACGTAAGGGATACCCAATCCAAGACCTCTAAGGATAAAAAGCAAACCTATAATTACTACAAAAACAGGAATAGCTTTTTGTACTTTTTGACGTATACCACCTTTTAATAAACCACTAAAATAAATGGCAGCCGTCATTAAAGGCACAGTTCCTAAACCAAATAACACCATATACAGGCTACCTTGTAAAGCATTGCCCATGGCAACGGCTCCAAAAAGTGCCATATAAACCAAACCGCAAGGTAAAAATCCGTTTAGGAATCCAATCGTTAAAAAGGTATCCGGAGATTTTTTCTTCAATTCTTTACCTAGTTGGTTCTTAACTTTAGATATGACTTTGTAAATGGGTTTTGATAGGTTGTATTTGCTGAATGTTTTATAAGGAATTAATACAATTAGAATCATTAAAACTCCAATAGCTATAGAGAGTTTTTGCTGTGCACCAAAAATGGATAATCCCTTTCCGAGAATACCAAATACGAGTCCGATGATACCATATGCCATTAACCGGCCAAAGTGATAAATAAATATCTGACCAAATTTTTTGACATTGTTAGAATGGTCTACCGGAAGCATAAAGGCAATAGGGCCGCACATGCCAACGCAGTGCAAGCTTCCCATTAAGCCTAATATGACGGCAGATAGAATCATGTTTCTTTTAAAGAGTTATACTTTCTCTATGTTGAAAATCCTTCCCTTGGTGTTTCCAAGTTATTTTTATATCCCAACGACCATCCAACAAGCGTTTGTCAGGTATGAGCAAATGTGAATCGGATAGACTTATAGGTAAGTCAAAATCCAAGTGCTTATTGGACGGTCTGTATAGGGATACAATGCCTGATACATTTGTGTCTGCGTATCCTTCAGGAAAGATTACTAGCAATCCTTCAGGTGTTTTTTCTAATTCTATTTTTTCATTGGAGTTAAGGGCATTTTGCTCCGCATCTATTTCTTTTTGATAGCCAAGTTCTGCCTTGTAATATTCTTCAGTAACCAAATCATGATTGGCATCATGGCTTGTAGTCATTCGTATTACGAAGAACAGTATAAAACTGATGAAAATTCCAAATGCAATTACGATACCTGTACCCCAATTTATTTTCATAATCGTTTACTTAAATACTATTTATAACTACGTGGTGCCAAAAAGCGCGCAGTGGTGGTCTCTATTAATTTGTCATTACTGTAGACCCCAATTTTTAAGTTGTTCTTATCACCACTCAAGGCCGAAGCGTTGATTTCAATAAACAAGGTTCCTTCTTCCAAGGCTTCTGGTTGTACATCAAAATTATCGTTTCGTACTAATTTAATTTCCCCTTTAGGAGATATCAATTCAAAATGAACGTTCTCTACGGGCTTAGTGGTTTTGTTTAGTAATTTGTAAGTGAAGACATTACTAATAATGTTGCCTTCTTTATGTTCGTAAAGTTGACCTGGTAACCTCAAAATATTGGCTTCAAGGTCGTTTCTCAAGAACATCATACCTACAAGGACACCAGTTAAAATTACCAATACGGCAGTATATCCTTTTAAACGAGGCGTAAATTTGAACTTCTCCTTTTTTGTAATTTCATCTTCGCTGGCATAACGAATCAACCCTTTTGGAAGATCTACTTTTTCCATTATGGAATCGCACTCATCTATACAGGCAGTACAGTTTACGCATTCTAACTGCGTTCCGTTTCTAATATCAATTCCCGTAGGGCAAACGTTTACACATTGGTTACAGTCAATACAATCACCATTTCCTAATGCCTCACGGTCTTCATTTTTACGCCACTTTTTTCTTCCATTTTCGGCTTCACCCCTTACGTGGTCATAAGCAACAATAATAGACTGGTTGTCTAACAGCACACCTTGCATACGTCCGTAAGGGCAGGCAATGATACAGACCTGTTCTCTAAACCAGGCGAATATAAAATAAAACACCCCTGTAAATATCAATAGAGATAACATGGTACTTAAGTGTTGGCTAGGACCATCCGTAACATACTGAATCAAGCGGTCGCTACCAATCAGGTAAGCCAAGAAAACATTAGCTATGATAAACGATATGATAAAAAAGATTATCCATTTTAGTACACGCTTACGAATCTTTTCAGAATCCCAAGCTTGTCTATCCAGTCGCATTTGAGCGCCACGGTCACCATCTATCCAATATTCTATTCTTCTAAAAACCATTTCCAAGAAAATGGTTTGCGGGCACATCCATCCGCAGAAAATACGTCCAAAGGCAACAGTAAAAAGAGCAATGAAAACCACCCCAATAATCATTGAAATAACGAAGAGGTGAAAATCTTGCGGATAAAACGGAAAACTAAAGATGTTAAAACGTCTTTCTAAGACATTGAACATCAAAAATTGGTTGCCGTTAATCTTAATAAAAGGAGACGCAATCAAGAAGGTAAGAAGAACGTAACTTACGTATTTGCGATACTCATAAAGTTTTCCGCTAGGCTTTTTGGGATATACCCATGCCCGTTTTCCGTCTTCCTTAATGGTGCCTATGGAATCCCTAAAATTTTCTTGATCTTGTGCCATTTCATTATGCTTTATCAGCTAACAGGGCAAACATGTCCCGTTTAATTCAGTTCATAGTAACCGATGTAGAATCTACTTCTTGCTCGGTACTAGATTCTATTGCAGGAACTGCCTGGGCAGGTGCATCAGGGTCTACCCAAAGGTCACCGTCCGGAGCTTTTGGATTGGCTGGTGTAGTACCTTGAAAACTCAATACATAACTAGCAACCTGAGCAATTTCTGCAGGCTTTAAACTCTGTTTCCAAGCAATCATACCTTTACCATCACGACCACCTTCTGAAATAGTATGGAAAACATTTTTGATGCCACCACCTAAAATCCAGTTTTGATCGGTAAGGTTAGGCCCAATACCACCGCCGCCATCTGCCATATGACATGCAACACAGTTGCTTTCAAAAATGGTTTGGCCTGCTTTAAGGTCTCCCGCATCTGTAAGTAGTTCTACCGTATTGGCATCAACAAGGCCTTTGGCGGTCTTTTTGTACTCCTCAATCTCTAATTGAGCAGCAGCTACTTCTTGCTCGTATTCTTGGTCTTGATTGTAATCATTATATATTTCAAAACGAACTAGGTAAACTACAGCGAACACAATAGAAGCATAGAATAAATATACCCACCATGGTGGTAAATTATTGTCTAACTCGCGAATACCATCGTAGTCATGATCAAGAATAATCTCGCCTTCTTTTTCAAGAGGTTTTGAACCAAGCATTTTTTCGTAAGCTTCCTCACCCCATTTCCAATGTAAAGATTTGTTCTTTGCAGCTAGATAACGCTCTTGCGCTTCTTTTGAAAGAGTTTGATACATTACGTTTTCTATAGCTCTTGTAATTATCGCAATGACAATAAGCAAGAATAGAACGAATACAAGGAATATTTGCACCATTGGAAATTTTATAAACGCAGGTATATCTCCTGAATCAACAACAAGTTCCGTTAAGCCGAATATTAAAAAGAAAACAAGTGGTATTTTGAACCACCAAGTTGATGTGTTTTTCATAGTTCTAGGTTTTGTTGGTTATCTTCTTCAAAAGGTAATTCGCTCACTTCTTTTATGTATGTTTTTGAGGCAGTAAAAACCCACCAGAATAACAATATGAAAAACACAAAGAAGATAAGTAGTGATATCATGGGGTAGGTTGCTACACCATCAATAGTTTCCATGTAACCTTTTACAAATTTGAACATGATATTTATTTTTTATTTTTCAGATATTATTTCGCCAGTCTCTTTGATTTTGATATCCGTACCTAAACGTTGTAGGTATGAAATTAAGGATACGATTTCTCGGTCTCTCATTTCTACGAATTCTTCACCATTTTCAGCAGCATAGGTTTTATCAGCTTCATAGTTTTTAGCAAAATCGGGATCTGAATATAAGTTCTTTTCGATTTGTTCAGCCTGAGCATCCATAAGGGCATCAGCATTGGCAATCTCTTCTTCAGTATATGGTACACCTAAGGTTACCATAGCTTCCATTTTTGTTTTGATGTTGCTACGGTCATGCTTGTCACGTACCATCCAAGAATATGAAGGCATAATAGAACCAGATGATGTGCTCTGAGGGTCATACATGTGGTTTAAGTGCCAGTTATCAGAATACTTTCCACCAACCCTAAGTAAATCTGGTCCTGTACGTTTACTTCCCCAAAGGAATGGGTGGTCGTAAACGAATTCACCAGCTTTGGCATATTCACCATAACGTTCAACCTCACTTCTAAAAGGACGAACCATTTGTGAGTGGCAGCTAACACAACCTTCACGAATATAAAGGTCACGGCCTTCTAGTTCTAACGGAGTATAAGGCTTAACACTAGAGATGGTAGGTATGTTAGATTTTACCAAGAGAGTTGGTACAATCTGTATAAGACCTCCAATTAATATAGCTACAGTAGCTAAGATGGTCAATTGAATAGGCTTACGCTCTAACCAAGTATGGAAAGTTTCGCCAGCCGTTCTGTGTTTTGAAACACGGGTAAGAGGAGCAGCTTCTGCTAACTCATCTTCTATAGTACTACCAGATTTAATAGTACGAACTACGTTGTAGATCATAACCATGGCACCAACAATGTAAAGGCTACCACCAATGGCACGCATCCAGTACATAGGCATAATTTCGTGTACGGTTTCTAAGAAGTTACCATAAACCAATGTACCGTCTGGGTTAAATTCTTTCCACATTAATGCTTGGGTAAATCCAGCAACGTACATAGGTAACGTATACAGAATAATACCTAAAGTACCGATCCAGAAATGGAAGTTTGCCAAGCCTATAGAGAACAATTTATTTTTGGTCATTCTAGGTACCAACCAATAAATCATACCAAATGTTAGGAAACCGTTCCAGGCTAAAGCACCTACATGTACGTGAGCAATAATCCAGTCACTAAAGTGGGCAATAGCATTTACGTTTTTAAGCGAAAGTAAAGGACCTTCAAAAGTTGCCATACCGTAACCGGTAATTGCAACTACCATAAATTTTAAAACAGGGTCTGTACGAACTTTATCCCATGCACCACGTAACGTAAGAAGTCCGTTAATCATACCACCCCAAGAAGGAGCTAAAAGCATAACTGAAAATGCAACACCTAAGTTTTGAGCCCAATCCGGTAAAGCGGAGTATAACAAGTGGTGAGGTCCAGCCCAGATATAAATAAAAATCAAAGACCAGAAGTGAACTATAGACAGTCTATAAGAATAAACCGGTCTGTTTGCTGCTTTAGGTACAAAGTAGTACATAAGGCCCAAGAACGGCGTAGTCAAGAAAAATGCAACTGCATTATGCCCATACCACCATTGTACCAATGCATCTTGAACACCTGCGTAAATAGAGTAACTTTTTAATGCGCTAACAGGAAGCTCCAGGTTGTTGAAGATGTGTAGCACAGCTACAGTAACAAACGTTGCCAAATAAAACCAGATAGCTACATAAAGGTGACGCTGTCTTCTTTTTATCATGGTACCGATAAGGTTGGCGCCAAAAGCAACCCAAACCACGGCAATGGCTATATCTATAGGCCATTCAAGCTCTGCATATTCTTTAGTACTGGTATACCCTAATGGAAGGGTAATAGCTGCCGCAACAATAATTGCCTGCCAGCCCCAAAAGTTGAACTTACTAAGAAAATCGCTATACATTCGCGCTTTTAGCAAACGTTGCGTGGAGTAATAAACCCCCGCGTAAATAGCATTTCCTACAAATGCAAAAATCACCGCATTGGTATGCAATGGGCGTAAACGACCAAAACTTAACCATGATATTCCATCGGTTAAGTTGGGGAACATGAACATTAAGGCTAAAAGTAAGCCTACAGACATACCCACAATACCCCAGAACATGGTTGCATAGAGGAAATTTTTCACGATTTTGTTATCGTAATAAAACTGCTGTACTTCCATAATTATACTTGTTTATTTAGTTGGATTTTCTCTTTTTCAAACTCTTTGGCGCTGGTTTTTTTAGTCTTAACCAGTTCGTCGTCAAAAAGCATGCGTACAGATGGAGTATACGAATCATCGTATTGACCGCTTTTCACCGAAACGATGAAAGCGATAAAGAATATGACCGCAATAACAATGCTTATGGTCAATAAAACAAAAATGACACTCATACCTACCTGAATTATGGCGTAAAACTACGGCGCGTCCTACCTATTTAATATGACTTTTGTCAGGTTTTAATAAATATCTTAAACTTTCTTAATATTTTATTGCAACCACCTATTGTGTAAATATATACGCTATTGTTGCTTTTAGTAGGAAATAATGGAGAATAGTATTTTTTTAATCTGTGGAAGTACTGTTAACCGCTGTCCTTTCTGCCTTTTTAGTATTCTGATAAAGTGAAATTAGGGCGGCAATTATAATCAAGTTTTTTATAACATACTGACCTAGAAGGGTTGGTGCAAATGGGCTGTAGGTAAAAGAGGCTTCGTTTAGGAGAAGTAAGGAAGAAAAAGTACAAACCATATGTAATAAGGTTACAATAATAGTTTGTTTTCTAAATAGGTCGAATAAAAGAAAAATACCAATACCTACCTCTAAAACGGCAAGCATAAAAATAGAAATATTAGGAGGAATTAAACCAAAAGTGAGTGAGGTGATGGTTTCTTTTGCCAATTCTTCGGCCGGACTAACATCATTAAAAAATTTAAGTGCGCCAAACCAGAGATAGACAATAGCTATTGAGATTTGTAAAAAGGAAATTTTTTTGAAATGTTCTGAAATCGATGAGAGACTAAAAGCTGGCATTTTACTTGAGAGGTAATTAGTGAGTTGTTGGTTTTACAAACGTAACTTTTTAAACGTACTGAATCCGTTTTTTAACTGTTAACTTTTGGTTTTGAGCGTAGTGTCCTACAGACTCAGTCAATATTTCTTCCTAAGAAGTTGGTAGAGATGGTAGCAAAGGCAACTACGCTTATAGAACTCAAGGGCATTAAGATAGCAGCAATAACAGGTTCAAGTTGTCCGGTAACCGCAAAATAGAGGCCTATGACGTTATAGGTCAAGGATAAAAGAAAACTCAGTTTTATAATCTTCATCGCTTTTTTAGAGGCCAAGATATAGTTGTTCAGCTGTTGAAACTTAGAGGCATCCATTATACCATCGCTAGCGGGCGAGAATACATTAATGTTCTCAGATATGGCAATGCCCACTTCTGCCTGCGCCAAAGCTCCGGCATCGTTAAGACCATCACCCACCATAAGTACCTTCTTGCCTTGTTCTTGCAAAGCTTTTATAAACTCCAGTTTATGCTGTGGTTTTTGATTGAAGTACAACGGAGTTAGTTTGGGCAATAATTTTTCTAAGCGAGACTTCTCTCCTTCGTTGTCTCCCGATAAAATGGCTACATCAAAATTTTTGGACATATCCTTAAATACTTCGGAAACGCCATCTCGGTATTCATTATGAAAAATATACTTACCCTTATAGGAGTCGTTACTGCTAATATGTACCGATGTGTTAAGTGCATCTGAGACTTGGTCATTACCTACAAAAGATGCTGAACCGGCTTTTATATGTTCGTCATCTTTTGACCCCTCTATACCTTTGCCAATATGTTCTTCGTATTCGTCTAGCGTAATAATATTTTGTTCGGACAAAAGACTGTAAAGCGTTCTACTTAATGGGTGGTTAGAACCACGTAGCGTATTTTTTAGCAAAGAAGCTTCGGCTTCCGTAAGGGGCATACCTTCATAGGTGGCAGTACTCTTTTTTGCAGTGGTAATCGTACCTGTTTTGTCAAAAATAGCGGTGTCTATTTGCGCAAGCTGTTCTATGGTGCGCGTGTCTTTTAAATAAAACTTCTTTCGGCCAAAAATGCGTAACATGTTACCTAAAGTAAAGGGAGATGCTAAAGCAATGGCACAGGGACAGGCAATTATTAATACTGCCGTAAATACGTTCATGACTTTGCTAGGGTCATAATAAAGCCAAAAAGCGGCCGATAAGAAAGCAATACTGAGCACGGCAATCGTGAATCTCCGGCCAATACTATCGGTCAGGGTTTGGAACTTACTGGCTTTGTCTTCTTGAAAAATACTGTTTCCCCATAATTGGGTAAGGTAACTCTGTGAAACCGATTTTAAGGCTTCCATTTCAATGGCACCCTGTAGTTGTTTTCCACCGGCAAAGACTTTCTCTCCGGATTCTTTTTTTACTGGTTCGGATTCGCCTGTAACAAAACTATAATCAATACGTGCTTGTCCGTTTATAAGAATGCCATCAACCGGAATCAATTCTTCATTTCTAATGAGTAAGCGGTCTCCTCTTTTTATATCGTGTACTTGGGTGGTTTCTTCCTTCCCTTCTTTTGATATTCTAGTTATGGCAATCGGGAAATATGATTTGTAATCTCGTTCAAACGAAAGAAAGGAATAGGTTTTTTGCTGAAAGAACTTCCCTAAGAGCAAAAAGAACACCAATCCTGTTAAGGAGTCGAAAAAGCCACTTCCCCAATCAAAAGTAATTTCTAGTGTACTACGTACAAATAGCACCAAAATCCCCAGGGCAATTGGCACATCAATATTTAATATTTTACTGCGAAGTCCTTTATAGGCGGATATGAAATAATCTCTGCCGGCATAAAAAATTACAGGCAATGAAAACAGGAACATGAGCCAATGAAAGACAGGTTCATATTTGTTGAGCCAGAATTCCCCACCCGATGCATCGCTAGTAGAGAGGTCAAAATAATCTGGAAACGATAGGAACATGACATTGCCAAAAGCAAAACCAGCTACCCCAAGTTTGTAAATTAGGCTACGGTCTGCACTTTTCTTTTTATTGTCAAAATCATCTAGGGATATATACGGCTCATAGCCTATTCTTGCTAGTAGCAAAACCACTTCTTTTAATGAAATGGTTGCACTGTTGTATGTAATACGTACTGTTTTCTTTGGAAAATCTACCTGACCACTCTTTATAGATGGGTTTAACTTGTTCAGATTTTCCAGTACCCATATGCAAGAACTACAATGAATATGGGGTATGTAAAGGTTTATAATCTGTAAGTCCCCGTCATTGAATTCTATTAATTTTTCGGCAATTGGCGTTGAATCTAAAAAATCGTACCTTCCATCAAGAGTTTTTGGAGTTGCGCCGGCAGCAGACTGAATGTCGTAGTAGTAATCAAGGTCATTACCTGAAAAAATTTCATAAACGGTTTTACAACCATTGCAACAAAAATTTTTGTCATCTAGAACTATGGCTTTTTTGCCACAGTCATCACCACAATGAAAACAATTGTTAGAGCTCATTTAATCATTTGCTATACCTTGCACAAAGGTGCGGGATATTAGAGTTTAAATATATGATAATTGTCAGGTTTATTATAGTTTGTGAACGGTACCTTTGTACGGTCAGGTATAAATAATAGGATATGAGCAGCAGGTGTGAAAATTGCATAATAAGGCAATTCAATTCTTTACGAGCTATGAGTAAGGAAGAATTGAAGAAGGTCTCCGATTCCAAAATCTCTAAAAAACTTAAAAAAGGTGAAGCTATCTTCAAAGAAGGTGAAAAGCTAGATGGCGTTTTTTGTGTTAGAGATGGTGTCTCAAAACTGTCTAAACTTAGTGAAAATGGTAAGAATCAAATCGTAAGATTGGCCAGTAAAGGCGAGGTTATGGGCCAACGAGCCGTAATTGCCGAAGAGTCTACCAACTTAAGTGCAATTGCAGTAAGTGACATGGAGGTTTGTTTTATACCAAAAGAGATTATTTCTAATACCCTAGATACGAATCCTAATTTTGCTGTTGAAGTTTTACGTCATATGGCGCATGATTTAAGAGAAGCAGATGACGTTATTGTGAACATGTCCCAAAAGACGGTGAAACAAAGAATGGCAGAAGCTTTTTTATACCTTAAAAAGAATTATGGCGAGGACGAAGATGGTTTCTTGACACTTTCCTTATCTAGAGAAGACTATTCCAACGTAGTAGGTACGGCTACTGAATCTTGTATTAGGATTATTTCTGAATTCAAGAAAAAAGGATTTATTAAAACTTCCGGCAAGAAAATTGGCATTGCTGATGAGCGCAAGCTTTTAGATTTGATCGATGGATTTTAACCTTTCTCTTTTCAAAAACTGATATTTATCATAGTTTCACCTTAGTGTTGGTTCTACTTTTACATTGAAGATTTCAATAAAAAAAGTAGATGAAAAATATACTATTACCTACCGACTTTTCCGAAAATGCATGGAACGCTGCAAGCTATGCTGTAGAACTTTTCAAGAACGAAACCTGTACTTTTTACGTATTGAATACTTATACGCCCCACATTGCACATAGCCGTTTTATGGCTACAAACGTGAGCGGCGATATGATGGAGGATGCTGCACGAACCCAATCCGAAGCAGGTCTTGCCAATCTCATTTCACGAATGCACACGGAATTCAACAATCCACAACATAGATTTACTGCTGTATCTTCTTTTTCTATGCTTGTAGATGAGGTAAAAGCAGTAATAGATGAGTATGCAATAGATTTGGTTATCACCGGAACAAAAGGAGCCTCAGCAATAGATGAGGTTTTCATGGGTAGCAATACAGTGCGAATTATAAAAACGGTAAAGAAATGTCCTGTACTTGCCGTTCCCCAAAATTTTAAATTTAAAACACCGGACGAAGTGGCTTTTGCCACAGACTTCAATAGATTTTATACACAGTCTGAATTGAAACCATTATTGGACATGGCCAAGACCTTTAATGCGGTTATAAGAATAGTACATGTGCAGCAGAAAATCACTGCTTTAACGGAACTTCAGAAGTTTAATTTAAGTATGCTTCGTAAATATTTAAAAGATGTAGAGCATTACGTTCATACGGTTTCGGAATTAAATTCCATTTCTAAAACCTTAGAAGTTTTTAGCAATGAATTAGATATTCATTTGCTAGCTATGTTACATTACCAACATAGTTATATGGAAAACCTAACTCGTGAGGCAGTGGTGAAACGTATAGCTTTTCATACACAAGTTCCTTTATTGGTTATTCCAGAATTGGGCATGAGTGGTTCTTCACATAGTAAAAAAGAGCAGAGTCTTTCGGCTTCTGAATAATGCAGGTTCTTCTAAATAGAAGAAGGTGTTTTTCTAGTTTTTTTATTGCGGCAATATTAAATGTGATATTTCTAAAGATTAAAAATATACTGCGCTAGATCTTCTTAATTTTGTGGAAAATTAAGTTATGAACCTTCCCAAGACAGGTCAGAAAAGAATAGTGATTATTGGTGGCGGTTTTGCCGGAATATCACTAGCCAAAAAACTCAGTAAAATAGATTTACAAGTCGTATTACTGGACAAGCATAACTACCATACCTTTCAACCACTCCTTTATCAGGTTTCTACTAGCGGCTTAGAACCGGACTCCATTGCATACCCTATACGTAAGGTGTTAAGGCATTTGGAGAATTTCTATTTTAGGCTAGCCAATGTTGTGCGTATTGAACCGGAACAGAAGGTCATTATTACGGACACGGGAAACCTGGAATATGATTATTTGGTTTTGGCCACGGGTACAAAAACTAACTTTTTTGGGAATAAAGAGATTGCGCAACATGCCATGTCTATGAAAAGTGTGCCGCAAGCACTGGACATTAGAAGTTTAATGTTACAAAATTTTGAAAAAGCAGACGACTGCCAGGATCCAGAAGAGCGTAAGGCATTACTTAATTTCTGTATTATTGGAGCGGGGCCAACAGGTGTAGAGCTTGCTGGGGCATTTGCAGAACTTAAGAATAACGTTTTCCCTGAAGATTACCGACATCTGAATATAGATGAAATGGAAATCAACTTGTATGAGGGTGGTCCAAAAGTATTGCCGCCAATGAGTGAGCATGCAACTAAGAAAGCCATGGGATTTTTGGAAGAATTAGGGGTGCGCGTTCATCTTAACGCCATTGCCAGTAATTATGATGGGGAACAGGTAACCTTAAAAGATGGAACCACCATACGCACTAAAAATTTTATTTGGACTGCAGGAGTTACCGGTGCGGCCATAGAGGGTTTTGCACCCCATATTTTGGTAGAACGTTTAAACCGTTATAAAGTAAACCGTTTTAGTCAGGTAGAAGGTTATGACTCGGTTTTTGCCATTGGGGATATTTCTTATATGGAAACTGAAGATTTCCCCAAAGGACATCCACAAGTTGCGCAACCGGCAATTCAGCAAGGAGAGTTATTGGCCAAAAATCTAGAAAAGTTATTGGAGGGTAAAGAAATGAAACCTTTTACTTATGTAGATAAGGGAACCATGGCTACCATAGGAAGAAACAAAGCTGTTGCGGATATTAAAAAATTACAATTTGGAGGTTTCTTTGCTTGCTTTATCTGGATGTTCGTTCACTTAATGGCGCTGGTAGGGTTTAGAAATAAGGTCATTGTATTTTTTAACTGGGCATACAATTATATCAATTATGATAAAGCCGCTCGCCTTATTTTAAGAAGGTTTAATCCAAAGGCATAGTTTAGCCATAGAGATAGCAATTATTTAAAATCCTTTAGTATATTTGTCCTGTTGTGTTGTAACCCAAAATCTGTATAGGTTTGGGCCAATGAAAGGCTTTCCATGTTGGAAGGCTTTTTTTATGCCCAATGGTTTCTACACGGCTGTATAAACCAAGAATGGCACATGATATAGGGAAAGATGTAATTGTAGGTTTAGTTACGATTTGTCGTAACGTAATTACATCAACTTAAATTAAATTCTGGACTAGACTTTTTGAAGTTGACGATCAACCACATTTGGTTTGTCATGTTCCGGCGTTCTTCGGTCTTGGATTGACATCCACGCCTTTTTAGCTTTCTCTGCTTTTACCTGATGATGTGTTCTATTCATGATACAAGGTATTAATTTTTACTTTCAATACTATTTTAGAACTGGTCATGGGTTTTACTAATGTCCAGTTTTATGTAGCTCATTTTCATAAACTTAACTACGATGCAAACTTACATCAAATAGATTTCTTTTCATCGATCAAATGCGTTACTATAACGTTTTTTTCATTTTAAGAAATTTGCGTTCTTGGGATGATTTCATCCGTTTATAAAAAGGGTGAAATATGCGATATCGATAAAAAAACCGTAATTTTAAACAAGATTTTTAAAGAAAATTACATGCCTTTATATCACAAGCTGGGAAAATTTCCACAAAAGAGACATACCACTTTCAAAAAGGAAGATGGCACCTTACATTATGAACAATTGTTCGGTACTATTGGTTTTGATGGAATGTCTTCTTTGCTCTATCATTTACATAGGCCTACGCAAGTAAAAGAAGTGGGTAAGACGTTAGATGTTGCGCCTAGGGCCGCTGTGGAATACAATATAAAATCTAGGTTACTTCAAGGTTTTCAAGTAAAGCCTGAAGATGATTATTTGGAAAGTCGTAAAACCATGCTTTTCAATAATGATGTGCATGTAGGGCTCGCTGCTCCAAGGAAATCCCTAACAGATTATTTTTATAAAAATACAGATGCAGATGAGCTTTTGTTTGTTCACAAAGGTTCTGGTACGTTAAAGACCATTTTAGGTGAAATTCCTTTTGAATATGGCGATTATTTGGTAATTCCCAGAGGAATCATATATCAGATTGAATTTGATTCAGAAGACAATCGTTTATTGATTACCGAAAGCTATCATCCTATATATACGCCAAAAAGATACCGTAACTATTTTGGTCAACATTTGGAGCATTCACCTTTTTGTGAGCGAGATTTTAAATTGCCACAAAATCTACAGACTCATGATGAAAAAGGCGAGTTTTTAATCAAAGTAAAGAAGCAAGGACAACTGCACCATATGACTTATGCCACGCATCCTTTTGATGTTGTAGGTTGGGACGGATATAATTTTCCCTATGGCTTTTCTATTCATAATTTTGAACCCATAACGGGGCGTGTTCATCAACCGCCACCAGTGCACCAGACGTTTGAAACTAGTGCCTTTGTGGTGTGTTCGTTCTGTCCCAGATTGTATGATTACCATCCGCAGGCTATTCCTGCACCTTACAATCATTCTAACATAGATTCTGATGAGGTACTCTATTACGTAGATGGAGATTTTATGAGTCGAAAAGGTGTTGATGAAGGGAGTATTTCTTTACATCCTGCTGGTATTCCTCATGGTCCGCACCCAGGAACATACGAAGCTAGTATAGGTAAAACTAAAACTGAAGAACTAGCCGTAATGATTGATACCTTTAAGCCGTTGAAATTAACCCAACAGGCAATGGATATTGATGATGGTAAGTATTATAAAAGCTGGTTAGAGTAAATTATTTGTACTTGAAACTGAATTAGAAATTAAACAAAATAGAATAAGTGATTTTTGACCTTATAAAAAATAGACGATCGGTTTTTCCGGCCCAGTATAATGATAAGCCTATAGCTAAAGCGGATATTGAAAAAATATTGGAAGCAGCTAATTGGGCGCCTACGCATAAGAAAACCGAACCATGGAGGTTTAGAGTTTTACAAGGGGAGTCTCAAGAGAAATTAGGATTGTTTCTTTCTTTAAAGTACTTAGAAAATGAACCGAATCCAAAGGAGTTCAAAGCTAAAAAACTGATTGAAAATCCAAAACGTGCAGGGGCTATTATTGCCATTTGTATGCAAAGAGATCCAGCGCAAAGTATTCCTGAATGGGAAGAAGTGGCCGCTACAGCTATGGCTGTTCAGAACATGTGGTTATGCTGTACTGAAATGGGTATTGGTTCTTATTGGAGCTCACCGGGATTGGTAAAACACATGAATGATTTTTTTGAAATGAACGATGGTGAAGCCTGTCTAGGCTTTTTTTACATGGGATATTCTGATGAAGAAATTCCTGAAGGCGTAAGAACGCCAATAGAAGATAAAGTAGTTTGGATGGACTAGAAATTGGTTAAAATTTATTCAGCTTACTATTTAAAAACAAAAAAAAACCTTGCTCCAAGAGCAAGGTTTTTTTTGTTCTATTTTATATGTACTAGCTTAAAAACGGAAACAATTCAAGTCGATAATTCCAAGCCTTAGAAATAAAAAGACCGAAATAAATTATAGCAATCAGGAACTTCATAAAAGTACCGGTCAAGAAGCCCAGAAACGACCCGAAAGCAGCTTTAGTAGCTGTTTTTCCATCGGCTTTATTCAATAATTCCCCTACCAATGCACCAACAAAAGGCCAAACTATAATACCAAACGGGCCTAAAATAGGAAAGAATAGGGCAACCAACAGTCCTAGAGTGGTGCCGATAACTCCATATTTTGTTCCACCAAATTTCTTTGTTCCCATAGCAGGAATTACATAATCTAGTCCAAAAACAACAAGAGCCAAAGCGGCAGTAATTCCTAAAAACCAACTGTCTGGTGGTACTGCCTTCGTGAGGTGTAATAATAAAAGACCAACCCAGCTAATAGGTGGTCCGGGGAGTATGGGCAAGAAGCTGCCTAAAATTCCGACGAGCATAAAAATGAAACCCAAAATAAGTAATACAATATCCATTTAGTCAATTTCCTGTCTGACGAAGATAATTACATTTTGTTACACCTATTGGGTCTATCGTAATGATGTTAGTTAATTCATCTCCGTTTTTAAATTCGCTTTTTTTGATGAAAAACAGCTCTTTTGAGGTGTTTTCCCTTTGCTAATAAGGATATATAGCAGAAACCTCCACAAAAAATTGTAATTTCAGCCTACAATTAAGGGCAATGCGAAACCTCACAATTTTATGCTTTTTGTTCCTGCTTACGGCATGCAATTGGTCGGCTTCAAGGGAAAAGAAAACTCAAGAATTGGTCAACAAAGAAATACTAAGTATTGATTGGGAAGATGTTGATCAATATCCTCTTTTTGCCGATTGCGATGAAACTGCCTCTAAGCAAGAGCAGAAACAATGCTTTATGGCAACGCTATTGAAACACTTTTCAAAAACACTTGAAGAATCGGATTTTGTGGTGCAAGAAGCAGTAAAAGATACTATTTTTGTCGACTTTTTAATGGAGGCTTCAGGAGCTATTTCTCTTTTGAATATAGATAAGGGAGATATAACAGAAACTCAACTTCTTGGTTTTGACAGGCAGATTGAAAATTGCCTAAACGGTTTACCCAAGATTGAACCCGCATTAAAAAGAGGCATTCCCGTTAGGGCAAAATTTAGAATTCCCATAGTACTGCAATAAAACAAATCATTTGGCAACGGAAAAAATTATACTCGGTATTGATCCAGGTACTACCATTATGGGCTTCGGTGTCATAAAAGTGGTAGGTAAAAAAATGGAGTTCGTTCAAATGAACGAACTGATGCTCAAAAAATACAGCGACCACTATGTAAAATTAAAGCTCATTTTTGAGCGCACCATAGAACTTATAGATACGTACCACCCTGATGAAATAGCTATTGAGGCTCCATTCTTTGGTAAGAACGTACAATCTATGCTTAAACTAGGTCGTGCTCAAGGTGTGGCCATGGCAGCAGGACTCTCGCGTGAAATTCCCATAACGGAATATTTGCCAAAGAAAATAAAAATGGCCGTAACTGGTAATGGTAATGCCAGTAAAGAACAAGTAGCCAAAATGCTACAAAGTGTACTGGGACTAAAAACACTACCTAAAAATTTAGATAGTACAGATGGTCTTGCTGCTGCCGTTTGTCATTTTTACAACCAGGGAAGGGTAGATGTTGGTAAAGGGTATTCTGGTTGGGATGCTTTTGTAAAACAGAATAGTTCAAGAGTGAAAAAGTAGGATGCTGGTTTTGTGGTTAGTGAGCAGTATTCAGTAGGCAGTAATTGGTTTTTAGAATAGAATTATATGAGGTTTCAAGATTTATTGGCTTATAAAAAGTCCTTTGCTTTAGCAATGCGGATTTTTGAGATATCGAAAACATTTCCTAAAACCGAGACATATTCTTTGACCGATCAGATTAGAAGGTCTTCACGAAGTGTTAGTGCCAATATTGCAGAAGCTTATCGTAAGCGACTTTATCCTAAACATTTTATTAGTAAGTTAACTGATAGTGATGCGGAAAATTCGGAAACACAAACATGGCTAGAATTTTCTTTAGCATGTAAATATATAGATGAGAAAACTTTTAGTGAGTGTGTAGCGCAAAGTGATGAAGTTGGGAAATTAATTCAATATATGATGCGAAACCCAGCCAATTTTGGAGCAAAATAGAACACTGAACACTGAACACTGAACACTGAAACATGAGCGGCATCTACATTCACATCCCTTTTTGCAAACAGGCATGTCATTATTGCGACTTCCATTTCTCTACTTCAATGGGAAAGAAAGAGGCAATGGTTGCGGCTTTGCGGAAAGAACTGCTCTTGCGAAAAGATGAGTTTCAGGATGAGGTGGTAGAAACTATATATTTTGGAGGAGGAACGCCCAGTGTGCTTCAAACGGAAGAAATACAGTCTATTATTGATTCGGTTTATCAGAATTATGACGTTTCTGAAAATCCTGAAATTACCTTGGAGGCAAACCCGGATGATTTATCAACGGAGAAAATAATTGCCCTTTCTAAAAGTCCTGTCAATCGTTTAAGTATTGGTATTCAATCTTTCTTTGAGGAGGATTTGAATTTGATGAATCGTGCTCATAATGCTAGTGAAGCGGAAAACTGTATAAGGGAAGCAACCGCCTATTTTGATAATATTTCTATCGATTTGATTTACGGCGTTCCAGATATGACAAACGAGCGATGGAAGGAAAATATAGATAAGGCCATTTCTTTTGGAATACCTCATATTTCCAGTTACGCACTAACCGTGGAACCGCATACGGCACTAGCAAGTTTTATAAAAAAGGGTTTGGTAAAGAATGTAGATGATGAAGTAGCCCAAGCTCACTTTCATATTTTGTCCGAAACTTTAGAAGCTGCTGGTTTTGAAAGTTATGAGATATCTAACTTTGGAAAGTCAGGTTATTTCTCAAGAAACAATACAGCTTACTGGCAACAGAAAAAGTATTTGGGTATTGGTCCGTCTGCACACTCGTATGACGGTGTGCGTAGAGGGTGGAACATCAATAATAATCCCAAATATTTGAAGTCGATAGAAAAAGGAGAGCTTCCTATGGAAACTGAAACCTTATCCGTTACCGATACTTACAATGAATATGTGATGACCGGATTACGTACTATTTGGGGAGTGTCGCTTTCAAAAATTGCATCTGATTTTGGTGAGAAATATCATGAATATGCTTTAATGCAGGCAGAGAAGCACCTGAAAGATGAATTATTGCATATTAAAGATGATACGCTACTGACCACTAAAAAAGGGCGTTTTTTAGCCGACGGTCTCGCATCCGACCTTTTTATGGTAAATTTGAAGTAGAAACCAAAGTAAAAATAGGCGCAAGCGTTAGTCGCCGAATACGGTCATCTGGCTTTTTATTATCTACGAGCCAAAGTCGTTTTTAAAAATTGAATACAATTTTATGATTGCCACTATAAAACATAGAACAAAAAATTACCCAATAGACCTTTCCAAACCTCTGGATATTTCAGTAGCTATTAAAGGTGGAGAGGAAAATGTAAACGCATGGTATGTTGCGCCTCCAAAAATTGAGGCTCACGAAGAATCAGGTTTTGTAGGTAAAGTGTCGGAAGGGGCTTCCATCAATTTCAATGATATTTCATTTAATCCGCATGCTCATGGTACACATACGGAATGTGTGGGGCATATTACCGAAGAATTTCACTCGGTCAATAAAAATTTAAAGCAATATTTCTTTCTGTCTGAAGTAGTTACCGTGGCGCCAGAGTTGGTTAATGATGATTTTGTGATTTCTAAAAAGCAACTGAAGTACGCTTTGGGGAACAAAAAACGGGAAGCAGTCGTTATCCGAACGTTGCCTAACATGAAGCAAAAAAAGTCAAGACAATACTCGCATTCAAACCCTCCATATTTAACACAAGAAGCAGCTGAGTTTTTGGTGGAAAAAGGAGTGAATCACTTACTTGTAGATCTTCCTTCTGTAGATAAAGAAAAAGATAATGGAGCGTTAGTAGCTCACAAGGCATTTTGGAACTTTAATGGTAAACTTCGTAAGAACGCTACAATAACGGAATTTATTTATGTGGCAAACTCTATTGAGGACGGAACCTATATTCTAAACCTGCAGGTGGCTCCTTTTGAAAATGATGCTAGTCCCAGTAGGCCTGTGCTTTATAGGGTTATTCAAAATAAAGTCACTCCTAAATGATAAAGCTGCTAAAGGTTGAGGAGTTGGTTATGTTCTTTTTTGGGATGTATCTTTTTAGTCTTTTGCCTTATGCATGGTGGTGGTTTTTGGTATTACTTTTAACGCCAGATATAGGTATGTTAGGATATCTTTTAGGGAATAAGGCAGGAGCTATAGGTTACAATATTTTTCATCATAAAGGCATTGCTCTTGTCATATATTTAATTGGGGCGTATCTTTCGGAACCTATATTGCAGTTGGTTGGGATTGTTTTATTTTCGCATGCTGCAATGGATCGTGTTTTTGGCTATGGCCTTAAATATGACAAAGGATTTAAATTTACCCACTTAGGGGAAATAGGAAAATAAAAATGGATAATATCTTCGATACTTTTTTGGGTCTGATTTTAGGTGCTATCTTAATGTATTGGGTGTATTCTCTTTTTAGACAAAGGCAAAATAAAGAATTGACCAAACACCAATCTACAGTACTTGTTGATAAAATACAGAGTGTATGCAAATTGGTTTCTGTAGAAGGAGATTTTGCAGAAATCTACCGCTATGAGAATATTAAGGAGCGATTCATGAGTTTGGTGAGCAGTAAGAAAAAAGCCTTATTAGTCATCAATGCCAAAGCCCATATTGGTTATGACCTTAAAAAGGTAAAAATCAAAGCGGACAATGAGAACAAGAGAATTATTCTAACTCATTTTCCAGAGCCAGAAATTTTATCCATAGAACCAGATATTCAGTTTTATGATATTCAGAGTGGCATGTTTAATTTCTTTTCTTCAGAAGATTTAACGTTGCTCAATAAAGAGGCTAAACAACATATTCGTGAAAAAATTCCTCAAAGCGGATTGATGCAAACGGCCAAAAAGGAAGCCATTCAAGCAGTCCTGCTTATTGAAAAAATAGTGGAGACCATTGGTTGGAAATTAGATTACACGGCTTTAGAGATTACGGAAAAGCAAAAAGAAATGCTGGAAGATTAATTCATTTATACAATTCAAACCATAATTATGAGAACACTTACCCTTGCAATATTATTTTTAACACTTGCCATTACCGCTAATGGCCAAACAAAGAATGACATGAGAGAATTTGATCCCAATTTTGCCCATACCGTATTTTTCTGGTTTAAAAACCCGGATAACAAAGCAGACCGTGCCGCTTTTGAAAAGTCGCTACAGAAATTTTTGGATAACTCGGAATATGCAAAAACCAGCTTTATTGGTATGCCACCAAAAGCTAGTCGTGATGTGGTAGATGGGTCGTTTACTTATTCGCTAATCGTAACTTTTGAATCTGCGGAAGCACAACAAAACTACCAAGATGAGGCACCTCATAAAGTGTTTATTGAAGAGTCTAGTGCTTTATGGGACAAAGTAATTGTTTACGACTCAAAGGGCGTGCAATAAACCTATGATTGCATACAGGTCTGCTGTGTTGGCAGATGCCATGGCAATTGCTCAATTACATGCTAAAAGTTGGCAAGAAAATTATCGCGGAGCATTCAGTGACGTTTACTTAGATGATTTAGCTCTTTCTGAGCGTCAGCAAGTTTGGCGTAAAAGACTTGAAAATCCTATTTCAGAACAGCGGGTAGTTGTTGCGGATAGTAATGGTATCATTGTAGGTTTTGCTTGTATTTTCATATCAGATCATACTATTTATGGTACTCTATTAGATAATCTTCATGTTTCAAAAGGTGTACAGGGAATGGGTGTCGGTAGACACTTAATGTCTTTGGTTGCTAAAGAGGTGTTGAAGAACCCATCCAGCTTAGGTATGTATTTGTGGGTACTGGAGAACAACAAGGCAGCACAAGGGTTTTATGATTCTTGTGGCGGCGAGCGACTGGAGACTGTAGAAGGTAATGATATAGGCGATAAAACAATTTTGAAAGTTAGATACTATTGGTCGTCAATGGAAAGGTTGATAACGACTAACAAGTAAAAGAACGATTTAAAATGATGAACGTTGAGCTGTTTCGTGAGTATTGCATTGCCAAAAAAGGTGTAACCGAAGAGTTTCCTTTTGATGAGAAAACCTTGGTGTTTAAAGTCATGGGCAAGATGTTTTCACTTTGTGCGTTAGAGCGTCTTCCTTCTCAAGTAAATCTTAAATGTGACCCAGAGCGGGCTATTGAACTTCGTGAAGAGTTTGATGGCAACATTATACCGGGCTATCATATGAGCAAAGTACACTGGAATACGCTGCTGTTGGATAGTCTGCCACCTAAACTAATCACTGAACTCATAGACCATTCTTATGATTTGGTTATTTCCAAATTCACTAAAAAGCTTAAAGCGGAGTATGATGCACTTTCGTGAATCATTTCGTAGTATTTTTATGTAAAATTCTTGTCGGGTATTATGCAGCAATTAAAATCTTTTTATAGTGGTGAAATTGAAAAATACACCAAAGAATTATCTCAAATAAAGAAACAGCTCTTTGCTTCAAGTATGTTGCGTTTAGCCATATTTGGTTTGGCAGGCTTTGCTATATATTGGTTTTTTGGTGATGCCAAATGGGTTATGGGCGTAATATTGGTCACCGTTGTGCTTTTTCTCTTTTTAGTAACGAGACATGCAACGCTCCAGTACAAACGAGATAGGTTATTGGCTTTGCTAGATATTAACCAAACGGAACTGAAAGTATTAGATCGTGACTTTCACGATTTACCGGAAGGCGATGAGTTTAAAGACCCCTTACATTATTTCAGTCAAGATATAGACCTTTTTGGTAGAGGTTCATTTTTTCAGTACGCCAACCGTACAGCCTTAAAACAAGGAGCTGAGACTTTTGCTGGTTTGTTTAAAGCGAATACCATAGATGGGATTGAAAAGAAACAAGAAGCCATTAAAGAATTAGGGAAAATGCCCGAGTGGCGGCAGAATTTTTCTGCAATAGCTTCTTTAACGCAAGCAGAAGGCAAGACGGATACTATTGTAAATTGGCTAACGAACTACGTTCCTTTCGTGCCTAAAATAATGCGTTATTTACCTCTAGTTTTTTCAGCGATTTCCGTGATTCTGTTTGCACTTTATTTTCTAGATCTGGCACCAGAGTCGGCCTTGGTGGTTTGGCTTGTGGTGGGTATGGGTGTTACCGGAATGTATATGAAGAAAATCACTAATTTGGGTGGTGATGCTTCAAAAGTACAGAGCACTTTTCAGCAGTATAATAAGTTATTGAACTTAATAGAGGAAACTGAATTTACTTCGGATTATTTAAAAGAATTACGAGGTAATGTGCTTAGAGATAAAGAAAAAACGTCTTTAATCATAGCCCAATTTTCAAAGCAATTGAACAGTTTAGATAAGAATAATAACATTATTTATCTCTTTTTTGGTAATGGCTTTTTTCTACGAACATTAACGCATTGCTACGAGATTGAAAAATGGATTGCCAAACACGGGGCTTTTGTAGAAAAATGGTTTGATACCATCGCGTTTTTTGATGCCTACAATAGCTTGGGTAATTTTACTTTTAATCATCCTGAGTACAATTTTCCGAATATCAATAATGACGCAGCAGTTCTTAAATCCATTGGAGCAGGTCATCCTTTGTTGAATCCAGAAAAGAGTGTTTTGAATGATTTTGTAATAGACCGCGAACAGTTTTTTATCGTTACCGGAGCCAATATGGCGGGTAAGAGTACGTTCTTACGGACAGTTTCATTGCAAATTGTTATGGCTAATATGGGCCTTCCGCTTTGCGCCAAGAAGGTAGATTATTCGCCTATTAAATTGATTACAAGTATGCGTACGACGGATTCGTTAACGGATGACGAATCATACTTCTTTTCAGAATTAAAACGATTGAAATTCATTGTTGATGAAATTCAGGAAGACCGTTATTTTATTGTTTTAGATGAAATCCTAAAAGGAACCAATAGTACTGATAAGGCAGAAGGAAGCCGCAAGTTTGTTGAGCGATTGGTTGCTTCTAAATCTACAGGGATTATTGCTACTCACGATTTAAGTTTATGTGAAGTGGCCAATACTTTACCACAAGTAGAGAACCATTATTTTGATGCAGAAATCATTAATGATGAGCTTCATTTTGATTATAAGTTTAAAGATGGCATTTGTCAGAATATGAATGCATCGTTCTTATTGAAGAAGATGCAAATTGTAGAATAAGAATAGTTTAAACGATAGTCAATAAATGGATTCATTAACTCAAATAGTATTAGGTGCTGCTGTCGGTGAAGCCGTTTTAGGAAAGAAGGTAGGTAACAAAGCCATGCTGTATGGGGCTATTGCAGGTACCATTCCTGACTTGGATGTTATTGCGCGTTTCTTTTTTGATACCGTTACCGCAACGGAAATGCATCGCGGTTTTAGTCACTCTATTTTCTTTTCCATACTCTTTGCGCCAATATTTGGTTGGCTAATTTCCAAAATTGAACGGAAGAGTGAGGCTACTTTTAAGGATTGGTCTTGGTTAATGTTTTGGGGCCTTTTTACGCACCCCGTTCTAGATACATTTACCACTTGGGGCACTCAATTGTTTTGGCCTCTTAAAATCCGATTGGCATTTCAGAATATTTTCGTCATAGACCCTCTGTACACCTTACCTTTTATTGTTTTTCTTATTATGGCCATGCGCCAACCTAAAACATCGCCAAAACGAAAAAGATACAATAGGTTGGGGTTAACGGTTAGTACAGCATATTTGGTAACCTCTTTAATTCTAAAGTGGTTTGCATACGGAGAGTTTGTGCATAGTTTAGAAATACATGGTGTAACCTATGAAAGTTTAGATACCCGCCCCGCACCATTTAATACCATTTTATGGACTGCTAATGTAGATGCTGGCGATGCCTATTTAATAGGAGATTATTCTTTTTTTGATACCGAGGATATCAAGTTTACATCCTATCCTAAAAACCATCAACTTTTGGGTGATTTACAATCTGATGATAAAGTAAAACGACTCATTAGTATAACCGAAGGTTGGTATACCATATCTGAAAAGGATGGTAAGCTCTTCTTTAACGACCTTCGTTTTGGGCTTATAAGTTTAGACCCAAAAGAGACACAATTCGCCTTTACTTATGAACTTGAGCCAACTGAAAACGGACTTGCAGTTCATGAAATGCCAAAAACCCGAGTAGATGCCAAACGGTTGCTAAATGCACTATGGCTTCGGATATGGGGCAATTAGTTAAATTGTAATCTACGTGTTAGAACTGTTCGCTATTTAACTATTTTTAAAGTATTAATTCATTAAAACAACCTCAACTTGAAAAAACTTCTATACCTAATTGCGTGCGCTTTTCTCCTTGTTTCATGTACAGAAAAAGAGAAGGAGGAAAAGCTAACGGAATACCAAAGATGGCATACGATCACTTTATCTTTTGAAGGTCCTGAAACTTCAGAAAAAGCAGATGATAATCCGTTTTTAAATTATCGTTTAAACGTTGAGTTCACTAACGGTGCCAAAACGTATGAGGTTCGTGGTTTTTATGCTGCAGACGGAGATGCCGCAGAGAGTAGTGCTGAAGCAGGTAAAATTTGGCAAGTGCGTTTTTCTCCGAGTGAAATGGGGGAATGGAGCTATTCCGCAACTTTACAACATGGAGATTCCATTGCGCTTTCTAATGATAAGTTACAGGGTGAAGAGATAAGTTTGACCAATGCTATGGGCAAGTTTAATGTAGTGGCATCAGATAAGAAAAGTCCAGATTTTAGGTCAAAAGGACGGTTGGTGAATTCAAAAGGGTATTTCCGATTTCAGGATTCTGGTGAATATTGGATTAAAGGAGGTGCAGATAGCCCTGAAAATCTTTTAGGATATGAAGATTTTGATGGCACCTACCGTATGCAAAGTTCGGAGAGTAAAGGGGAAGCCAAGACAAATGAACAGCTACATCGTTACGCGCCCCATTTAGAAGATTGGAACAATGGTGATCCAATGTGGAAAGAAGGCAAAGGAAAGGCGCTTATTGGCGCGTTGAACTATTTATCCTCAAAGGGGATGAACGTAGCCTATTTCTTAACGTTAAATATTCTTGGCGATGGAAAAGATGTTTGGCCTTATGCCAATCCTGATGATTTTACCCGTTTTGACGTTAGCAAATTAGAGCAATGGGAAATAGTCTTCAATCATATGCAGGCAAAGGGCATATTGTTACATATGGTGTTACAGGAAACGGAGAATGAAACTATGCTGGATAAAGGTGATACAGGCCCTATGCGCCAATTGTATCTTCGGGAACTTATGGCACGTTTTGGTCACCATTTGGCCATGAATTTCAATTTAGGAGAAGAGAACGGTTATGCAGAATTTACACCTGTCTCACAGAACGATGCACAACGTAGAGCTATGACTTCTTTTCTCAAAGAAATAGACCCCTATAACCATCCTATACTTTTACATACCCATAGCCATGAACCGGCCCGTGCAAACATTTTGGATTCAATAGTCGGTTTTAAGGATTTGGATGGAATTTCCTTACAGGTAGACAAACGAGAAGGAGCTGC
Source organism: Zobellia laminariae (assembly GCF_009725995.1). The sequence goes on along the minus strand of NZ_RCNS01000001.1, from coordinate 793,521 downwards.
TGAGGTAGTGGAAACTTGGAAGACAAAAGCACGCAAAGCAGGTCATGAATGGATGATTACTATGGATGAGATAGGTATGTGGCATACCGGTGCACGTTCAGATTCATTAGATGGCAATCATGATTCATTACGGCGTTATGTGCTCTGGGGAACTTTATTGTCCGGTGCTGCAGGTGTGGAGTGGTATTTTGGAGCTAATAATACATACCATGATCTTAATACCGAAGATTGGCGTACCAGAGACCGCTTATGGGAAGTGACCAAACATGCCCTAGACTTTTTTCAGGAGAATTTACCTTATTGGGAAATGAAGGCCCAACATAGTTTAATCAATTCTAAAGAGGCCTACTGTTACCGGAAAAAAGGAGAGATCTATGCGGTTTATTTACCTAAGAAAGGTAACTATAGTATAGATTTGAGTGAAACCGAAGGTGGTTTTGAAGTAAGTTGGTTTGACCCACTCAATGGTGGAAGTCTACAACCGGGTTCCGTTTTAAAATTAAAAGGGGGTAGTAAAGTTGATATGGGTACACCTCCTAAGGACAAAGAACAAGATTGGGTCGTGCTGATAAAGCGATAGAGCAATTGGAATAAAATCTGATATTTTGACGATAATTCAAAGCTTTTTTACAAACAAACATCTTTTAATTAGCTGATGATGTATTCTTTTGACTGTTTCACAACAAACAAAAAAATAACCGTACTATAATTCTTACCTTTATTTACTCTGAAGTACGAACAGGTAAGCTTAAATAGAGGCGGATTTTATGAAGGATTTTGATAGCTATAAAGGGGAAAGACCCAGCTTAAATTACGTGGAAAACCTCGTAGGTGCTCGTGATGCTGAATTTGAGCAAAAGTTCGTAACCCTTCTGAAATCTGAATTTTCTTGGGATCTAGGTAAATATCTCTATCATATAAAATTGGACGAACCCCGAGCCGCAGCAGAAATCGTTCACAAATTAAAATACAAAATCAGTGTCTTAGGCATGGAAAAAACATTCATTTTTGCCGAAGAGCATAAAGAACGTTTACATGCAGGAGATGCCAGTCTTGATGAAGACTTTAAAAAGATTCTAAAAAGGATAAATGTCTTTCTTGATCTACTAGATTAAGACCTTATAATTGTTTCACTTGAATATCGCGGAAAGCATCGGCCTGTAGTTTTAATAATTCTTCTGATTTTTTCTTTTTATAGGCGTATACCTCTTCTTCTCTTTTTATTTCATTATAAATCTTTTCGTTCAATGCCGTATCGGCCAACAGCATTTGTTCGCGTTGCTGTATTTTTTGTCGTGCCCAAGTATTGACCATACTTTCTTCTTCCTCTAACTTAATATCATAAGTACCTTTTGGTGATAATAGTTTAGCGATAATCGGAGAGGTTTCAATTGCCAAAAACAATAGAAATATAAAGAACGAAGGCCACCAAGGTAGCTCGTTCAACGCATTGATGCGTGCCATAAGTCCGTCAAAACCATCTATTACGGGTTGTGAATTTTTAACCACATCCGAATACTCCGCATTTAAAGTAGAAATCTGATTTTCGATGGCTTTGATTTTCTGACCGTTATTCTCTTTTAATTGCTGAAGCTCGGCTAAAGCAGCATCGTGCTTCTCGCGTTTTTCTTCATAAACAGGTCCTTTGCCTAACTTTAGAGTGCCAGAAGTACCTTCTGCTTCTGTAATATAAGTGCTGTAAAGTGTATTGGTTTCCGCTTCTTTGGTAGTGATTTCACTTTTTAAAACACCAATAGCTGTATTCAGCTTTTCTATGTTTGGAGTGTACTGTAAAGCCAATTGGTTTTTACTGGCCAATGTCATTTCATTCTTTTGCACCAATAGAACTTGATTGATTTCCTTTTCAAAAATTTTCATTTCCAAAGGTTTTGAGATGACCACAGCAATGATGATGGCCAATACAAGACGAGGTGCCGCTTGTAAAAGCTCATTGCCAAAACTGTTTCGTTTTTTTATGGTGGAAACGATAAAACGGTCTAGATTAAAAATCAAAAGCCCCCAAATGAGACCAAAGAAAGTAGCCGTGTATACATTGTCAAAAACCGTATAAAGCGCATAACTACTGGCAATAAATGCCATGAGAGCCGTAAAGAATACGGTTGCGCCAATACCGGCGTATTTGTTCTGTTCGCCTTGTGAACAGGTTTTTAGAATGGAGGTGTCCGCCCCCGAGCAGAGGATAAAAAATTGCTGTACCATGATGTCCGATTTTTTTTGATGACACCCATAAATGGGCTGATTGATGGTGAATATGACGTAAGTTACCTTTTTTAGTTACAGGGTGTTAGGGGTTAATTTGTGGTTTAACATTAATTTTTAGTCTAAAAAACTCTTCTTGCGTTAGGGATAGAAGTGAAAAGCGCGTATTTGCTTTTCTGCAAAACGTACTTGCAACGTATAGCCCGCCCCGTTTTTTATACGGGGAACGCCCTTTTTAAACTTACTGGTATAAAAGTCTAGTGTCCGTAGGCCTTATTATGGTTGAAAACTTTAAATTTGGTCTATATTTAATAGTTATGAGTGTACTTGAAGAATTGACGAATAGAAGTGGTAATACATGTGAACTATGTGGTGCCACAAATGAACTGAATGTGTATGAGGTGCCACCTGTTTCTACGGGAGGTATTGATGGCAGCATTTTGGCTTGTGCTACGTGTACTGGCCAGATTGAAAACCCGGAAACTACTGATGCTAACCATTGGCGTTGTTTAAACGATAGTATGTGGAGCGAATATGATGCCGTGAAGGTGGTGGCTTGGCGTATGCTTTCTCGTTTAAAATCTGAAGGATGGCCTAAAGATCTGTTGGATATGATCTATTTGGAGCCAGAGGCTTTGAACTGGGCGAAAGCTACTGGTGAAGGTCTTGCGGAAAGTGAGAAAATCATTCACAGAGATGTTAATGGTGTTATTTTAGAAAACGGTGACAGCGTTGTATTGATAAAAGATCTTAAAATAAAAGGGTCTAGCCAGGTTGCCAAGCAAGGTACAGCGGTTCGTAGAATTTCCTTAGACCGCGAGAATGCGGAATATATAGAAGGTAAAGTAGGACCAACCATGACGGTTATAATTACCAAGTACGTTAAAAAATATAAATAAAAGGGGAATCAGTTTTAGTTGATTCCCCTTTTATTTTACTTATTCATTTCTGTAAAGTGCTGATAGAAATAAGGTATGGTCTCAATACCTTTTAAGTAGTTCCAAACTCCAAAATGCTCGTTTGGCGAGTGTATGGCATCGCTATCTAAGCCAAAGCCCATTAGAATAGTCTTACTTTTTAATTCTTTCTCAAATAACGCTACAATAGGAATACTGCCGCCACTACGTTGTGGAATAGGTTTTTTGCCAAAAGTAGTTTCGTATGCTTTAGACGCTGCTTTGTAACCGATGGTGTCAATAGGTGTAACATACCCTTGCCCACCATGATGAGGTGTTACTTTTACGGTAACTCCTTTAGGCGCTATACTTTCAAAATGAGTTTTGAATAACTGTGTAATGTCTTGCCAATCTTGGTTAGGAACCAAACGCATAGATATTTTTGCATAGGCTTTACTGGCTATTACCGTTTTTGCGCCTTCGCCTATGTAACCGCCCCAAATTCCGTTTACATCTAGCGTAGGGCGTATGCTATTACGTTCATTGGTACTATATCCATTTTCACCATCTACGGATGTAATGTCCAGCGCTTTTTGATAGGCATCTAAGCTGAAGGGTGCTTTTGCCATTTCTGCGCGTTCATCTTTAGAGAGGTCTTCTACTTTGTCATAAAAACCAGGAATGGTAATATGATTGTTTTCATCATGAAGCGAAGCAATCATTTTGGTTAAAGCGTTTATAGGATTCGCTACGGCACCACCATAAAGTCCGGAGTGTAAATCCCTATTTGGACCAGTAACCTCTACCTCTACATAGCTAAGGCCTCTTAAGCCGGTAGTTATTGAAGGAACATCGTTCGCAATCATACCGGTATCAGAAATTAGAATGATATCATTAGCTAGTTTTTCGTGGTTATTGGCAACAAAAACGGCTAGGTTGTTACTGCCAACTTCCTCTTCGCCTTCAATCATGAACTTTACGTTACAAGGCAATTGGTCAGTTTTCACCATGAATTCCAATGCCTTTACGTGCATATACATCTGGCCTTTGTCATCACAAGCACCCCGTGCAAATATGGCACCTTCAGGATGTGTATCTGTTTTTTTGATAACAGGTTCGAACGGAGGCGAGTTCCAAAGGTCTATTGGATCAGCCGGTTGAACGTCATAATGACCATATACCAGAACTGTAGGTAGGGAAGGGTCAATTATTTTTTCGCCGTAGACAATTGGGTAACCTTCTGTCTCGCAAATTTCGACCGTGTCGCAACCTGCATTTTCTAGCGCAGTCTTTACTGCTTCTGAGGTGTCGATTACGTCTTGAGAGAAGGCGGAGTCGGCACTTACAGAAGGAATACGCAATAATTGTATGAGTTCATCTAAGAACCTTTCTTTGTTTTTTGAAATGTAATCTTGTACGTTTTGCATGGAGCAAATTTAGGGTGTATTTTAAAAATACAAAAAAGAACGTTTTTAAATGACGGAAAGTTTAGAGAATTGAAAATTTGCATTATATTTGCATCCCAATTTGATATTGGAAATGCAGGCGTGGTGGAATTGGTAGACACGCTAGACTTAGGAATTAGACAAGAAAAAGTTATTAAAATATTAAAAATGCAGGCGTGGTGGAATTGGTAGACACGCCAGACTTAGGATCTGGTGCCGCAAGGTGTGAGAGTTCGAGTCTCTCCGCCTGTACTAAAAGCTCTCAAGAAATTGAGGGCTTTTTTCATTTCAAATCAGTCCTCTTTTTTGCTCAGGTACAACATAGGTACAACATTTTGTAAATTTTAAGAATAACATTTGCCTTGATATCAAATGTTTCTACTTGGCTTTAATCCCTATGAATTTACAGTTGTAATAATAAATTTTGGTAATTCACAACTTTACTTCTTCATAATAGGAGTTTATTATTATCTCTTTTAGTATACTGAATTCCGATAAAAAAAGAAAATATTTTTAGCGTACTTTCAAAACGTAAAAACGTATTATTTAACATAAATGTCGCTTATTAACAACAAAAACAGTATATTTGTCGTTAATAAGCGACATTATGAATTCTAAAAAAGCAATACTCCTTCCTAAGTATCAAAAGATATTTGATGGAATAGGTGAAAATATCAAGCTTGCGCGAAAGCGTAGAAAGCTGACTACCGAGCAGGTTGCAGAACGTGCTGGTATTCATCGTGCTACTTTACACCGTGTTGAGAAAGGCGATCCAACTGTTGCAATCGGCCTTTACTTTAACGTGCTGAAAGTACTCAATCTCGAAAAGGACTTTTCAAAAATTGCGATAGATGATGAATTCGGTCGTAAACTACAGGATCTTGATTTACTATAAGCTATGGCAGGAGGAAAATTCGATATTTACGTGTATGCAGATTGGAAAGGCTTGGGTGGTCCTCTACAAATAGGAATACTCTCGGCGCATTTCGCAAAAGCGAAAAAAGCATTCAGTTTTGAATATAATAAAGAGTGGTTAGAGAAAGGCTTATATCAGCTACTAGACCCGGACATCGGCTTTTATTCCGGACCACAATATCCTACAGATAAAGAGAATTTTGGAATTTTTTTGGATAGTATGCCGGACACTTGGGGAAAGACCTTGATGAAGCGCCGTGAAGCTCAAGACGCAAGAGCTCGTGACGAGAAGGCAAAAACTCTTTATGAAATAGATTATTTATTAGGTGTGTATGACGAGAGCCGTATGGGAGCGCTTCGTTTCAAGACAAATCCAGATGGTCCATTTCTAGATAATGATGATAAAAGCCCAACTCCGCCCTGGTCATCCCTTGGCGATTTACAGGAAGCCGTAAATCATCTTGAAAATGATACTGAGAGTGATGCCATACGGCAATGGATAGCCGTTCTTATTGCGCCTGGTTCTTCTCTTGGCGGTGCCAGACCCAAAGCCAACATATTAGGCAAGAATAAAGATTTATGGATTGCTAAATTCCCTTCAAAAACAGATACTGTCGACAAGGCAGCTTGGGAATATCTTACCTATAAATTGGCTACTGCCTGTGGTATTGAAATGGCAGAATCTAAAATTGAACGAATTTCTGGAGTTTACCATACATTCTTGACCAAACGATTTGACCGAGAAGATGGTAATCGTATCCATTTTGCTTCTGCAATGACGATGACAGGCAATACTGAAGAAACCCTTAAGACTACAACACCCAGTTATCTGGATATAGTAGATGTTATAGAGACTTATGGAACAAATGTAGATGAAAATCTGCGGCGGTTATGGCGGAGAATTGTGTTTAATATTGCCGTATCAAATACGGACGATCACTTGCGCAATCATGGCCTTATATTGAATGAAAAAGGTTGGGAACTTTCGCCAGCCTACGACCTTAATCCATCAATAGAAAAGGATGGACTTGCACTCAATATAGATATGGATGATAATGCGCTCAACCTTGATCTTGTAAAAAGCGTAGGAGAATTTTTCCGTTTAAGTGAAAGCGAAATGGAGACTATCATCGAGGAAGTTTTAATCGTGGTCAAAGATTGGAAAATAGTTGCAAAGAAAATCGGCATTAAAAATTCGGAGATAGAATTAATGTCCGGGGCGTTTAGAACAGGACTAAAAACAAATAACTATGAGTAAAACTGGAAGTGTATTTTCAATGGGAAGTGGTGGTGCCACTTACGAGCATCACGTACAAGCAGCTTATTTGCTTGCTATGCTATTAAAGATTGAGATACCTCTAGTTACTAAAAGCTTAATAACAGAAGTAGCATTTCAGACAACTAGTAAAGGCTATGCAACAGATGATTTATTGGTAGAGATAGATTTAGGTTCTGGGGTAAAAAAGAAGATTTTAGGTCAAATCAAACATAATGTAGCTCTTACAGAAACCAATGAAACTTTTAAAGAAGTAATAACTGCTTTTTGGAAAGATTTTAATAACACCAAATTTGATAAAAGTACCGATAGACTTCTATTAGTTAAGTCTAACTTGACCAATAACGATAAGAAACATTTCAACGTACTTCTAGATTGGGCATCGACGCACAATAACGAGATAGACTTTTATGAAGAAGTGGAAAGAATCGCTATTAAGAAACAGCATCTCAATATTTATGAAAGTTTACTCAAAACGGCTAATGATGATGTGGAAATACCAAAAAAAATATTTGGATGTTTCTTAAATGCATGGCACTTGTTGGGTATGACTTTACGACCGAAACTAGTACTGCTTATAGTAATGTTTTAAATCTTATCACATTAACCAAAGCTGGGGATTGTATAATAACTGCCAGTCAGATATGGAATGATTTACTGGCTTTAGCTGCTCAATATAATCTTAATGGTGGAACACTGTCCTATGAAGACTGTATCCAATTAGACGTCTACAAATGCTTTAATCCATCTGTATTTGATAGCACGTTTAGCTCTGTATCTAAACTTAAAGAAGATAGTAATATCATAATAGAGCCTTTTACGAGTTTTATTGAGGATTTCCATTTAGACCGTTCGGAAAAGTTAGAGGAACTTTTAGAAGCATCCAAGGAACATCAGTTTACAATAGTCACAGGAAATGCAGGGGCTGGTAAGTCAGCATTATTAAAAGACTTTGTAGAAGTATATCATAATAAAACAAATGTTTTTGTATTCAAGGCGGAGCAGTTTAATGAAAGCACATTATCACACGTATTCACTAGACTTGGAGTGACACATTCTATCGGCGATATAGTCAATTCCATAGGGTATCTAAAAGAAAAATTGATAGTAATAGATAGTTTAGAGAAATTGCTGGAAGCGAATCCTGAAAACGCTTTTCAACAATTTTTGACTAAGATAAAATCTTTCAAAGATGTAAAAGTGATTTTTACTTCAAGAGCCTATGCTGTTAACCTAATTCTTCAGAAATATCACGTTACAGATGTAGGGGTTATTGAGGTAAAACTTATGTCTGATGCAGAATTAGATTTAGCACTACAACATTTTCCTAATTTAAAACCATATTTCGAAAACCCTGGAGTTAAAGAAATATTACGAAGCCCTAAATATCTGCAATTTGCTGTAAATACAATAGGCGTAAGCGGATTTCAAGTTGAGGATTTATCTCTAATCGATTTCAAAGCAAAACTATGGAATCATATTATTGAAAAATCTACAATTACTGGCAGTGGTATGGCAAGAAAGCGTGGAAAAGCATTTTCAAATGTAGCTATTAAACGAGCGCAGTCAATGCGGCTTTTTGTAGAGCCAAATGAGGGAGTTGATGAAGCAGCTGTGGAAGCTTTGCTCGATGACCATATTTTGTACAAAAGTAGAAATGAATATCAATTTGCACCGTCGCACGATATTCTCGAAGACTGGGCACTGGTAAGGTATCTTTCAAAATTAAAAGCCGATGCACCTACTATTGAAGACTTTTTTAATAAAATAGGTAGCCAACCAGCCTTTCGAAGAGCATTTAGATTATGGGTAGAAGATTATCTGATTGAAGATACAGATTCTATTGTTAGCATAATTAGGAGTACAATTAATAACGATGAGATTGAGAAGTACTGGATAGACGAGATTTTGATTGCTGTTTTTCGTTCCAAAGATGCATCACCGTTTTTCACCAGTTTTAAAGTTGATTTGCTTGCTAATAATGCTTCTTTTTTAGCCCGTTGCATTATGTTAACCCGAACGGTTTGTAAAGAATATGGCCACGGTTCTGAAAGAAAGAAATCCATACTCTTTCCTGTAGGTAGTGTTTGGAAGGAATTACTGGTCTTTATAGCAAAAAATATAACTGCATTATCAGGTTTACGTGAATCTATTTTTTCTTTATTGCTTGATTGGGAGCTACGATTTTTACTTGATTTTGATAATTCATCCTCTGAAGGAATTGATGCCTGCAAAAGTATCGTTATTCATTTTATTCAGCAGATTGAGTCTGAGGATGAATTCTGGTTGAATAAGCTTTCTCGTGAAAAATACAAAATACAAGAATTAGTATATCTGTTCTTTGGCCTAGCACCTTTTGCTAAACCTGAACTTTCAGATTTTTTAAATAGGGCAAACTCTAAAGAAGGTATGCCTTGGAGAATACAGCAATTCTATGAAATAGTTATTAAAATAGCACTTGGAGGTACACGAAATCATAGCCTTGTGAAAGAGTTTCCAGAATTGCTTATTTCTTTAACCGATAAAAATTGGAAAGTGCAACCAAAAGAAGAGGTAAAAGAAGTAAAAATAGACGGTCATAGAAGCATATCAAGTTTTCTTCCTAAACCGAAACCAGAAAAAGAAGAATCATGGGGAATAGAAGATTCAAAGTTTGATTATTACCCTTCTGGAATTTATAAAACATTTGCAACGGGGTTGTTTTCAACCCATCCAATTAAAGCGATTTCGTTTGTAACGAATTTTGTTAACTATAGTGTTGACTTCTTTGTGAAGTCTGATTATGGAAAAGAACATCCTCTGGAAAAGTTGACATTGCAATTCCAAGACGGAAAGGAAAGAGTGCAATATGGAGATTTAGATTTGTGGATTGCTTATAGAGGTTTAGCAACTAGAGTGCACACACTAATTGAATCCCTATTGATGTCTTTAGAGAGTTACTTACTTCAATTAGGGAAAGTCGAAAATGATTTAGCTAAAAAGCTACTAGAAGAACATTGTAAATATATACTTCAGTTTTCCAATAACGTGGCTTTAACTTCTATCGTTTCGAGTATTTTTATGTCAAACCCAAAAGCGTTTACAGATGCTATACTACCAATTTTTGGACTTAGACAATTCTATGATTGGGATTTACAGAGGTCCATAAGTGAGTATCATAGTTTAGCACCGGAGGACAGGGAAATATCATATGCACAAAAAGAGAGGATGGAGTCCAATGCTTTAACTCACCGTAGAAAATATCACCAAGGATTAAGGGCATATATGATACCTTATCAAATCAACGACGGTAAGCTTAATGAAGAGCTTTTTAAGATTTTTGATAGATTTTACAAAGACTATGCAGAAGACCATTTGTGGATTAAAACGGTTACAGAAATAGATGTTCGTAAACTTAAACCGGGAAAGGTAAATGCAGAGGCAGGTACCGTTGAGTTGGTACCATCCTATCCAGAAGAAATTTCTGAAACACTCACGGCAATTGAAGAAGATTACAAAGACAATCACTTCGATGCCTCTTATAGTAATATGCTACGTAAAGCGATAGAAAATGAAATAGAAATAACTTTCGAACAATGGCAAGAAGTTTACGAATATTATACAGTGGCAGATTTTCAGCACGGTTTGTTTGATATGCCAGTATCACTTTCTAAGATTGGGTTTGATTCATTTTCTGACAAATTAAGCGAACAGCAAACTTTTTGGTGTCTCGATACAATTTCTAAAGCTGTTGATGCACTGATAACAGATAAATACAAAAATGACTATAACCTAAGTATGAATTATAGTTTGCTGGAGAAAAAGACAATTCTTCACGCTATACATTTGCTGCCGAAGTATGCTGCTACAGATGAAGCGAAAACTGATTATCGGGTGCTTCTAGGGCGACTTATCTTATGTCCATTAGACGACTATGATTTAAGACAGTTTCTAATGTATTTTAGAGATGAATTTCTCAAGAACTGCCCAGGTACTGCCAACGACTTAACCAAGATGGTCGTGTCTTTTGCAAAATTTGAGAAAGAAAACCCAAGACCTTACTATAGAGCAACAAAAGAAGAGCTAGTAACTTATGAAAATAGTTTTGAAGATTTCATTAAAACATCTATGGATGCACCAAATGAAATTGACTCTGAAGCTATTGATTACCTATCACACGAAAAACATTTTCTCATTAGAGCTATGCTAATGATATCCACGAATAATTGCAATCGAGATGAAGCTGATTATGTTATTAAGGTTATGCAAGAATTTGTTCGCATCTATACTGAACCTGAGGGAGATACTTGGAAAAGAAGCAATCAAGAGTTTGATTATACAGTACAGACGGATATGCAATTATTTCTTGCAGAACTCTGTCTTTACAGTAGTGACATAGAATTTGGAAAAAAACTGTTAGACGTTTTAGCCTCACCTTTTTTAGCAAATACTTACGGTAGAGATACTGGTATTAATGATTTATATGAATTTGTTTCTTCTACTTTAAGTTTTTGTAGTACCATAATGTATGATATTGTTCGGGACAAAACCAAAGAAGAATTACAGGAATATGGTACAAGATTCTGGCAGTTATGGGACTATTTATTTAATAAGCTAAAGGAGAATGAGAGTTACTATTTTAGTGATAAAATACTGCTAGATAATAGGTTTTTGAAATCCTTAGAAGATTGGGAAGGCTTTCTTAGTTACAAGGAGTCCTATCTTAATATGGCAACCTATTTTGGTACAAGAAAACTATCTTCTGTTATATCCGTTTTTTCAACATTTGGTGAAAAAGTGTTTCTGCCGGAAGGGCTTTTGCTCTTAAAAAGATTGATTAATGAGCATCCCGAAAATGCTGCAGATTTAATGGGAAAAAATGGTAAGGTCTTGATAAAAAAGTTGTTTTTTAATCATATAAATATTATAAAGAATAGACAGGATTTAGTCAATTCATTTTTACATATTTTAGGCTTAATGATTGATTCAGGCTCTACTGAAGCTTATTTAATTCGCGAGAATGTTTTCGTATACAAAGTAGAAGTTTAGCTTTTTGCTATACAATTGCAACTCTATCTAAAACGTTACTTTCTCTCTAGGCCTTCTAGTAACGAACTATATGCTAGACAAGTGAAAGTCAAAAAGATTTTAAAATGCAGGCGTGGTGGAATTGGTAGACACGCCAGACTTAGGATCTGGTGCCGCAAGGTGTGAGAGTTCGAGTCTCTCCGCCTGTACAACGAGAAGCCTTTCAGGAAACTGAGAGGCTTTTTTTATGGAGTGTTTTAAATATTAGACATAATAAGGAGAGATGGAGGGACCTATCCTAGTTAATTTAGCATTCTATTCTATTTTTTTAAATGACTCTTCCAAAACTATATTAGGAACCTCTGACCTTAAAATAAGAGTATTTTCACTTAGTTCAAGTATTATACTGTCAAAAGCTTTTTCATCTGTTCCTTCTTCAGTAACATTGATTTCCATGTCATTTACTTTGTATAGTTTATTAACCACAAAATCTTCTTCACAATTTAAAAAACCAAATTGTATATATCTTCCCTCTTTTGTAAACTCAATATAATCTGGTTGAAAATCACTACAACCTTCTCCAGAATGGATAAACTGATTACTCGAACCTCCATTTGTTCGGTAAGAAACATAAGCCCATTTGCCTAATAATAAATTCGAATAGTTTTTGGTTGCTTCAGAGGAGTTTTCATCATCTGAATTACTGCAAGAGGAAAAGAATATAGTAAGCGTAAGTAAAAAGAATTTTTTCATTGTGATACATTTAATTTGATACACAATAGTACAATTTAAAATAAGGGAATCCTTACAGGATTTCGTAAACACTAGACCTTTTATTGATTATTTATTAAATATGTTTTAGGATGGTCTAGAGTATTTCCATGCTCAATTAAAAATATGATATGCCTTTATCCGTTACAACGTTGTGAAGTCTCTATATAAGTATAACGATAAAACCCTCTCAGAGCACTGAAAGGGTTTTGTTATTTTGAAAGAAATAGTATTTTCTATAATCTGTGTAAACACAAGCCACGGTTTTTACGAAAGTTAGTGCTTACGCCTCCAACGTATAAGTTTGTCTAGCTATTTCTAATTCCTCATTAGTAGGAACAACAAGAATTTTAATTTCAGATTCATCTTTTTGAATCTCAAAAATAGACGAACTTCTTTGATTATTTTTTTGATCATCTATGTAAAGTCCTAATGCTTCCATGTCTTTACAGGCCATTTCTCTAAGTACATTTGAGTTTTCACCTATACCTCCAGTAAAGAGTATAGCATCTACACCGTTAAGCACGGCAATATAAGTGCCAATAAATTTTTTAATGCGATAAGCGGTCATAGCTAATGCCAATTGGCAATCTTTGTTTCCTTCTTCTGCGCCATTTTGTATTTCGCGTAAATCCGAATATCCCGTAAGACCTAAAAGTCCACTTTGTTTTTGTAACAAATAGTTGACTTCTTCAGAAGTCATTCCTAAACTATTCATAAGATGGAAAATTACGGAATGGTCTATATCCCCACTACGTGTACCCATAATAAGTCCGTTCGTAGGGCTAAAGCCAAGGGAATGGTCTATACTCTTACCGTCTTTTATAGCTGTAGCACTACAACCATTACCTAGGTGGATACTTATAATTTTGTTCGCTGGTTTTTTTAAATAGGCAATAGCCTGTTCCGAAACATATTTGTGACTAGTACCATGAAAGCCATATACGCGAATACGGTTTTCATCCGCAAGTTCTTTAGGAATTGCATAACGATATGCTTTTTCAGGCATGGTTTGATGATAGGCCGTATCAAAAATAGCAACCTGTCCAGCATTTTTAAACATATCTATGGCTACTCTAATTCCGGTTGCGTTAGCAGGGTTATGCAGTGGAGCAATAGAAGCCAGTCTTTCTATCTCTGCTACTACGCTTTCATCAATTTTGGTGGGTTGATCAAACTTACTCCCACCATGCACTACACGATGTGCAACAACATCAATTTCATCTGGATGTTTTAGAATACCATGGATGTCATGCATCAATAAATTAGTGATTGCTAGTAAACCTTCTTTATGGTCTGCAAGAGTCAATGACTCTACATGAGATTTTTCTTTGGCAGTATAATGTACTTTACCGTTATCAAGTCCGATACGCTCCACCAAACCTTTACAAATAATTTCTTCGGAAGGCATTTCAATCACTTGAAATTTTATTGAGGAACTCCCTGAATTGACAATCAAAATCTGCATAGTTATTTATTTTTCTTGTGCTTGAATAGCAGTTACGATTACTGTATTAAAAACATCTTCTACCGTACAACCTCTACTTAAGTCGTTTACGGGCTTGTTAAGACCCTGTAGCATTGGACCAATGGCCACGGCTCCAGTTTCTCTTTGTACCGCTTTATAGGTGTTGTTTCCTGTATTTAAATCTGGGAATATTAAGACGGATGCTTGTCCTGCAACCTCAGAATTGGGGAGTTTACTTTTTCCGATTAAAGGGTCTACTGCCGCATCATATTGTATAGGCCCTTCAATCTGTAATTCAGGATTCGATTTCTTTACGAGTTCAGTTGCCAATCTCACCTTGTCTACATCATCCCCTTTTCCTGAACTACCGGAAGAATAAGATAACATGGCAATTTTAGCTTTAATTCCAAAAGCCTCTGCAGAAGCTGCGGACGAGATAGCAATCTCTGCCAATTGTTCTGCCGTTGGATTAGGGTTAATGGCGCAATCACCAAAGACGGAAACTCTATTTTCTAAACACATAAAAAATACAGAGGATACTACTTTTATACCTGGCTTGGTTTTTACGAACTGTAATGCCGGGCGTATGGTATGTTGTGTGGTGTGGACGGCTCCTGAAACCATACCGTCTGCATCTCCTTGGTATACCATCATGGTGCCAAAGTAAGAAACGTCTAACATAGAATCTCTTGCAATGTCCATATTTACACCTTTATGCTTTCTTAATTCATAAAAAGTGTTGGCATAGCTTTCAAAATTTGGTGCGCTTCCTGGGTCAAGGATAGACAGATGAGAAAGGTCAAAACCTAACTGCATAGCTTTCTTTTCAATCTTTTCTTTATTCCCTAAAAGCGTTATTTTAACAATACCCAAAGTACTCAACTCGCTAGCAGCTTCAATAATTCTAGCATCTTCCCCTTCTGGAAGAACAATGTGCTTTTTAGAAGTTTTGGCGCGCTGTACTAAGTTATATTGAAACATTCTTGGCGTAGTGCCTTTAGCCTCATAAGTTTTTAATCGCTCTAATAATAATTCGCCATCAATATAAGAGTTGAAAAGTGAAATTGAAGTTGCGATTTTTTGTTTGCTTTCCGGGTAAATCCTAGATTTAATATTTCCTACGGCATTGGTGGTGTCAAATGTGCCTTGTTTTACAGAAATTATGGGTACGTGGGTTTCAAAACCTTCTAATAGTTTCAAAATGGAAGGTTCCGGAATAATACCTCCGGTCAATACAATCCCTGAAATAGTTGGGTAGTTGTCAGATAGGTTGGCATGTAAAGCACCTAATATAATGTCTGAGCGGTCTCCTGGAGTAATCACCAGGCTATTCTCATGCAAGTGAGTTAGGTAATTATGTAGTTGCATAGCACCCACGCCAAAACTTCCGGTTTGGTTATTTAAGCTTTCTGCGCCAAAAAGAACCTCTCCATTAAGAGCTTTCAAAATTTCGCGAATAGTTGGGTGAGATAGATTTGAAACTCTAGGAACGGCAAATACAACTGTTTTGTCTTTAAGCTCAAGATTCAATCTTTTGTTTACTATATCTATATTCTCTGGCCGGAGCTTGTTTGCTACAACGCCAATAAGTTCAATATCTTTTTTAATGTAGGTATTAACCGCAGAACCAAGGTTGCCACAAAATTCTTCTAAACTATTGCCTTTGGCATTATCTATTAGAATAACGGGAATACCAAGATTTTTGGCAATATCTATGTTTAAATCAAATTCAATTACGCTTCCGTCACTAGAGAAATCACTTCCTTCTACGAGGATAAAATCAAACCGTTGCTCAAGTTCTTTGTACTTAGATATAATAGAGTCAAGAATGTCTCCTTTTCTTCCATCGTTGAACATTTCAACCATCTGACTTTGGGTAAGAGCGTAAGCATCTTCTACCGGAATATCCAAATCAAAATGAGAAAGTACAGTGTTTATATGGTTGTCGATTTCGCCTTCTTCAACATCGCTAATTACTGGTCTGAAATAGCCAACTTTTGCCATTTTTCCAAGTAAAAGTTGCATCAAACCAAGTACAACTATGGACTTACCACTATGAGATTCTAAAGCAGCAACATAAAGTGCTTTTGTCATAACTTTAATTGTTTATTAATAATATGATTTTTGTCATTGAAATTGCCGCAAAGCGTTTAATATAGGGGTAAATACAGCTATTTTAAAGTTCATTTACCATAATTTACAAGTTAAGTCCTTTTTAATAATTTAACATTATTTTTATTAAAAATCAGTTAGAAATTTGGTCGTTTATCAATTTTGAATCGTATAAATTCAGCTAATTAATGAGGTTAATTATTTTCTTTTTCGCTTGTTCTTTTTTATATGGAAAAGCATTGAAATTTGAATAGAAAAATATAGGTTCTATACTCAAAATAAGGAGGCGCATTGAAGAGGAGATTTGTTTTTTCCTTACATTGGACATAATTGTAATTTACAATTACGGAGCACAAGAATAACAACTCAACATACACTCAATAAAATGAAAAAAATTAGCATCACTTTGGTCTCTTTTGGAATTATCCTTTTTACAAACTTTTTAAGTGCTCAGTCAGAAATACGTACAGGAGAAAATATTGCCGTAACAAATACCGATTCCGGAAAAGTCCGTGGATATATTGAAAAAGGGATTTTTACTTATAAGGGAATACCCTATGCTACGGCAAAACGATTTGAAGCCGCACAAAAAACAGAATCTTGGGAAGGCATAAGAAGTTCAACCATGTTTGGGGCAGTTGCTCCGTTGGTGACACCAACTACATCGGTACAAGATGAAGCTGAATTTGTTTTTGATCATGATTGGGGGTATGCCAATGAAGATTGCCTCAATTTAAATGTTTGGACACCTGGTAATGATGATGGCAAAAAGAGACCGGTCATGTTTTGGATTCACGGCGGTGGTTTTACTGCCGGATCTAGCCATGAGTTACCATCTTATGACGGCGCTAATTTGAGTAAAAAGGGTGATGTTGTTGTGGTATCTATTAATCACCGGTTGAATGTTTTGGGCTTTTTAGATTTATCCGCTTACGGCGAAAAATACCAACAGTCAGCTAATAATAGTATTTCGGATATGGTTATTGCGCTGGAATGGGTGCGGGATAATATTTCAAACTTTGGGGGTGACCCAAATAATGTAACCATTTTTGGTCAATCTGGAGGAGGGGCAAAGGTAAATACCCTCATGGCAATGCCTAAAGCAAAGGGTTTGTTTCATAAAGCAGTCAATCAAAGTGGTTCCTTTAGAACAGCGTTATTAGAAAAAGAGGTAACACAAAACATAGCAAAAGAGACTATTTCTATTTTGGGATTGAATGCTGCAACTATAGATAGTATTCAAAACATTCCTTTTCAGACTTTGGCAGATGCCAGTGGTAAGGCGTTAAAAGTAGTGGAAGAAAAAATGAAAGCGGAAGGAAAATCTATTATTGGTTTTGGGTTGAATTGGGGACCAAGTAAAGACGGTGTTGCTTTGCCATATCAGGTAAATTCTTCAGAGGCATTGGCACTTTCAAAAGATATTCCCTTATTAATCGGAACTGCTAAAAATGAATTTGCACCTTTTGCCAATATGCGTTTCGTGGGAGCTTCTGATGAAACCATTATGAATCATATTAATGAGACGTATAAGGAAAAGGCTGAGGATTATATTAAAGCGGTTAAAAAAGCATATCCAGAAGATAAAGCGGCTAAAGATTTGCTAGATGTAGATACCATGTTCAGGCCGGGAGCAGTGGCTGAGGCTAATTCTAAATCCAGTTTAAAAGAAGGTGCGCCCGTATTTATGTACCTCTTCACATGGCAATCTCCCGTTTTTGACGGGAAATATAAAGCATTGCATTGTATGGAACTTCCGTTTGTATTTGACAATATTAATCTTGCAAATCAGATGACGGGTGGTGGACAAGAAGCCCATGTCTTAGCTGATAAAATGAGTCAAGCTTGGATAAATTTTGCCAAAAACGGAAACCCCAATCATTCTGGACTACCGGATTGGCCAGCCTACAATAGTACTGATACCGCTACAATGCATTTTAATACTACCAGTGTTGTAAAACCACAGTTGGATAAAGAACTTTTTGAACTGGTAAAAGGAAACTAACCATTTCTTATTGCTAGTTTTGCATTTTTAAATTCAGCAACATGATTTCAGTAGATAATTTAGCGGTAGAATTTAGTGGTACTACCTTGTTCAGTGATGTTTCTTTTGTAATTAACCCTACAGATAAGATTGCCCTTATGGGTAAGAATGGAGCTGGGAAATCTACAATGATGAAAATAATTGCTGGGGAGCAAAAAGGTACACGTGGAAATGTACGCGTACCTAAAGATGCCGTTATTGCATATCTTCCGCAGCACTTGTTAACTGAAGATGATTGTACCGTTTTTGAGGAAGCAGCTAAAGCTTTTAAGCACGTTTTTACCATGCGTGATGAAATGGAAAGACTCAACAAAGAACTGGAAACAAGAACCGATTATGAGAGTGATGCATACATGTCTATCATAGAAAAGGTTTCTGATCTTGGTGAAAAATATTATGCTCTAGAAGATATTAATTATGATTCTGAAGTAGAAAAAGCGTTAAAGGGATTGGGTTTTAGGCAAGAAGATTTTACAAGGCAAACGAATGAATTTAGTGGTGGTTGGCGAATGCGTATAGAATTGGCCAAAATTCTGTTGCAAAAGCCAGACCTTATTTTGCTTGATGAACCTACTAACCATATTGATATTGAATCGGTTATTTGGCTAGAAGATTTTTTATTGAACAAAGCAGATGCGGTAATGGTAATTTCTCATGATAGAGCATTTATCGATAATATTACCAATCGTACTATAGAGGTAACAATGGGTAGGATTTATGATTACAAAGCCAACTACTCCCATTACTTGCAATTACGTGAAGACCGTAGGTCTCATCAAATAAAAGCATATCAAGAACAACAGAAATATATAGCTGATAATATGGCCTTTATTGAACGATTTAAAGGCACGTATTCAAAAACCAATCAGGTTACGTCGCGTGAGCGAATGCTGGAGAAATTGAAGATTATTGAAATTGATGAAGTTGATACGTCATCCTTGAGATTGAGTTTTCCACCTTCACCGCGTTCTGGAGATTACCCTGTAACAGTTGAAGCTGTTTCTAAATCTTATGAAAACCATATTGTTTTCAAGGACGCCAACATGTCTATCGCTAGAGGAGAAAAAGTTTCTTTTGTTGGTAGGAATGGCGAGGGTAAATCAACAATGATCAAAGCTATCTTGGGGGAGATTCCGGTAGAGGGTACCTGTCAATTAGGGCACAATGTTAAAGTTGGATATTTTGCTCAAAACCAAGCTTCTTTATTAGACCCGGACCTTACTATTTTTCAAACTGTAGATGAGGTTGCTTTTGGTGATATCCGTAACCAGATAAAGAACATTTTAGGTAGGTTCATGTTTAGTGGTGATGATATCGATAAAAAAGTAAGTATGCTTTCTGGTGGAGAAAAAACTAGACTAGCTATGGTTAAATTGTTATTAGAACCAGTGAATCTTTTGATATTAGATGAACCTACGAATCATTTAGATTTAAAATCAAAAGATGTTCTAAAGGAAGCATTATCAACCTATGACGGGACTTTAATTTTGGTGTCTCACGATCGTGATTTTCTACAAGGATTATCTGAAAAAGTATTTGAATTTAAAAACCAAAGGGTAATTGAACATTTTGAAACTATTGATGCTTTCTTAGAGCGAAACAGAATTAAAAGTATTGCAGAGATAAACTTAATGAAGTAACGGGTAGCTAGTTAAACTAACTCTGCACTTTTATTTTCAACTTACCTAGTCTAAAATTTCTTAGAATTTCTTTTTAAGATATAGTTGGTGAAAGCACCAATGCCAAATTTCCATTTTGGTATGTTATCGCACGTATTGGACCAGTTAGTAAGTGTGCCCAAATGCGATGCTGAAATAGTTATTTGGTCACCCTTTTTATGAGTAAAGCCTAATCCTTTTTTATTACGGTCTGCCGTAGGTACGAACATCGTGCCTAAGAAAAGCACAAATCCGTCTGGGTATTGATGGTTTTTGCCAATTACCTGTGCTACTAAGTCTTCTGGAGCACGGCTTATTTCCTTCATATTATTGCTTCCAGATGTAGTGAAACCATCCTTTCCTGCCATGGAAAACTGCACATTAGATTTTTTTATATCATCTAGGGTAAACTTCTCATCGAACAAACGGAACATAGGGCCAATGGCGCAAGAACCATTCTGATCTTTTGCTTCACCTAGGAGTAATGCGCTCCGGCCTTCATAATCACGAAGATTTACATCGTTGCCCAAGGTGGCTCCCATTATTTTACCAGAAGATGCTACGGCCAGCACAATTTCTGGTTCAGGATTATTCCATTTAGAACTTTTTAATACCCCTATCTCAGCTCCAAATCCAACAGCGGATAAAGGTTGGGCCTTAGTAAAGATTTCGGCATTTTTTCCAATACCTACTTCAAGGTATTGAGACCATAATCCCTTTTTTTGTAATTCTTTCTTTAACTTCTTAGTCTCGGGAGAGCCTGGTACCACTTTGCTCAAATCCTTACCTAACGAAGCGGATATGGTTTTGCGTAGGGCCTTTGCTGCATTAGCATCTCCTTTGGCTTGTTCTTCAATAACCCTTTCCAGTAAACTTTTAACGAAGGTTACTCCACATGCTTTAATAGCCTGAATATCATTTGGAGCGATTAAATAAGGAAGATTTGGATTTTGATTGAAATACAAAGAGTTTTTCAATATGTCTGCTAGGTTACCAAGTTTAGGTAAATCCTTTAAAGCTTTTAAGGTAGCAACCGGATTCTTGCTATTTATTAATTCGCTAGTGGAATTGTAATGCGCAGAAAGGTCATAAACTTTTCCTTTGGTAGCCAAGACTACATGAGGTCCGGCTATGCCGTTATGCGCTTTTTTTGCAGGAACCATGCACCTGCCTATCCATGTACCTTTTTCTGCTAACTGCGGAATAAGGTGATTCAAGTCAATATATTTCATTTTGTACTGTTGTTGGTCATTTAAAATACGAATTATAAGCTAGTTTGGATGTTTGGTTTTTTGTATTGAAACTGGGAGTTATGTTAAGGTATTCCTTATCTAATTGCAGAAAGTTTAAAAGTGTTATATATTTAATGACCTTATTATGATTATTTCGTAATTTTTGAAAGATGTAAAAAATCGCTTTAAGGTGTTTGTAAATAGACAGTTAAAGTGAATTTGTTGATCACTTATGAATAGTTTTATTAGATGATTTCATCTAGAGAGAACAAAAGAAAAGAAGGTGAATAGCAGTTTACAATCTTAAGACCAAAATCGACTAAAAACCAAAATACAAACAAAATATATGAAAGCAAACAGAAGAAATTTTTTAAAGCGCACATCTGTAGGTGTATTGGGTCTGGGGGCTCTCTCCTTTCCTAGTGCTGTAAACGCTGCAACTTTGAAAGAAAATGGTAATACTCTGAAATCCGATTTGAAGCTTGGGGTTGCTTCATATACCCTTCGGGAATTTACACGAGAAAAGGCCTTGGATATGACGCTGAGGTGCGGTTTAAATCGTATTACATTCAAGAGTATGCATTTACCGCTAGATTCGGGTGCGCACACGATAAAAAATGCAATTGACGAATGTAAAGAGAAAGGTGTAGCTTTTTATGGTGCTGGTGTTATTTATATGACAACTGAAGAAGAGGTAGACCAAGCTTTTGAATATGCTAAAATGGCGGAGCTTGATATGATTGTAGGTGTGCCTAGTCATAACCTTCTAGATTATGTAGAGAAAAAGGTAAAATCATATGATATTAAACTTGCCATTCATAATCATGGACCAGGTGATAAGGTATACCCAAGTGCAGAAAGTGCTTATGTAAAAATTAAGGATAGGGATAAGCGAATGGGGCTATGTGTAGATATAGGGCATACGCAACGTATAAAAAGAGATCCTTCCCAGGATGTGACCCAGTTCTTTAATAGGGTCTTTGATATTCATTTAAAAGATGTAACGGCTTCAGAGCTAGATGGACAAACCTGTATTATTGGTCGTGGCGTTATAGACTTTCCTGCTTTTCTAAAAACAGTTTCAAAGTTAAATTACAAAGGAACTTTAGCTTTGGAATATGAAGCAGAAGGGGATGACCCTTTACCTGGTATGATGGAATCAATTGGCTACATTAAAGGAATAATAGCTACTTTGTAATAAATTAAAAGGCCCTCTATGAGGGCCTTTTTTATGCTTGGTCAATTAAATTTTTTCATGGAGTTACAAAATTCCGATTAAATCTAAAACGAGAGCTACCGGTACTGCTAATAGAATAAATACCAGGCAGGCAATCATAAGTCGAAGAAATCCATTGAGTATTTTTACTCCGCCACTTAGTTGTTGTTCCATTTGTATTAGGTTTCCTTAAATTTAAGAAATTAATAAATACAAACCTTAATTTTTGCTAAATAATTGACTTAACTATCTCATGTTTAGTATATTCATCAGTTGAACTGTTCAAAAAAACGATGAAGTGTAATTTGCATTCAGTAGAAAAATACTGATTTTATTAAACAAGCCTTTGTTAAGATTTTTGGATGAGCTCTTTAATGTGGTTCATTATTTCTTGGCTAGCACCTTTGTTTTTGGAAATATACGTAGCATTTATTTCACCAGTCTTTTTTCTATAGTCTGGACTATCTAGAAATTTCTTTAAAAGCTCACCAAAAGTCCATTGATCTTTTATTGGAGAGATACCTTTTTGTTTCACTAAATCCTCCGCTTCTTTAAAACCGTCATAGTTTGGTCCTATAATAACGGGAATGCCAAAAACGGCAGGTTCTAAGGTGTTATGTAGTCCTGTGGAAAACCCACCGCCTACATACGCTATATCTGCGTAGCTATAAATTTTTGTCAAAAGACCAATAGTATCAATTATCAAAACATCATAATCGCGCAAATTGTTACTATCAATTTTTGAGTAAAGTGTAGTCCTTTTGGTAAATGCCCCTGCAAGCCCTAAGATTTTATCTTTTTTAATGGTATGTGGTGCCAGTACATATTTTAAATTCTTAGGAGCGTGATTAATATGGTCTATTAATATAGCTTCATCCTCAGGCCATGTGCTTCCTGCAACAAAACAAAGTTTGTCGTTTTTAAAAGCTTCCATGAAATCTAGGCTGTTGTCTCGGTCCAAGATTTCAGAAACACGGTCTAGGCGAGTATCTCCGCTTACCTGTGCATTCTTTATGCCTATGGATTCTAACAATTTTTTTGAATTCTCATCTTGAACGAAATAGTTAGAGAATTTACGAAGGGTACTTCTCATAAATCCGCCGTAGGCTTTAAAATACACTTGGCTTTTATTAAAGATGGCGGAAATTAAAATAGATGGAACTTTATTCTTTTCCAACGCTTTCATGTAGTTGGGCCAAATTTCATATTTAACAAAAATGGCAATATCAGGATGTACCGTTTTTACAAAATGAGCGGCATTCTTTTTCGTGTCCATAGGAAGGTATGCAACTACATCTGCCGCAGAAGTATTTTTTTTCACTTCATATCCAGATGGGGAAAAGAAGGTAAGTACAATTTTATGGGCAGGGTATTCGTTCTTAAGTTTTTCAATAATAGGAAGCCCCTGTTCAAACTCGCCCAATGATGCGGCATGAACCCAAAGAGTTTTGTCATCTTTGGAAATGGCATTATCAAGTAGGTAGAAGGAATGCTTTCGGCCGTTAACGAACAGCTTTAGTTTAGAATTAAAAAGAGCCAGAATTTTCAGGAAGAACCAAGAAATCTGAACAATCACATTATAGATGCTGTGCACTGATTCATATTTTGGGCTAAATTACACTTCTTTACATAAAATTGTACTGCATGGTTTCGTATTTTTGTTTCGATTTATATAATTCATGACGATGAAAAAAATTCAAATGGTCGACCTAGGTGGCCAGTACGAAGGAATAAAAGAACAAGTGAATTCTGCTATAGCTACTATTATGGAAACTTCGGCTTTCATAAATGGACCTGAGGTAAAATCTTTTCAAAGCGAATTAGAAGCCTACTTGGGCGTAAAACACGTGATACCTTGTGCTAATGGCACGGATGCTTTGCAGATTGCTATGATGGGGTTGGGTCTTCAGCCTGGTGATGAGGTAATAACGGCAGATTTTACATTTGCGGCTACAGTAGAGGTAATTGCTCTTTTGCAATTAACGCCTGTTCTTGTAGATGTAGGGCCAGATACTTTTAATATAGATATTGCAGCCGTTGAAAAAGCTATAACGCCTAAAACAAAAGCAATAGTTCCTGTTCATTTGTTTGGACAATGTGCCAATATGGATGCTATTATGCAATTGGCCGATCAGCATAATCTATATGTAATAGAGGATAATGCACAAGCTATTGGAGCAGATTATACTTTTAATAACGGTAAGAAACAAAAAGCAGGTACAATAGGTCATGTAGGTGCAACGTCTTTTTTTCCGTCAAAGAATTTAGGTGCTTACGGTGATGGTGGAGCAATTTTTACTAATGATGATGAGTTGGCACACACCTTGAGAGGTGTTGTGAATCACGGTATGTATGAAAGATACCATCATGATGTGGTGGGAGTGAATTCTAGATTAGATTCTATTCAGGCAGCGGTCTTACGTGCAAAATTGCCAAAATTAGACCAGTATTGTAATAGAAGAAGGCAAGCTGCCAGAAGTTATAATAATGCTTTTAGAGAACAAGCTAATATTATTACGCCTAGAACAACCCAATGTGGAGAGGAAATTTGTGATACATGTACATGTCACGTGTTCCATCAATATACATTAAGAATTACCAATGGAAAAAGAGATGCTTTAGTAAAGCACTTGGCAGAAAAAGATATCCCATGCGGTGTATACTATCCTATTCCTTTGCATAAGCAAAAAGCATATGTTGATGAACGATATAACGAAGCTGATTTTCCGGTAACGAACCAATTGGTGAAAGAAGTTATTTCATTGCCAATGCATACAGAGTTGGATGATGAGCAAATAGATTTTATTACAAAAACAGTAGTGGATTTTGTAAACGGGTAGTGGCAATTAGCCTTGTATACTATTTTTTACACCAAAACTGACTATAAATAAAGCAAAAAAACCTACTCGTTTTTCGAGTGGGTTTTTAAAAAAAATAGACTATGAAAATATTAGTAACCGGCGGATTAGGATTTATTGGGTCACATACAGTTGTAGAGCTTCAAAATGAAGGTTTTGAAGTTGTGATAATTGATGATTGTTCTAATTCATCTGAAAAAGTATTGGAGGGTATTTTTTCAATTTCTGGAAAAATGCCACTTTTTGAAAAGATAGATTTAAAGGAAAAATCTAAAGTTGAAGACTTTTTCAAAAGACATCAAGACGTTCAAGGAGTGATTCATTTTGCAGCCTCAAAGGCCGTTGGAGAAAGTGTTCAAAAACCACTTTTATATTATGAAAACAACATAGGTACATTGGTCTATCTTTTGAAAGAGCTTTCTAAGAAAGACAACGCTAGTTTTATATTCAGTTCTTCTTGTACCGTTTATGGTCAGGCAGATGAAATGCCTATTAGTGAAAAGGCTCCAGTAAAACCAGCAGAATCCCCGTATGGGAATACCAAGCAAATGGGCGAAGAGATTATTCGTGACACATGTGCTATAAATCCAAAATTGAAAGCAATTGCATTGCGTTATTTTAACCCAATGGGTGCCCATCCTAGTGGTAATATAGGAGAGTTGCCTATTGGTGTACCACAGAACTTGGTGCCTTTTATTACCCAAACAGGTATGGGGTTAAGAGAGGAACTGTCCGTTTTTGGTGATGATTATCCTACGGAAGATGGTACTTGTATTCGTGACTATATTTATGTGGTAGATTTGGCCAAGGCTCATGTAAAGGCATTGCAACGTTTACTAGGAGGAAAGAACCAAGACAACTATGAGGTATTTAATTTAGGTACAGGAAAAGGAAGTTCAGTACTTGAGGTTATTCATAGTTTTGAAAGAGTTTCAGGTAAAAAACTGAATTATAAAATTGTAGATAGAAGAGCTGGTGATATTGTTTCTGCTTATGCGGATACTAAAAAGGCGAATGATGTTTTAGGTTGGAAATCGCAATATACGCTAGACGAAGCAATGAAATCTGCTTGGGAGTGGGAGCAAAAAGTTAGGGCGTAACCTTAATATTTTAGCGCTGCAGTTCATTGTCTAGAATTTATTTTTTATCAAGCAAAACCAACTTTGAATCAGAAACGTAGATAATTTATGGTTTTGAATTTTTCCGATAGTACAGAATTGCTTGCAACTGCAGAAAAAGCAGAGCTTTATAATAAGTTAGTAGCTCAACTGATAAAAGATTTTGGTCTTGCCAATATCTATATAGACCTGAGTTTAGAAATTCTTCCCAACGAGCTTAAAAGTGTTTTAAAGGAAAAGATATATTGTCTAATTATGGAGCGCTTTTCAGAATACCTGAATTTACTCTATATCGTAGATGTTCCAGAGAAAGCTTTTAAGGAGATTGCAGTAACCGATGTTGTAGAGGTAGCCGATCAAGTTACCTTTCTGGTGTTGAAAAGAGAACTTCAAAAAGTTTGGTTGAAAGCAAAATACTCCTAAAAATAAACTCTTACGAAAGGCATCCATGCATCAAGATAGATGCTTTTGATATCATCATAAAGAACGTTGTAGCGAATACCAACAGTGAAATTTCGGTCTGTATACCCTAAACCTAAAAATAGAGAGGGCGACCAATAATTATCTTCAATTGTAGATAAATCATTAAAACCAAGAGTTTGATTGATGCGTAATTGTTCTAATTCTGCAGAAATTTGTAAAAAATGTAAGGGGTTGTAGAGAGAAATAATACTTCCACCATAGGCATAACGTTTATTGTCATCATATTTGGCATAATTAAAAGTGAGACTTACACCACTTGAAAATTGCTCATTGAATTGATAAATAGCACTTGGAGAGACTGAAGCGTTGAAGCCGCCATTATTGAGCCCAAAGCCTAATCCTCCACCAAACCGCACATTATTCCAGAAATCTGAAGGGGTAGAAGTGTTTTGTGCGGAACAATTTAATGCAAAAACGATAAGAAATAACGCTAAAAAAGTGCTTTTCGAGATCTTATAAAGTTTTTTAATCATTATCTTTATTTTTTCAATATTGCATACTAAGATACATCTCAGAAATGGGAATTATTGTATTTTTGTACCCATTTATTTGCATGACAGAGAATTTTCTATGGATAAATATTCTTTTCTAAATACCGCTCATACCTCTTTTTTTTCAGAGCTATACGACAAATATCTTATTAACCCCGATAGTGTAGAGCCTAGTTGGCGCGCCTTTTTTCAAGGTTATGATTTCGGAACCGAAACAGCTCTTGATGAGTTAGATGTTGAGGATTTCGTAGCTCAAAACGGCACTCAAAATTCTATGGGTCAGGAGATGCCAGAGTCGCTCCAGAAGGAGTTTCAGGTTATTCGGCTTATTGATGGTTATCGCAGCAGAGGTCATTTGTTTACAAAAACAAACCCTGTTCGCGAGCGTAGAAAATACGAGCCATCATTGGATATTGAGAATTTTGGACTCTCGCAAGGAGACATGGATACTGTTTTTAATGCAGGTGAAATCATAGGCATTGGAGTAAGTACTCTAAAAGAAATTATAAATCATTTGCAGCACATTTATTGTGATGCTATTGGTGTAGAATACATGTACATCCGTAAGCCGGAACGTGTAGAATGGATTCAGAATTGGTTAAATGTTAATGATAACCACCCTAAATTTGACTCCGAACATAAAAGACGTATTCTTAGAAAGTTGAACCAAGCAGTTTCGTTTGAAGGCTTTTTGCATACCAAGTATGTAGGTCAGAAACGATTTTCTTTAGAAGGAAACGAATCATTGATTCCTGCGTTAGATGCTGTTGTAGAACGTGCTGCCGAACTAGGTGTAGAGCAGTTTGTGATGGGTATGGCGCATAGAGGAAGACTTAATGTGTTAACCAATATTTTTGGAAAAGCAGCAAAAGACATCTTTAGCGAGTTTGATGGTAAAGATTACGAACAGGAGATTTTTGATGGTGATGTAAAGTATCATTTAGGTTGGACGTCCGAACGTAAAACCGACAATGGTAAAAAAATTAAAATGAACATTGCTCCTAACCCTTCGCATTTAGAAACGGTTGGTGCAGTAGTAGAAGGTATAGCTCGCGCTAAGCAAGATGCTCATTTTCCGGATGATTTTTCAAAAGTGCTTCCTATTGTTGTACACGGGGATGCGGCTATTGCTGGTCAAGGTCTTGTGTATGAGTTGGTACAGATGGCAAATCTGGACGGTTACAAAACAAACGGTACTATACATATAGTTGTAAACAACCAAATTGGTTTTACTACAAACTATTTAGATGCTCGTACATCTACTTATTGTACAGATGTTGGTAAAGTAACATTGAGTCCGGTATTACACGTAAATTCTGATGATGCGGAAGCTGTTGTACATGCATCGCTTTTTGCTTTGGAGTATCGCATGCGTTTTAATAGAGATGTATTTATAGATTTATTAGGATATAGAAAGTATGGTCATAACGAAGGTGATGAGCCTCGTTTTACGCAACCAAAATTGTATAAGGCTATAGCCAAACACCAAAATCCACGTGATATTTATGCGGAAAGATTATTGGCAGAAGGAGTTATTGAAAAGGACTATGTAAAAGGTCTGGAAGAAGAGTATAAAGCTTCTTTGGAAGAAGAGCTTGTGGATTCTCGTAAAGAAGATAAAACGGAAATAACTCCGTTTATGGCAGACGAGTGGAAAGGCTTTGCTAATGTTCGTGAGTGGGAAATGATGGAGAAGGTAGATACTACTTTCGATAAAAAAGAACTTACCAAGATAGCTAAAGTAATTACGCAACTTCCAGCGGATAAGAAGTTCTTGCGCAAGGTAGAGAAACTGGTGAAGGACCGTAAAAACATGTTCTTTGAGGCTGAAAAGTTAGATTGGGCTATGGGTGAGTTACTTGCTTACGGTACCTTATTGCATGAAGGTTATCCGGTACGTATGTCCGGTCAGGATGTTGAGCGTGGTACGTTTTCGCACAGACATGCTGTAATGAAAGTTGAAGAAAGTGAAGAAGAAGTAATCTTGCTAAATCACCTTAATGATAAGCAAGCTAAATTTCAGATATATAATTCATTATTGTCGGAATACGGCGTAGTAGGTTTTGATTATGGTTATGCCATGGCAAGCCCTAATACGTTAACAATCTGGGAGGCACAGTTTGGAGATTTTAGTAATGGTGCTCAGATTATGATCGATCAGTATATTTCGGCTGCTGAGGATAAGTGGAAATTACAGAACGGTTTGGTAATGTTGCTTCCTCATGGATATGAAGGGCAAGGAGCAGAGCATTCTTCTGCCCGTATGGAAAGATACTTGCAACTTTGTGCCAGAGACAATATGTATATTGCAGATGTTTCTACGCCAGCGCAGATGTATCATATTCTTAGAAGGCAAATGAAAGTCAATTTCAAAAAGCCGTTAATTATATTCACGCCAAAAAGTTTATTAAGACATCCAAAAGCGATGTCTACGGTAGATGAATTAGCCTCTGGTAGTTTTCAAGAAGTTATTGATGACTCTTCTGTTACGGTAAGCAAAGTAAAATCTGTTGTATTCTGTACAGGTAAATTTTATTATGATTTACTGGCGGTAAAAGAAGAACAGAAAAGGGATGATGTGGCTTTGGTTCGTGTAGAGCAATTGTTCCCGGTTCCTTCTGAAAAGATGAAGGCAGTCATTGCAAAATATAAAAAGGCCGATGATTTGGTCTGGGCTCAAGAAGAACCAAGAAATATGGGTGCTTGGAGTCATATGATGATGCATTTTAGTGATGCGAATAAATTTAGGGTAGCTTCAAGAAGATTCTATGCTTCTCCAGCTGCCGGTAGTTCTGTTCGTTCAAAAAATAGACATCAGCAAGTAATTGATTATGTATTCGACAAGTCTAAGGATAATATGTCAAAACCAATGACTAAACCAAGTAAGGGTTAAGCATTGGTCGTTCAAATAGTTAAGATAACATAGCAAATAAGTATAGCATGATATTAGAAATGAAAGTCCCATCTCCGGGCGAATCTATCACCGAAGTAGAAATTGCGGATTGGTTGGTTGAGGATGGTGATTACGTTGAAAAAGACCAGGCAATTGCCGAGGTGGATTCAGATAAGGCTACTTTAGAACTTCCTGCTGAAGAAAGCGGAATAATTACATTAAAAGCTGAGGTAGGTGATGCTGTTGCCGTTGGTGCCGTAGTTTGTTTAATTGATACTGATGCAGCTAAACCAGCTGGAGACAGTGCAGGGAAAGATGTAGCGGAACAGAAGAAAAGTGAGCCTAAGAAAGAAGAGGCTAAAGCACCGCAGCCCGTTCAAGCAAAAGAAACTTACGCTTCTGGTGTAGCTTCTCCTGCTGCTAAAAAAATATTAAGTGAAAAAGGTATCGATTCTACTGCTGTAAAAGGAAGCGGAAAAGATGGTCGTATCACTAAGGACGATGCTGTAAATGCTGTGCCTTCAATGGGTACGCCTACAGGAGGAAATAGAGGAGAATCTCGTTCAAAACTTTCTATGTTACGTAGAAAAGTTGCAGAGCGTTTGGTGTCCGCTAAGAATGAAACGGCTATGCTTACAACTTTTAACGAAGTTGATATGTCTGCTATTTTTGAACTTAGAAATAAATATAAAGAAGACTTTAAAGCTAAACATGGTGTTGGATTAGGTTTCATGTCCTTTTTTACTAGAGCTGTAGTGCGTGCATTAGAAATGTATCCATCTGTGAACTCTATGATAGATGGTAAGGAAATGATTTCTTATGATTTCTGTGATATCAGTATTGCTGTTTCTGGACCAAAAGGATTAATGGTGCCTGTTATCAGAAATGCGGAAAACTTGACCTTCAGAGGTGTTGAGGCAGAGGTAAAGAGATTAGCTATTCGTGCTCGTGAAGGAGAAATTACTGTTGATGAAATGACCGGAGGTACTTTTACGATTACTAACGGAGGTGTTTTTGGATCTATGTTATCTACGCCAATTATTAACCCACCTCAAAGTGCTATTTTAGGAATGCATAACATAGTAGAAAGACCTATCGCTAGGGATGGAGCTATCGCTATTGCACCTATTATGTATGTGGCCGTGTCTTATGACCACCGTATTATTGATGGTAAAGAATCTGTAGGATTCTTAGTGGCTATAAAAGAAGCATTAGAAAATCCAGAAGAATTATTGATGGATGGTAATGTAAAGAGAGCTTTGGAGATGTAGAATTACAACTCTTTAAAAATACGCCCCAAAGATTTTTAGTGTAATAGCACTGAAATCTTTGGGGCTTTTTTATGCGTTATATTACTAGGTGTCTATTTGCTCTGTACAAACTACATTTTAAGGTAAACGCAATATTTATTATAATCAATAATTGCTTTTCCTTTTTTTAGGACATCGGCACCTATAATGCCATCAACAGGCAGGGTATTATGTGCGGTAAGGGCTTGGTTTACGTGAACAAGGTCAAAAAGTACGATTTTCAATTTCTTCTTCTTCCAGTTGCCAATTTTAATCTTGTTTTTCGTGGATATTAAAGTTTCCATGTCAGTGGCTCCTGCTCCGGCAGCTTTTATTTCGGAAACTTCGGAGGTCAGTCCAAATTGTTCTATTTTATCAATTCCAATACAGGTGTTAGATGCTCCGGTATCTAAAATAAACCGCCCAGAGATTCCATTTATTTTGGCGGATATTTCAAAGTGATCTGTTTGGGTAAGTTTTAGGGGGATTTGGGTGTATTTTTTTTTCCAAAGAAATTTTTTCAGAGAAGACATGTATTTCTTTTATCAAAGATAAGGCTATTTTTTCAGCATTGATATTAACAGATACCCATACCCATTTATTACAGTGAAGCCTTTGATGAAGATCGGGGAGCCGCAATAGATAGGGCGATTGCTCTTGGAATTGAGCGATTTTTTATACCGGCAATAGATTCAACTTATACGGCATCTATGTTTGACCTTGAGAAGTCTTATCCGGACAATGTTTTTTTAATGATGGGCTTGCATCCTACTCATGTAAAAGAAAATTACAGGGAAGAATTGAGACATGTAGAAGAGATGCTTGAACAAAGAACGTTTTATGCTGTAGGAGAAATTGGTATTGATTTATTTTGGGATAAAACATTTTTAAAGGAGCAACAAGAGGCTTTTCGCGCACAGATACAGTTAGCTAAAAAGTATAAATTGCCCATAGTTATCCATTGTCGTGATGCTTTTGATGAAGTGTTTGAAGTTTTGGAAAGTGAAAAGGGAGTTGATTTATTCGGTATTTTTCATTGTTTTACAGGTGATATTGAACAAGCAAAAAAAGCGATATCATATAATATGAAGCTTGGTATTGGTGGGGTTGTTACGTTTAAAAATGGGAAAATAGATAAGTTCTTAGCTGAAATTCCATTAGAAAATATTGTTCTAGAGACAGATTCGCCTTATTTGGCTCCGGTTCCTTTTCGTGGAAAACGTAATGAAAGTGCGTACCTTATGAATGTTGCTGAGAAGCTTGCTGATGTTTATGATATCTCTACAGAGGAAATTGCAAATAGCACTACGGAGAATTCAAAGCAAGTATTCGGGATTTAGAAGGGTTTAATCGGCCGTAATTTTTCAATAAAATTTAAATATTCTTGGTTTGGTAGATAAAAGTAATATCCTTCTAATATATACCGGCGGTACTATAGGTATGGTCAAAGATTATGAGTCTGGAGCATTAAAGGCTTTTAATTTTGATAAGCTACTTAAAAATATACCAGAGCTTAAGTTGTTGGACTGTCATATTAATTCAATTTCTTTTGATGTGCCAATAGATTCATCCAATATGAATCCAGCACATTGGGCCGAAATAGCAGCTATTATTGAAGAGAATTATGATTCTCATGATGGCTTTGTGGTGCTGCATGGTAGTGATACTATGAGTTATACGGCATCGGCTTTAAGTTTTATGTTAGAGAATTTAGGTAAACCCGTCATTTTTACCGGTTCCCAATTGCCTATTGGAGATTTGCGTACAGATGCAAAGGAGAACCTGATTACCTCAATTCAGATTGCCGCTTTACAGCATAATAAAAAACCTGTGGTGCAGGAGGTAGGGCTTTATTTTGAGTATAAGTTGTATCGCGCCAATCGTACTACAAAAATCAATGCGGAGCACTTTCAGGCATTTTCCTCACTAAATTATCCAGAATTGATTGAGTCAGGAGTGCACTTAAAGGTTAGTGAAGAATATTTGTTACCTTATGTGAAGCGTAAAAAGTTTAAAGTACATAAATATATGGATACCAATGTGGCTATCCTTAAGTTGTTTCCCGGTATTGGCCCGGCTGTTTTGCAAGGTGTGGTTGGTATTCCTGGTCTAAAAGGGCTGATTTTGGAAACTTATGGTGCGGGAAATGCTCCAAATGAGCCTTGGATGATCAATATTCTAAGAAAGGCAAAAGAAAATAACATCCATATTATTAATGTTACACAGTGTTCGGGAGGTAGTGTTTCTATGGGTCGTTATGAAACCAGTAAGCAGTTAGAAGAATTGCAAGTAATTAATGGTAAAGACATTACGACGGAGGCTGCTGTTGCTAAGCTAATGTATCTCTTGGGTAATAATGTTTCGTCCAAATTGTTTAAAAGCATATTTGAGACTTCATTACGCGGTGAAATTCAAGAAAATTAGCAGTTTTAATTTCATCAACTAACATTTTTTTTGTTATTTGGCCACCCCGTAAAAAAGGTGATCTTGTCTGGTCTGTTTTTTGGTTAAAAACAAAAAGATAAGTAGAATTTAGAGAGGTGGCCGAGTGGTCGAAGGCGCACGCCTGGAAAGTGTGTATACACCAAAAGTGTATCGAGGGTTCGAATCCCTTCCTCTCTGCAGAACAAAAAGATTTTTCAGTATTAATTAGTTTAGACTGGAAATATTTGTAAGTTTAGTTTTTATATGCAAAATGGAAGTCTGTGCTTGATTATGTCAGGCAGAGGCACTGGTATAACAGCCCGTTTCGATGTCATGACCCCTATTTGGGCTACACTTCTCCGATGCAACGAAGTTTTACTTTTTTTATTGTGATTTTTTTTTATCTTTAACCCTATTAAATAACTAATTTAAGTTTGAACAAATGAAAAAATTATCCTCTATCCTAGCCGTGGGCGGGTTGTTTGTAGTGAGTACAAATACTGTTAACGCAATGGCAACTACAGCAACAATGATGCAAGATGCACCTGCTGAAGCCGAAGTAGGTTTTACACAGATGTTGAAAGAAATGTTTATACAAGGTGGTGCCGGCTTTATGGGTATTGTTCTTTTGTGTTTGATTCTTGGTTTGGCAGTTGCAATTGAAAGAATTATTTATTTAAACATGGCAACCACTAATACTGGTAAGCTAAAACAACAAGTAGAAGATGCATTGGCCTCTGGTGGTGTTGAAGCTGCTAAAGAAGTTTGTAGAAATACAAAAGGTCCTGTTGCTTCTATATACTATCAAGGTTTGGATAGAGCGGGAGAGAGTATCGAATCTGCTGAAAAAGCTGTAGTAGCTTATGGTGGTGTTCAAATGGGTCAATTAGAGAAGAACGTTTCTTGGTTGAGCTTGTTTATCGCTGTTGCTCCAATGCTTGGTTTCATGGGTACGGTAATTGGTATGATTCAGGCCTTCCAAAAGATTAGTGCTGTTGGTAACCTTAGTGCATCTCTTATTGCAGGTGATATCCAAGTTGCATTATTAACAACTGTATTTGGTCTTATTACTGCTATTATCCTTCAAATCTTTTATAACTACATCATTGCTAAAATTGATAGCATTGTTAATGATATGGAAGACTCTTCTATCGTTTTGATAGATATGTTGGTGGATCACAAAAAATAAGTCGCACACATAATACCTTAAATTATGCACAAAATTGTAAAAATTGTTTTGGTTGTTGTGGGCTTAGTAGGCGCTGCCTTATGGTTCATGCTTCCAGAGGCTGAAATGCCAGCTGCTGAGGCAGCTAATAACGGGGCTCTTAATGCAATGTTCGCTATTACATGGTTGCTCTTAGGTGTAGCTGTAGTTTTTAGTGTGGCGTTCGCCCTTAAGAACCTTTTATCAAATCCTGCGAATTTAAAGAAAAGTCTTTTTATACTAGTTGGTTTTCTTTTAGTAGTCGGAATTGGCTTTGTTATGGCTAGCGGTACAGATGTTAGTATCGAAGAAATGGCAAAAAGAGGCATAGAAACCGATGAATCTGAAATTAAGAAAATCGGTGCTGGTCTAAATGTATTTTTCATATTGACTCTTGTAGCTGTAGGAGCTATGCTTGCGGGTGGTGTGAAGAAAATGATTAAATAAATAAAGAACTAAATTATGTCTAGAAGAGGAGGACCAGCAGAGGTAAACGCCGGATCAATGGCAGACATAGCATTCTTGCTACTTATATTTTTCTTGGTCACAACGACCATTGAAACTGATGCAGGTTTAGATCGTATGTTGCCACCTATTGAGCCGCCTACCGAAGAACCACCAGTTATTAAGCAGAAGAATATCTTTACGGTTAATATTAACCGTAATGGTCAGTTGTTAGTTGAAGACGAGCTTATCGATATCAAAAAGTTACGAGAGAAGGCCATGGCTTTCTTAGATAACGGAGGAGCCCCATCAGGTTCTGCAGATTACTGTAGCTACTGTAAAGGTAAAAGACTGTCCGAATCATCTGACAATCCAGCTAAAGCTATTATATCTTTGAAGAACGATCGTGAGACAAAGTATAGTACTTACATTACGGTTCAGAATGAATTGGTAGGTGCTTACAATGAGCTTAGAAATCGTGAAGCACAGCGTCTTTACAAAAGAGACTTTACTGATATGGAAGCAGAATATCTTAATCCTGAGACCGAACCTAGTAGAAAAGAGGATCTCAAAGAAAAGGTTAAGCGGATTCAAGAGTTGTTTCCACAGAAGTTGTCAGAAGCTGAGACAGGTACAAGTAATTAATAAGAGCTAAAACAGAATATAATATGTCAAAGTTTGCAAAGAAAAAGGATGCCGGTTTACCAGCTGTGAACACTGCATCGTTACCTGATATTGTATTTATGCTTTTATTCTTCTTTATGACCGTAACGGTTATGAAAGATAGCTCTTTGAAAGTAGAGAATACTTTGCCTAATGCTAGTGAAACCAAGAAATTGGAAAAGAAGGATCGAGTAATATACATTTATGTTGGACAACCAACTTCTCAGTATAAAGCTCAGTTTGGAGAAGAAGCTAGGATTCAATTGAACGATAAATTTTCATCTCCTAATGAAGTAGGTGATTATATATTGTCTGAAAGAGCAAAAAAGCCGCAGGAAATACAAAATGTTTTGACTACAGCTTTAAAAGTTGATAGAAATGCTAATATGGGATTAATATCCGATATTAAATTGCAGTTAAGAGAAGTGAATGCACTTAAAGTCAATTATACGACTTATGATGGTGACGCTTTCAACAACTTGCAGTAGTATTTTTTAACTTATAAGTACAAGCGCCTCGGAATTTTTTCCGAGGCGCTTTTTATTTGCTTAATTTTGATTTTATGATGCGTTATTTATTTGGGTTGCTTTTTTTGTGCTTTACAGGTGCAGTTGCTCAGACTGGTATTGATTCAACGAATGTTGATTCAAGGTACTTGGAGGATCAATTCTATATTGGTATCACCTATAACTTTCTCTTAAATCAACCGGACGATGTTAGCCAACGAAATCTTTCCTATGGTCTACAGGCAGGTTTTATAAAAGATATTCCATTAAATGAAAGCCGAACTACTGCTATAGGTATTGGTGTGGGTTATGGTGTATATTCTTATTACTCCAACCTAAAGGCAGAGGAGACTTCTTCAGATAATTTGTATAGTATTCTTGATGATAATGATTTTAATAGGAATAAGGTAGAGACACACGTGTTAGAAGTTCCTTTTGAAGTGCGCTGGAGAAATTCTACAGCATCTGAGTATAAGTTTTGGAGGCTATATGCAGGTATGAAATTAGGCTATGTTTTTGGAGGACGATCAAAGCTGGTACCTACAGATACTGGAAAAGTGTCATTTTATAATGAGGATATAAGAAGTTTTCAATATGGGTTGACCTTAAATTTTGGATACAATACTTTCAATCTACACGCGTATTATTCCTTAGCTAATCTCTTTAATGATAATGTAGTTATTGGGTCAGAAAACTTGAATACGAAAGCCCTTAGAATTGGACTCATTTTCTACATTCTTTAATATCAATCTACAGCCAGAAGCGAACGGTTAGTAATTGGGAGAGTAGTCCAATGAATAGTCCAATAACGACTTCTATTGGTGTGTGTGATTTTAGATACAGTCTAGAAGTGGCTACTAGTCCCGTTAGTAACGTGAAAAGGCTTAAGCCTAAAGTGATGTTTACTTCAAAGTGAATACTTAATGCCACTAAGAACATAAGAAGGCTTCCCATGCCCATTAAATGCATGCTTACTTTAAACTTCAATACTAAAAGTAGTAATGTTGTCAATGCTGATATAATCAGGCCAATAAAGTAGAAGTGAATCTCAACAATATTTGAATTGGGTATTACTTTGTAGATTACAAATAGGAGCAATATAATATGAATATACAAGGGGTATCTACGTTCTTTTACCGAGGACATAAAAACACTTTGTGCCATGCCTAAATTCCTTAATATAAAATAAGCAATTATTGGAATGATTACAGTGAGTATAAAAGTAGGTAGGATAGTAGTGCCTTGAGTGGCTATTGGGCTATATTTAGGTGTAATTAGAAAGTAGGCAAGTGTTCCTGCTATCGGGATGAATAAAGGATGGAAAATATAGGATATAACCTTTAAGAAAACCTTCATTAAATTTGTTTGCGCAATCTTGCTACGGGAATGTCTAATTGCTCTCTGTATTTTGCAACGGTTCTTCTAGCTATGGGATATCCTTTTTCTTTAAGTATAGCTGCTAATTTGTCATCGGTAAGGGGCTTTTTCTTAGACTCTTCACCAATTACAGTTTCAAGAATTTTCTTAATCTCTTTTGTTGATACGTCTTCTCCTTGGTCGTTTTTCATGGATTCTGAGAAGAATTCCTTGATTAATTTGGTTCCGTAAGGGGTATCAACATATTTGCTGTTAGCAACTCGGGATACCGTTGAAACATCCATCTGAATCTCGTCTGCAATGTCTTTTAAGATCATTGGGCGAAGATTACGTTCGTCACCAGTAAGAAAGTACTCGGACTGGTAATGCATAATGGAGTTCATTGTAATGAACAATGTCTGTTGGCGCTGTCTAATAGCGTCTATAAACCATTTTGCGGCATCTAATTTCTGCTTAATAAAAAGTACAGTATCTTTCTGTGATTTAGATTTTTTCTTAGCGTCCTTGTAGCCTTTTAGCATGTTATTGTATTCTCTAGATACATGCAATTCTGGAGCATTTCTTCCATTTAAGGTAAGTTCTAATTCTCCGTCTACAATACGAATGGAAAAATCAGGAACTACATGCTCTACCATACGGTTGTTCCCGGAATAGGAGCCTCCTGGTTTTGGGTTTAATTTTTCAATTTCAGAGATGGCATTTCTTAGCTGTTCTTCTGAAATGTTGTATTTCTGAATGAGTTTCTTATAATGCTTTTTTGTAAACTGCTCAAAAGACTTCTCTAGAATAGTAATGGCTAGTTCAATATTTGGAGTTGCTTCTTTCCGTTTTAATTGAATTATTAAGCACTCTTCTAGTGAGCGCGCAGCAACACCTGGTGGGTCCAGTTTTTGAACTAACTTCAAAACCTTTTCAATGGTTTTTTCTTCTGTATAAATGTTTTGGGTAAAAGCCAGATCATCAGTAATATCTGCAATGGGTCTGCGGATATAGCCACTTTCGTCTACACTGCCCACCAGAAACTCCGCAATGCTCCATTCTTCATCATTTAGATAGACCGTATTAAGTTGGTTTAACAAATACTGATTGAATGAAGTTCCTGCTGCGTACGGTACATTTTTTTCTTCATCGTCCGCACTGTAGTTATTCGCCTTCGTGCGATAATCTGGAATTTCATCGTCACTTAGGTAGTCGTCAATGTTTATATCATCCGTAGCGATAATCTCGCTGTCCGATTCATTGCTCTCATCATAAGAATCCTCAAACTCATCATCAATAGAGTCCGGTTCTTCTTTACCGCCTTCTAATGCCGGATTCTCTTCCAGTTCTTGCTTAAGCCGTTGCTCAAAAGCCTGTGTTGGCAATTGAATCAACTTCATAAGCTGTATCTGCTGTGGAGATAGCTTCTGTGATAATTTAAACTGTAAGTGTTGTTTTAGCATTGAGATCTAATATAGCTTGCCTTCTAAGTTAACGAATTCTAGCTAAAATTCTGCATTTTGAGGCGTTCGTGGGAATGGAATGACATCGCGAATATTACCCATGCCTGTAGCAAAAAGTACTAAACGTTCAAAGCCAAGTCCAAAACCACTATGAACAGCGCTACCAAACTTTCTAAGGTCTAGGTACCACCATAATTCTTCTTCGTCAATACCTAGAGCTGCCATTTTTTCTTTTAGTACGTCTAAGCGTTCTTCACGTTGTGAGCCTCCTACTATTTCCCCAATACCTGGGAAAAGAATATCCATGGCACGAACGGTCTTTCCGTCCTCGTTAAGACGCATGTAGAACGCTTTAATGGTTGCAGGATAGTCAAACAAAATAACAGGACACTTAAAGTGTTTTTCAACTAAAAAGCGTTCGTGTTCACTTTGTAAATCCGCTCCCCATTCATTAATAGGGTATTTAAATTTCTTCTTTTTATTGGGTTTGCTATTTCTTAAAATATCAATAGCTTCTGTATAGGTAACCCTTTTAAAACTGTTTTCCGAAACAAACTTGAGCTTTTCGATTAACGGCATTTCGCTTCGTTCAGCCTGAGGTTTTGTTTTCTCTTCGTCTAAAAGACGTTTTTCTAGAAATTGAAGGTCGTCTTGACAGTTTTCTAAAACATACTTAATGACGTTTTTGATAAAATCTTCTGCAAGATCCATGTTGTCATTGAGGTCAAAGAAAGCCATTTCTGGTTCTATCATCCAGAACTCAGCTAAGTGTCTAGAAGTATTACTGTTTTCCGCACGAAATGTTGGTCCAAAAGTGTATACCTTACCTAATGCCATAGCATAGGTTTCAGCTTCCAATTGGCCAGAAACGGTTAGGTTGGTTTCCTTTCCGAAAAAATCTTCTTTATAGTCAATATCTCCATCCTCAGTTAAGGGAGGGTTTTTGCTGTCTAGCGTACTTACTTTGAACATTTCTCCAGCACCTTCGGCATCAGAACCGGTAATGATAGGAGCATGGAAATAGTTGAACCCGTTTTGTTGAAAATATTGGTGAACTCCAAAAGATAATGCAGAACGTACACGCATGATTGCAGCAAATGTGTTAGTGCGTATACGTAAATGTGCTTTCTCTCTTAAAAACTCTAACGAGTGCTTTTTTGGTTGAATAGGGTATGTCTCTGGATCAGCTCCACCATGAACCGTAAGGCCGGTTACTTGGATTTCTACTTTTTGACCCTTGCCTTGGCTTTCTACCAAAGTTCCGGTTATTTTTAAAGCAGCACCTGTATTTATCTGTTTTAGAATACTCTCGTCAAATGACTCAAAATCTACAACACACTGTATGTTGTTAATAGTTGATCCATCGTTTAAAGCTATAAAACGATTGCTTCTGAATGTTTTTACCCACCCATTTATAGTTACTTCTTGTAATAAGAGGTTTTCTGAAAGTAGTTCTTTTACGCTGTAAGAGTTCATTGTAGTCACTTGAAAATTGATTGCCAAAGATAAGTTTTTGATAAAAAGAATCAATGCTTATGACTGGTTAAATCAAACTCAATTTTCACCTACTTCGTCTTCGCCTTGCGGAAGAATGTCTATTTGTGGTTTTTTCAATATTTTTTTGCTTGCAATATTCCTTTCCAAGGATAGTAATAACGATGGTAAAAGAATAAGATTAGCCAACATAGCAAACATTAATGTGGCCGAAACTAATGCGCCAAGTGCTACAGTTCCTCCAAAGTTTGAAATGATGAAAACGGAAAAACCAAAGAAAAGAACAATTGAAGTATAGAACATACTTACCCCAGTTTCACGAAGCGAAGCGTAAACAGATTTCTTAATCTGCCATTTGTTTGCAATAAGTTCTTGCCTGTATTTTGCCAAAAAGTGAATAGTATCATCTACCGAAATTCCAAAAGCAATACTAAATACCAAAATAGTAGAAGGTTTAATAGGTACGCCTACAAAGCCCATAATACCTGCAGTTATGACCAGAGGGAGCAAGTTTGGAATTAATGAAATTATAATCATTCTAAACGACCTAAAAAGATAGGCCATAAATAGCGCGATTAGGAAGATGGCAAAAGCCAATGAGAGAATCAGGTTTTTTACTAGATATTTTGTGCCTTTTAGAAATAGAAGTGCACTTCCCGTCATATATACGTTGTAGCGGTCTGGAGGGAAGATTTTGTTTATATTTTCATTAAGCCTTTCCTCAATTTGTTCCATGCGATCCGTTTTCACGTCTTGCATAAAAGTGGTGATTCTAGCGGTCTGCCCAGTACTGTCTACAAAATTTTTAAGCAAGTTGCCATTTCCATCAGAATTTTGGGCAACTTTCATTATAAAGTTGTTTTCTTGGGCAGTGGGTAATTGATAATATTTGGGTATGCCGTTATAAAAGGCCTGCTTTGAATACTTAACTAAGTTGACGACCGAAATAGGTTTTGAAAGCTCTGGTATATCCGTAACCACCTCGCTTAATTGATCTAAACGTTTTAAGTTGGCAGGTTTTAAAACCCCCTTGGGTTTCTTGGTGTCTACAACTATTTCAATAGGCATAATGCCATCAAATTCTTTTTCAAAAAAGCGAATGTCTTTAAAGAACTGGGCGTTCTTGGGCATGTCTTCTATGGGACTTCCGGAAATTTCTATTTGGTAAATACCAATAATACTGGTGATAAGAAGAATCAAAGAAACAATGTAGACTGCAATCCTGCGGTGTCTAACAATATGTTCCATCTTATTTACAAAAGCATCTATCCAGCGTTTGTTAAGGTGTTTTAGATGTCTTGTTTTTGGAAGGGATAGAAAGCTATAGATTATAGGTATTATAAGGAGTGATAGTATGAAAATACCAATAATATTAATAGAGGCAACGATACCAAATTCCTTAAGCAACTTACTGTCCGTGATAATAAAAGTGGCAAAACCAGACGCTGTAGTCATGTTTGTCATCAGCGTAGCATTACCAATTTTAGATATCACACGTTGGAGAGAAAGTGCCTGGTTCCCGTGTTTTTTAACTTCTTGCTGATATTTGTTAATTAGAAATATACAGTTGGGGATACCTATAACTATAATCAGCGGTGGGATTAAAGCTGTAAGTACAGTTATCTCATATTGTAAGAGACCTAGAATACCAAAAGCCCACATTACTCCAATAATTACAACACACATGGATATAAGGGTGGCTCGGAAACTTCTAAAGAAGAAAAAGAAAATTAAAGAGGTAACTCCAAGAGCTGCCAAAATGAACTTTCCTATTTCATCTATGATGTTTTGGGAGTTCATTGTCCGGATGTAAGGCATGCCGGATACCCGTACGTCCAGCCCCGTTTCCGCTTCAAAATTATCAATAAGATGGTTAAGGTCTTCTAAGATAAAATCTTTACGGACACTGGTATTGATGATGTCCCCATCCATATTTGCTATGGTCCTAACCGTCCCGGTTTCTTTATTGAACAGAAGGTTTTCATAGAAGGGTAGGTCGTTAAATAGATGATTTTTTATACTATCTATTTCTTTCTTGGTCTGTATTTCTGAACTAATGAGAGATTCAAGAATGAATTTTTGATTTACGTTGTCCTTTTTAAGTTCTTGAAGATTATCTAAAGAGAGAACAAAATCTACTTCAGGGAAAGCGGCGAGTTGCTTACTGAATTTGTTCCATCTGTTAATATTGGTTGGTGTGAAAAGTGTAGAGTCATGAATTGCGAAGACAATGGCGTTACCTTCTTCACCAAACTGTTTTAAAAAGTCCCGATATTCTAGGTTAACAGGGTGGTCATCTGGCAGTAGGTTTGCTTGAGTATTGCTGAAACGCATATTCTTCCATTGCATACCCAGAAAAACTGTGAATGCAAGAATTAAAATAAGTATCAATATGCGGTTACGGAGAATTATGCTTGCTGTTTTCTCCCAAAAACCTTGTTTAAGTTTGGCTGCCATCGTTCAATTTTTCCGAGCGCAAAGGTATATAATGATTAGGTGTGTTCCTAAAATGTGATATTTAATTAACTTATTGGTTCTAAATAAAAAAGCAGCCTACATGGCTGCTTTTTTATTTTTAGAGAAAGTCCAAACTAGATTTTCATTATCTCTGCTTCTTTAATAACTAAGAAAGCATCTATTTTCTTTATATATTTATCGGTAAGTGTTTGGATATCAACTTCTGCATTTTTTTGTAAATCTTCAGAAACGTCCTCAAGGTCACGAATTTCTTTGTTGGCATCTTGACGAGCGC
Organism: Zobellia laminariae; assembly: GCF_009725995.1. The sequence goes on along the minus strand of NZ_RCNS01000001.1, from coordinate 749,820 downwards.
TACGGACACCTACTTTGGCATCTTCAGCTTCGGCTTTAGCTTGTTTTGTTAGCTGAATCCTTCTTTCTTCGGTCAACGGTGGTACGTTAATGATTACAAAATCACCATTGTTCATAGGGTTGAAACCTAAGTTAGAATTCATGATTGCCTTTTCTATTTCATGCAACATGTTCTTTTCCCAAGGTTGTACGGAAATAGTACGACCGTCAGGGGTGTTTATATTCGCTACCTGAGATAAGGGCGTCTGGGATCCATAATATTCCACCATTACGGAAGAAAGCATGGTAGGACTTGCTTTACCAGCACGTATTTTAACAAATTGTTTTTCTAAATGCCTCATTGCAGCATCCATACTTTCCTTGGAGGAATCAAGTATAAACTGTATGTCTTCGTTCATAATTCAAATATAATATGCAAATAAAACTAAATAGGTTTAAATATTTACGACTGTGCCAATATTTTCACCTTCTATTAACTTCATTAAGTTACCTGTTTTGTTCATGTCAAAAACTACAATAGGTAGTTCGTTCTCTTGACTCAAGGTAAAAGCAGTGGTATCCATTACTTTGAGACCTTTTAAAAGTACATCTGCAAAAGAGATAGTATCAAACTTAGTTGCGTTCTTATCCTTTTCTGGGTCTGAAGTATAGATTCCATCTACACGAGTCCCTTTAAGAATAACATCGGCTTCAATTTCTATGGCGCGTAAAACGGCTGCAGAATCAGTTGTAAAATAAGGGTTTCCTGTTCCTCCTCCAAAAATAACAACTCGGCCTTTTTCTAAATGACGCATGGCACGTCTTCTAATAAAAGGTTCGGCTACTTCATTAATTTGAATTGCGGATTGCAATCTTGTTTGTACACCTTGCATTTCAAGAGCACTTTGCAGAGCAAGACCATTTATCACCGTGGCAAGCATACCCATGTGGTCTCCTTGCACGCGATCCATACCTGTAGCGGCACCTGTAAGACCTCTAAAAATATTTCCGCCGCCTATAACTATGGCTACTTCAATACCTTTGGCTGCTACATCTTTAATTTCTTCAGCATATTCCGCTAGGCGTTTGGAGTCTATTCCGTATTGCTTTTCACCCATTAAGGCTTCACCGCTTAATTTTAAGAGAATTCTTTTATATTGCATGGCTAGTATTTCGTTGTGGCAAAAATAATCAAAAAATATTAGGGTTCGTTTTTGAAACCATAGATAAAGTTAACCTTAATTATTTCCTAATAATGATGTGGTATTCTGTTAAATTTTATAATCTTGCAACCCCCTTAAAAATTAGGGTATTACTTACAATTTAGTATTAAAATATATACAATGAGAAAAATTTCCTTACTTGCTTTTGCAGTACTACTTGCCAGTTGTGGGGCGACAAAAACTTTGATAACAGCTGATAAGGCACCAGTATTGGCTACTTTGGATTTGAAAAATGTAGTTGATGATAAGGTTTCTGTAACAGTTGATCCTGGAAGTTTTACAACGGACGAAGTTTTATTTTATATACCAAAAACTGTACCTGGTACATATAGTACAGATAATTATGGTCAGTATATAGAAGGATTTAAGGCTTTTGATTATGACGGAAAAGAGCTGTCTTTTTCTAAAACAGATGATAATACATGGCAAATCTCCAATGGAAAAAATCTGGATAAGGTTACTTATTTTGTAAATGATACGTATGATACGGAAGGCGAAGTAAAGAGTAAAGTTTTTTCTCCATCAGGAACCAATATAAATGCAGGAAAGACTTTTATGCTTAATCTGCATGGTTTCGTAGGGTATTTTAATACGTTAAAGGAAGTGCCCTACCAATTGTCTATTACTAGACCAGCAGATTTAATAGCTTCAACTTCGTTAACTCCTAAAAAGTTAGAAACATCAGTTGCTAATGTAGATGTTTTTACTGCGAACAGGTATTTTGATGTAATCGATAATCCAATTCTTTATGCGAAACCAAACACGGAGACCTTTGAGATAAATGGAATTACCGTATCGTTGAGTGTGTATTCGCCAACCGGAATTTATTCGGCTTTAAGTTTAAATGACCGAATGGAAAAAATGATGGGTGCTCAGAAGACTTTTTTGGGAGACATTAATGGTACTAAAATTTATAATATTCTATTGTACCTTTCTACAATGGAGGCAGATGACGCCTCTGGTTTTGGAGCTTTGGAGCATCATACTTCTACTGTGGTTGTATTGCCTGAGGCAATGCCAAAGGAAAGATTGGAGCAGGCTATGGTAGATGTGGTTTCTCATGAATTCTTTCATATTGTTACTCCGTTGAGTGTACATTCTAAAGAGGTTCAGTATTTTGATTTTAACAATCCTAAAATGTCTCAACATTTATGGATGTATGAAGGAACAACGGAATATTTTGCCAATCTTTTTCAAATTCAACAAGGGCTTATTGATGAAGCTGAGTTTTATCAACGAATGATGGATAAGGTTAATAATGCAAAATCATATGATGACGCAATGTCCTTTACGGAGATGAGTAAAAATATCTTGGTAGAGCCTTATAAAAAGAATTATGCCAATGTCTATGAAAAAGGAGCTCTTATTAATATGGTGTTGGATATTCAGTTGCGTGAATTGAGTAATGGCGAAAAAGGAGTGCTTTGGTTAATGAAAGAACTAACAAAAAAGTATGGCAATAATACTCCTTTTGAAGATGATAAGTTGATTGATGAAATTGTGTCTATGACTTACCCTGAAATACGTGGTTTTTTTGACACTTACGTTATTGGTAGTACGCCTATTAATTATAATGACTATTTGTCTAAAGTTGGTTTGAAAGCTGATTTGGTAGAACAGGAAACAGGTTATTTCTTAAATGGGGAAGATCCTTTTATAGATGTTGATCAAGGTGATGAAAGCATTGTCTTTGTTCGAAAAGGAATTAAGCTTAATAGCTTCTTTAAAGATTTGGGAGCTGTAGGTGGTGATATTATAAAAAGTATTAATGATAAGCCTGTAACATTAGAATCTATACGACCTATTATTGGTAAGAGTTTTGGTTGGTCTCCGGATACTGATATTAAGATGACCGTTAAGCGAGGTGATAAAGAGATTGAGCTAGAAGGGAAAGTAGGTAGCCCAACTTTAAAAGTAGAGACTATAACTGCAGATAAAAATGCCAGTGCCGAAGCAATAAAACTGAGAGAAGTCTGGATGAAAGGGTAGTGGAGAAATGAAAATTGAAAGTAAATAAAAACCGTCATATTTTAGTATGACGGTTTTTTATTGGAAATATTCAAAAGAGTATACGTAATAAAAAAGAAAACCGCACTAACATTAAGCTAGTGCGGTTTTTCTGAATTAGTTTGTTATAGGATTATCCTACTGTTACACGCTTAAAGCCTGTAACAGAAACATCTCCGTAAGATGCAACGTATTTTGCAACGTTAATTTTCTCGTCTTTGATGAAATTTTGGTCCAATAAACATTGTTCTTGATCCAAAGTAGTGTTATCAGAAACAAATCTTTCTATTTTACCAGGAACAATTTTATCCCAGATTTGCTCTGGCTTGCCTTCAGCTTTCAATTGTGCTTTCGCATCTTCTTGAGCTTGAGCCATAACTTCATCAGTTAATTGAGCCATTGAAATGTATTTAGGAACGTTCTTAAGCGTTTTTCCTAAACGACCAAGTTCTTCGTTGTCCTTTTCAATAACAGCAATTCTAGCTTCTGTTTCAGCAGCAATGAACGCAGGGTCAAAATCTTTGTAAGACAAAGTTTTTGCGCCCATTGAAGCTACTTGCATAGAAACATCTTTAGCAAGAACTTCAGCAGAATCCACTCTAGATGATAGACCAACTAAAGCAGCAATCTTGTTAATGTGAACATAAGTTCCAACATAAGGAGCTTCTAATTTTTCGAAAGCGGTGATTTCTAATTTCTCACCAATAACTCCTGTTTGCTCAATTAATTTTTCAGCAACGGTCATTCCTCCAAAATCAGATTCTAAAAGAGCTTCTTTAGAATCACAGTTCAAAGCTATATCAGCAATTTGATTTGCTAATGCTAAGAAGTTTTCGTTTTTTCCAACAAAATCAGTTTCACAACCTAATACGATTGCAACACCAGCTGTTTGGTCTGCATTCAATTTAGAAACTGCAGCACCTTCAGATGAATCTCTGTCGGCTCTTTTGGCAGCTACTTTCTGTCCTTTTTTACGAAGAACTTCAATTGCTTTGTCAAAATCTCCTTCAGCTTCAACTAAAGCATTTTTGCAGTCCATCATTCCTGCGCCAGTAGCTTGTCTTAATTTGTTTACTTCTGCGGCTGTAATTTTTGCCATCTTGTGTCCTATTTTTCAATTTGCTCTAAGATAGAGTGAATTCTCATCTCTATCTTAAAACAAATGTTATGTTATTATTTTATTTACTATAAGGTAGAATAGAAATTACTCTACACCTCCTTTAGTATTGTCTTGCCATACTTTAAGCTCATCCCATTTACCATCGGCAGCCATTTTAGCTTGCTTTGGCCATGAAGTTGGATCAAGGTGTGCCATTCTAGAACTTGCCTCAGTAAGGATTTCTTTAATTTTTTCTGGATTACCTTCAGCTAATTTAGCGTAAGAGTCAAAACCAGCGTTAACTAATGCTTCAGCAGCTTTTGGGCCAATACCTTCTACTTTAGTAAGATCAACAGGTGCGCTATCTTTAGCAACTGCTTCTTTAGTAGCTTCAACGTTTACTGTAGGTTCAGGTGTTTTAGCAACAACTGGCGCAGCTTTAGTATCTACTGCTTCAGGAGTAGGTTTAGCAGCAGCTTTTTCTTTTTTCTCAGCTTTAGGCTCATCAGAACCTTCTTTACCTGATTGTTTTTCAGATTTACGCTCAGCAAGACCACCTGCAATTGCATTGGTAACTTCTGTCATGATAATATCGATTGATTTTGAAGCATCATCGTTAGATGGAATCAAATAATCAACATCTCTTGGGTCAGAGTTGGTATCTACCATTGCGAATATTGGAATGTTCAATTTCTGAGCTTCCTTAACAGCAATGTGCTCACGCATAGTATCAACAATAAACAAAGCGCCAGGTAAACGTGTCATTTCAGAAATAGAACCTAAGTTTTTCTCTAATTTAGCACGAAGACGATCAACTTGTAGGCGTTCTTTTTTAGACAAAGTCATGAACGTACCGTCTTTTTTCATACGGTCAATAGTTGCCATTTTCTTTACCGCTTTACGAATGGTAACGAAGTTGGTCAACATACCACCAGGCCATCTTTCTGTGATGTAAGGCATGTTTACGTTTGCTACTTTTTCAGCAACAATATCTTTTGCTTGTTTTTTCGTAGCTACGAAAAGAATTTTTCTCCCAGATGCAGCAATTTTTTGAAGGGCCTCGTTAGCCTCGTCTAATTTTGCAACTGTTTTGTAAAGATTGATAACGTGAATACCGTTACGCTCCATGTAGATGTAGGGCGCCATGTTAGGGTTCCACTTTCGTGTAAGGTGACCAAAATGTACACCTGCTTCTAATAATTGTTTTACTTCGACTTTCGCCATTTGAATTTAGTTTACGTTCTTATGAATTGGCAATGCCTAAGTGGTATTCCTTTAAAAAAGGAAAGCCTCAAGCATTTAGATGCTAAACTATCGGTGCCTTTAAACATGAGATGTTCTCAGGTCTCCCGAATAACTATTCTCTAAAAGAAAATAGTTTTTAATTTATCCGCTTAAAGCGAACTTTCAATGAACTTTGATTAAAAAATATAAAAAATGATACCCACCAAAGGGCGGGTATCGATATAATCGTATTGTAATATTAACGTTTAGAGAACTGGAATTTCTTACGAGCTTTCTTCTGTCCGAATTTCTTACGTTCTACCATTCTAGGGTCACGAGTTAATAAACCTTCTGGTTTAAGAACTAGTCTGTGCTCCTCGTCAATCTCACACATAACTCTAGAAAGAGCTAAGCGTATAGCTTCTGCTTGACCAGTAATACCACCACCGTATACGTTTACGCTTACGTCGTAAGCTTCTTCGTTTTCGGTAAGAGCAAAAGGTTGTTTAACCTTGTACTGAAGAGTAGCCGTTGGGAAATAATCGTTAAGATCTCTCTGGTTTACGGTAATGTTTCCTTTTCCTTCTGAAACATACACACGAGCAACCGCTGTTTTTCTTCTGCCGATTTTATGAATGATCTCCATTACTTAAATTCTTTTAAATTGATAACCTGTGGTTTTTGTGCTTCGTGATCATGAGCAGTTCCTACAAAAACTTTAAGGTTTCTGAAAAGTTCAGCACCTAATCTGTTTTTTGGAAGCATACCTTTAACCGCTTTTTCTACGATTTGCTCAGGTTTCTTAGCCAAAAGCTCTTTCACAGAAGTTGCACGTTGGCCACCAGGGTAACCTGTGTAACGCAAATAGGTCTTATCATCCCATTTGTTTCCGGTCAAATTGATTTTCTCAGCATTGATAACAATCACATTATCACCACAATCAACATGAGGGGTGAAATTTGGCTTATGTTTTCCTCTAAGCATTTTGGCAACTTTAGAAGCCATGCGGCCTAAAGTCTCTCCTTCTGCATCAACTAATAGCCATTGCTTATCAACGGTTGCTTTATTGGCAGAAACGGTCTTATAACTTAATGTATCCACTACGGTTACTTTTTAATTAAACACTTCAATCCCGTTAAACGGGCTGCAAATGTACACTAATTCTATTGAAAAACAAGTGGTGTTTCACTATTATTTTTAGTTAAAAACGCTCTTGTTCAATTTCTTGGGCGAATTTAGATAAAAACTAAGACTTAGAACGATTGTTTCTTGAGAATTGAAAAATAATTGAAGGGACTAGGAGGGAGGATTGGTATTTCAAATCCAATTTGGAATATACCTTATTATATATGTTACATCAAAAAACTAAAAGTAAAATAATGCTTTATTGTTTGTAGAATTTGGTATGAACTTTTTGTTCATTGGAATGGATAGTAATGATGTACACTCCAGAATCAAGTGATGATACAGGTATGCTAATTGCATTTCTACGAATCTCCCAAGAATGGGAAAGCACTGTATTACCGTAAATATCCATGATAGATATATCTGCTTTGGCCGTATTTTTTAGGCCCAGAAGATTTACCACATTACTTGCAGGGTTAGGGAATACCTTTATTTTTTTTCTGAAGATACAGTTGTATTGTGACCAATACTACGTTCCGTACCATCCTGTGCTTGGCTGTTACAGACGAAAAAAAGAATGATAAAAAGTGATACTAATGTTTTCATTTCAAATTTACTATACCTAATTCCGTTTCGAATAGGAGTATAAAAGTAAAGATGTAAAGCCCTTTCAACGAAAAAATGTTGTGAAAGGACGGATTTTGTATGTTAATGCGCCTCCAGCCAATCTTGGCCTACACCAACTTCTACGTCTAAGGGCACAGATAATTTATAGGCGTTCTCCATTTCGGATTTTATGACATCTTTTAATTCCTCTAATTCTGGTTTGAAAATATCAAATACCAATTCATCATGTACTTGTAAAAGCATTTTAGATTTGTAGTTGCCTTCATCAAGTTTTTTATGGATGTTAATCATCGCAATCTTAATAATATCCGCAGCACTACCTTGAATAGGGGCGTTAACGGCATTACGTTCCGCAGCTCCACGCACTATTGCGTTGTGTCCGTTAATATCTTTTAAATAACGTCTTCGGCCTAGAACAGTTTGGACATATCCATTATCACGAGCAAAATTTATTTGATTGCTCATATAGCTCCGAAGCTTTGGATAGGTTTTGTAATACGTCTCAATTAATTCTTTGGCTTCCGCACGAGATAAGTCGGTTTGATTGCTCAATCCAAAGGCCGAAACTCCATAAATGATTCCGAAGTTTACGGTTTTGGCATTACTTCTTTGTTCACGGGTTACTTCTTCAATAGGCACATTGAATACTTTTGATGCAGTAGATGCGTGAATGTCTTCTCCATTTTTGAAAGCTTCAATCATGGTGGTCTCTTCGCTCAATGCAGCAATAATGCGCAATTCAATTTGAGAATAATCCGCAGCTAATAAAATGTAGTTTTCATCGCGAGGGACAAAGGCTTTACGAACTTGGCGACCTCTTTCGGTACGGATAGGAATATTTTGTAGGTTTGGATTGTTACTACTCAAACGGCCGGTAGCGGCAACGGTTTGCATATAATCTGTATGTACTCTTCCTGTTGTTGGTTCTACTTGTTCCGGTAGTGCATCTACGTAGGTGCTCTTTAGCTTGGCTAGCCCACGATAATCCAATACATTTTTAATGATTTCGTGGTCTTTTGCTAAATAAGAAAGCACATCTTCAGCTGTAGAAAACTGACCTGTTTTGGTCTTTTTGGGTTTGTCTACCAATTTCATTTTGCTGAAGAGAATTTCGCCTAGTTGCTTTGGTGATGCTATATTAAACTCTTCACCAGCTGCTTCATAGATTTTTTCTTCCAGATTTTTTATATCATTGTTAAGGTCTTCGGAAAGGGAATTCAAGAATTTCTCATCTAGATTGATGCCTTCTAGTTCCATATCCGCTAGAACATGTAGCAATGGAATTTCAATATCTTTAAAAAGAATGTCAGTCTTTGCCTCTGCAAGTTCTGGTCTAAAATGTTTCGCTAATTGAAAAGTGATGTCGGCATCTTCTACTGCATATTCCGTTTGCTTTTCCAAAGGAATATCACGCATGTTCAATTGGTTCTTTCCTTTTTTTCCAATAAGTTCGGTTATTGAAATAGGGGTGTAGTTTAAATATGTTTCTGAAAGTACATCCATATTATGGCGCATATCAGGGTTGATAAGGTAGTGTGCTAACATGGTATCAAAGAACATGCCTTTTACCTTAATAGCATACTTATCTAAAACTTTGATGTCATACTTAAGGTTTTGACCAATTTTTTCAATGTTTTCTGCCTCAAAGAAAGGGCGTAAAATTTCTATAAGTTCTTGGGCCTCTTTCTTGTCTTCTGGAAATGGAATGTAATATCCTTTTGTTGCCTCCCAAGAAAAAGCAATACCTACAAGTTGGGCCTCCAACGGATTTAACGAAGTGGTTTCCGTATCAAAACAAACGGAAGTCTGTTTCATTAAATTCTGAACAAATAGTTTCATGGCCATACCAGGAACCACACTTTGGTAAACATGAGATATGTCCTTAATCGTTTTTCTACTAGAGCTGTCTGTTATTGTAGCAGCACTTGCGCCATCGCCTCCAAAAAGAGAGAATTGTCCGCTGCCGGCAGATGATGATGCTTCTTTTTTTGCAGTATCAGTACTAGTTACTTGTGTCTGGGGTTCTGTTTCTCCAGAAAATATTTTAATGAACTGATCTTTTAACCGTCTAAATTCAAGTTCTTCGAAAATCACTTGTACTTTCTCGCTATCGGGAATGGACATTTCATAATCTTCTGCATTGAAGGTAACATCACATTCAATACAAATGGTAGCAAGCTTTTTAGAAAGAAGACCTAGTTCCTTATTATCTTCAACTTTTTCTTTCATTTTGCCTTTCAGCTTATCGGTATTAGCCAAAAGACCTTCCATAGAGCCAAATTGCTCAATAAATTTCTTAGCGGTTTTGTCACCAACTCCTGGTAATCCAGGTATGTTGTCACTAGCATCACCCATCATGCCCAAGTAATCAATTACTTGTTCGGGGCGCTCTACGCCAAAACGTTTCTGTATTTCTGGAATACCCCATATTTCTATGCCATTACCCATTCTTGCAGGGCGATACATAAATATGTTCTCCGAAACCAACTGACCAAAATCTTTGTCAGGAGTAACCATAAAAACTTTGTAATCTTCTTTTTCGGCCTGTTTTGCCAAGGTGCCTATAATATCATCTGCTTCCCAACCTTCCAGAACGACTGATGGAATATGCATAGCCTTAAGTATATCTTGTATATAAGGTATCGCAATTTTTATAGCATCAGGAGTCTCATTTCGGTTTGCCTTGTACTCTGGAAATAATTCGGTACGCTCGGCGCTTCCTCCTTTATCGAAACATACGGCCAAATGGTCTGGTTTTTCACGTTTAATAACATCAAAAAGTGAATTCATAAAACCCATAATGGCGGAAGTGTCCATACCCTTAGAATTTATTCTTGGGTTTTTTATGAGGGCATAATAACCACGAAAAATAAGTGCGTAGGCGTCTAGTAAGAAAAGTCGTTTTTGTTCTGGCATGCTATAGTTTTTCAAAAGGTTCCAAAGCTAGTTAAGTTTTTGAATTCTTTTTAGTGTTTTAAGATTTGATATAACTTTTAGAAGGATTATTTACGTGTCCTTCTTCTGAGTAAGATCGATAAGTAAATCCAGGATGAATACAATAACCGCCAGTTTCTCCTGCTTTATTGATAGCAATAAACCCGATTTGGAAATCATTTCGACCTTTATTTTTCGCCATAATTCGTTCTACACCTTCTTTACAGGCTTCTTGAGGTGATTTTCCTTGTCGCATTAATTCAACAATGAGAAAACTACCCACTGTGCGGACCACTTCTTCACCTACACCAGTTGCCGTAGCGCCGCCAACTTCATTATCAACAAAAAGTCCAGCTCCTATAATTGGGGAGTCACCTACTCGCCCGGCCATTTTATACCCCATACCGCTTGTGGTACAAGCACCGGAAATATCACCGTTAGCATCAATGGCAAGCATACCTATAGTATCATGATTTTCAATATTTATTATGGGTTTGTATTGAGAGGTCTTTTTCCATTCAATCCATTCTTGTTTTGATTTCTCGGTAAGGAGGTTGGTTTTCTTGAACCCCATTTCATAAGCAAATTGTTCAGCCCCTTTTCCGGCAAGCATGACATGCGGGGTTTCTTCCATGACCTTCCGGGCAACTAAAATAGGATTGGCTATATTTTGCATGGCTAGCACGGCGCCACAATTGCCATCTTTATCCATAATACAGGAATCCAAAGTAACATTGCCATCGCGATCAGGTCTACCACCAATACCAACGGTTTGGTTGTCCACATCATTCTCTTCTACCATGACACCTTCAGTTACGGCATCTAATGAAGAGCCGCCTTCTTTTAATACGTCCCATGCTTTTGAAGAGGCGTTAAAAAAGTCCCAAGTGCATATGACTATAGGTTTTATAGGTGTTACTTCATTCGTTAATGAGGCGGGAGATGTATTGTTTTGGGCAGCCAATAAAGGAGCTGAAATTAGACCGGCCGTTGCGGCAGTCGAATTTTTTAAGAACTTTCTTCTTTGCATGGTCTTGAGATTTCTATTTTAGGCGTAGTTTTAAAATGCCACTTGGGCATTAAATATAAGTAAAATGCTAGTAGAAGTCTGTGCCAATTCCTTGCAATCTGCATTAAATGCCCAAAAGGCTGGTGCCCACCGTATAGAGCTTTGCTCTGAACTTGCCGTGGGTGGAATTACGCCATCATATGGTTTATTAAAAAGCGTTCGTGAGCGAATTTCTATTCCGGTTCATGTATTGATTCGTCCCAGGAGTGGTGATTTTTCATATACTACGGATGAATTTGAAGTCATGAAAGAGAACATTGCTATTTGCGCCAAACTTGGTTTTGAAGGTATTGTTTCAGGTGTTTTAAACACCGATTTTTCAGTAGATACTGATCGAACCATGGAACTGATTGAAGCTTCAGGAAGTTTGAAGTTTACTTTTCACCGAGCATTTGATTGGGTGGAAGATCCTTTTGAAGCTTTGTCACAATTAGAAGCATTAAATGTTGATTATATATTAACCTCAGGCCAGCAGAAATCCGCTCTTGAAGGATTGGGTCTTTTGAAAAGTCTTCATGAGAAAGCTTCAACTTGTTCTATAATGCCTGGGGGAGGGGTGCGGCCAGTAAATGTTATGGATTTTAAAAGCGGAGGTTTTAACGCTATTCATCTATCGGGAGCAAAATTTTTAAGAACCTTGCCCTATACTGACAAGGTTTCCATGAACACCCCTTCCTTTTTACGAGATGTGGAAATTGCCGTAACTGACTCAGGAACAATCATAGATATAGTAAATAGGGTTAAATAAAATCTAATTGGGGCGATCCTAAAGCTAGATTAAAATACCTTTGTGGTTATGCTACGTTGGATTATATTTATTATCGCTTATGTTGTCATGGGCCTCTATACTTTGCAGGCTTTAAAAACTGTAACCAGATACCCTTGGGTATACTACCTTTTTATTACGGTAGCTGTTATGGTGTTAGGGAATTTCATCTATCAATTTACATTTGGAGAGGAAGAAGGAAGGGTGCTTAGTAGGCCAAAAAGTTATGCTTTTGGGTTTTTACTAACCGTTCTGTCTTTTGAGTTGGTGACTATATTGTTCCTGTTTTCTGAAGATATCTTTCGGTTTTTGTCTAGTGTTTACTTTAAATTTTCGGGAGAATCAAAGCAATTTACTCTGCCAGAACGTCGCAAATTTTTGAGTATAATTGGTCTTGGTTTAGCTTCAATTCCTTTTGGAGCATTGCTTTATGGAATGTATAAAGGGAAATATAATTTTAAAGTTCTTAAATATAATTTGGAGTTTGATGATTTGCCCGATGGTTTTGATGGTTATCAAATCACCCAAATATCCGATGTGCATAGTGGTAGTTTTGATAATAGAAAAAAGATTGAATATGCTATTGATCTTATAAATAAGCAAAAAAGTGATGTTATTCTTTTTACTGGTGATTTGGTTAACAACATGGCTACCGAAATGGAGCCTTGGGCTGACCTTTTTGCAACTCTTGACGCTAAAGATGGTAAGTTTTCGATTTTGGGAAATCACGATTATGGAGACTATGTAGATTGGGATACAGAAGAAGCTAAGCATCAAAATTTAGAGGATTTGAAAACTCTTCAGCATAATATAGGTTTTGACCTTTTATTGAATGAAAACAGATATTTACAGAGAGGCAATGATAAGATTGCTTTGGTAGGTGTTGAAAACTGGGGTAGAGGCGGCTTCAAAAAAGCAGGTGATCTCAAAAAGGCAGTCGCTAATATTGATAAAGACGATTTTAAAATTCTTATGAGTCATGATCCATCTCATTGGGAAGATGTGGTGTTGCATGATGATTATCATTATCACCTTACACTAAGCGGCCATACGCATGGTATGCAGTTTGGTATAGAAATACCCGGTTGGATAAAATGGAGCCCGGTAAAATGGCGTTATAGATATTGGGCGGGGATTTATAAAGAGCTTGGTCAGTATATAAATGTGAACAGAGGTTTTGGCTTTTTAGGGTATCCGGGTAGAGTTGGTATTTGGCCCGAGATAACCGTAATTACGCTTAAAAAGAAAGCTTAACACGATTTTAACGCCTCCAAAAGTCTATAAAATTTGGGCTATAGGTGGCAATTTAACAATTTTTCTTACTTTTGGCTCTTAACCCAATAACTACCTATGTCAAAGTTTGGTGAACTAATAGATTTAAAAATCCCTGTTCTTTTGGATTTTTATGCGGATTGGAACGAGCAATCTAATGCAATGCATGCCGTTTTGCGCGATGTAGCTGCTGCCTTAGGTGATAAAGGCAAGGTTATAAAAATTGATGTAGATAAGAATAAAGAGCTTGCCCAGGCACTTCGTGTTAAAGGGTTGCCTACGTTAATGATTTACAAGAAAGGCGAAATGGTATGGCGCCAGAGTGGGGAACAAGATGCTAATACGCTTATTGGAATTCTAAACGAATACCTATAGTCTTTATAAATATTTTTTCTCATGAAGTCTCAGGGTAATTTTATCCTCTTCATATTAAAATAAAAAAAACGCCGCTACATTCAATATGTAGCGGCGTTTTTTTAGTTCGCTTAAATGTGATGAACTTAATTGGCACTGGGCACTAGAGCCGTGTCCAATGTCTTTTCCTCTGTAGTTGCTGCATCTATTGCCGTGGTATCAGAAATAGAAATACCATCTTCTAAATCTGGATTTTGGTTAGGCTCCATATCGTCTTCTTTTAGGATATTATCTTTATAGAAATGCTGAAACTTGTCTATATATTCATTGAATATCAGGGTTTCTTTTTCGGCCATATCGCGATCATTATTGCCTATTAGGATATCTATATTTCTTCTATATCCTTCCATATCGGCTATGATTTCATCTATTTTCTCATACTGCTCTTCCAAAGGTATACCTGAGTAGTAATCCAGACGATCTTGGTAGATATATTTCAATTTGCCAAAAAGTTCTCTTGCTTTGGTGGTTTCACCAACTTTGTAATAACCATCTACAAAAGGTTCAACAAACGTATAGTATCCAAAATCTTCTACAGGAAGGTTTTGGATAGAGATGTCAATAATGTTCTTAGCTCTTTCTATATCATCTTCTTTCAATAGCTGCTCAAGCAGTCTAGCTAAGTTGCTGCGGTAAGACAGTCCTTGAATACGCGTTTGCGGGTCATGGTAAATGTCTTCGCCGGAGTTGCCCCAATCCCAATTGGTGACCACTTCGTACATAAGGTCAGAATCTATACGTCCCATTTCAAAAGAATTTCTTCGTTCTGTCTTAATTGGTACTAATTTGTAGGCCATTCCATCCAGTTGTAAATAGTCTTTCATCCAAATAAATTCGGCATCATCAAAACTACCTCCAGAAAAGTAAATAGGGCGTTTCCAATCGTTATTAGCTATGATGTCTAGCATCATCATACTCTTTTTGGTAATCGCACTTTTAGGTAAATCAATATCTATATAGTCAACTATTAACGCTGAATCCTTCTCTTTTACCAATCCACTTTCTAGAACGTTCTTTTTGTTTACCGGTATACGAAGCAAGTTCGTTGGGTAATAAACAATGTTTTGGCTACTTTCAGAATACGCATCTAAATCAATATTTTCTTGCCTTTCTAAAATGTACTTCAATTTAGTTTGTGGATTATCACTGTCTACCCACTTTATGAAGTCTTGAATAGACCAACGACTTTCTGATATTTTTTTGTTGAAAAGCGGATCTACGGTTTGGAAGTATAGTACATCCCGAGATCCCCAACGGTATTTATCATGTGCAATTTGTGAAGGAATAGCTTCACTTTCGTAGGCCTTTCTCTTCATCTGGTCAATATACCAATCAGTTTCAAAAAGGCTGGTACAAATAATACGCACATCTGTCCGGTAACCTTCAATTTCTTGAGCATACCAAAGCGGGAAGGTATCGTTATCTCCAATAGTAAAGAGTATGGCCCCAGCATCTTCTTGACAAGAATCTAAGTAAGCTTTAGCCGATGAATTTGCGGTAAAACGATTAGATCTATCATGGTCATCCCAGTTTTGTATTGCCATTACCGTAGGAACGGCCAAAAGGCAGATTATAGTTACGGCAGGCGCAAGTATTTTTGGAGTAAGATATTTTTTGAGCTCGTCAAAAAGACCATAGACCCCAAGGCCTATCCATATGCCAAATATATAAAAAGAACCTACAAGTGAATAGTCTCGTTCACGGGGCTGAAAGATATATGGATTAGTGTAGAACTGTATAGCAAGACCGGTGAATAAAAAGAATATTAAAAGCACCCAAAACTGTTTTGGGTTTTTGCTTATTTGGAACAAGATGCCCACAATACCCAGGATTAGTGGTAAAAAGAAATACGTATTTCTGGCTTTGTTGTTCTTGACTTCATCGGGTAGGTTGTCTTGACTTCCTAAACGGGGGCTGTCAACTAAGTCAATTCCGCTGAGCCATTCTCCGTTTCCGTTGTATCGGCCTTGAACGTCATTATTTTTTCCGGTAAAATTCCACATAAAATAACGCCAGTACATGTATCCAAACTGAAATTGTACCATGTATTTCACGTTTTGCCAAACTGATGGTGGCTGTACTTCAATATAATCACTAAACCTTCTTAGGAAGCTAATATATTGTTCGGCATCTATTTCGCCATTGGCAAAACCATCTTTTACTTGGGATACCGCTTTTCTTAGCTCTTCATTAGATTGGGTCATCTTAAAATCTAATGGCCCAAAATAACGCATGTAATTTTCAGCATTTTGACCGCTCCACATACGTGGTAGAAAGCCAATATGTTTAGGGTCATCTCCGGGAACAGCGCCTTTGTAATAATTTACGATTACGTATTTACCTGTTTTTTCGTCTTTTTCGTATTTAGGGGCCTCATCCTTGTCTTCGCCACCTGCTCCAAATGTATTGGAGTAGTAAGTTCCATAAAAAGGACTGTCAACACCTGGGTATTGTTCACGATTGTAATAGGCTAATAAAGCACGTGCATCTTCTGGGTTGTTTTCGTTGATGACCACTCTTGCGTTTGCACGAATAGGAAGCATCATCCAAGAAGAGAAGCCTAAGAATAGAAACATCAAACAAAGAACAATGGTGTTTGCTATTTTAAAATTATTCTTACGGGTGTAGTTTAATCCAAAATAGAATGCGGCTATAAATATGAGCCCCATAATTATGGTTCCTGAGTTAAATGGGAGACCAATATTATTTATAAAAAAGACTTCTGCCCAACCAAAAAGGTTTAAAACATAGGTTAAAGAGAATTTGTAAACCAACATTAATACCGCAATTACGGCAATGTTTGCAAGTAGAAAGTTCTTTACGGTTGTTGTTTTATATTTTTTAAAATAGAAAAGTAATCCAATTGATGGTATGGCTAAAAAGCCCATAAACTGAACACCAAAAGTAAGTCCAACCACATAAGAAATAAGAACAATCCATTTGTTCCCTCTCGGATTTTCAAGATCATCGGTCCATTTTAAACCAAGCCAAAGCAATAAAGCCATGAGTAGGCTAGCTGTGGAGTAAACCTCTGTCTCTACTGCGTTAAACCAAAAACTATCAGAAAATGTAAATGCAAGGGAACCAACGATACCGCTGCCAAAAATGGCAATAGCTTTACTGTTCGTTATGACATCATCTTTACTTTTTATAAGTTTTTGGGTAAGATTGGTAATCGTCCAAAACATAAAAAGAATAGTGAATGCACTTGATACGCCTGATACGTAGTTCACCATACGGGCCACTTGATCTTGCTCAATAGCGAACATGGCAAAAAAGGCACCGATCATCTGGAGCAATGGTGCTCCGGGTGGGTGGCCTACCTGAAGTTTTGCAGATGTGGCAATGTATTCACCGGCATCCCAAAAACTGTTCGTGGGTTCAACAGTAATTGCATAAGTAATTAGGGCTATAAAAAAGACGGACCATCCAAGAAGATTGTCCCATTTTTCGAAGTTCTTTGAAAACATGTACTATGAGGTTTTACCAATGCGGCGAATTTACTAATTTATATAGATATGGATGGTCATTTTTGATAAACCTTTAACAAGCTCTTTGTAAGACGAATATAGCTTTGCATGCAGTTACTGCCTTGTTAGCAGGTCTTGTGCGATAGAAATGAATTTTTTTATGAGTTTTATAATGCTGAAAATCTGTGGGTTGTGGAGATTTTAAATTTTTGTTGTAAAAAATGTTTGTGTAAACGAAACTTTGTTTTAAATTTGCACGCTCAAATGCTGAACTTGTTTCAGCGATATTTACGGTAATGGCCTATGGTGTAATTGGCAACACAGCTGTTTTTGGTACAGTCGTTCTAGGTTCGAGTCCTAGTAGGCCAACAGAAATTTAAAAACTCGATACTGCAAAGTATCGGGTTTTTTATTTTTACCCTAGATAGGCCTGTGGTCTAAGCCTGTGTCTTCTATCTCTCCGGAAGCGTCTTCTTCGTTTTTTGTGACTTCTTCGTTTGTTTCTGTTTCTAGAGTTTCGGAGTTATGTTCGTTAAGCTGGTCTTCAGCCTCATTACGGGCTAAAATTTCTTCATCAATCTCATCTAGCATCGTTCCCATTTTCTTTTTGTCCCGTATCATGGCCCAGGTCATAATCAAACTAGTGGCAATAATAACAAACAATAGGATTCCAGATTCAAAGCCTGCAATTTCGGCTTCTGCGGGAATAGCGTAGAACAATAGTATGGTAATCAAACCTCTTGGGGCTATAAAGGCTTGCGGTAGAATATCTTTTCCAATGAAAATCCGTAAAATAAGGAAGCGAATAACGTAAATAGATGCAATGATTAGAATGCTGACCATAGCAACATTAAGGCTCATAAGTGAAGCGAGTACAATGGTAACCCCAAAGATTACGAAGAAAAAAGTACGGACAACAAAAGCTGTTTCTAGGGTGATGATGTGTAGTTCGTGAAAAACTTGTTGCATTTTTTCCTTTTCAAGGAAAATAGCGGTCTTGCCGGGAAAGAACAGTTTTACGTTCGCAATTACCAAACCGAATATTAAAATTATAATAAGTGAGGAGAGGTGCATCTTTTTCCCGATTGCGTATAAAAGAAGTAGTACGGCTATTAATAAAAATTGTTTGGCCTGACTTTTAATTTTCTGGAAAATTAGAACAAGCGCGTAACTGGCGATTATGGCAATAACTATGGTTAGGACAATGTTTCCTGCAAAAGCAACGGGTCCAGAGTCAGTTTCTGGGTCTAGGCCTCCAGTAAGGAAGTAGAACATCATAATGCCCATGATGTCCGAAAAGGTGCTTTCGTAAATATGGAATTCCTTCTTTTCTTCCTTTAGGCCGCTTACGCTTGGTATGATTATAGCGCTCGATAATATGGAAAGGGGAGTGGCGTATAGCCATGCGGACTGCATGGTCATGCCGTCAATAAACTGATAAAGCACAAGGGCGGCTACCCACGCAGAGGCAACGAGCCCAATGAGGGCAATAGCCATAGATTTAAGAATGGGTACTAGTTTTTCGCGTTTTAGCTCAAGCTCTAGAGCAGCTTCAAGTACAATCATTATTAATCCAACTGTACCTATTATCTCTAAAGTACCACGAAGATTTTTTTCGAAATCAATTTCGGTACCCAGTACATATTTAAGGCCAAATTGTAGGGCAACGCCTAAAACAATAAGCATAAGTACAGATGGGATATTGGTCTTTTTTGAGATGCCGTTGAACCAAAACGAGATAATAACTATGGCAGAAGCGCCAATAATCATATTGTAAGATGAGAGTATTTCCATAGTTGTTGGTTTGATTGAGGTATTTAAAAGTACTATTAAATAGTTAATTTAATATGAATTGATATGATATAGAACTCTTTAGGTGAATCGGATATTGCGGGAAACAAAAAAATTGTATATTTGCAGGACTGAAAGGATATAAAAGTATTCATGAGGGGACAATTTAGTCCTCTTTTTTATTTCTAAATGTTATGTTGAAGAGTAAGGTTGAAGCCCTTTTAAATGATGCCCTAGAAGAAGATGGCTCGTTGTTTTTAATCGATTTTTCGATATTAGCCGACAATACCATAAGAGTGGTTTTGGATGGTGATGAAGGGGTAACAGTACAGGATTGTGTGAGGATTAGTCGCGCAATTGAGAATGAATTAGATAGTGAGGAGTATGATTTTTCGTTAGAGGTTACTTCTTCAGGAGCGGCATCCCCGCTAGTAATGCCTAGGCAGTATGTAAAAAATATTGGTCGAAAGCTTGCAGTGAGAACACAAGGAGGTGAGTTTGAGGGAAATTTAACCGGAACTAACGATGAAGGTATTGTGCTGGAATGGAAAGCACGGGAACCCAAACCCACAGGAAAAGGGAAAGTTACAGTTCAGAAAAAAGAACAAATCAATTTTTCTGATATTAAAGAAGCAAAAGTCATTTTAAAATTTTAAAGGTAATAGTAGCATAATGGAAAATATTGCACTGATTGAGTCTTTTTCGGAATTTAAAGACGACAAATACATAGATAGAGTAACCTTAATGGCCATTTTGGAAGATGTTTTCCGAAGTGCTCTTAAGAAGAAATTTGGTTCTGATGACAATTTTGACATCATTATCAACCCTGATAAAGGTGATTTAGAGATTTGGAGAAACCGTATAGTTGTAGAAGATGGTGAGGTAGAAGAACCAAACGAAGAGATATCGCTTACGGAAGCACGTAAAATTGAGCCGGATTTTGAAGTTGGTGAAGATGTTTCTGAAGAAGTGAAGCTTATAGATTTGGGAAGAAGAGCTATTTTGGCACTTCGTCAAAACTTGATTTCAAAAATTCACGAGCACGACAATACAACCATTTACAAGCACTTTAAGGAGCTTGAAGGTGAGATTTATACTGCAGAGGTGCATCATATTCGTCATAAAGCAATTATTTTGCTAGATGATGAAGGCAATGAGATTATTTTACCAAAAGATAGACAGATACCATCTGACTTCTTTAGAAAAGGAGATAATGTTCGTGGTGTAATAGAGAGTGTAGAGTTAAAGGGTAGCAAACCAACGATTATTATGTCTAGGAGCTCCCCTAAATTTTTGGAACAATTGTTTTTTCAAGAAATTCCAGAAGTTTACGATGGTCTTATTACAGTTAAAAAGGTTGTGCGTATACCAGGAGAAAAAGCAAAAGTTGCTGTTGATTCATATGATGACCGTATTGATCCGGTAGGTGCCTGTGTAGGTATGAAAGGTTCTAGAATTCACGGTATAGTTCGTGAGTTGGGTAATGAAAATATTGATGTTATCAATTGGACGGCCAATCCACAGTTAATGGTAACTAGGGCGTTGAGTCCTGCAAGAGTATCTTCTGTGAAGTTGAATGACGAGAAGATGACGGCGCAAGTTTACCTAAGACCAGAAGAAGTTTCTAAAGCTATTGGTCGTGGTGGGCACAATATTAGATTAGCTGGTCAGTTAACTGGTTATGAGATAGATGTGTTTAGAGAAGGTGTTGAGGAAGATGTAGAGTTGACAGAGTTTAGAGATGAAATTGATGCTTGGATTATTGAAGAATTCAAGAAAATAGGATTAGATACAGCTCGTAGTATTTTAGAGCAAGATGTAGCTGATTTAGTAAAACGTACCGACTTGGAAGAGGAAACTATTTCAGAAGTTGTGCGTATTCTGAAAGAAGAATTAGAAGATTAGCTATGAACTCGTCATGGGTTTTAATACTTTAGCGGAAAATTCTGCTAATGTGTTGGATTGTGAAACCGCATTGGAGTTCTGTATATTAGCAAGGATTAAAGAGAATTAGGAGAAAGTATTTATGGCAGACATTGCAAAAATTAGGCTTAATAAGGTCCTCAAAGAGTTTAATATTTCTTTGGATAGGGCGGTTGATTTTCTTGCCTCAAAGGGGCATGATATCGATGCGCGACCTACTACAAAGATTTCCGATAAGGTTTACGAAGTACTTCAAGGAGAATTTCAGACCGATAAGAGCAAGAAAGTCGCCTCTAAAGAAGTAGGTGAAGAAAAGCGTAAGGAAAAAGAGGCTTTGCGATTGCAGTTAGAGCAAGAGCAAGAAGACAGACGTACGGCTAGAGAAAAACGTGCTGCTGAGGCAGAGAAAACTCTGGTAGGCAAAGTTGAACTTCAAGGCCCTAAGACAGTCGGCAAGATTGATCTTGATGCTGATAAGAAGCCTAAAGTTGCTGCTACTCCTGATCCAGTTGAGGAAAAAGTAGAAGAAGTAGAAAAGATAGAAAAAGAGGTTGTCGCCGAGGTTGAAAAGCCAAAAGAGGTAGAGCAACCAAAGAAGGTAGAAGAGAAACAGCCAGTTGTTGAAGAGAAGCCTGCAAAAAATATAGTTGAAAAGCCTAAGGTCATTGCAAAAATTGATCTTGATGCTGTTAAGAAGCCAAAAGCTAAGCCAGCTCCCGTTCAGGAAAAGGCCAAAGCTCCTGAGGCAAAGAAAGTAGAGGAGGTTAAAGCTGAAGCTCCTGCTCCTGTAGCAGAAGGGTCAACGGAAGAAGCTTCTGAGGAGAAGAAGGATGATGGCGTCTTAACTACCAAATACAAAAAGCTTACCGGTCCTAAGATTACGGCTAAAATTGACCTTTCCCAATTCAATAAGCCTAAGAAGAAGAAAGAAGATGCTAAAGCAGGTTCTGATTCTAATGCTGATCGTAAGAAGAGAAGAAGACGTATAGTAAGTAGCCCAGGAAGTAATGCCAAGCCTAATGCACCAAGACTTCGTGGTACTGGTCCGGCAGCTAGGAAAAGTCCAGGTGGAGGAAATTCACGTTTTGGAGCTCCTAAGGTAGAGCCTACGGAAGTAGATGTACAAAAACAGATTAGAGAGACCTTAGAGAAATTACAGGGTAAATCTAAAAAAGGTAAAGGAGCCAAATACAGAAGAGATAAAAGAGATCAACACCGTCAACAAACGGAAAAAGATCTTGAACAGCAAGAATTAGAGAGCAAAGTATTAAAGGTTACAGAATTTGTAACTGTTGGTGAAGTTGCTACCATGATGGAAGTTTCTACTACCGAAATTATTTCGGCATGTATGTCTCTTGGTATTATGGTTACGATGAACCAACGTCTAGATGCTGAAACTCTATCTATAGTTGCGGAAGAGTTTGGTTTCGAAGTTGAATTTGTTACAGCAGACCTTGAAGAGTCTATAGAAGTTGAAGCAGATGCTCCAGAAGATTTAAAATCACGTGCTCCTATCGTTACGGTAATGGGACATGTAGATCACGGTAAAACATCGTTATTGGATTATGTTAGACAGGCTAATGTAATTGCAGGTGAAAGTGGTGGAATTACACAGCACATTGGTGCTTATGGGGTTACACTAGAAGGTGGTCAGAAAATTACATTTTTGGATACACCGGGTCACGAAGCTTTTACCGCGATGCGTGCAAGGGGTGCTCAGGTTACAGATATTGCCGTTATTGTAATTGCTGCGGATGATTCAATCATGCCACAAACAAAAGAAGCAATTAGCCATGCGCAAGCAGCAGGTGTGCCAATTGTATTTGCAATAAACAAAATTGATAGACCGGCAGCAAATCCTGAGAAAATTAAGGATAGTCTGGCACAAATGAATTTGTTGGTAGAAGACTGGGGTGGTAAAATACAATCGCAGGATATTTCAGCAAAAACAGGTGAAGGTGTAAAAGAATTACTTGAAAAAGTATTACTAGAAGCAGAACTATTAGAGCTTAAATCTAATCCAGATAAGAGAGCTAACGGTACTGTTGTTGAAGCATTTTTAGATAAAGGACGTGGTTACGTCTCTACTATATTAGTTCAAGGCGGAACTCTTAAAATTGGTGATTACGTTTTAGCGGGTACCAATAGTGGGAAAGTTAAGGCTATGCAGGATGAGCGTGGAAACACAGTTAAAGAAGCTGGTCCGGCTACACCGATATCTATTTTAGGTCTTGATGGTGCACCACAGGCAGGTGATAAATTTCACGTACTTGAGGATGAAAGAGAGGCTAAGCAGATTGCTACTAAACGTTCGCAATTACAACGTGAGCAGTCAGTTAGAACTCAACGTCATATTACTCTAGATGAAATTGGAAGAAGAATTGCTCTAGGTGACTTTAAAGAGCTTAACATTATCTTGAAAGGTGATGTTGATGGATCTGTTGAAGCATTGACCGATTCGTTCCAGAAATTATCTACAGAGGAAATTCAAGTTAATATTATACATAAAGGTGTTGGTGCGATTACCGAATCTGATGTACTACTAGCTTCTGCGTCTGATGCGATTATCATTGGGTTTAATGTAAGACCAATGGGTAATGCTAGAGATGTAGCAGAGAAAGAGGAAATTGATATCAGAATGTACTCAATTATCTACGATGCTATTAATGATCTTAAAGATGCTATGGAGGGAATGCTTTCTCCAGAGATTAAAGAGGAGATTACTGGTACTGCAGAGATTAGAGAGACCTTTAAGATATCAAAAGTTGGTACAATTGCTGGTTGTATGGTCACAACAGGTAAGATTTACCGTTCTGCAGGAATGCGTCTTATACGAGATGGTGTTGTTGTCCACACTGGTGAGCTATCTTCTTTGAAACGTTTCAAGGATGATGTTAAGGAAGTAGCTAAAGGTTATGATTGTGGTCTTCAGGTGAAGAACTTCAATGAGATAATGGAGGGAGATATTGTAGAGACCTTCAGAGAAGTAGAAGTTAAGAAGAAGTTGAAATCTAAATAAGCCTAGGTTTAGAATAAGATTGAAAGCTTATTAAATAATAAATTGCAAAAAAAATCGACCTTAACGGGTCGATTTTTTTGGTTTTAATAACATGGCGTCAGGATATTTTTTCCGGACTTCTTTAAATTTTCTTTCGGCATCTAACTTGTTCTGAAATCTCCCAACTCTTACTCGGTATGTGGGGGAATCAAAATCAATTTTGGAAGGAAGGTCAGGAAAATCCTGTTCCACATTATTCTGGAGATTCTGTGCTTTGCTATAAGAACCAAAGCCGACTTGAATGCGATAATAATCCGAACTTTCATTTGAAGTCTTGTATATTTCGATTAAATCTGTGATCTTTTCGTCTTGTTCAATGTTAATTTGGCCTTGTTGGGCATAACTAAATGTTAAAGACGCCATGGTGAAACTAAGTACAAAAATTGTCTTCATTGTAGTGAAATAATTGGGTTTTAATATTTTATGTAAAAGTAGTTTATTCGTAAGTATTCAATAGGGTCGCGTTTTATTTAGAATAATTATAAATTGCGAATTATAGATCCGTTAACATTTTCAAAATAAAGTCTAATGCTTATTTTTGCCTTCGATTTTAGCACTGATAATAACAATATAAGAATTTCTCAAAATGAAATTATCGTGCCAAGATGTCGATAGAAATAAGATTCATATGAAAAAGGTTCCGTACCGCCATTCGATTTCTAAGGTTTTAGGTGTAACTCTATTTGTTTTCCTGTTATTTTCCGTTTCTATATCTGCTCAAGAAGACGGTGCTGCAGACGAAGCTGCTACTGAGGCTGCTGGTGCTGGTGATACGGCGGGGGATCCTGCAAAGGGGAAAGCGCTATTTAATCAAAACTGTGCTGCTTGTCACGCTTTAAATCGTAAAATGACTGGTCCAGCTCTAGCTAATGTAGAGACTAGATTGTCTGACGATGAAGGTTTAGATCGTGAGTGGTTGTATAAGTGGATTAAAAACAGTCCAGGTTTAATTGCTTCTGGAGATTCTTATGCTAAAAAGGTGTACGCAGAGTACAATCAGGCGGCAATGACTCCTTTTCCGACATTTTCAAATGAGGATATAGATAATATTTTAGCTTACACGGCTGCTCCGCCAAAAACAGCTGCTCCGGCCGCTGCTGGTGCAGAAGCTGCTGCGGGTGCTTCTGGAGCTGATGCTTCGGCAGGTATATCTAATGAGATTATATTAGGTGCTCTTGCGCTTGTCTTTGCTCTTTTAGTTGGGATGTTGTTTTTGGTGAATAAAACTCTTAGGAGAATTGCTGAGGCAAACGGAGTTGTTTTGGAAGATGAAGCGTCTTCAAAACGATTGCCTTTGTGGAAAGCTTTTGCTAAAAATCAATTTTTGGTTTTGGTAACTGTTATTTTCTTGTTATTGGGTAGTGCTTATTTTGCATATGGTTGGATGATGCAGGTTGGTGTTGATCAGGGCTATCAGCCAATTCAGCCAATTCATTATTCTCACCGTATCCATGCTGGTGATAATAAAATAGAATGTAAGTATTGCCACTCTTCTGCACGTGTGTCTAAAACTTCTGGTATTCCTGCACTTAATGTGTGTATGAACTGTCATAAATCAATTTACCAAGTTGCTGATGAGACTTTGGAGGAAGGTAAGCGTGAGTATGGTGTTGATTATAACAAAGAGATTAAGAAGTTATATGCCGCTGTAGGTTGGGACGAGGAAAATCAAAAATACACAGGTGAAAGCCAGCCGGTAGAATGGGTGCGTATTCATAACTTGCCAGATTTTGCATACTTCAATCACTCTCAACACGTAAGTGTTGCAGGAATTGAATGTCAGCAATGTCACGGTCCTGTAGAGGAGATGGAGATTATGTATCAATTCTCTCCTTTAACTATGGGTTGGTGTATTAATTGTCACCGTGAGACTGAAATTAAAGTTGAGGGTAACGCATACTACGATAAAATTCATACCGAGCTTTCCAAGAAATATGGTGTTGAAAAGTTGACGGCCGCACAAATGGGTGGTCTGGAATGTGGAAAGTGTCATTATTAATCGAACTAGAAAGTAGCTAATTACATAAAAACGTATGGCATCAAACAAAAAATATTGGAAGAACGAGGCGGAATTAAATCCGAACGATTCCATTGTTGAGACGCTAAAGCAGAACGAATTTGTTGAACCGATTCCTGTAGATGATTTTTTGGGCGATAAAGAAAGTCTATCCGCTACATCTACTAACAGAAGAGATTTCCTCAAATACGTAGGTTTTAGTACAGCAGCCGCTTCATTGGCTGCCTGTGAAGGACCTGTGCATAAATCTATTCCTTATGTTGTTCAGCCAGAAAATATTATTCCTGGTGTTGCAAATTTTTATGCGACTACTATAGCAAACGGTTTTGACTTTGCAAGTATTCTTATAAAGACAAGAGAAGGTCGTCCAATTAAGGTTGAAAATAATAAAGATGCTAAAGTAGCGGGTTCTGCGAATGCTAGAGTTCAGGCATCTGTACTTTCATTGTATGATAGTACGCGCTTACAGGGTCCCATGGCAAATGGAGAGCCTACTGAATGGTCTGTTTTGGATGCGGCAGTAAAAGCAAAGCTAGGGAGTCTTAAGGGCTCAGGTCAGCAAATTGCATTGTTGACTCAAACTTATGCTAGTCCTTCTACAGATAGACTAATTGGTGATTTAAAGGCTGAATATAGTAATGTAAACCATGTGGTTTATGATGCTATTTCAGAAGATGCAGCCGCTAGTGCTTATGAAGCAAAATACGGTGAGCGTGCATTGGCAGATTATGATTTTGAAAAAGCTGACCTTATAGTTTCTTTCGGAGCGGATTTCTTAGGAGATTGGCAAGGAGGTGGCTATGACGGTGGTTACGCAAAAGGTAGGATTCCTAAGAACGGTAAAATGTCTCGTCACGTACAGTTTGAGGCGAACATGAGTTTGAGTGGAGCAAATGCCGATAAGCGTGTGCCTTTAACTCCAATGCAACAGAAAATAGCTTTGGCTCAGTTGTATGCTAAGTTAAATGGAACAAGTGTTGGTGGTGAACTTTCTGAGAATGTTCAAAAGACCATTGACGACGTTGCTGCTGAAATACGAAAAAATAAAAGTGGAGCTGTAATTGTTACAGGTCTAGATGATATAAACGCCCAAACGGTTGTGCTTGCAATAAATGAAATGTTGGGAAGTAAGGCATATGATGCTGCTTCTCCTCGTTATGTTAGGCAAGGTAATGTTAAAGCTGTACAGAAGTTAATATCTGATATGAAAGCGGGCAAAGTTGGCGCGTTACTAGTAGATGGTGTTAACCCTATGTATACGTTGCCAAATTCAGCAGATTTTAAAGAGGGTGTTGAGAAAGTAGGTCTTTCTGTGGTGTTTTCTAATAACTGGAATGAAACTACAGAAGTTGCTCAATATACAGCAGCTGCTAATCATTTCTTGGAATCGTGGGGTGATACTCAGATTAAGAAAGGGCAATACAGTTTAATGCAGCCTACTATTAAAGAGCTTTTTGATACAAGACAGTTTCAGACA
Organism: Zobellia laminariae; assembly: GCF_009725995.1. The sequence continues at coordinate 722,346 of NZ_RCNS01000001.1, read as the reverse complement.
GCTTTATTAACTTGGTTGGGTAGTGATAAATCTTACTACGAATACGTAAAGGAAACTTGGAATCAGTCAATTTTGGCTGGTAACGATTGGAGCAAAGCACTTCATGATGGTGTTTATTCTGCTGCAGGTATGACTTTGGCTTCCAGTGCTGATGCTGATCCTGAAAATACGGTTTCTGCTGAAGTAGATAAAGAAGCCGTTAATGTTGTAGAGGAAGTAGTTGCGCAATCGGGAATTCCTATTGCAACGGCAATTAATAGTTTGGTAAACGCTACAAGTGGTGGCGGTGTTGAGCTTGCTTTGTACTCTAAAACGGGTATGGGAGCTGGACAACAAGCAAATAACCCTTGGTTACAAGAATTCCCTGATCCTATTACTAGAGTATCTTGGGATAACTATGTTACCGTTTCTAAGGCAGATGCAGAGCGTTTAGGTTTTGTAAATGAGCATGTAGCTAACGGTGGTTTGGATGGTAGTTATGCCAACGTTACTGTAAATGGTGTTGTAGTAAATAATATTCCTGTAATCATCCAGCCAGGTCAGGCAATTGGTTCTATCGGTCTTTCTTTCGGTTACGGAAGAAAAGTGGGTATGAAAACTGAAATGCAGACTGGTGTAAATGCTTATCCTTTATATCAAGACTTTAATAGTGTGCAAGCTGCTACTATAGAGAAGGCTTCTGGAATGCATGAGTTTGCATGTATTCAGTTGCATAAAACTTTAATGGGTAGAGGAGATATAATTAAGGAGACTACCTTAGAGATTTTCAATACAAAAGATCATTCTGAGTGGAATGAAGTGCCAATGGTTTCATTGGATCATCAAGAAGTACCTGCTACTTCTGTAGATTTATGGGATAGTTTTGATCGTACTATAGGTCATCACTTTAACATGTCAATAGACTTAAACGCTTGTACCGGTTGTGGTGCTTGTGTTATTGCATGTCATGCTGAGAACAACGTACCGGTAGTAGGTAAAGAAGAAGTTAGAAAGAGTAGGGATATGCACTGGTTGCGTATCGATAGATATTATTCTTCAGAAGATACTTTTGAAGGTGATAATATCAAGAAGGATGAATTTGATGGCTTAACTGGTGAGAAAGGTTCTTTAAGTGGTTTTGGTGAGTTGGAGCATCCAGCAGCTAATCCTCAAGTTGCTTTTCAGCCTGTAATGTGTCAGCATTGTAATCACGCACCATGTGAAACAGTTTGTCCGGTTGCGGCAACATCACATAGCCGTCAAGGTCAGAACCATATGGCGTATAACCGTTGTGTAGGTACAAGATACTGTGCTAACAACTGTCCGTACAAAGTGCGTAGGTTTAACTGGTTCTTGTATAACAACAATGACGAGTTTGATTACCACATGAACAATGACTTGGGCAAGATGGTGTTGAATCCTGACGTAAACGTTCGTTCAAGAGGGGTTATAGAAAAATGTTCTATGTGTATTCAGAAGACTCAAAAGTCTATATTAGATGCTAAAAGAGATGGACGTCTTGTTAAAGATGAAGAGTTTCAGACAGCGTGTTCGTCTGCATGTAGTACAGGAGCTATAGTCTTTGGAGATGTTAATGATAAGGAAAGTGAAGTTTCCGAATTGGTAGAGAGTAACCGTATGTACCATTTGTTGGAGCATGTAGGAACCAAGCCAAATGTGTTCTATCATGTTAAGGTAAGGAACACGATCGAAGCATAAAACCGTATTTAAGTAAACAACTATAATAGAATTATATGGCGTCGCATTACGAAGCACCTATACGAAAGCCCTTAGTTGTCGGGGATAAAGGCTACCACGATGTTAGTGTGGATATAGCCGCTCCAGTTGAGGGTAGGGCCAATAAGCATTGGTGGATTGTGTTTTCCATTGCCTTAGTGGCATTTCTTTGGGGTGTTGGTTGTATTATTTATACAGTCTCTACCGGTATTGGAACATGGGGTTTGAACAAGACCGTTAACTGGGCTTGGGATATTACTAACTTTGTTTGGTGGGTAGGTATCGGTCACGCAGGTACCTTAATATCCGCGGTACTATTATTGTTCCGTCAAAAATGGAGAATGGCTATTAACCGTTCAGCAGAGGCAATGACTATTTTCTCTGTTGTACAGGCGGGTCTTTTCCCAATTATTCACATGGGTCGTCCTTGGTTGGCGTACTGGGTATTACCTATTCCTAACCAATTTGGTTCGCTATGGGTAAACTTTAACTCACCGTTACTTTGGGATGTATTTGCAATTTCAACATACCTATCTGTATCATTAGTTTTCTGGTGGACAGGTTTGCTTCCAGATTTTGCTATGATTCGTGATAGAGCGGTACTTCCTTTTCAAAAGAAGATATATGGTCTTTTAAGTTTTGGATGGAGTGGTAGAGCTAAAGATTGGCAACGTTTTGAAGAAGTATCATTGGTTTTGGCCGGTTTAGCTACACCACTTGTACTTTCTGTGCATACCATTGTATCTTTTGACTTTGCAACGGCAGTAATCCCAGGATGGCATACAACAATATTCCCACCTTACTTTGTTGCAGGTGCAATTTTCTCTGGATTCGCAATGGTGAACACCCTTTTGATTATCATGCGTAAAGTATGTCACTTAGAGGATTATATTACTGTTCAGCATATTGAGTTAATGAATATCGTTATCATGTTAACAGGTTCTATTGTAGGTTGTGCTTACATCACAGAGCTGTTTATGGCGTGGTATTCTGGTGTTGAATATGAGCAATATGCATTCTTGAACAGAGCAACTGGACCTTACTGGTGGGCTTATTGGTCAATGATGACTTGTAATGTTTTCTCTCCACAGTTTATGTGGTTTAAAAAATTGCGTACAAGTATCATGTTCTCATTTGCAATATCTATTGTAGTGAACATAGGTATGTGGTTTGAGCGTTTTGTAATTATTGTTACTTCGCTTCACCGTGATTACCTTCCGTCTTCATGGACTATGTTCTCTCCAACGTTTGTAGATATAGGTATTTTTGTAGGTACTATTGGGTTCTTCTTTGTGTTGTTCTTATTATACGCTAGAACATTCCCAGTAATTGCTCAAGCAGAGGTTAAGTCTATCCTGAAATCATCAGGAAGCAAGTATAAAAAATTGAGAGATGCAGGTCAGCCACTATATCAGATTACTAAATTAACTGATACGGCTGCTAAAGAAGAAGTTATTACTGATGATGTTTTGATGGGTGAAGTTGTTCCTCAGCAAGATACTAGTGAAAGTGTATCAGAGCTTTTAAGTACCATCGGTAAATTTGATGCTACTAAAGAGACGGCAGATAACCTTAAAGAAATTAAAGGTGTTGGACCGCAGATGGAAGCAACTCTTAATGGAATTGGAATTTTCACTTTTGCCCAAGTAGGTAGAATGACCAATAAAGAGTATGATTTGTTAGATTCAATTACGGAATCGTTCCCAGGTAGGGCACAAAGAGATGATTGGGCAGGTCAAGCAAGATTATTAAACAATAAGAAACAATAGCTATGGCATCTAAAGCGATACATGCATATTATGATGATGATGACGTCCTAATGCTTGCCGTTAAAAGGGTAAAAGCAGCCAAGCATCACATCGAAGAAGTATATTGTCCATTTCCTGTTCATGGTTTGGACAAAGCAATGGGTCTGGCTCCGACTCGTATTGCCATTACATCGTTCATTTACGGCTGTATTGGTCTTTCTGTAGCTACTCTTATGATGAATTATATCATGATAGAAGATTGGCCTCAGGACATTGGTGGTAAGCCAAGTTTTAGTTATATAGAGAATATGCCTTCTTTCGTTCCAATTATGTTCGAGCTTACGGTTTTCTTTGCAGCTCACTTGATGGTTATAACCTTTTATATGAGAAGTCGTTTATGGCCTTTTAAAGAAGCTGAAAATCCAGATGTCCGTACTACTGATGACCATTTTTTAATGGAAATTGATATTCATGACAATGAGAAAGAATTGAAGGATCTGTTGTTGGATACAGGGGCAGTAGAGATAAACATAGTTGAAAAAACCAGTCATTAAATATGAACAGTTTTAGCAAAATAGGAATCGTTTTTGGGTTGCTACTGTGTGTTACGGCTTGCGCCGATAAGAACAGTCCCAACTATCAATATATGCCTAACATGTACGAGCCGGTAGGTTACGAGGCCTACGGAGAGGTAGACTTCCTTCCAAATCGTCAAGAGGCTATGGCTCCGCCAGCAAATACAATTTCACGTGGATGGATACCTTATGGGTATGAGAACACACCTGAAGGTAAAGAGTTGGCAAGAATTCAAAAAAGTCCTTTAGATTCATTAAATATGGAGGAGGATTTGGCCGTTGGTGGTCAGTTGTATACCATATATTGTGCTATTTGTCACGGTGATAAGGGAGATGGGCAAGGTACACTAGTTAAGAGAGAGAAGATTTTGGGAGTTCCAAAATATTCGGATCCAGCTAGGAATATTACAATTGGTACTACTTACCATACTATTCATTACGGATTGAACTCCATGGGCTCCTATGCGTCTCAGATGAATACAAAAGAGATGTGGCAAGTTTCAGAGTACGTGATGAAATTGAAACAAGACTTAACTAAATAATACTTAGAAAAGGGATATGTATACGTTTTCAAACAAATTAAAGATCGGTTCCTTTATTTTAATGGCTCTTGGGATACTAGGTATTGCTATCGGATTCATATCGGCACCTAGTACAGTCGAGGAGGCAAAAGCTATAGTTGCCAGTCATGGTGATGGGCACGGAGATGCACATGGTGCAGTTGATGCGCATCAGGTAACCGCTCATGAAGTTTCTACGGAAGCTCACGGAGAAGCTGCCGAAGCACATGGAGGGTCTCATGATTCTTCTCACGATGAACACCTTTTACATCAATTACAGAACAAGCCATGGGCAGCATTATATGTTGCGGCATTCTTTTTCTTTATGATTGCTTTAGGTGTATTGGCTTTTTATGCCATACAGAGGGCCGCCCAAGCGGGTTGGTCTCCTTTGCTTTTTAGAGTAATGGAAGGTATAACGTCTTATTTGGTACCTGGTGGTATTATTGTATTCGTGATATTAGCCTTATCTATGTTTCACATGAATCACCTTTTTGTATGGGCTGATGCTGATGTTGTTGCAAATGATCACCTTTTGCAAGGGAAATCAGGTTACTTAAACCCTACATTCTTTTTGATTCGTGCAGCTATATTTTTGGGAGGATGGATATTTTATAGAGAATACTCTAGGAAATTATCATTGAAACAAGATGAATCCGATGATAATTCTAGTTTTAAATTAAACTTCAGAATATCTGCAGCTTTTTTAGTTTTTTATCTGATTTCAGAATCAATTATGTCTTGGGACTGGATTATGAGTGTTGATCCTCACTGGTTCAGTACACTATTCGGATGGTACGTTTTTGCTAGTATGTTTGTATCTGGTATTACTGTAATAGCTATGGTAACTATATACTTAAAGTCTAGAGGATATTTGCCAGATGTAAATGATAGTCATATACATGATTTAGCTAAATTCATGTTCGGTATCAGTATTTTTTGGACGTACCTTTGGTTTTCGCAATTCATGTTGATTTGGTATTCTAACATTCCTGAAGAGATTACATATTTCATAACAAGAATAGAAGATTATAGATTGCCGTTCTTTGGGATGATTGCAATGAACTTTTTGTTCCCTGTATTACTTTTAATGAATAGCGATTATAAGCGTCTTAACTGGTTTGTTATCATGGCAGGTGTTGTTATTCTTGGAGGGCATTACATGGACATTTTCAATATGATTATGCCATCAACTGTAGGTGACCAATGGTTTATAGGTATTCCTGAAATAGGAGCTGTACTTTTCTTTGCAGGCTTATTTATTTTCTGGGTGTTCCGTGCTTTGACAACTGCGCCTTTACAGCCTAAACGTAATCCGTTTATTGAGGAAAGCAGACATTTTCATTATTAGTATTTTTAACGTATAATAGTAGAACATACGATGACTACATTATTGACTTTAGTGGTTTTGGCCCTTGTGGCGATAGCGATTTGGCAGATGACGAAGATTTTCGAATTGTCGCAGCTCAAGGCCGAAAATTCTCAAATAGCCAACGATTCGGATAACAAGACGAACGGATACCTTCTGTTTGCATTTCTTATCTTCATCTACGGAATTACAATTTTCAGTTTCTGGAAATATTCTAAATTCTTGCTTCCTGAAGCAGGTTCTGCACATGGTGCCGAATATGATTCACTAATGTTGGTGTCTTTCGTAATCATTTTTATGGTTCAAACACTTACGCAGGGATTATTACATTATTTTGGTTACAAGTATCGTGGGGTAAAGGGTAAAAGAGCTCTTTTCTTTGCAGATAGTGATCGTTTAGAATTTATATGGACTATTATTCCGGTCATTGTTTTATCTGGTCTTATTCTTTGGGGATTGTATACGTGGACTACTATAATGGATATTAACGATGACGATGATCCTTTAATTGTAGAGCTTTATGCACAGCAATTTAACTGGACTGCTAGATATGGCGGCGAAGATAATGTCCTTGGTAAAGCTAACGTTAGAATGATTGATATTGACAAAGCCAATGTTCTTGGTTTAGATGAATCTGATACGTATGCTGCTGATGATATTATTGTAAAAGAACTTCATTTACCGGTAGGTAGAAAAGTAAACTTTAAAATGCGTTCTCAAGACGTATTGCACTCTGCATATATGCCTCATTTTAGAGCGCAGATGAATTGTGTTCCTGGTATGATTACGCAATTTTCTTTTACACCTATATATACTACAGAAGAGATGAGGCAAAATCCAGATGTAGCGGATAAGGTAAAACGTACGAATATAATCAGAGCTGAAAGAGCTTCTAAGGGGGAGGATAATTCGGACCCTTGGGAATTTGATTATATCTTACTTTGTAATAAAATATGTGGAAAGTCTCACTATAACATGCAAATGAAAATTATTGTTGAGACGCAAGAGGAGTATGATGCTTGGATAGCTGAACAGAAAACCTTCGGGCAGAGTGTGATGGGTCAGGCATCAACAGATGAATTCAATAATATTGAGTCCGCTACTGCTGTTAATTAATACGCACTAACGTATTAGTAATAGGTTGTCGGGAAGAGCTTTGAAAGAAAATTTTAAAATTAAAGAATAACAAATATGTCTGTTACTGCAAATGCACAGGTTGATGATCATGCACATGACGATCACGAGCATCACCACAAACAAACCTTTGTAACCAAATATATATTTAGTCAAGATCATAAAATGATCTCTAAACAATATTTGATTCTTGGTGTATTCGTTATGGGGGCAATTGGTATCGCAATGTCTCTTTTGTTTCGAATGCAATTGGCTTGGCCTGGAGAATCTTTTTCTGTCTTTGAGGCTTTATTAGGGAAATGGGCACCAGAAGGTGTTATGGATGCAGATGTATACTTAGCGTTAGTTACCATACATGGTACTATCATGGTGTTCTTTGTATTAACTCAGGGCTTAAGTGGAACGTTTAGTAACTTGCTTATTCCGTTACAGATTGGTGCTAGGGATATGGCATCAGGTTTCATGAACATGTTGTCCTTCTGGATGTTTTTCGTTTCATGTATCATAATGTTATCTTCCTTATTTTTGGAAGCAGGACCAGCAGCAGCAGGATGGACAATTTATCCTCCATTAAGTGCTTTGCCTATGGCTCAACCAGGTTCTGGTATGGGTATGACGCTTTGGTTGGTAGCAATGGCAATATTTATTGCTTCATCACTTATAGGGTCTTTGAATTACGTGGTAACGGTAATTAACCTTCGTACGAAGGGGATGTCTATGACAAGATTACCTTTAACTATTTGGGCATTTTTTGTAACAGCTATTATTGGTATTATATCGTTCCCTGTATTATTATCTGCAGCATTGTTGTTGATAATGGATAGAAGTTTTGGTACTTCATTCTTCTTGTCCGATATATTCATACAAGGTGAAGTTTTACATTACCAAGGTGGTTCTCCTGTGTTATATGAACACCTTTTCTGGTTCTTGGGTCACCCTGAGGTTTACATTGTAATTTTACCAGCAATGGGTATCGTATCTGAGGTAATGGCGGTAAATGCTAGAAAACCTATTTTTGGATATCGTGCAATGATTGCCTCTATTTTGGCAATTGCTTTCTTATCGACTATCGTTTGGGGTCACCATATGTTTATCTCTGGTATGAACCCGTTCTTAGGATCGGTATTTACATTTACGACTTTATTAATTGCTATACCATCTGCAGTAAAAGCCTTTAACTGGATTACTACACTTTGGAAGGGTAACCTACAATTGAATCCGGCCATGTTGTTTTCAATAGGTATGGTTTCTACCTTTATTACTGGTGGTCTAACAGGTATTGTTTTAGGTGATAGTACATTAGATATTAATGTTCATGATACGTATTTTGTAATTGCTCACTTCCACTTGGTAATGGGTATATCTGCACTATACGGTATGTTTGCTGGTATTTACCACTGGTTCCCTATAATGTTCGAAGGTAAAATGATGAACAAGAACTTAGGGTATATCCATTTCTGGATTACTGCTGTTGGTTCGTATGGTATATTCTTCCCAATGCACTTTGTAGGTATGGCAGGTGTTCCAAGACGTTACTATGAGAATACAGCTTTCCCTATGTTTGATGAATTGACGGATATTCAGGTATTGATGACCGTGTTTGCAATCATTACAGCTAGTGCACAACTTATATTTGTGTTCAACTTTGTAAGAAGCATTTTCTACGGTAAAGTGGGACCTAGAAACCCATGGCAAGCAACTACTTTGGAATGGACTACGCCGCAAGAGCATATACATGGTAACTGGCCTGGTGCTATTCCTGAAGTTCACCGTTGGGCTTATGATTATAGTAAGGTAGATGAGAATGATGAGTATATCATTCCAGGTCAAGATTTTGTTCCACAGACAGTGCCATTACAGAAAGATGAAGAAGAGCTTCAGCATTAAATTATAGATTAACTCAAATAAAAATGCCTAACTTTTATAGTTAGGCATTTTTTTTGATACATTTATTTCAGTTCCTTTCCTGATAAGAACAATAAAAGATACATTCGTAGATTATAAGATATTAACCTAACCCACTTGTAACAAAGACACTATACCATGAGAATATCAGTTTTTCTATTTGCTTTATTAATTTCGTTTCAAGCCTTTTCTCAACGCAAACCAAAAATAAAGGGTAACAAAGTAGTAGTAGATGTTTATCAAGAATTGCCACCTTTTCATGCTATTGAATTACGGGATGACCTTGAAATTATATTGCATGATTCAACGGAAGAAGGGATAGCGATAACTGCTGATGATAATCTTATTGATGTTCTTAGATTTAAGGTTGAGGATAGTGTTTTGCAAATCAGTTCGTTTTATAATATCACACGAAAGAAGAAGTTAGAAATCACCGTTAATTATATTTATCTAGAATCTATTACTATGTATGATGGTGAGATAGATATGGATGGAGCTATTACTTCAAAAGATCTTTATGTGGATATGCATGAATCATCTAAGTTGAACTTGAATGCAGATGCCGAAGTCTTTAATATTAATATGGAAGGCAATAGTTCAGGTGAATTCAATTTAAAAGGGCAAGAAGTCAACTTGGTGCTTAAAGATAGAATAGACGTTAAAATATTTTCCAATAGTGATTTGAGTAATGTTAAGATGTACAAAAATGCAACGGCCATATTGGAAGGAACTACCTATGAATTATATGCCAATCTTTTAGAGAATTCAAAGATGAAAGGAGAAAAGCTAGAAGCGGAAGCTATTTACCTTACTATAGAAGAATCTGCCGATGCAGATGTTCGTCCAACCAAAACCTTACAACTTACTTCTAGCGGTAGCGCTAAAACGCACTTATATGGTGAAGGCAAGGTAGAGATAATAGATTTTCTAGATACTTCTTCATTGCTTAAAGAAAAATAGTAGAACAATTTATACTCTACTTTGCAATAGGCGCACTCATGCAGTGCTCAGGAATACCAAAGCCATCTACTAAGACTTCAATATGAGGTCTTAGCTCGGTGCATAAGCGTTCTACGCGTTGGCGTATTGCCTTTGATTTGGTTCCGCCAATATAACCTTTTTCTAGATACCACTCTGAATCTTGCCGGATGGTGGCAAAGCGTGTAAGGTACCCAGCTTTTGAAACAAAGCGCGGTTTTTATCATCTGTTATGGTTTTTATAAAGTTAAAGTAAGTAGTATATGTAAATTCAGCACCTGTCTTAAATCTAAGTGGTGTTTAGTGAGCTTAAAATTTTTATTACCGCCTGATAAGAAATAATTAAACATAGATTTTTCTTTGTTATTACAAGGAATTTATAAATTAGTCGAATAATTCTGGCTTGTTTATTTAACAAGTATTTGCTTCAAGAAGAGTCATCTTCAACTTGTTAAATAAAAAACTATCTCCATTAAGCCTTGCATTTATGTTATATTTTAAACTTTTTTTGTTTTTTTTCGCTTTGAAAGTCTTTAAATAAAGAAATAATTCCAATCTTGTAATCCCTGGATTATTGAACTTTATTTTAACTTACTTATATACACAGGAAATGCGAACTTCATTATTAATCGCTTGTTTTTTAGCGTCATTTCAATTTTTTGCTCAAAAACAAATTGTATTAGAAAACTTAGATGCTTTCCCAACTGCTGAAGGTTTCGGGAAAGACGCTACAGGAGGTAGAGGTGGTGTCGTTGTAGAGGTTACTAACCTCAATGACTCAGGCCCAGGAAGTCTCCGACATGCTCTGGTTGAGATAAGGGAGCCCAGAATAATTGTCTTTAAGGTAAGTGGTACCATTAATGCTAAATCTAACCTGCCTATATATAGTGGCAGAGGCAATGTCACCATTGCTGGGGAAACTGCTCCTGGCGGGGGTATACTAATTAAGAATGGGTCTTTGAGTATACAAGCTGACAATGTTATTGTTAGGCATTTAAGGTTTAGAATGAATTCTAGTGGTAATCCTCAAGATGGACATAACATGGACGGCATAAGGGTTAGGTCCAGTAATCAATCGGTAAAAATAAAAAATATTATAATAGATCATTGTTCAGTTTCATGGGCATTGGATGAAAATATCTCAGTTAAGTATGCCGAAAAAGTAACCGTCCAAAATTCTATTTTAGGGGAATGTATTAAAGGAATGCTAATGCAGCATGCTAAAAAAGTGTCTGTTTTGAATAATTTATTTGCTTTAAACAATAGTAGAAATATTATGGCTAATAGTAGCGATAATACGGATTTTGCCTTCGAGCAGATTAATAATATTGTTTATGGTTTTAAATGGGCAACTTCGGCATCAGAGGGTATGGCTTTCAGTGTAATTGGAAATAGATATAGATTATCTGACGATTTTGAAACCTCTACAAATTATCCGATTACACTGACTCCTCCAGACTCGGCAAACGATGACAACGGTAATATTAAAACGACCCATGCCTTCTTAGATGGAAACATTTTGGACGAAAGTCTTTTAGGTTTATATAGAAAGGAACTTAAGCCTTATTTATTTTCTTCACCCAAAAACAAATCATCTTACAGAGCTACTGACGCTGGAAACAACAAATTGGATTCTAAACTACTACCGCATATTGGAGCCAGTTCTTGGAAAAGAGACGATGTTGATAAAAGATTAATTCAGAGCTACCAAAACTCATCTGGAACGAACAAGACTAGTGGCTCTTTTCCTAGTATCTCTAGCGGGACTGGTTATAAGGACAGTGATAAGGATGGTATTGATGACAATTGGGAACTAAGTCACAGTATCAGTTCTAGCCTGCAAGTAAAGAAGAATTGGGATTTTGGAAACTATACGGTCGTAAATAATGCAGGTTATAATGCAATTGAAATATATTTTGCATGGTTGTCAGGGGATTTTGGACGGTTAAGCGGTTCTGATGTTACTGAACAGCCGCAAGTTTCTAACAGCTGTTCCAATGGTAGTCAGTATGAGGTGACTGCCAGCGATAGCCAAGAAGGTAACGGTCCTTGTAACCTTGTTGACGATAATATTAAAACACGATGGAGTGCAGAAGGTGATGGTAATTGGGTAATTATCGATATGGGGTCTTCCAAAGAGGTTAATTACGTTCAGATTGCTTTTTATGGGGGAGATGGCCGAACGTACGATTTTGAGCTTCAAGTCTCGAATGATGGGGCTAGTTGGACAGATGTTTACGGCAAGCGGCAACGGAGTAGTGGTCAGACCGAGGGATTGGAGGACTTCGAATTTCCATCTCAGAACGCGCGCTATGTCAGATACGTTGGTTACGGAAATTCATCGAACAATTGGAATAATCTTTTGGAAATGAAGGTTGGTGCCAATACGGGTGGTACTACAACAATACCGACTACAGGTGTTCAAGTAGGGCGGGATCAATTAGATTTGTCTATTGGTCAAACCGCAAAGCTTAATGCTGCGGTACAACCTTCTGATGCAACCCATCAGGGTGTGACATGGTCGAGCCGCGATGATAAGATTGCTACGGTTTCTCAAGATGGTACAATCAAAGCATTAGCCACGGGAAGTACAATAGTTACGCTAAAAACGAGTAATGGAAACCATTCTGATACCATCAGTGTATCAGTAGGTGGTAGTGGCGGTGGTGCCTGTTCCAATGGCAGTAAATATCAGGTGACAGCCAGCGAAAGCCAAGAAGGTAACGGTCCTTGTAATCTTGTTGACGATAATATTAAAACACGATGGAGTGTTAATGGTGATGGTCACTGGGCAAGTCTCGATATGGGGTCCTCCAAAGATGTTAATGAGGTTCAGCTCGCATTTTATGCTGGGGACGAGCGAACGTATGATTTTGATCTTCAAGTCTCGAATGATGGTGTTAGTTGGACAGATGTTTACGGTAAGCGCCAACGGAGTAGTGGTCAGACCGAGCAGTTGGAGAACTTCAATTTCTCATCTCAGAATGTTCGCTATGTCAGATACGTAGGACATGGAAATTCGTCGAACAATTGGAACAATCTTTTGGAAATGAAAGTCGTCACTAACAGTGTGTCAGTAGGTGATAGTGGCGGTGCCTGCTCCAATGGCAGTAAGTATCAGGTGACCGCCAGCGATAGCCAAGAAGGTAACGGTCCTTGTAATCTTGTTGACGAAAATATTAAAACACGATGGAGCGTTAATGGTGATGGCCATTGGGCAAGTCTCGATATGGGGTCCTCCAAAGAGGTTGATCAGGTTCAGCTCGCATTTTATGCTGGGGACGAGCGAACGTATGATTTTGATCTTCAAGTCTCGAATGATGGGGTTAGTTGGAGGGATGTTTACGGTAATCGCCAACGGAGTAGTGGTCAGACCGAGCAGTTGGAGAACTTCAATTTCTCATCTCAGAAGGTTCGCTATGTCAGATACGTAGGACACGGAAATTCGTCGAACAATTGGAACAATCTTTTGGAAATGAGAGTTGGTGCAGGAGCTGCTGCGACAAGCGGTACTGCCCTAAAGGCCAGATTGCCGGAGCGATTGCAAATGAATGGCCCAGTGGTAGCGGCACTTTACCCGAATCCCACCGCAGATGCCGTACACATTGGCGGTATTACAGGAAAAAAGGAAATTACAATAATTGACTTTTCAGGTAGGATTTTGCATACATGTACTTCAAGATTATTGGAAACTTCATGTGATTTAAGCGATTACCCTACAGGTACATATAATATTAGGGTAGATGGACCTGAATCAACCAATGTTTTTACGGTACTTAAAGAGTAATGAGACAGATTTAAGTAGTGTTAAAATGTACAAGAATGCAACAGCCATCCTTGAAGGAACTACTTATGAGTTATATGCTAATCTTTTTAAAAATTCAAAACTTAAAAGTGAGAAGCTGGTTTTAGATACGGTTTTTCAGACTATTGAAAAGTCCGCCAATGCAGATGTTAACTCTGTAAATACTGTACAGTTGTCCTCGCGGAAATGCTAAAACCAATTAGTAGGGGATTGTAAAGTAGAGATAATCGATTTTTCAGACACCTCTGAATTACATAGGAAGAAGTAATTTTTTTGTTTGACTTTTTGTATCAGTAAATGTTCTTCTGCTCTTTGTTTATAATCTGCGATTTGTATCTCGCACAAGTAATCGTTGAATTATTGTTTTTTTTTCTTACATTTAACTATCGTAAAATCTTATTCTATTTTGGTTTGTTATAAAATGTGAAGGGACATTACAAATTAGTTAGATAATGGGAAATCTAAGTTTTATTTAGATTTATCATACAATAATAATAAAATATCGCAGTAAGCCCATGAGATTATTTATTGTATTATTTTTTATTGTACCAATTTTAGGTTTTACGCAGTCATCTGCTTCGGAAACAGTAGTGTTGACGGAAAAATTGGCTTTTCCTGGGGCATTTGGTTATGGTCGTTATACTTCGGGTGGAAGAGGAGGCAGAATAATAGAGGTTACCAATACTAACTACAATGGCCCTGGTAGTTTAAAAGCAGCTTTGGAAGCTACGGGTCCACGAATAATTTTAATACGTACTTCGGGAGTAATTACATTAAGAGGATATATTTATATTACAGATGCAAATTCAGATTTCAGTATTATAGGACAAACTGCTCCTAATCAGGGTATAACTATAAAAGGATATCCTATCTTGTCCGCATTGAAACATGATCAAGCTGTACCAACGGATGAAGGTGCTCATAATCTTATTATGAGACATATTACACATAGAAAAGGAAATAGGCCTAAAAATGATGGTTCGGGAGAAAACTATGAAGAAGATAATATAACTTTTAGAAATAGTACCGGTAACATTTATTTAGATCATATATCTACAAGTTATGGGGCTGATGAAGCAATATCCTTACAATCCAATGTTAAACCATTTTTAACTGGTTCTACAGTGGCTAATTGTTTTATGGCAGAATGTGATCCTGCACATAATACAGGTGGGATAATGGGGAGTAAGAGTGATAGGGGAAATCTAGAGGATTCAGGAAATATTACTTATGCTTATAATGGTTTTTATAATATATCTCATAGATTTCCTAATCCATCTGGAGGAGGAAATATGGGGATTATTGAAATGTACAATAATTTTGCATCCAATTGGTATTCTAAATTAAGTCGAATTAATGGTAGCGGTAATTTCGATTATTTAAATAACTACTTTAAAAATGGAAACATAGTTAAATCTAGTAATCAATTCTTGTTCATGACATGGAGTTTCTACAATGGTTTTGAAGTAAGTATACATAGTGAAAATACTTTTATCGAAGGTTATAAAAATGATATAAAGGAAAGTGATAATACTTGGTGGAGGTATTTTAGAGATTCAGATGGAGTAACGCAGGGCGACCTTCTTCCTGAGAAATATTTTAGTAATACAAGACATAGCCACAATGAGTTCGGTCCTGCGGGATTGCTTGCTACAGTTGAAGTTCCTGAATACATCTTAAATAATGTAGGGCATAATAGGGGGTCGGATTTAAATGGTTATCCAGTGGATGCAAGAGATGCTCAGGATACGAGATATATAAATGCAATTCGGTCAGATTTAGAGCCCACAAGTTATCCTACTATTACAGAATGGTCGATAACGGAACCATTAGGAGGGAAACTTTATATTGATGCTAATAGTAATGGTATCGCAGATACTTTTGAGGATTTACATAGTTTATCAGGAGATGGATTAGCGACAACCATAAACTGGGACTTTGGTACATACACAGTGATAAATAATGCTGGCTATTATGATAGAGAAATTTATTGGGCATGGTTGGCAGGAGATTTTGATCGTATGATAATGAATGCAGATGTCTCAGAGATATTTGATAAGGACGATATATATTTAGAGTCTGAATGTGCTACAGTAGGTTCGAATTGGAGCATAATAAATAATACATCTACGAGTAATGGAAGTTATTTAGCCCCTCCATCGAATAATCAAATAAGTTCAGCACCTACGGATTCTACCTCGTTAGTGACTTTTAACTTTAATGCAGCAGCAGGAACCTACAAAATTTACGGTCGTGTACTTGCTCCAAACGGTAATAGCGATAGTTTTTGGGTTCGGGTTAATGGAAGTTCATGGGTTAAATGGAATCTAATAGAACATAGTAATAGTTTTATATGGGATGAGGTTCACAATCAACCTGGTAGTGATGTGCCAGTTCCTGTAACCTTTAATTTAATTGATGGAAGTAACATCATAGATATTGCTAATCGTGAAGAAGGCACCTTATTAGATAAATTATATCTGACCAAAACAGATATATTACCTTTGGGAGTTGGTCAGTTAGCTACAAATTGTCAGCAAAATATTCCTGTAACGAGTGTTTTGGTTTCTGAGTCGAGTATAGATTTATCGATTGGTGATACGAGTATTTTGACGGCAATCGTTGATCCTATGGATGCTACCGACCAAGGAGTATCTTGGTCAAGTAATGATACCAACGTAGCGACCGTTGATCAAAATGGTACGGTTACCGCAACAGGTTCGGGTAGCACTACAATAACGGTCACTACGGATGACGGGGGGATGACCGATATTTCAACTGTAACCGTTGTTTCCTCATCGTCGACCATAACCTTGGAGCCAATACATGATGCTTATTTGCAAGGCTCCTCTCGGGTCAACAATGAATTATTAAAAGTTGACGACGGTAATCGAGTGTCATATTTAAAGTATGATTTAAGTTCGGTTCCGGGTACGATAACAGATGCTGAACTCCTTTTTAGAATAACCGACGATACCGGTAATGGTTCTGCGGAAATATATAAAGGTAGTGATACAAATTGGACAGAGACTAACTTGAGCAGTAGTAATAGGCCGACAGAATCTTCCTTATGGGGTAGTACAACTGATCTTAGCGATACCACGGACGATGTGATTGTTCCGCTATCGGCTTCAGGTACATTAGGTGGAGGAACCTTGAGCTTAATAGTAAAACATAATGGGAGCAATGATTTTGCATATGCATCCAAAGAGCATGGAACAAGGCCTGCTCCCAGATTGGTGTTGTCCTATCAGGAGTTTTCAACTACCTCGGTAATCGATGTGGCGATTTCTGAGTCGAGTATAGATTTATCGATTGGTGATACGAGTATTTTGACGGCAATCGTTGATCCTATGGATGCTACCGACCAAGGAGTATCTTGGTCAAGTAATGATACCAACGTAGCGACCGTTGATCAAAATGGTACGGTTACCGCAACAGGTTCGGGTAGCACTACAATAACGGTCACTACGGATGACGGGGGGATGACCGATATTTCAACTGTAACCGTTGTTTCCTCATCGTCGACCATAACCTTGGAGCCAATACATGATGCTTATTTGCAAGGCTCCTCTCGGGTCAACAATGAATTATTAAAAGTTGACGACGGTAATCGAGTGTCATATTTAAAGTATGATTTAAGTTCGGTTCCGGGTACGATAACAGATGCTGAACTCCTTTTTAGAATAACCGACGATACCGGTAATGGTTCTGCGGAAATATATAAAGGTAGTGATACAAATTGGACAGAGACTAACTTGAGCAGTAGTAATAGGCCGACAGAATCTTCCTTATGGGGTAGTACAACTGATCTTAGCGATACCACGGACGATGTGATTGTTCCGCTATCGGCTTCAGGTACATTAGGTGGAGGAACCTTGAGCTTAATAGTAAAACATAATGGGAGCAATGATTTTGCATATGCATCCAAAGAGCATGGAACAAGGCCTGCTCCTAGATTGGTGTTGTCCTATCGGCAAGTATCATCTTTAAGCGCAAGAATTTTTAATAACAATGTTGCTTCAGAAAAAGATGTTTTGCGTTTGTATCCAAATCCAACAACTAATTCAGTTTACATTATGGGGTTGGAAGGGCCGAAGGAAATATCTATAGTGGATTTTACTGGCAAAGTTATTTGTAGAACAACTTCAGTATCAAGAGAACCTTACCTTGACTTAAGTGGTTATTCTCCTGGAAGCTATTTTATAGAGGTAACAGCGCAAAACGAACAAAAAATTTTTAAAGTTATAAAAAAGTAAAAGTATAATTATTGGGCAATAGGCGCACTCATGCAGTGCTCAGGAATACCAAAGCCATCTACTAAGACTTCAATATGAGGTCTTAGCTCAGTGCATAAGCGTTCTACGCGTTGGCGTATTGCCTTTGATTTGGTTCCGCCAATATAACCTTGTTCTAGATACCACTCTGCATCTTGTCGTATAGTACGTAATGCATGAAGTGTACCCAACTTCTGGAACAAAGCACGATTCTTATCATCTTCTATGGTTTCTACAAAGTCACAATATGTAGTATAGGCCAATTCGTTACTGTAAGCTTTTCCTAAGGCAACTAAATGACTTTGTACTTTTAAAAAGGCTTGGTATGACGGCACTCCCTTTTTTATATAATCTCTAATGCGCATTGCCAATGAATAGGTGAGGCGTCTCGTATGATAATCAAAAGCATGCTTATGAAATTTAGGATTGTACAAATGGTCCTTGTCTATCTTATTTGTGTAGATAGGGTTAATGGTCGTTAACTTATCATTTATTTGTATACCTAGTATTTTCAAAACAGCAGAGAACCCAGCGCTATTAAATTCCGATTTAAAGTCAGATAGAACTCCTTTGGCAGCCAATAATAGCAATACGGTATTATCACCTTCAAAAGTGGTAAAGATATCTACATCTCCTTTTAGGTCTGCTATTCGGTTTTCTAATAGATACCCTTTTCCGCCACAGGCTTCACGACACTCTTGAATAGTGTCGTTCGCGTACCAAGTAATTATCGACTTTAATCCAGCTACCTGAGTTTCTACTTTACGCTTATCTGGTTGGGATGGGTCACAATACTGTTGCATCATCTTGTCAAGAGTAACATGGTACACATAGGCACTCGCTACTAAAGGTGTGAGACGCAATTGATGAGTAGGGTAGTCCATTAAAAGGTCTTCTTGCACTTTTATGCTGTCATTAAACTGTCTTCGCTTTAATGCGTGTTTAATAGCAACGGCTAAAGCGAATTTGGCGCCTCCTAGGCCTGCTCTTGCTACACAAATTCTTCCGCCTACCAAAGTTCCCAACATGGTAAAGAAACGCTTGTTAGGGTTTTTAATGTCAGAATAGTAGGTGCCATCTTCTTTGATGTCCCCATATTTATTCAATAAATTTTCTCTAGGTACAGCTACTTGGTTAAACCATATTTTACCATTATCAACTCCGTTAAGACCCAATTTGTAGCCATTGTCTTCCACGATTATACCGGGCAAAAGCTCATGTTTCTCATTTCTGAGTGGAACGAGAATAGCGTGTACGCCTTCGTTTTTTCCGTTAACAATAAGTTGGGCGAATACGGAGGCCATCTTGGAATGTAATGCATTGCCAATATATTCTTTGTTGTCGTTTTTTCCTGGGGTATGAATAACGATTTGGTTTGTCTTGTTGTCGTAAGTGGCAGTTGTTTTAATGCCACGCACATTGGAACCGTGGCCTGTTTCGGTCATGGCAAAGCAGCCCAAGATTTCTGTCTTGCCTGTTTTTGATAAATACTTGTCGTGGTGTTTTTTTGTTCCTAATTTTTGTATGCTTCCGCCAAAGAGTCCAAATTGAACACCGAATTTTATTGATAGGCTACCATCGGCAAACATCATATTCTCGAACATATAGGCATAGCCTTCCATATCATTGGCTCCGCCGTAAGCTTCTGGGTATGCCATGGCACCATAGCCTCTATCTGCTAAAAACTTTACTTGGTTCAGAACAACCTCTCTAAAGTCTTCTTTGTTTCTATGAACGTCCCATTTAAAAATAGGGTTTGCAAGCACCTCTCTAAAATCATCAATGACTTTGGCATGCTTTCCTTTTAAAATAGTATCAATTTCATTTGCATTATAAAAATCGGAGGTAGCTTCATGGGCTACTTCCACATCAAAGAGATGGTTGTAGTGGTTAGGTTGAATGCCTAACTGTATTTCAATATGTTTTAATTGTTCGTTAAATGGACAGTCGCCTTTATAGTGGGAAACTACTTTTTGACTGAAAGTAGCTAAAGGGTACGTTTCACTTTCAACCAATTTTACTGCCGAGTTAGAAATCGTCTGTTTCCATTTTTTTAGTTCCGAATTGGCAGGCGGGTTACTGGTATCTAGCCATGCAAGTAACTGTATCCTATTTTTCTCAGATAGGGTTTTGTCTGCATCTATAGCATTTTGTACTACATTGATTTCTGATGCCGTAAGCAGGTCGTCCGACCAGATGACGTAGAAAAAAGGAATGTATTGAAGTATTTCTGAAGCGTAAGTGGAGTCTTGCATGGAATGAAATTACGAAAATTATTTTCACAAAAACTAGGTTTCTTGCTATATAGGAAACGATAGATTAGGGTCATGAAGTATAGTGGGCTTGTTTCTTTTTCTGCTATCTTTGTTTTGATATGAACGAGTACTTAGACGCCGAGGGAGATAATTTCACACCTGAGGAATTTGATATAGAAAGAGCTTTACGCCCCATAAGTTTTGATGACTTTACGGGCCAAGAGCAAGTGTTGGAGAATTTAAAGGTTTTTGTGGAAGCGGCCAACCAAAGGGGCGAAGCGCTAGATCACACCTTGTTTCATGGTCCTCCAGGTTTAGGTAAGACCACTTTGGCACATATTCTGGCGAGTGAATTGGGAGTGGGGATCAAAATTACTTCTGGTCCAGTTTTAGACAAACCGGGCGATCTTGCTGGTCTGCTTACCAATTTAGATGAGCGAGATGTCCTTTTTATTGATGAAATCCATCGGTTAAGTCCAATTGTAGAGGAGTACCTGTATTCTGCAATGGAAGATTATAAAATTGATATTATGATTGAGTCGGGTCCTAATGCCCGATCTGTACAGATAAATTTGAATCCGTTTACGCTTATAGGGGCTACCACTAGATCAGGGTTGTTAACAGCACCCATGCGTGCACGTTTTGGTATTCAGAGCCGTTTGCAATACTATTCTACAGAGTTGCTTTCAACAATTGTTGAGCGTAGTGCAGAAATTTTAAAAGTGGCAATTACCCAAGATGCCGCAATTGAGATTGCAGGCAGGAGTAGGGGAACACCTAGAATCTGTAATGCCCTATTGAGAAGAGTGCGTGATTTTGCTCAGATTAAAGGGAATGGTAGTATTGATATGGAAATCTCAAAGTTCAGTCTAAAAGCATTGAATGTTGATGCGCATGGTCTGGATGAGATGGATAATAAGATTCTAACTACAATCATAGATAAATTTAAAGGAGGCCCTGTTGGTATAACCACGCTGGCTACGGCAGTTTCTGAAAGTGCCGAAACTATTGAAGAAGTATATGAACCCTTTTTAATACAGCAAGGTTTTATCATGCGAACGCCACGTGGTCGTGAAGTAACTGATTTGGCCTATAAACACTTGGGAAGGCTCAAAGGCGGAGTGCAACCTGGGCTGTTTTAATATGAACTCCAAAGAGAAATACTCAGAACTAATTAAAACCGAAGCCAAGCGCCTCGGTTTTTTGTCCTGTGGTATTTCCAAAGCCGATTTTTTAGAAGAGGAAGCTCCTCGACTTGAAAAATGGTTAAATAATAACATGAACGGCGAAATGTCGTACATGGCCAATCATTTTGATAAACGACTAGACCCACGTTTATTGGTTGATGGCGCTAAGTCCGTTATTTCCTTATTGCTCAATTATTATCCTGAAGAAACACAGGAAGATGACACGTATAAAATATCTAAGTATGCTTACGGCCACGATTACCACCACGTTATTAAATCAAAATTACGTGAACTTCAAAATTTCATCTCCGAAAATATAGGTGAGGTAGGAGGAAGGGCTTTTGTAGATTCTGCTCCGGTACTGGATAGGGCGTGGGCTGCAAAAAGCGGATTAGGTTGGATAGGCAAGCACAGTAATTTGCTCACCCAGCAGGTAGGCTCTTTTTATTTCATTGCCGAACTTATTGTTGATTTGGATTTAGAATATGATACTCGCGTTACGGACCACTGTGGTACCTGTACCGCCTGTATAGATTCTTGCCCAACGGAGGCTATTGTTGAGCCGTATGTAGTGGATGGCAGTAAATGTATTTCATATTTTACCATAGAGCTTAAAAATGAAATTCCAATGGAGTTTGAAGGCAAGTTTGATGATTGGGCCTTTGGCTGTGATGTGTGCCAAGACGTGTGCCCTTGGAACCGTTTTTCAAAACCACATAGAGAGCCATTATTTAATCCTCACCCAGAGTTATTATCAATGTCAAAAAAAGATTGGGAAGAAATTACCGAGGATGTGTTTAGAAAGGTTTTTCAGAAATCTGCAGTAAAACGAACAAAATTCTCTGGTTTGCAGCGAAACATCAAGTTTTTAAAATAACTGTTCATCCAACGAAAACGTTAGAGTTCGTCAACTTTTAGATTTTACTGTTAAGTTCTTTCCAGTGGAGGATTTATTGTTCTATCTTGTTAGGTAGTTTTTAGACCAAAACCAACTTCAAATGAACTTTATTAAAAAACCTAGCTTAAGTTTTTGGCAGATTTTCAATATGAACGTGGGCTTCCTCGGCATTCAGTTTAGTTTTGGACTTCAGCAAACTGCAATCAATCCTGTTTTTCTATTTTTAGGTGCTCCAGAAGATATGTTGCCTATTTTAAATATAGCGGGACCGGTTACGGGATTAATAATTCAACCTATAATAGGAGCTATATCAGATAAAACCTGGTCACCTCGTTTTGGTAGGCGTAAGCCCTTTTTCTTAATTGGAGCCATCATAGGAAGTATCTGTTTATTCGCATTTCCATTAAGTCCGGCCTTATGGTTCGCCGTAGGTCTACTGTGGATTTTAGATGTGGGAAACAATATGGCCATGGAACCTTACCGTGCTTTTGTGGGAGACAAATTACCTGAAAAGCAATTGAGTCTTGGATATCAAATGCAAAGTTTATTTGTTGGTGCCGGTATTGTTTTGGCCAATGCCTCAATTTTTTTATTTCAAGATTGGTTCAGTGTAGATGATGTTGTAGATGTGGCAGGTTCCATTCCAAAATGGTTGTACTATTCCTTTTTCATTGGCGCCTTCTTATCGGTAGCTACCATTCTGTGGTCAGTTTTGAAAACACCTGAAATTCCACCGTCAGAAGAAGAGCTTGAAGAGATAAAAGCGCATAAGGCAATGTCACCTGGTCAACGGTTCAATATGCCTTTCGTAGAGATAACGAAAGCAATTAAAGAGATGCCTTCTTTCATGTGGAAGCTCTCGGTAGTTTATCTTTTTCAGTGGTACGCCCTTTTTGTTTATTGGCAGTTTATAACACCTTTGTTCATGAGTACAATGGGTTTTAATCTTTCGGAAGCAGCTGCTCAGTCGGCAAAAATGAGTACTACGTACAATATTACAACTATGATTGTGGCTTTGGCTTTGGTTCCATTAGCCCTTAAATATGGAAGTAAAAAAATCTATGCGGCAAGCTTACTGGGAACCGGTCTTGCACTTTTTGCTATCCCGTATATCTCCGATTCAATTTATGTGTTATTTCCGATGGTTTTCTTTGGTATAGGATGGGCGGCAATGATGGGTATACCTTATACCATGGTGGCCAAGATTGTTCCACAAGATAGGAGAGGCGTGTATATGGGTATTTTAAATATGATGATTGTTATTCCCATGGGTATAGAAACGGTAACTTTTGGGCCTATTTTTAAAAACCTTCTTGGGGGTAATGCTGTCAACGCAATTCTATTTGCAGGTACGTTTTTTATCCTTGCCAGCATATTTTCATTACGGTTAAACGTAAAAGCTGATAAGGAGGGGTAAATTGTTTAAAACCTGGTTTTGTTGTGTAGCAGATTGTCTTCTTGAAAAATTATACGGTTCACGCGCTACACTTATCCGTTGAATACTCTTAAATTTGTTTTCTAAAATCTAATGGACTTATGGGCAATGAAAAACTGAGAAGGGAAGCATTAATATATCATGCTAAACCGCAGCCTGGGAAAATAAAAATCGTTCCTACAAAACCGTATTCTACACAACGCGATCTGGCTTTGGCCTATTCGCCAGGTGTGGCAGAACCTTGTCTTGAAATTGCAAAGGATAAAGAGAATGTATATAAGTATACCTCTAAAGGTAATCTTGTTGCTATAATATCTAACGGTACCGCTGTTTTGGGTCTGGGCAATATTGGTCCAGAAGCTTCTAAACCTGTTATGGAAGGGAAAGGATTGTTGTTCAAGATTTTTGCTGATATAGATGGCATAGATATAGAGGTTGATACTGAAGATGTAGATAAATTTGTTGAGACTGTAAAAATGATAGCTCCTACTTTTGGGGGTATCAATTTAGAGGATATAAAAGCCCCGGAAGCTTTTGAAATAGAAAGAAGGCTAAAAGAAGAGCTTAATATTCCGGTGATGCATGATGATCAGCATGGAACTGCAATTATTTCTGCCGCAGCATTACTAAATGCCCTTGAATTATCTGAAAAGAAAATGAGTGAGGCACGGATTGTAATAAGTGGCGCTGGTGCTGCAGCTGTATCTTGTACAAAATTGTATAAAGCTTTTGGTGCTAAATCCGAAAATATTGTCATGTTAGACAGTAAGGGGGTTATTAGAAAAGATGCTGAAAATTTATCGGCTTCTAAAAAAGAATTTGCAACAGATAGAAAAATAGATACGCTTTCTGAAGCAATGGTAGATGCAGATGTATTTGTAGGATTATCTATTGCTAATATTGTAACTGCAGACATGTTAATGTCAATGGCTAAAAATCCTATTGTGTTTGCAATGGCCAATCCTGATCCGGAGGTTAGTTATGATTTGGCTGTAAAGACTCGTAAAGACATTATTATGGCTACGGGACGCTCAGATCATCCTAATCAGGTGAACAACGTACTAGGTTTTCCTTTTATTTTTAGAGGAGCTCTAGATGTTCGTGCTACAACTATTAATGAAGAGATGAAAATGGCCGCTGTTAAAGCATTGGCCGAACTTACCAAGCAACCTGTTCCAGAGCAAGTAAATATTGCTTATGGCGAAACAAGGTTGACTTTTGGTAAAGAATATATAATTCCAAAACCTTTTGATCAGCGTTTGATAGCTGAAATTCCACCTGCCGTAGCTAAAGCTGCAATGGATAGTGGTGTGGCTAAGAATCCTATTGAAGATTGGGGTCGTTACAAAGAGGAGTTATTGCAACGTTCTGGTAATGACAATAAAGTGGTGCGTTTATTGCACAACCGGGCAAAAATGAATAAAAAACGTATTGTTTTTGCTGAGGCTGACCATTTGGATGTACTTAAGACTGCGCAAATTGTTTATGAAGAAGGTATTGCAGAACCTATTCTTTTAGGGCGAAAAGAGGTTATTTTAGAGCTAAAAAAGGAGATAGATTTTAATGCTGATATAGAAATTTTAGATCCGACTTCTAACGAGTTCGATGAAAAACATATACGCTACGCGACCAAGTTCTGGGAAAGCAGAAAAAGAAGTGGTACCACACTTTATAGCGCTAAAATAAGAATGAGACAGCGTAACTACTTTGGTGCTATGATGGTACTTGAAGGAGATGCGGATGGAATGATTTCTGGATATTCAAGAGCCTATCCAACGGTAGTAAAACCTATTCTTGAGGTTATAGGTAGAGCTTCAAACGTTAAGAAGGTATCTACCGTAAACATCATGATTACCGATAAAGGACCTTTATTCTTATCCGATACTTCTATAAACATTGATCCAACTGCAGAAGAGATTGCAGAAATAGCGCAGAATGCAGCAAATGTTGCGTCTACTTTTGGTTTTGAACCTGTATTGGCTTTGTTGTCTTATGCAAACTTTGGTTCATCTAGCCATCCTCATGCTAAAAAAGTAAGAGAAGCGGTTAGAATTTTACATGAAAGAAATCCTGATTTAGTAGTTGATGGTGAGATTCAAACGGATTTTGCATTGAATAAGGAATTATTACAGAGTCAGTTTCCTTTTTCTAAACTAGCAGGTAAGAAAGTCAATACCTTGATTTTTCCTAACCTAGAAGCTGCAAACATCACTTATAAATTATTGAAAGAATTAAACCAGTCAGATAGTATCGGTCCAATCATGGTTGGTCTAAGAAGATCAGTTCATATTCTTCAATTAGGAGCAAGTGTAGATGAAATGGTAAATATGACGGCGGTTGCGGTTATAGATGCTCAAGAAAGAGAAAAAAGGAAAAAGGCCAAATCAACACAGGCTAAATAAAAAGTAATTGTCCGGCTGTCATGGCCGGACAAAATAACCCCCAAAACCACACCAGACATGATAACCCATCTTAAAGGCAAACTTGTAGAAAAGAATCCAACATATGTAGTAATAGAATGTGGTGGAGTGGGGTATTTTGTAAATATTTCTTTGAATACTTTTTCTAAAATAGGGGATTCAGAGAGTATTAGTTTATTCACCCATCTTCAGGTGAAGGAAGATTCACACACGTTATTCGGTTTTTCTGAAAGGTCTGAACGTGAAATTTTTCGTCTTTTATTATCGGTTTCCGGTATAGGTTCAAGTACGGCAAGAACCATGCTTTCTTCATTGGAACCTGCTCAAATTAGAGATGCTATTGCAAATGGGGACGTGCCTACAATTCAATCTATCAAAGGCATAGGAGCCAAAACAGCCCAAAGAGTAATCCTAGACCTTCGTGACAAGATTTTAAAAGTTTACGATATAGGCGAAGTTTCCGCACTTGCGAACAATACTAATAAAGAAGAAGCGTTATCTGCTTTAGAGGTTCTTGGCTTTGTAAGAAGACAAGCTGAAAAGGTAGTTGATAAAGTACTCACCCAAGATCCCTCGCTCAGCGTAGAGAACATAATTAAACTTGCGCTTAAAAATTTATAACAAGTTTGAAAACAGGGGCCAAACTATTTCTTAAATCACCATTTAAGCTTACACTCCTATTTTTATTTTTGATTGTTTCTTCGAGTATATCGTATGCTCAAGAAACCGAAAATGAAGGTAGTGAAGAGCAAGAAGTGGATTCCGTAAAGACCGGTTTTTCTTTGGGTAAACTCAAAATGGAAAATCCGGAAAGTATTGTTTCTAAATACGATTACGACACAAATCTTAACATGTACATCTATTCTGAGAAGGTAGGTGATTTTGATATTGGGTATCCTGTAATTCTAACGCCAGAGCAATATTACAAACTGGTACAAGAAGAAGGGATAAAGGGTTACTTTAAAGAAAAATCAGATGCTTACTCAGGCAAGAAAGAAGGTAGTGAAGAAGCTCGAAAAAATTTACTTCCTAACTTTTACGTAAACAACAGCTTCTTTCAATCTATTTTTGGAGGTAATACCATAGAAGTAATACCGCAAGGTTCTGTTGCAATGGATTTAGGTGTTATTTGGCAGAAAAATGACAACCCTTCCTTATCTCCAAGAAACCGTACCAATCTTTCTTTTGATTTTGATCAGCGTATTAGTTTAAGTATGCTAGGTAAAATTGGTGAACGTTTGCAGGTAACCGCAAATTATGATACAGAAGCCACTTTTGATTTCCAGA
This sequence comes from Zobellia laminariae, assembly GCF_009725995.1. The sequence continues at coordinate 694,797 of NZ_RCNS01000001.1, read as the reverse complement.
ATATTGTAAAATTAGATTATACGCCAACTGAGGATGATATTATCCAGTCTATTGAAGTAGGTAACGTAAATATGCCGCTAAACAGTTCTTTAATAACTGGGGCGCAAAGTCTTTTTGGAGTTAAAACCCAGCTTCAATTTGGTAAAACTACAGTTACAGCAGTGTTTTCTGAGCAACGTTCGCAAAACAACACGGTTGTTGCGCAAGGTGGTGGTACGGTTAACGATTTTTCTGTTTCAGCTCTTCAATATGATGAAGACAAGCATTTCTTCTTATCACAATACTTTAGGGATAATTACGATGCGGCTTTAGTCAACTATCCTTATATAAGAAGTCAAGTTCAAATTACCCGTATAGAGGTGTGGGTAACCAACCGTAGTCAACAAACTTTAAACGTTCGTAATATTGTAGGTATACAGGATTTAGGTGAGTATGACCCCTTAGTGGCGGGAGATGAAACCACTAGAATTGGCCAAAATGCTCCTGCATCATTTTTCAAAGCTAATACTAATACAGGACAGCCAAATGAATTACCACGAAATAACGCAAATAATTATAATCCAGCTGAAATTGGTAAAGGTGGAGCGCTAACAACCAGTATTCGTGATGTAGCCACTATAGAACAGGGTTTTAGCGTAGGAGGTTATCTGCCTAATCAGGGTTTTGATTATGCCTATTTAGAGAATGCTAGAAAATTAGAACAGAGTAGAGATTTTCAATTTAACTCGCAATTAGGTTATATCTCATTGAACCAACGTTTAAGTAATGATGAGGTCTTGGCCGTTGCGTTTCAATATACCTATAATGGTAAAGTTTATCAAGTAGGGGAATTTGCCAATGGAGGGCTAGATGCCACTACGGTTTCAGGAGCTATTGATAATCCTATAATTGAAAACAACACGCTGATTCTTAAATTACTTAAAAGTAATATAACCAATGTATCTGATCCTATCTGGGATTTGATGATGAAGAACATTTATGCTACGGGTGCTTTTAGGTTGAGTGAAGATGATTTTAAGATGAATATTCTTTATTCTAACCCAACACCAAGAAACTATATTACTCCAGTAGAAGATTTCCCGACCCAAACGGATGGCGGCAAGCCCCTACAAGAGCGTATACTGCTAAATGTGTTTAATTTTGATAGGTTAAATGCCTATAATGATGTACAATCTGGTGGTGATGGGTTTTTTGATTTTGTTCCAGGAATCACCGTAGATACACAAAATGGACAGATAATTTTTACCAAAGTTGAGCCTTTTGGTGAGTATTTATTTAACCGTCTAGGTGATATTGAAGATTATAATACGGAAAGTACGTATAACGCTAACCAAAAGAAGTACGTATTTAGAGATATGTATGTGCAGACAAAATCAGCTGCTTTACAAGATCCTGAAAAAGATAAGTTTTTACTTAAAGGAACTTATAAGTCAGAGGGAAGTAATGGTATTCCTATAGGTGCTTTTAACGTTCCAAGAGGATCGGTTCGTGTTACCGCTGGTGGAAGACAATTACAAGAGGGTATTGATTATACCGTAAATTATCAGGCGGGTACAGTTCAGATTCTTGATCCAAGCTTAGAAGCTTCAAACACCCCAATCAATATTTCAGTAGAAAATAATGCAGTATTTGGTCAACAAACACGTCGTTTTACAGGCGTGAACGTAGAACATCAGTTCAATAAGAACTTTGTTCTAGGGGCCACTTTATTGAATTTGAATGAAAGACCGCTAACGCAAAAGTCCAATTTTGGAGTGGAGCCGGTAAATAATACCGTATTCGGTTTTAATGGAAATTTCTCAACAGAAGTTCCGTTTTTCACTCGCTTAGTTAATAAGCTTCCTAATATAGATACAGATGTACCGTCTAATCTTTCGGTTCGTGGTGAAGTAGCATGGTTAAAACCTAATTCTCCTAAAAATGCAGATTTTCAAGGGGAAACAACTACGTATTTAGATGATTTTGAAGGTGCACAAGCGTTAATAGATATTCGTTCTTCATTGGGCTGGACACTAGCAAGTACCCCTGTGGAATTTTTAGATTCACCAACGCAAAAGGGATTGGAAACAGGTTTTGGTAGAGCTAAAACGGCTTGGTATAGTATAGATCCCGTTTTTTATACCAACCAAAGACCTTCTAGTATAAGCGATAACGATATTTCAACAAACGCAACAAGAAGAATATTCATAGATGAGGTTTTTCCGCAAGTTGAAGTGGCACAAGGACAGACTCGTCAGCAGACTACATTAGATTTGGCGTACTATCCCCAGATGAAAGGGCCGTATAATGCAAATGCTAATTTTAATACAGAAGTGCCTAATCAGAAATGGGGTGGTATCATGCGTTCGTTGAGCAGCACTAATTTTGAGCAAGCCAATGTAGAGTTTGTACAATTTTGGGTGATGGATCCTTATTTGGAAGGAACCGCTACAAGCCAAGGTGAATTAGTTTTTAACCTAGGTAATATTTCCGAAGATATTTTATCTGATGGTCTCAAACAGTATGAAAACGGATTACCTATAGATGGTCAGGGGAGTATTAAGCCAGAAGATCCAATCTGGGGACCTGTTCCAGCAACACAGGCTTTAGTATATGCTTTTGATGTAGATGAAAACAGTCGTGCCCAACAAGATATAGGTTTTGATGGTTTAGATGATGCAGCTGAAGCGGCTATTTATGGTAATGACAATCCTGAAGATCCAGCTTTGGATAACTATGAGTATTTCTTGCAAAGAGAAGGCGGTATTTTAGAGCGTTACTTGAATTTTAACAACCCACAAGGGAACTCTCCGGTAGAAGTAACTAATGATAATAGAGGGTCTACAACATTACCAGATGTTGAGGATATTGATCGTGACCTTACCATGAATACGGTAAATAGTTATTATGAATATAGAATTCCTATTAAGCCTAACACGACTATTAACGATAAATATGTAACAGATATACGTGATTCACTGGTGCTTTCAGGAACGAGAATTCCAAATGAAAGTACGGTGCGTACGCGATGGATCCAGTATAAAATTCCATTAAGTGATTTTACTGATGCAGTAGGAGGTATCACAGATTTCCGTTCTGTAAGCTCTTTACGTATGTACATGACGGGCTTTTCTAGCGATGTGCTTTTACGTTTTGCCACTCTTGATTTAGTACGAGGTGATTGGAGAACATACACAAAATCTCTTGATGAAGATGATATTAACACAGCGGATGATGCTACTACTTTAGATGTAAACGCTGTAAATATTCAAGAAAATGAAAGCAGGACACCAATTCCCTATGTTCTGCCACCAGGTGTTCTTCGTGAGCAATTGAATAATAACAATACAATCATTCAGCAGAATGAGCAATCACTATCGCTGGTAGTGGAAAATCTAGAGTCGCAAGATTCAAGAGGTGTTTTTAAAAACCTTGAGATAGATGTGCGCCAGTATGAGAAATTAAAAATGTTCATACATGCCGAGAAAATTTTAGAGACCGATAATTATGATGTAGACCAACCGTTAATTGGTTTCCTTAGAATAGGTACAGATTTTACAGAAAACTTTTATCAATTAGAGATTCCTTTGGAGTTCACACCTTTTGGCTCAAGTTCAGAAGAAGCAGTTTGGCCGGATAATAATCAAATGGAGATTGTACTGGCGGATCTTAATAAAGTGAAATCGGTTTGGATTTCAGGAACGGACTTAAGTGAGATTAGGTATTTTGAAGTTATAGATGGCGAAGTAGTATCTGTAAATCCACTTTCTGCCAGAACACCGGGTAGATTGCGAATAGGAATACAGGGTAACCCATCTTTGGGAAGTATCCGTAGTATGATGGTGGGTGTAAAAAATGTTAGTAGGACTCCCGCAAGAGGTGAAGTCTGGTTTAATGAATTACGTTTAGCTGGTTTGGATAATGAAGGCGGATGGGCGGCTTTGGCTGCTGTAGATGCCAATTTTGCAGATTTTGCAAATGTTTCAGCAACGGGTAGTACTAGTACCTCCGGTTTTGGTGCCATTGATCAAATGCCTAATGAACGCGCTCGTGAAGATGCTCTTTCATATGATGTAGTCACAAATGTGAACCTAGGGCAATTGCTTCCTAATAAATGGGGGATACAGCTTCCTTTTAACTATGGTATATCTGAACAAATGATAACCCCGGAGTTTGACCCCGTTTATGACGATTTAAAATTGCAAGATAGAATTGATGCAGCGGATAATCCTGAAGACGCAAAAGCCATTGAGGAACAAGCAGAGGATTATACCAAAAGAACTAGCATTAACTTTATTGGGGTCCGTAAGGATAGAGGTGAAGAGGCAGATGCTAATTTTTATGATGTAGAGAATTTCACTTTTAACTATTCGTACAACGAAACCAATCATAGAGATTTTGAAATTGCTTCTTTAGAAGACCAGAACGTTGCAACAGGTTTTGTATACAATCACAATTTTAAACCTGTGGAGGTAGCTCCTTTTGCTAAAAACGATTCTTTGTTTACCAGTAGCTATTGGAGATGGTTAAAAGAATTGAATCTTAGTTTATTGCCTACAAGTGTATCTGTTAACTCTAATATAGAAAGGCAATTTAGTCAACAACGTTTTAGAGATGTTGTTGAAGAAGGTGTGGATAAATTAGATTTACCAACATTACGCCAGAGAAATTATCAGTTTAATTGGCAGTATGCGGTAAACTATAGTCTTACCAAATCATTGCGTTTAAATATGACGGCAAGTAATAATCATATTGTTCGTAATTATTTTGAAGACCCTTCAGACCCCAATTCCGCAATTGATCAGACATTGGGCTTATGGGACGGTTTCTGGGATTTGGGAGAGCCAAACAGGCATGCGCAACAGTTAGAGTTAAACTATGAACTTCCGTTTAGCAAGATTCCGTTTCTCGATTTTATAAATTCACAATATAGCTATACTAGTAATTTTGACTGGCAACGTGGTGGTGATGCCCTAAGAGAAGTGGCATTAGAAGATATCAATACGGTTCAGAATGCTAGTACGCATAATATTACTGCAAATCTTACCATGCAAAAGTTTTATGACATGCTTGGTCTTAAAAAACGCAGTGGTAAATCAGCTGCACCTAAAGGACCAATAAGGAAAGATAAAGCAGGAAACCCGGCATCAGGAGATGAGAAGACTAAAAAGAAAAGTGGAGGTCTTTTCAATACAGCAGTAGACGTGCTTACGATGGTAAAGCGTGTGAACGTAAACTATAATGAAAGTAGAGGTAAAGTATTACCGGGATATACGCAGTCTGTTGGTTTTGTAGGGTCGTTAAAGCCCTCAGTAGGCTTTGTGTTCGGTAGTCAGGCAGATGTACGTTTTAATGCGGCAAGAAAAGGATGGTTGACTGGTTTTGAAGAATTTAATGAGCAGTATATTCAGAATGTAAACAGACAGCTAAATATTACTGCAACGGCGCAGCCAACCAAAGATTTGACCATAGATTTATCTGCGGACAGACAATACTCTAACAGCTATCAAGAGAATTTTAGTGTAATACGTAATGTAGACGGCTCATTAGAGTATAACAACCTTTTAGGGAACAACTATGGTAACTTTAGTATATCTACGGTTATGATAGGTACCGTTTTTAATAAGAGTAGTGAGTTTGATTCAGAAACTTTTGAGCAGTTCAAACAGAATCGTCTTATTGTAGCTAAGCGCTTAGTTGCTGATAGGGGCGAGACTTTGAATTTAGACCCTGATACTGGTTTTCCTGAAAAATATGGAAAAACACAACAAGATGTATTGCTTCCAGCTTTCTTTGCGGCGTATACTGGGCAAGATGCAGAGCGCGTAAATTTAGATGCTTTCCGTCAGATACCTATTCCGAACTGGAATTTAAAGTTTACAGGTCTAATGCGTAATAAGTGGTTTAAGAAAAGGTTTCAGCGTTTTTCTCTGAGCCATGGATACCGTGCGGCTTACAGTATTAACTCTTTTCAGACTAATCTTGAGAAAGTACAGTTGGAAAATGAGGGGCTATCTACCTTAGATGCGGATACAGGTGATCAAATGTCCGATCTTATCTTAAATAACGTTGTTTTAAATGATGAGTTTAATCCTTTGGTTCGTCTTGATTTTGAAATGAAAAATTCGGTAAGCATCTTGGCAGAGATGAGAACCAGCAGAACCTTGGCGCTTAGTTTTGACAACAATCTTATGACCGAAATGAACGGTAAGGAGTATACCGTTGGTTTGGGTTACCGTTTTAAAGATGTGAAGTTTGTTACCAATATTGGTGGAAACAAAACTCGGTTAAAAGGAGACTTGAACTTAAAGGCAGATGTAACGTTAAGGGATAATATTACCATTATTAGAAACCTAGATATAGATAACAACCAGATTACTTCTGGTCAAAACTTACTATCTATTAAATTTACTGCAGATTACGCGCTAAGTAAAAACTTAAACGCCTTGTTCTTCTATGACCATTCGTTCTCTCAGTTTGCCGTTTCTACTGCCTTTCCGCAGACTACAATCAATACAGGCTTTACTATCAGGTACAATTTCGGTAATTAATTTACTTTTCAAAGTGCATAAGAATCGCTAGTAGACTCGCTTTACGGAGGGTTCTCCATATAGAGATAGGTTAATTTCTTTCATTTACTTACCAACTTGGTCTTGTTTTTTTGAATACTCCTTCAGAAAACAATACATTTGTTTTTATAAAAATAAGACCATGAATATACCTGCAGAATTAAAGTATACTAAGGACCACGAGTGGATTAAAATAGACGGTGATATAGCTACCGTAGGCATTACCGATTTTGCTCAAAGTGAGTTGGGTGATATCGTTTATGTTGAAGTAGAGACCGTAGATGAAACTTTGGATAAAGAAGAAGTTTTTGGAACAGTTGAAGCAGTGAAGACGGTTTCAGATTTATTTCAGCCTTTAAGTGGAGAAATCATTGAGTTCAATTCAAAATTGGAAGATGCTCCTGAAAGTGTAAATTCTGACCCTTACGGAGATGGTTGGATGGTCAAAATTAAGATCAGTGATGCCTCTGAAGTAGATAGTCTTTTATCTGCGGATGCTTATAAATCGCTTATTGGTGCTTAAAAACCACAAGTATACGATTGCATTTATTAGCTGGATGGTGTTTGTTACATTTTCTAGCTTAGTTTCTTTCTCAGATACTGATGCAGCAAACATAGATATTCCAAACCTAGATAAGGTAGTTCACTTTTCCTTTTACTTTGGCGCGGCCTTTTTAGCAGTGTTTTTTATTAGAGAAGTGACTAAGGGAAGAATGGCGCTGCGTAAAGCAGTTTTATTAGCCTTGGTTGGAGCTATCTGTTATGGTATAGTTATTGAGGTATTACAGTACAGTTTAACTACAGATCGTCATGGCGATATCTTAGATGCATTAGCAAATAGTGTGGGTGCAATCATGGGGTCATTAGTGGTAAAATCCTTTTTTTCTAAGGAAAGGTGGTTAAAATGGAGGAATTAGTTGCTTGTTAAAGAATTATTTAATTAAATTAGCACACATTAAAATACAAAATTATGGAACCGAAAAAGAACCCGAAAGCAGATGTAGGCCGCAGTAGTGGACTTTATTTTGTTATTGGCCTAGCAGTTACAATGGGATTAGTGTATACTGCATTGGAGTGGAAAACGTATGATAAGACCAATGATTACGATATTTCGATGAATGTTGATGATGAATTGGACGAAGAGGTTCCTATGACGGAGCAGATTAAGACGCCACCGCCACCACCGCCACCAGCGGCTCCTGAAATTATTGAGGTTGTAGAAGATGAAGAAGAAGTTGAAGAAACTGTAATCGAATCCACAGAAACCAGTCAAGAAGAAGAAATCATCGAAGTAGAAGATGTACTTGTTGAAGAAGAGGTAGAAGATGTAGATGTACCTTTTGCAGTTATTGAAGATGTGCCAATTTTTCCAGGTTGCGAAAGTGAGTCTGATAAAAGAGCTTGTTTCCAGAAAATGATGCAGAAGCACATTGGTAAAAACTTTAGATACCCAGAAATTGCTCAGGAAATGGGTGTTCAAGGTAGGGTTAGTGTAATGTTTACTATCCAAAAAGATGGTAGCATCGGTAACGTTAGAATGCGTGGACCAGACAAAAACCTAGAGAAAGAAGCTGCTCGTATTATCGGTAAGCTTCCTAAAATGACACCAGGTAAGCAACGTGGTAGGGCTGTAAGAGTTCCATTTAGTATTCCTATTACATTTAAGTTGCAGTAAACTGTAACATTAAGATATATAAAAACCCGTCTACCAAGTAGGCGGGTTTTTTTTGTTCCGTATAGTTTGGTGTAATTTGTAATGATTTTGAGGTGTTTAGCGTGTATAATATAAAGATGTCCAATTGGTTGCAGAAATAGAGGTTGAAAGCTATCTTTGCGGTTCGAAAAAAGATGCATGAAGACTGCGGTGAATACGGCAACAGCTCCAACTTTGGCGCTGGCAATGGCCGATTTTAAAGAGATTACAAAAGCTAGACTAGCTATTAGTGTGGTTTTTTCTTCTTTGGCTGGTTATTTATTGGGTGCACCGCAAATTGAGGTTGTTTCTCTTTTGCTGTTGGCTTTTGGTGGTTATTGTATGGTTGGGGCTTCTAATGTTTACAATCAAATCATCGAAAAAGATTTAGATGCGTTAATGAAACGTACAGAAAACAGACCTATACCTTCTGGTAGAATGTCTGTTAATAAAGCGCTGATCATAGCTATTTTGCTTACCGTGTTGGGTATCGTGTCTTTATATATCTTGAACCCTAAAACAGCGATGTTCGGGGCGATTTCTATATTTCTATATACAAGTTGTTATACCCCTTTGAAAACAAAAACACCTTTAGCTGTTTTTGTTGGGGCCATTCCTGGAGCTATTCCTTTTATGTTAGGGTGGGTGGCCGCTACTAATGAATTTGGTATTGAGCCGGGTACATTATTTATGATACAATTCTTTTGGCAGTTTCCGCACTTTTGGGCCTTAGGTTGGATGCTGGATGATGATTACAAAAGAGGTGGTTTTAAGATGCTGCCTACCGGTAAAAAGGATAAGGGAACAGCGCTTCAGATTATAATGTATACCATTTGGATGTTGGTTATCTCTGTAATTCCGGCTTTCGGTATCACAGGTAGATTGCAACTTTCGATTCCTGCAGCAGTTATTATATTTTTGATGGGGATGGTTATGTTGATTTTTGCTTTTCTGTTATATGAAAAGCGCGATAATATTACCGCTCGAAAGTTAATGTTGGCAAGTGTTAGTTATATTACGCTAATGCAAGTGGTTTATGTAGTAGATAAGTTTATTTAAATATAATCATGGATTTAACAAGAGGAACGGGGAAAGAAAAGAACGATAGAGCTAAAAAGATGATGCTTTGGTTCGCTATTGTAAGCCTTATTATGGGTTTTGCAGGGTGGACAAGTGCCTATATTGTAAGTAGCTCAAGAGAAGATTGGATTAGTGAATTACTATTGCCTAGTTCTTTCTTTATAAGTACTGCCTTGATAATCATAAGTAGTCTTACCTATATAATGGCTAAAACGGCTATTAAAAACGGTAATTCTGCCATGGGTACCAACTGGCTGTTGGCTACATTGGGTCTGGGTATTGCTTTTATAGCATTTCAGTTTAACGGTTTCTCTCAAATGATAGCTACAGGCTACTATTTTACAGGGCCAACAAGTAATATTAAGCTGTCTTACGTTTTCTTGATAGCAATGGTGCATATTGTGCATGTTTGCGCAGGTATTATATCCTTATTGGTGGTTTTATATAACCAAATTAAGGGCAAATACTCCGCTCAAGAATATTTAGGAGTAGAACTAGGGGCTACATTTTGGCATTTTTTAGACCTGTTATGGGTTTATTTACTGGCGTTTATGTACTTCGTAGGGTAATAAAATTAAATAAAGTTGGTTTTTCATGTGTATAGTGCTTTCACAATACACATGAAAACTATAAATTTGTGCAAAATCTAACCATACTACAAAATATATGGATTCAACGGTAACAACTGGTACGGCGGAAGAAAACGTGTGGGGTGGCGGAAATCGTCCCCTAGGAGCATCATATGGTAAAATGATGATGTGGTTCTTTATCGTTTCCGATGCATTAACCTTTTCGGGCTTTTTAGCGGCTTACGGCTTTTCACGATTTAAATTTATAGAAATATGGCCGATTGCGGATGAGGTGTTTACCCACGTTCCTTTCTTTCATGGTAATTACCCCATGATTTATGTGGCTTTTATGACATTCATTCTTATTATGTCTTCGGTTACTATGGTGTTAGCCGTAGATGCAGGACATAAAATGAAGAAAAATTCCGTTATCTGGTATATGTTCTTTACCATCATTGGTGGTGCAATTTTCGTTGGCTCTCAGGCTTGGGAATGGGGAACTTTTATAAAAGGAGATTACGGTGCTGTAGAAACTAAAGGTGGAAGAATTTTACAATTTGTAAATGCTGAAACTGGCGAGCGCGCTGCAATTCGTGATTTTGCTAAGACTATACCTGGTGACCGTGTGGCACACGAGAATAGCAAGGGTGTTTGGTTTTATGATGAAGCTTACTTGCCTAGTTATTCTTTCAATGAGGTTGTAGAAGGTTTTAAAGCTAATCCTAATATTCTTATCCGTACGGAACAAATTGTTCGGGAGGGAGAGCATGAGGGAGAAAAGACATTGCTTAATAGAGAAGAGTCTTTGAAAAAAATCAAGGATGGTAAATTAGTAGTTGAAGGAGCTAACTTAATTCGTAACGAATACGGAAGTCGTTTGTTCGCAGATTTCTTCTTCTTTATAACAGGTTTTCACGGTTTTCACGTTTTCTCTGGAGTTGTCATTAACGTAATCATATTTTTTAATGTGATTTTGGGCACCTACGAAAAAAGAGGCCATTATGAAATGGTTGAAAAAGTAGGGCTGTATTGGCACTTTGTAGATTTAGTGTGGGTATTTGTATTCACCTTCTTCTATCTTGTATAATTCTTATTTTTCGGGAAAAACGATATATAACGCATTTGAGATTATTATAATATGGCACACGCACACAAACTAGAGATTTTTAGAGGACTATTGAAATTTAAGTCCAATACCCAAAAAATCTGGGGAGTACTTATATTTTTGTCCGTTATTACAGCTGTAGAGGTAGTATTGGGTATCGCAAAACCTAGAGCATTAACACATTCTCATTTTGTGGGAATGAAGTTGATAAACTGGATATTTATTATCCTTACTTTGGTTAAAGCCTATTATATTGCATGGGACTTTATGCACTTACGTGATGAAAAGAGCTCATTAAGAAGAGCAATAGTATGGACTCCTATTTTTCTTGTAGCCTACTTATTGTTTATCCTTCTTTTTGAAGCAGATTATATTTATAATGTTTACAAAGATGGTTTCATACAGTGGAATTTCTAAGTAATATTATCTTAATAAATTAACAGCATACTAAGACGGTTTCACAACCGTCTTTTTTATTTTTGTAGTGGTCGTAAATTTAGTGTTTAGTACTTCTTTCTTATGAAGGTGAAAAAATATTTAGTCTTAGTTACATTGTTCATTTTGCCCATCGTGGCATATCTATTTTTTGCTTCCGGTATAACCAACTTTGGGAAGCTAGCCATATTGACCAGTGGTGTTGATGATGTTACTAACATGGATGGTGATATTACTTTTAAAGACAATATTACCATTCTTGGTTTTTTAGGAAATGATCCTAATAACACAAATGGTAACGCGTTCAACCTTAACCAAAAAATCTACAAGCGGTTTTATGCATTTAAAGACTTTCAGTTCGTAATGGTTATGCCAAAGGGAATGGAAGAGGAAGCTGCTGAGCTGAAAAAAGAGTTGGGTCTGTTGGTAGATATGAGCAAATGGAATTTTGTTTTTGGAGATGAAAACCAAATCAATGATTTTTTTAATTCTTTAGAAACCGATATTCAGTTAGAAGATGATTTAAGCACACCCTACGCATTTATTATTGATAAAGAGCTAAGCCTTAGAGGTAGGTCAGAAGACGAGGAAGAGGCTACCCTTTATGGTTTTAATGCTACGTCTGTATCCGAGCTTAATAATAAGATGGTAGATGATGTAAAAATTATATTGGCAGAGTATAGATTGGCGTTAAAGAAGAACAGTGCCGACAGGCAAAAGTAATAACGGTTTTTGATTTGTAAACTGAAATGAAAAAGTATACATACGTTTGGGTGTCCTTGGTGATACTAGTCTTCGGAATTATTTTTGTACCTAAAATCGTGGATCGTATATCTAGCGGAACAGTGGTAGAGAACGATCGGTTGAATGTTGAACACGCAAAAAGTACATTGTCTTATATAACTTTAAATGGCGAGCAAAAACGTGTTCCTCCATTTAATTTAATCAATCAAGATAGCTTAACGATATCTAATGAAGACTATAACGGCAAGGTGTTCGTAGTAGAGTTTTTCTTTACCAGTTGCCCTTCCATTTGTCCGGTAATGACCGAAAATCTTGTGACTATACAGGATGAATTTAAAGACAATAAGGACTTTGGAATAGCTTCTTTCTCAATAACTCCAGATTATGATACACCAACAGTTTTAAAAGCATATGCCGAAGACCATGGTATATCAGATTTAGACTGGCACCTAATGACTGGTGATAAGGAGCAAATTTATGATTTAGCTAATAACGGTTTTAATATTTTTGCAGCAGAAATGCCTGATTCACCGGGAGGTTTTGAACATTCAGGATTGTTTGCATTGGTTGATAAGAAAGGGTATCTGAGATCAAGAGCTGATGAATTTGGAAACCCAATAATTTACTACCGTGGTGCCATTACCGAGAAACAAGGTGAAAATGATCATGGTGAAATAGAGCAGATTTCAATCCTAAAAGAAGATATTAAGCGATTATTGGCAGAATAGATGGAGGACACGATAGCTAAAGAAAAGAAATTTAATAAATTAATCACAGTAGTATCTATTGTGGTGCCAGTAGTAGTAGCCATCTTGTTTGGGGTTAAAATACCAAATGTAGAAAGACTTGGTTTTTTGCCTCCAATATATGCTTCTATTAATGGGCTAACTGCAGTTCTTTTACTAGTTGCCGTATGGGCAATAAAAAATGGTAAAAAAGAATTGCATCAGAATATAATGACCAGCTGTATTGGCTTGTCGCTTTTATTTTTGCTGATGTATATTGGGTATCATATGACGTCTGAATCTACTACTTATGGTGGAGAAGGTGCAGTGCGTTATGTCTATTTCTTTATTTTAATTACCCATATAATTCTTTCTATTGCCATTATACCTTTGGTACTCAAAACATATGCCTTTGCATATCTTAAGAAATTTGAAAGTCATAGGAAGTGGGCAAAAATTACATTCCCTATTTGGTTCTATGTAGCGGTTACTGGCGTCGTGGTGTACCTTATGATTTCGCCTTATTACGTTAGTTAAAAGAAGGTGACAAGAAGTTTAGTTTTTGAATGAATTAGAATGAAAAAGACCTTATTTGCAATACTGATTTTAATTGTTTTGTTTTTGCCTCAAAATATAGAAGCACAATGCGCCATGTGCCGTGCTTCTCTTGAAAGTAGTGGTGATGTAAAGGCCGCAGAGGGTATAAACAATGGCATTGTGTACTTAATGGCGCTACCTTATATTCTTGTTGGAGGGCTCTTTTATTTCGTCTATAAGAAGATGAAAAACAGGTCTCTGGAAGAAGTTTAACATTTTTTTTTCTGTTCTAGTGTAACAAAACCTTTTTGCATTAGTCTTGTAGTTGTGTGATATCCCCAATCGCGCTCATCAATCAATCAAAATCAACTACATGTTCGACATCGAAAGGTGGCAGGAAATTTTCGATACTATTCGCAAAAATAAGTTGCGGACGTTTCTTACCGGGTTATCCGTAGCTTCAGGAATATTTATCCTTGTTATTTTATTAGGTTTTGGCGAAGGCTTTCGCAATGGTATCGCTCATGAATTTGAGCAAGATGCCGCAACCAGTGTTTGGGTATGGCCAGGTGCGACAACCAAAAAATACAAAGGCCTTAATCCGGGCAGAAATATTCAGTTAACGAACGCAAACTATGAGTTTGCGTCTAAACTGCTTGAGGATGACATTCAATTTAAATCACCTAGAATTTTTGTCCGCGATGTTTCAGTTACCTATGGTAACGAGGCACTCGTGTATCAAGTTCAGGGTATTTCCTCTCAGTTCCAATTTATAGAGAATGCAAGAATGTCTGGAGGACGGTTCTTGAATCACCAAGATGAAACAAGCAGAGCCAAAGTAGCCGTAATCGGAAAGAAAATTGCTGATGATGTTTTTACTGACATCGACAACCCAGTAGGCGAATTCATTAAAATATCTGGACTTCCCTTTAAAATTATCGGGGTATTCAATGAGACTGAAGATCGGGAAGAAGAACGTATCTATATACCGGTAACAACTGCACAAAGTACTTTTAATGGTGGTGATAAGGTAAATAATTTAGGGTTCACGCTTCCTCCTTCAGATAATTTTGAAGAGGTAGTCGCTAAATCCATCAAATTTAAGAACAATCTTCAATCGTATTTACAACAAGCCCATACGGTTGCTCCGGATGATACCAATGCCATTTTTGTATGGAGTGCTATGGAGGAAGCTAAGCGGTATTATAGTCTTACGGATAACATTGCACTGTTCTTCTGGTTCGTTGGTATCTGTACCATTATAGCGGGTGTGGTAGGCGTTAGCAATATTATGCTAATTGTTGTGCGTGAACGTACCAAGGAGATAGGTATACGAAAAGCACTAGGTGCCAAGCCATGGTCTATTGTAGGTATGATTTTACACGAGTCTATATTTATTACCTCTATTTCGGGCTTTGCCGGGCTCATTTTTAGCATGGGTTTACTGGAGTTCGTTGGGCCGCATATAGAAGTAGATTATATCATGAACCCATCGGTGAACTTCACTGTTGCAATTTCAACGGTTTTTGTATTGGTAATGGCAGGTGCCGTAGCGGGATTTTTTCCGGCATGGCGTGCAGCTAATATTCATACTATTGATGCATTACGGGACGAATAAAAATATTACTGAAATAACTTGACTTTATAAATCATGTTCAATAGAGATCGTTGGAAAGAAATTTTGGAAGTACTAACCAGTAATTGGTTCCGAACCGTATTGACCGCCTTTGGTGTGTTTTGGGGTATATTCATTTTAATACTATTGCTTTCTGCAGGAAAGGGATTGGAGAACGGTATCATGCAAGACTTTGGTGATATTTCTACCAATACCATGTTCATGTGGTCCAGAAGTACAACCAAGTCTTATAAGGGCCTTCCTAAGGGAAGAAGTTTTCTCTTTAAGGTTGAAGATGTCCAAGCGATAAGAGATAATGTGCCTGAATTAAAGTTTATTTCTCCAAGAAATGAGCTAGGTGGTTTTAACGGCGCCAATAATGTCGTCCGCGGAATCAAGACGGGTGGGTACGATGTGTATGGAGATTATCCTGAAATCAGCAAACAAGACCCTATGACCATGACTTCTGGTCGGTTTTTGAATTATAATGATATCAAGGAGAAGCGAAAAATAGCTATTATTGGTGAAGGCGTACGAAACGGACTTTATGATAAAGATGAAGATGTGCTCGGTACGTTTATAAAAATCCAGGGTGTCAATTTTATGGTAGTCGGTACGTATAAAAAGAAAAGTAATGATGGCGATGGAGAGGAAGGTCAGAAACAGATTTTTGTGCCATTTACCACATTTTCCCAAGCTTTCAACCGTGGTAATGACGTGGGTTGGATGGCCATTACTGCAAATGACGGTACTTCCATTACAAGTCTAAAGGATAAGATAATGGGCGTTGTCAAAGAAAAGCATAAAGTACACCCAGATGATCAGCGTGCCGTAGGTCATTTTGACCTTTATGAACAATTTCAAAGGGTTCAGAGTTTGTTTGGAGCATTACGTTTTATAGCTTATTTCGTTGGGATTTTGGTTTTACTATCGGGTATAATTGGGGTAAGTAATATTATGCTCATTGTAGTAAAGGAACGAACTAAAGAAATTGGCATACGTAGGGCCTTGGGAGAGGATCCTTGGTCTATTAAACTTCAAATTTTAATGGAGTCTATTTTCTTGACTATTATTTCGGGTATGGCGGGAATTACTTTGGGCGCACTTTTTATTTATGGCGTTAATGCGCTGTTGGATATGAACGGTCCTGTAGATATGTTCATGAACCCTAGTGTAAGCTTAGGGGTGGTAGTAGGTGCTTTGCTAATCCTTATTTTTTCTGGTCTTTTGGCAGGTTTCATTCCTGCGCAAAGTGCTATTAAAGTGAGGCCAATAGATGCTCTTAGAACTGAATAATTAGAGCCGAAGTATTGAATAGAAATAAAAACGTATAGAATAACATCAATCAATCATAAAAATGAAAAAATCAGTAACCAGAATCGTTCTTTTGTTCATAGTCGTCGCCTTTGGCGGATCAATGTATTATCTATATCAAAAGAATGCCGAAGACCCAGTCGTTTACGAAACGGAGCAAGCTTCCAAAAAGACCATTGTAAAGAAAACGGTAGCTACCGGAAGTATACTTCCGTTGGAAGAAGTACTTATTAAACCTAATATTTCTGGAGTAATAGAAGAGGTATTTGTTGAAGGTGGAGATTTTGTAAAGTCCGGTGATTTGCTTTGTAGAATAAAAGTAGTGCCAAATCTCAACGCTCTTAACGACGCCAGAAATATTATTGATGAGTCAAAAATAAATTTGGACGATCAGCTTCGCAATTTAGAGCGTCAAAAGGGTCTTTTTGGTAAGGGCGTGATTTCTAAAGTAGATTTAGAACGTGCGGAGGTGACGTACAATCAGGCTAAGCAATCCTATGCTGCAGCTAATAAACGCTATGACATTGTTAAGACCGGTACAACCAAAGGCTTTGGTAATGCTGCCAATACACAGATTAGAGCTACCGTTAGCGGTATGGTTCTAGAGGTTCCTGTGGAAGTGGGTAATCAGGTTATTGAAAGCAATAATTTTAATGAAGGAACAACTATTGCTGCTATTGCCGATGTAGATAAAATGATCTTTGAAGGAAAGGTAGATGAAAGCGAAGTAGGGAAAATCAAAGAAAATCTACCGTTGGAAATCACTATTGGGGCTTTGGAAGGAAAAACGTTTGATGCGGTTTTAGATTACATTGCCCCAAAGGGAAAAGAAGAAAATGGCGCCATTCAATTTGAAATAAAAGGCACCATGAAAAAACAAGATTCCGTCTTTATTCGTGCGGGACTAAGTGCTAATGCCTCGGTAATTTTAGGTAGGGCAGATAGTGTTTTGGCTTTAAAGGAAGCTTTGATACAGTTTGATGATGTTACAAAAGAACCTTTTGTTGAAATAGAGAACGGGGATCAGAAGTTTGAGCGAAGAGATATTGAATTGGGTATTAGTGATGGAATTGATGTGGAAATAAAATCCGGAATAACCGAAACAGACAGGATTAAGGTCTGGAATGCCATCGAAAAAGAGGAAGAAGAAGGATAATTTAATATTTAACACAAATTTTGGAGTCCACCTTGTAACAATTAGGCAACTTACATGTCATATTGCCAAATTGTTTTGAAAATTCCAACATAATTAACAAAACTACCATGATTGAAATTAAAGATCTTCACAAGTCCTACAAAATGGGTAGCAACTCATTACATGTCTTAAAAGGATTAAATTTTAGTATTGACGAGGGAGAACTTGTGGCTATCATGGGTTCATCTGGATCTGGTAAATCAACCCTTTTAAATATCTTGGGAATGCTAGATGAAGCCGATTCTGGATCATATACTTTAGACGGGGTTCCTATAAAAGATTTAAATGAAACCAAAGCGGCCAAGTACCGTAACAAATTCTTAGGTTTTGTATTCCAATCTTTTAATCTTATCAACTATAAGAGCGCCATGGAAAATGTGGCCTTGCCTTTATATTATCAAAAAGTACCAAGAAAAGAAAGGGAAGAGAAAGCTTTAAAATACCTAGCGCAGGTTGGTCTTAAGGAATGGGCTACGCATTTGCCAAACGAACTTTCTGGTGGTCAAAAACAACGTGTGGCTATTGCCCGTGCAATGGCGGCAGAGCCAAAGGTGTTGCTGGCAGATGAGCCAACAGGTGCGTTAGATAGTAAAACTTCTTATGAGGTAATGGACCTTATTCAGAATATTAATGATAAAGGAAATACTATTCTTGTTGTAACGCATGAAGAAGACATAGCCCATATGTGCAAACGTATTGTACATTTAAAAGATGGTGTTATCGTCGAAGATAAAAAAGTAGAACAGGTTAGGGCCGCTCAGTATGTTAAATAGAGACAACTGGAAAGAAATATTCGAGACTATTCAGAAGAACAAACTTCGTACATTTTTGTCGGGGTTTACGGTTGCTTTGGGTATTCTAATTTTTGTAGTACTCTTTGGCTTTGGAAATGGCTTGATCAATACTTTTGATGATTTTTTCGGGAACGATGCTACTAATGTATTTTATGTATTTCCAGGCAGAACAACAATGCCTTATAAAGGTTATAAGTCAAACAGAGTCATAGAGTTTGATAATAGTGACTTAGCCGATATTGAAAAGAATTTCCCTTTATTTCTAGAGTATATTAGTCCAAGAATAACCAGACAAGATACCGTAAGTTATTTGAATGAATCAAATAGTTACAGAACACTGGGGGTAGGGCCAGCTCATCAATTCAGTGAAATGACCATTATAATGAAAGGTCGTTATTTGAATAGTCAAGATATCAAGAACAAGACGAAGTATGCTGTTATTGGTAGGTTGGTAGAAGAAGATTTGTTTGGCGCGAAAAATTCTCTTGGAAAGTATATTGATGTGGGCGGAAGTTCCTTTAAGGTTGTAGGGGTGTTTCAAGATGATGGTGGTGATAATGAAGAACGCATTGTCTATATTCCTTATACTACACAACAACTGATTGAAAAAAACACGGATAAAATTGGCCAAATCGTTGTTGGTTTTAAACCGCAAATAGGATACGCAGGTGCAATGGCTTTTGATAAGAGTCTTGATCAGTTTATACGGTCCAAAAAATTTATTAATCCTAAAGATCAAAACGGAGTTTTCATAAGGAATGTAGCAGACCAGTTGAAGCAGAACCAACAGTTTGCTCGCGTTTTACAGATAATTGTAGGTTTTGTAGCCTTCGGAACCATTATAGCTGGTATTATTGGTATCAGTAATATTATGGTATTTGTAGTGAAGGAACGGACAAAGGAACTTGGTATTCGAAAAGCACTTGGGGCAACTCCAAAAGCAGTTATTGGCACTATTTTGTTAGAGTCCGTTTTTATTACAACGGTTTCCGGTTTTATAGGTATGCTCATTGGGATAATAATTTTAAGCTCCTTGGGCGACAAGCTAAAAGACTTTTTTATTACTAACCCCTATATAGATACAAGTGTTGCAATTTCGGCCACATTTGTTCTTATCATTTTTGGCGCTATTGCTGGTTATGTTCCGGCAAGACGTGCAGCCCGTATTAAACCTATTGTAGCCCTAAGAGACGAATAATATGCGATTTATATTCGATAGAAATACTTGGCAAGAGATTTTTGGTTCCATCAGTAAGAACAAGATGCGAACCGTGATTACCGTGGTGGGTGTTCTGTGGGGAATCTTTATTTATATAGCACTTTCCGGTGCAGCCAAGGGTATGGATAATGGTTTTGAGAGTATGTTCGAGACTATTGCCAGAAATAGTATGTTCGTTTGGGCTCAAAATACGAGTATGCCCAATGAAGGTTACAAGACTGGACGGCAGATGCAGTTGAAACTAGATGATGCGGTAATGATACAAAATCGTATTCCCGAAGTAGAGTATATAGCACCACGTAACGTACGGGGCTTTTTTGGTTCTGCTCCCGCAAATATTGGTCGGAACAACAAAACAGGCAGTTATTCGCTTTTTGGTGATTTTCCTGAGTTCACAAAAATTGCACCTAAGAAAATTTATGATGGGGGTCGTTTTATCAACGATAAAGATATTGAGATGTCTAGAAAGGTGGCCGTAATAGGAGAGCGTACTCAAAAGGAGCTTTTTGATAAAGACGAAAACCCAATTGGAGGTTATTTTAAAATTGATGATGTCTTTTTTCAAGTCATAGGGGTTCATAAGTTTGAACAAAGTGGTGGCTTTGGAGGAGATGGTGATATTTTTATCCCTTTTTCGACCTTTAAAAAATTATATAATACAGGTGATAATGTGGGGTGGTTTTCTATTGCAGCCTATGATAATGCAGATGTAATCAAAGTTGAAGAAAACATTAAAAATTTATTGAAGAATATTCATCACGTACACCCAGATGATGATCGTGCTTTTGGTTCTTTTAACCTAGGGGAGCAGTTCAATAAAATTGTAGGCTTTGCAGATGGTATTACCTTTTTGTCATTGATAGTGGGTATTGCCACAATATTTGCGGGCGTAATCGGTATCGGGAATATTCTATTGATTTCGGTAAAAGAACGAACCAAAGAACTTGGTGTGCGTAGAGCCTTAGGAGCTACACCTGCAGAGGTGCGCAATCAGATTATCTTAGAATCGGTATTCTTGACCGTTATTGCGGGAATCATGGGTATTATTCTTGGAGCACTTGCATTGGCGGGAATTAATAGTGCTACTCAAGATATAGACTTTCCATATACCAATCCAACAGTGCCTATACCTTACGTAATTGGCGCATTGGTCATAATGGTAGTGCTAGGAACTTTAATTGGCCTTATACCTGCTCAAAGAGCCGTGAGTATAAAACCCATTGATGCCCTTAGGGAAGAATAATAAGAAATTTTGTAACAAAACGGAAAACAACAAAACCAATAGACAACAAATACACCTGAAAAAATGAACAAGATCGTAAAATATATCTTAATTGGTATTTTGGTGCTAGGCGCTTTATGGGCCGCGGCTTTTTTTATAAAATCTAATAGTAAGGATGCAGTTACTTACGAAACAGAAACACCATTTATCACTAATATAGAAAAGAAAACGGTGGCCACGGGTAAGGTGGTACCTGAGGATGAGGTAGAAATTAAGCCTCAGATTTCGGGTATTATTCAAAAGATTTTCATGGAAGAAGGTCAAAAAGTCAAGTCTGGTGATTTGATTGCTACCATTAAGGTTGTGCCAAACGAGCAAGCTTTGAATCAGTCTAGAGGTAGAGTCAGAAATGCCGAATTGGCTCTGAACAACGTGAAGATAGAGTACAACAGAAACAAATCGTTATTTGATAAAGGGGTCATCTCAAGTCAAGACTTTAATACTTTACAGTTACAGTACGATCAAGGCCAGCAAGAACTTGAAAATGCGAGAGCAGATTATCAAATCATTCGCCAAGGTTCTGCAGGAGGTTCTACAAGTGCCAATACTAACATACGTGCTACCGTAGACGGTACTATTTTAGAAATACCGGTAGAAGAGGGTGATCAGGTTATTGAGAGTAATAATTTTAATGACGGTACTACTATTGCTTCAATAGCGGATTTAAGCAAGATGATTTTTGAAGGTAAGGTAGATGAAGGCGAAGTGGCCAAACTTGAAATAGGTACACCCTTAAAAATTAGTTTAGGTGCGGTAGAAGGTGCTGAACTGGATGCGAAATTGCGATTCATTGCACCTAAAGGAATAGAAGAAACGGGTGCCGTACAATTTAAGATTGAAGGTGATGTAGAGGTTAAGGAAGATATTTTTCTTAGAGCAGGATATAGTGCTAATGCTTCATTGGTTCTAGAGAAAAAAGATGATGTTTTAGTTATACCTGAAGCTTTATTGCAGTTTGATAAAAAAACAGACGAACCATATGTTGAAATTGAAACCGGTGATCAGGAGTTCGAAAGAAAAGATGTTGAAATAGGGATTTCCGATGGCGTAAACGTTGAAATCGTTTCTGGCCTAACGGAATCTGATAAAGTTAAAGTTTGGAGTAAGACAGAGCCTATTAAAAAAGGTGAGGACGAAGAGGAAAAGGAAGAGGCAGAAAGTGAAGAGTAACAATCATCAATCATAATCAAAAAATCAAAACATGAATTTTAAACTAACAGCATTACTGCTCTTATTTTCTATTGGAGCGGTTAGCGCACAGCAGAAAAATTGGACGCTGCAGGAATGCGTAGAGTATGCGGTAGAACACAATCTCTCCGTAGAACAGTATGAATTAGACTTGCAGAATGCGCAAATTGATAAATCTGATGCAGTGGGTGCAATGTTACCTGCGGTAAACGCTTCTTCAAGTGTTACGGGTAGTACTGGTCTTTCATTTGACCCGACAACCAATCAGCCGGTTACTACAACAATTTTATCGGCTAGTGGAGGGATAACTTCTTCGTTGACACTTTTTGATGGGTTGCGAAACCTTCATCGTTTGAATCGGGCTAAGCTGAATGCAATATCCAATCAATATCGCTTAGATGACCTTAAAGATGATATTCGTTTAAACGTAGCCAATTCCTATTTACAGATACTTTCTAACAAAGAAACTTTAAAAGTATTTGAGGCTCAATTTGCCGTTTCGGAACAAGATTTAAAACGGTCAAAGGAATTAGTGGATGCCGGAGTACTGCCTAATGGCGATTTACTGGAAATAGAAGCTACATTGGCAAATCTGGAACAACAGATTGTAAACACGCAGAACCAAGTGCTAATTTCCCGTATCAACTTGGCGCAGTTGCTTCAAATTACGGATTACGAAAATTTTGATGTTTTGGAAGGTGATTTTCAGGTACCTCCTTCTGAGGTTCTTACGAAGTCTCCAAAGGAAATTTTTGCTGAAGCCTTAACTTTTAGGAACGATATTAAGTTTTCTCAATCAGGAATAGATTTGGCTAATAAAGATTTGGATATCGCCAAAGGTGCTGTTTATCCAACTTTGGGAGCTTTCTTTAATTACAATACTAGGTATTCTGATCAAGGAGGTTTTGATAGTTCTACGGGTAGTTTAGTACCTGCTGAAAGTTTTTCAAATCAGTTATGGATCAATGATGGTATTTCTTATGGTGCACGGTTAGATATTCCAATTTTCAATGGTTTTGCAGTGAAGAACAACATTAAAAGATCTAAAATTAATGTTGAGAAAGCAAAACTACAGTTAGAGCAAGAAAAATTGAATTTGGAAACCAATATCAATCAAGCATATGTAGATGTAACAAGTTTTTCAAAAGCATATGATGCCGCCCAAAAAACTTTGGATGCAAGGCGTTTGGCATATGACTATTCTAAAGAACGGTATGACGTAGGTCTTATGAATGCTTTTGATTTTAGCCAGGCGCAATCTAGAGTAGACAATGCAGAGGCAGATTTGATTAGAACTAAATACGATTACATTTTTAGACTTAAGGTGCTAGAATTTTATTTTGGCTTGCCTTTAGAGATGAAATAAGAAGATTGTAGTATATAATATAAGACCTGTTTGGTGTAATACCGAGCAGGTCTTTTTTTATATGTAATTTAAACCTTCTCATGTATCTTTGCAGTCGTATGAGCATAATATTAAACTTAGAAACGGCAACTACCAATTGTTCGGTAAGTATTGCCAAAGAAGGAAGGATTTTGGCAATTAAAGAGCATGATACGCCTAATTATTCCCATTCCGAGCAATTGCATATCTTCATTCAAGAAGTGCTTAAGGAAGTAAATATAGATGCTTCTGAGTTGGATGCTATTGCAGTTAGTAAAGGTCCAGGTTCGTATACAGGTCTCCGTATTGGCGTTTCCGCAGCTAAAGGATTATGTTTTGCTTTAGATATACCTTTAATTTCAATTGCAACGCTGAGTAGTATGGCAGCCCAAGTAACATCATCAGATATTGATTATATCATTCCTGTTTTAGATGCACGCCGTATGGAAGTGTATTCAGCAGTATTTGACAATGATAAGAATGAGGTAAGAACTACAGAAGCCGAAATTATTGAAGTGAATTCTTTTTCGGAATATTTAGAAAAGGGAAAAGTGATTTTGGTAGGCAGTGGTGCAGAAAAGTGTAAAACAATGCTGTCTCATGGTAATCTCAGTTATGACACGACCATTGTGCCTTCTGCTAATGAAATGGTTAAGTTATCTTATAAAAAATTCAAAGTAGGCGAGTTTGAAGATGTCGCCTACTTTGAACCGTATTATTTAAAAGATTTTATGCTACAACAGAAAAAAAAATAATTCTGTTCGTGTCTTAGTCTATGCTTTTAAGGGTTGACCTTTTACATGTACATCACGTTGTGGGAATGGTATTTCAATACCTTCTTCATCAAATCTTCTTTTAATTTCCTCTAGTATAAAAAAGTGAGCAGCCCAAAAAACGGAGTTCTCTGCCCAAAATCGAAGGCTCAGGTTTACTGAACTGTCGCCTAATGCATCAACATAAACCTCTGGTTTAGGGTCTTTAAGTACATTC
This sequence comes from Zobellia laminariae, assembly GCF_009725995.1. Next base: position 670,380 of record NZ_RCNS01000001.1, on the reverse strand, counting down.
TCGTTTTTCTGACAGATATCAAGCATGATATCTTTGGCAGCCTTAATATTAGAGCTATATCCTATACCAACTTTAATATTATCTCTTCTTGTAGGCATGGCACTATAGTTCACGACATTATTGTTTGATAATTGTCCGTTGGGTATAATTGCCAATTGATTACCGAATGTAGAGAGTTTTGTATAGAAAATAGTAATTTCCTTTACGGTTCCATCTACACTTTGTGCTGATATAAAGTCACCTATTTTAAATGGTTTGAATAATAGTATAAGTACACCTCCTGCAAAATTGGAAAGTGATCCCTGTAGTGCTAAGCCAATAGCCAAACCGGCAGCACCTATTATAGCAATAAGTGATGATGATTTAACGCCCAACTGGGTAATCACCAAAACAAAAAGTAAAACCTTAAGAGCTATATTTATAAAACTTTGTAAAAAGCTTTCTAAGGCTAAATCGTAATCTTTCTTTTCAAAGAATTTACGAACCATTTTATTTAGAAAGCCAACTATCCAAAGGCCAACGACTAAAATGATAATTGCCATAATTAAATCGGGTAAAACCTTCCATGCCCATTCTATTGCCTTGTCTATATGTTCTTGATAATTTGCGAATTCTTCCATTTATTTTTTATTTATGTGGGCAACTTACTAAATACAGGGGCCTCAATCAAGCTCAAATCATTAAACTATTGTTAATGGAGCCTGTATAAATCGAATGAGTCAACACTTTGTTTATATGTGTTCAAAACGCAATGTGCACCCAATAATTGTTGTAGGTACTAGATGCTTTTTTTAATCAGTTGGGAGGCAAAAAAAAGCGCCGCAATATATTGCGGCGCTCTCTACTAAACTGTTTTTCGTGTTTACTTGATTTCAAAAGTAATTTTGACGTTCACACGATAATTGTCCATTTTCCCATCTTTTACGGTAGCACTTTGCTCGTTGATGTAAACCGACTTTATATTCTTTACTGATTTAGAAGCTTGAGCTACTGCTTGTTTAGCTGCATCTTCCCAGCCTTTGTCAGAATTTGCTAAAACTTCTATTACTTTTAAAACTGCCATAATGATTTATTTTTATAGTTTCCTTGAAATTACAAAATAATTGGACAGGTTTGTTGATTCTAAGCCAGTAAAAATTAGCTCATTACCCGTTTACAGCAACTACTTCGTTTACTTTGTCTCCCATCATATTCTTTAACATGGTCTCAATACCATTTTTTAAAGTGAAGGTAGAAGAAGGACAACCACTACATGCGCCTTGTAAAATAACGTTTACAGTCTTACTTTCTTCTTCGTACGATTGAAAGAGAATATTCCCGCCGTCACTTGCAACTGCAGGCTTTACGTATTCCTCAAGAATATCTACAATTTGTTGAGAAGTATCGTCCAATTCTGCAACTGGTTGACTTGGAGCGGAACTATCTTGAGCTTCTTCTTTTGTTTTGGCTATTGCGCTTTCGGAAACAGCTTCATTACCATCGGCAAGATATTCACGTATGTGTTCGCGTAATGGCATAGTAACGTCTTCCCACTCAGCAACGTCATACTTGCTAACAGAAACATAATTAAGGTCAAAGAAAACTTCTTTAACAAACGGAAAGCTAAATAACTGTTTAGCTAATTCAGAATTTTTGGCCTCATCTATATTCTTAAACTCAAAAGCGCCAGGAACAATAGGTTTGTTCGCTACAAATTTCATTACTGACGGGTTAGGGGTAACCTCTGCGTAAACTGTAATGGCCACTTTTTTGGAAGTTTCATCTTCTTCGTTTACAATAGGTTCATCAGCATTTAAGTACTCAACCAACTGTTGAGCAACTTCGTCTTTTACATCATCCCATTCAACAATATCAAAACGCTCAAGTCCAATAAAGTTTCCAGAGATATATACCGTCTTGATGAACGGAAGGTAAAAAAGTTGCTGGGCCAAAGGTGATTTTTTGGCTTCGTCTATATTTTTGAACTCGTAGTTCTTGTTTTTCGTTAAAAAGTGATTCGTCTCAAATTTTAGAATCGCAGGGTTGTTGGTTTTAACAACCGTAATTGTATACTCCTTCATGGTGTCAAAATTTTTGTAAAAATACAACCTATTTTTGAACAGTCCGTATTGATTTGTCTATATAATAATGTTGCGTTTCAACCGTTATACCTTATATTTAGTCGATAAAATAATCATCCTCTATATCCAACAGATGAAATACCGTTTACTGCTATTGCTTGCATCTCTTTCTTTTGCATTTCAATCTACCGCACAAGAAGGGATACCTGTATATTTTGATTACTTATCGGATAATTACTATTTGGTTTATCCATCAATGGCCGGTATTAGTGAAGGAGGAAAAATAAGGGCTACTGCAAGAATGCAATGGTTTGATGTAGATGATGCTCCAAATTTACAAACCATAAACGCCAATTTTAGAATCGGAGAAAGTAATAGTGGAGTAGGAGCCATCATTTTTAATGATGCTAACGGTTACCATTCACAAACTGGAGTAAAGGTTACATATGCCCATCATTTAAAATTGGGTGGCGACGGGCGAAACTTAAATCAACTTTCATTTGGTTTAAGTCCTACATATTTGCAAAGTAGTTTAGATGAGTCTGAATTTCGTTCAGATGTGCTTGATGATGCTATTTCTGGTATAAAATTGAGCGAGGGCTATTTTAATGTAGACTTAGGTTTTTCATATAATTTAATGGAATTTTATGCTCATGTGGCGGTAACCAATCTATTAGGTAGTGAGCGTAGTCTGTATCGCTATGGGAAAGGAAATGACCAAATCCCTGTAATTGATAACCTAAGGAGATATTTGTTTTCGGTAGGTTATGTTTTTGGCAAACAAGAATGGCAATTAGAGCCTTCAGTTTTGTTTCAGATGAGTGAGTTTACAAAAGAAAAGACAATCGATTTAAATGCAAAAGTCTACAAAGACGTAGATTTTGGACGCATTTGGGGAGGATTGTCATATAGAAGAAGTTTTGAAGGTGGGCAATTTGCAACATCAGATAGCTTTGGAGAACAACGCTTGCAATTGATTACTCCTATAGTAGGAGCCAATGTTGGAAACTTTATGGTTTCGTATAACTATTCTTATCAGTCAGGCGATATTCGTTTTGATAGTGGTGGATTTCACCAAATAACATTGGGTTACGATTTTGGTCAAAAAGAACGTAGATATGATTGCTATTGTCCTTCCGCGCAATAGGTATTTGAAAATACAAACAAACAAAAAAGCATCCCGAAATTTCGGGATGCTTTTTTGTTTGAAGTAAAGTGGTGACTATTCTTCCCACTTGTAATCTTTTTTTGCAGCTTGCTTTTTAATTGCTTCCAACATAGCATTTTCAAGTTCTCCTTTCCCTCCTTCTTTCTGTTGTTCGGCAATGAATTTTTCACGTTTGGCATTTAATGTTTGAATCTCTTTCTGTATTTTGGTTCGGTCAGATTTTTTTTCTTGAACGTAAGACTCCATTTCGGCCTTCGATTTTCCTTTCAATTCTTTGGGTAGTTCGTCTTGTTTTACCTTGGTAATGTCAAAAGATTCATCATCAGAGGCATCAACCAAATCCCAATTTTTATTTTTATAAAGTCTAGAGCTTTTGCTCACCGCCCGTTTTACCGCAACTGCTTCTTCTAATTCATAGGCATTGCTGTCTTGGGTGGATTGTTTTTCCATTTTAGCACTTCCCATTGCTCCGTATGAAATGTACGTTTTGTTCAATTTTGAGTTTAGTTGTATGATGACATCATCATAAGGCGTATCAATATGAACTACCTTTCTATTATGGTCAATAGCAATGTACTCGCCTCCGGTTAGTGTAGCGCCATTTTTCCAATCAGAACTAATTCCTTGCTCATAATTTCCGCAGTAAATAGTGTTAACTACAATGTCTTTTTCTTTGGCATTGGTAACTGCATCCTTGTAATTTAACTTGCCTTGTGTAAAAGGTTCGTTGCCTGCAATGAAAATCATTTTAAGGTTATCTGGGTTTTCTCCCCAATTCAATTGTTTTAATGAGGTATGGATAACCTCGCCGCAATACTCCTCTCCACCATTCGTGGTTAATGAGAACAGTTTCTCAGATATTTCGTCTAAGTCTCCGCTAAAGTTTAAAACCTGTTGAATATATCCTTCTCTTGAAGATAAATTGTCGTTACCATATTGGTAAAGTGCAATTTGTAGTTCCGGCCGTTCCTCATTGCCGCATTTAGCATAGGTAAACTTGTTTACGATATCCCAAAGCTGCGATTTGGCCTGGTTGATAAGGCCATCCATACTATTACTGGTGTCTAGTAGTAAGGCAATCTTTACTGTGTTGGTTTTTGGTTTTTCGTCATTTGTTGTTGTAAATGATTGGGCCAGTACTGGTTCTGTAGTTGCTTTTTTTGGTTTTAGCTCACAGCCGTACATACCAGTTAAGGCGAATGACATAAAAGCTAATCCAAGAATTTGTCGTGTGTTTTTCATAATTAAATTTTTTTGATGCTCTATTCAGAGATGATTAATTTGTTTGTATTTATCGTTGTTGATGAGGTAAAAGTAAAGGCAACTAATTTGCTGTAAAACCTATTTTGAGGGAAGTGGCGTTTTAAAAGAGGGAACGTTCCTTTTGAATGCGTGAAGCCTTTAGAAAGGGTAATTTTTTAAGGGATTAGGTGTAAAGGGCGTTTTTTAGTGCCGCATAATTCAACTAAGTTTACGATGTACAAATAATTAGATGCAATCAATTCGCTACATATTGTTTTTCCTTTTTATAGGATGCTCCACAATGAACTCTTGGGCGCAAAGAGAGGTGGGGCGTAGTAAAATGGCCATGCCTCAAAATAACCTGCATCAAGTATATTTAGATTCGGCCAATACCTATAAACAAAGTGATATTGAAAAGAGTATTGATTATATCACTAATTCCATAGCAGTTCTTGGTAAACGGGCGGATAAAAAGTCGCTTTCGGAATCTTTGGTGGCTTTGGGAGAAGTATATCGATACCACAATCAATATGATTTAGCAATCACCAACTATAAAGATGCTTTAGAAGCATATAAGGCCACCCGGACAACTTTGTTGCTAGCTGAAGCTTATATTCTAAATAAGCAGTTTTCAGAAGCCGAAAAAGAACTTCAGCCTTTATTAAAAATTGAAGGTCTTAAGCCTTCTCAGAAAGTAAGTTTAAATGAGAACTTGGGAGACGCATATAGAGGATTAGGGCTAGTGGAAAAAGCGGTGGCATTTTATGAAGAAGGACTTGTAGTTGCAAGAAAGAATCAAATAACCCCTAAGCTTGCCGATTTAAATTCCAAGATTGCCGATACCTATGCCCAAGATGATAAATTAGTTGAGGCAGGTGCCTATTATAATAGTTCTCTTCAGCTAACAGAAGGTTTAGAACCTAAGCGTGCCGTACAAGAAAAAGAGAAAGTTGCCGATTTCTATAATCAGAAAAGCCAATATGGAGCTGAAATTGAACTGCGTAAAAAAAGCCTTAATGAGCTAAAAACTCTTCCAAAAGGAAGAACGACCAAACGAGAAGCGCGAGGAGATTTTGACTCCATTACTTCTCAGCGTATCAATTACAAAATTGCCAATGCCTATATAGCTCAGGACAAGTATGACGAGGCTATTCCGTATTTGAAAGAGAGTATAGAAGAGGCAGGTTCTGAAAACGATTTGGTGGTGCAAAAAGATGCAACGCGTATACTTTCGGAGGTTTTTGAATATAAAGGAGACTACTCAAAGGCTTTTGAGAGTTATAGAAATTACGTGTCTTTGGTAGATACTTTGTATGTGCGAAAAGAACAAGAAATATCTAGGGCAGCCAGATTTAACCGAGAGATCTCGTCTAAGCAAAACCGTATTTCTGGTCTTGAGCAAGAAAGGGAGTTGTCCCAAAGCAAGTATGACTTGGCATTGACGGAACAGGAATTGATACAAGAGAATAACAAACGTCAAAAATGGATTATCTACTCCCTTATTTTTGGCATTATATTGCTTGGTCTGGCGGCATTTTTCTTTTACCGTAGCAATCAGCAGCAAAAATTGGCGAACAACCTCTTGGCTTTGAAATCCTTGCGTTCGCAAATGAATCCGCATTTTATTTTTAATGCACTTAACTCAGTCAATAATTATATAGCCAAGAGTGATGAGCGCAGTGCTAATCGGTTTTTGAGTGAGTTTTCGACCTTAATGCGCTCGGTATTGGAGAATTCTGAGGAAGATTTTATTCCGCTTTCCAAAGAATTAGATTTATTGGAGTTATATGTAAAGTTAGAGCATTCGCGTTTTCCTGATAAGTTTGATTATGAATTGAATGTAGATAAAAGTATAGATGTTTCAACTTTTGAAATCCCGCCTATGTTGCTTCAGCCTTATATAGAAAATGCTATTTGGCATGGACTTAGATATAAAGAAGAAAAAGGTTTTTTGAAAATCGATGTAAAACCAAAAGGGGCAATATCCTTAGAAATAACGATTACCGATGACGGTATCGGGAGAAAAAAATCCGCGGAACTAAAAACTCAGAACCAAAAGAAACAGAAATCAAAGGGTATGGGGAATATCAAAAAACGAATTGCCATTCTAAATGATATGTATAAGAATAAGGTAGATGTTACTATTTCTGACCTTACTGTAGATGGTTCTGGAACAAAAGTGCTGTTCGTTCTTCATAAAGACTAATAAAATTCTATTCTATTTAAAAACTTGCCATGAAATTGAATGCCATAATTGTAGAAGACGAAGCCAATAGCCGTGAAATATTACGAAACTATTTAGGTAAATACTGTGCGGATGTAAATTTGGTAGGAGAGGCGGCATCAATTCAAGAAGGGCTTGAGCTTATTCAAAAGCATGATTTAGATTTAGTGTTTTTAGATGTAGAGATGCCTTTTGGAAATGCCTTTGATTTATTGGACCAGTTGCCTGACCGTACTTTTGAGACGGTTTTTGTAACGGCTTATAACCAATATGCTATGGATGCTTTAAATAGCCATGCCGCCTATTACCTTATGAAGCCTATAAATATTGATGAATTGATTAAGGCGGTAAGTTATGTGCAGGATATCAAGTATAAAGAAAATGAATTGGCAGATACGGTATTACAGCCAAAACTAAAATCGGTAGAAGGGAAAATAACTTTGCCGCAGCAAGATGGCTTTCAGGTACTTAATGTTACGGATATACTCTATTGTAAGGCCGATGATAATTACACCGAGATTTATCTAGAAAATAAAAAGATTCTAGTGAGTAAAACTTTAAAGTATTTTGAAGACGCGCTTGCCGGTTTTTCGTTTGCCCGTATTCATAAATCGTATTTGGTAAATGTGAACGAGGTAGTAAAATACAGAAAAGGAAAGGGAGGGAGTGTAGTAGTCTCTAACGGAAAAGAGTTACTGGTCTCGGCTTCAAAGAAGAAAGACTTTTTAGCGTATTTTTAAAAGCTCTGAATTAAGATAAAACGAATTAAAATGATAAAAACGATTAACGGAAAAACACCACAATTTGGTGACGATTGTTTCATTGCAGAAAATGCTACGATTGTAGGAGAGGTAACCATGGGCGATCAATGTAGTATCTGGTATAATGCCGTACTTAGGGGAGATGTACATTTTATTAAAATGGGCAATAAAGTAAATGTGCAAGACGGAGCCATAGTGCATTGTACATATCAGAAATCGCCAACTACTATTGGCAATAATGTATCAATCGGACACAATGCTATTGTTCATGGGTGTACTTTAAAAGATAATGTGCTCGTAGGTATGGGGAGTATAATTATGGATGATTGTATTGTGGAAAGTAACAGTATCATTGCAGCTGGTGCTGTGGTAACAAAAGGAACCCATGTGCCGGCCGGCAGTATATTTGCAGGTACACCCGCTAAGAAAATAAAAGATATTAGCCCTGAACTCAGTTCAGGGGAAATTGATCGTATAGCAAACAATTACGTAATGTATTCCAGTTGGTTTAAAGAGTAGGAAACGGTACTTGAGACTTGAACTTAATTTGCTATTTTTGCACGCACCAAAAAACGAAAAGTAATGAATGCATATATATTTCCCGGACAAGGGGCACAATTTGTTGGTATGGGTCTAGACCTCTATGAAAAATACCCATTGGCACAACAGCTTTTTGAGCAGGCAAATGAGATTCTTGGTTTTGCTATTACAGATATTATGTTTGAAGGTACGCCCGAAGACTTAAAGCAAACTAAGGTTACCCAGCCGGCCATTTTTTTACATTCGGTTATTTTGAGTAAGGTAATGGGCGATAGTTTTAAGCCAGATATGGTTGCAGGCCATTCATTAGGTGAGTTTTCGGCCTTAGTGGCTAATGGCTCCTTAGGTTTTGAAGATGGATTAAAATTGGTTTCTCAACGTGCTTTGGCTATGCAGAAAGCATGTGAGCTTCAGCCAAGTACAATGGCAGCGGTTTTAGGACTAGAAGATGCTATAGTAGAGAAGATATGTGAGGAAACCCCTGGTATTGTTGTAGCAGCAAATTATAACTGTCCTGGACAATTAGTAATTTCAGGAGAGGTAGCAGCTATAGACGCAGCTTGTATTAAAATGAAAGAAGCAGGCGCTAGAAGAGCTCTGGTACTTCCTGTAGGTGGTGCATTTCATTCGCCTCTAATGGAGCCTGCTCGTGAAGAATTGGCCGCGGCAATAGAGAATACAACTTTTGCAACGCCTAAATGTCCTGTTTACCAAAATGTAACGACTGTTGCGGTTAGTGATGCTGTTGAAATTCAGAAAAATCTAATTTCTCAATTGACTGCTCCTGTAAAATGGACGCAAAGTGTGGAAAATATGGTAAAAGACGGAGCTTCCCTCTTTATAGAGGTTGGTCCTGGGAAAGTGCTGCAAGGCTTGGTTAGAAAAATAGCTCCTGATGCAAAAAGTCAGTCGGCAGATATCCCAAGTTGATGTTTAATCCGTATATGATGTAGTTCGTCCATAAAACCTTGATTTAACCCCAAAATTACGGTAGTGGACATTTTTTTTAGTAATATTGACGCCCATTTAGCCACGACCTACTTTATTTGCTGTGAATTGAATCTTTGTTCAAAGGACAGTTATGAAATTGAAAAAGAAAAAAGCTTGCTTAGCCCATAGTTTAAGAGCACAGGGAAGAGTTATTTTATTGTTTATATTGTTTTTGGGTCTTAGCTTTGCTGCTAATGCTCAGACAGTCTCTATTGCACGTACTACACCCACAGAACCTGTAGAAGGGGCTGCCGGTGTCGGTGGTTCGTATACAGTTACTAGAACCGGAGGTTTTTTATTACCTACCACTGTTACGCTAAATATTACGGGCACAGCTACCCCTACTGATGATTACCAGGCTCTCACCCCTACTGTTACTTTGACCGCTGTAGCCCCCAGTGAATCTTTTGATATCAACATAAATGAAGATGAATTAATTGAGCTAGGTGAAACTATTATTATTACAATTAGCAATGTTAGTACTGGAACTATTAGTCCGACTGCTAGTAGTATTACTTTTACTATACAAGACAATGATACGGGTACTTTTACCTTGACCACTCCAGAACCTGAAGCAGCTGAAGAAGATACGGCTAGGGGGCGCTATTTACTTACGCTAGACAAGGAAAACGCTACTGGAACAACAATTTTAATACCATACACTTTAGGGGGTAGTGCAACAATTATTTCTGATTATACAACAGGAGGTCAAACGGGTCAATTTACTTTTCCTCCAGGTCAACGTGCTAGAGGATTAACTATTAATGTAATAGACGATGCCATTGTAGAGCCAGACGAAACGGTTACTTTAACATTAGGAGCTCCTAGTAATACAGCGAAGTTCAACTATGTGGCCACACCACTTGCTCAACGAACAGTTACTATAGAAGATAATGATTGCGCAGCGGGGGATGTTGCTCCTGTTTTAAATGCAGCTACAGCAGCATTTTGTGATGATTTCACGACAGACTTAGATTCATACTATGATGGGGCACGACCTACAGGGGCAGTCCTAATATGGACTACCAATAATACAAATCTATTATTGCAATCGGATTGGGCACCTAGAACAGGACTTAGTCCTGTAAGTGAACCTGGAAATTATTATGCTTTTTTCTGGGATGAACCTAATAATTGTACTAGTCCATCTTCGGCCATAACTATTACGCAGAGTTTGTCTCCATCCGCAGGTACGGTAACTACACCACAAACTGCATGTAATAATGCAAGTAATATTTTTGGACCTATTTCTATAAGCCTTAATAGTGCGAGCGTAATTACGGGTCAAGATGCAGGTACTTGGGCATGGACTTCTGGTCCAACAAATATTGCTCCTGTAGGGGCGAACGCCACTGTAAATTTTAGTGGGCAAGCTGCTGGAGCTTACGTTTATACTTTTACTACAAATGGTGCAGTAGAACCATGTACTAATAAATCAACAACAGTTACCATTAATGTAGCTAATTGTGATCCATGTACCGCAGGAAATGATGCCCCGGTATTAGATACAACGATTCCGCGTAGATTTTGTGATGATATAACAACGTCTTTGAATGACTACGCTCCTAACAGTGGGCCAAATGCTAGCGTATTACGTTGGTCAACAACTGATGTGAAGCCTGAAGAGAATTTTGTTACGACCTCTAGGGTAAATGATCCATTGCCAGGTACTTACTATGGCTTTTATTATGATGCGTTAAATAATTGTGCTAGCCCTACATTAACATTAACATTAGTTCAAAATTCAACACCTGAAATTATTGGGACGCCATCTGGAGATAGTAGATGTGGCCCTGGCGTTGTAGTTCTTAGTGCAACCGCAAGTCTTGATGCAACAATTAATTGGTATGATCGGGCAACAGGTGGTGCTCCAGTATTTTCAGGGCCAAATTTTACGGTAAATAATTTAACGAGTACAACATCTTATTATGTAGAGGCATTAGCCAATACATGTAGTTCATCTCCACGAGTTAAAGTAGATGCTATTATTTTACCTCCTGTAAATACAGGCGCTCCAGAAAATGCATCGTCTTGTAATGACGCTGCTTTTGGTACTACCACCTTAGATTTAGATACCACTTTTTCTACAGCGGCAAGCGCAGGTACATGGGCTTGGTCTTCAGGGCCTGCTAATGTTACTCCTGATGGTGAAAACGTGGTAGATTTTCAAGGTTTGGCAAATGGCACATATGTTTTTGCTTATACAACTACAGGTGCGGAGGCGCCCTGTGCTAATGAAACGGCTGAGGTAAGTATTTCTGTTAGTAGTTGTGATACCGATGATGATGGTGATGGATTGTTTGGCGGATTAGAATCTAGTCTTGGTACGGATCCCAATAATGCGGATTCTGATGGTGATGGCGTAGATGATGGTGTTGAAGTTGGTGATGATACAGCCAATCCTTTAGATACTGATGGAGATGGAATAATTGACGCTTTGGAGTCCAATGTTCTAGATACAGACAGCGATGGCGTTATGGATCAATTGGATCCTGGTAACAGAAATGCTTGTATACCGGATAACTCAAATGGACTTTGTGATACCGATGAAGATGGTATTACTGACGGGCAAGAAGAAGCAGATGGTACTAATCCATTAGATGCTTGCGACCCTGACGTCAATAATGCAAATTGTGACCCTACTCCTATTGACCTAGAAGTTGTAAAGACGGTTGATAAGGAAGAAGCGGTTGCGGGAGATGAGGTAATTTTCACCTTAACAGTAAATAATCTATCTGATCGTGTTGCTCGAAACGTTACCGTAGGAGAGATGCTGGAAACAGGTTTTGAATATAAATCACACAGCGCTGCGAATGGTAGTTATGATTTAGCTGCCGGCGAATGGACAATTGCTGAGATTCCGGCAAACGGTACAACTACTTTAACTATCACTGTTGACGTATTAGATGGAGGTCCTTATACAAACGTAGCTGAACTTTTGCAATCGTTCCCAGTAGATAGTAACCCCGCAAATGATAGTTCTGAAATAACTTTAAACATTGATCTTCCAGAAGGTATTGATTTAGTTTTAGAGAAGTTTGCACGTATTGTTAATGAAGGAGATACACTAAGTATCCGACAACCATATGAAAACTCAGATAGAGTTAACCCGTTAGTAGGACAAGAAGTAATTTTTACAATAAGGGTAACCAATAATTCTAATGAAGATGCTATTTCCAATATTCAAATAAGAGATACTATTTCTACAAGAGGAGATAGTGGCTTTGTTTATATAAGTAGCACGGCAGATAAAGGGGAGTATGCTTCTGAAACTGGCATCTGGGTCATACCGGAATTGATTAAAAATGAAGTTGCTATTCTTGAAATAAGAGTAGGACTTCCAATAGAGGGTACTTTTGAGAATAGTGCTGAAATTATACGGTCCTCTCCGGTTGATAGTGAAGACAAATATGCTAATAATACAGACACGGCTACCGTAAATGTTTCAGCAAGGACTGAAGCTGAATTAGGAATTATTTACAATCAGTTCTCTCCAAATAATGATGGGACTAATGATGTGCTCAAAATAAATAAGCAATTTGGGGCCACTACGGTAGATTTGGTTTATGATATCAAAATTTTCAATAGATACGGAAAACTAATTGTTGAAGGTGATCAGATGACCGATGAAGTTATTTGGGATGGAATGTGGGAGGGTAAAGAATCACCTGACGGCACTTATTTTTATATCCTGAATGTAACGCTACAAGAAGAAGTAGAAGGTTTTGATACCAATACCACTAAAAAAGGCTGGATTCAGCTCATAAGATAAATAGGATAATGCAGTATAGAACACTAAAATCCTTTTACGGTTACATCTGCTTGGCTATAGGTGTATTGTTCATTTCGGCAAACAGTTTTGCTCAAAAGGAACCTCAGTATACGCAGTATATGTATAACATAGGTAGTTTTAACCCAGGTTATGTAGGTTCGGTTCAGACCCCTGAAATAGCCGCGAGTTATAGAGCGCAATGGGTCGATATTGAAGGTACACCCAGAACCATTCGTTTGGGGACTAATGTACCTTTCGCTAATGAAAAAACGGGACTTGGTCTTAACATCATAAGCGATCAATTGGGACCATCTACTCAGACTTATGTAGAAGTAGCTTATTCGTACCAGTTTAACGTTTCGGATAAAGCAAAACTTTCTTTTGGTATGGATGCAGGAGGTTCTTTCTTGAATGTAGACTTTTCAAAAGGTACGTTCGAAAACCCGGGAGAACCAATTTTAGGGCGTGAAACTATTTCAAAATTCTACCCTACAATAGGAGCAGGTTTCTTTTTGTATGAAGATGATATCTGGTATTTAGGAGCTTCTATACCTAATTTCTTAACAGATGGTATATATAATGATGATGTAGCCACGATTATAGAAGATAAAATGCAGTTCAACTTTATTGGGGGGTATGTTTTTGATTTCTCCGAAACGTTGAAATTCAAACCGGCATTTTTATTGAACTATATTAATGGAGCACCTTTGAATACCAATCTCAGTGCTAACTTTATGTATAATGATAAGTTTACCATGGGAGCATCTTACCGGTTGGGAAGTGCAGTTAGTGGCCTTGTAGGGTTTCAGATAACCAACGGTAGTTATATTGGATATTCGTACGATTACAACACGAGCCCATTAGGTGAGTTCAGTAGTGGTTCACATGAAATAATTCTTAAGTTTTATTTAGGTAGAGGAGATGGTTCTGGCGGAAGTAGCAAGAGCTTGAAAGGGAAGCCAAAACAAATTGATACGCCTAGATTTTTCTAATATTAGACTATGAAATTCAGAATCTTCATATTATTATTTGCATTGGCCGTAGGGTTTTCTTACGGACAAGAAGTGACATCTAAGGCCGATAATTATTTTTATAGTTATGCCTATGATGACGCTATTATTGAGTATAACAAACAAATGCAACAAGGTAAGTTCATTACTAACAATCAGCTTTTGAACTTAGCCGATTCCTATTTTCAAACAGGAGAGTACAATAAGGCCTCGAAATTATATCTTGACATTAACAAGAATGATACTATAATGTCTGCACATCGCTTTAATAAGATGTTACAGAGTTTGGCTAAAATTTCCGAGCAAGAAAGAGTTAAAGCATTTTTAAAATCTAAGAGCAATTCACTTGAGAGTGAATTGGTAGAAAATGCGGAATTTAACTACCTATTGTTTGATAAAAAAGAAACGGAATCCGCTGGGTTTTTTATTTTCACCTTAACAGGTAATAGCGAGTTTTCAGACTTTTCTCCTGCATTTCATGATGATAAACTATTGTTTAGTAGTGGGCGAAAGAACAAGTCAAAACGTATCTATGGTCCTTCCGGGGAATCGTATTTAGATATTTACGAAGCAGATATTGAAAAAGGTGGTAACATAGGAAACGTAAGCGTTTATAAAGGGGTCCCTGATTCTCCTTTTCATAAATCTACACCTTTTTATTCTAGTACCACAGGAGGTACCTATTATGTACTGTCTAATGCCAAGGGTAAGAACCTAGCTTTTGATGAAAAAGGAAAGAATGCATTGGCTATTGGTATGGCTTATGAAGGAGGTCTTTTTAGATTTTTGTTAAAAGATTTGAGCACTTCTTTTTATTATCCGTTTTACGATGATGAAAATGAAAGATTATATTTCGCTGCTAATTTTGAAGATAGTTATGGCGGAACTGACCTGTATTATGTAGTGACCAACAATGGTCAAGTAATGTCAGAACCTATTAATATGGGGCCAAGAATCAATACACCAGGGAATGAGATAGCGCCTTTTGTTTACGATAATAGTCTCTTCTTTTCATCTGATGTTTTCTATGGTGTTGGAGGTATGGATGTATATCGCAGTAATATACAGCCAGATAATACTTTTAGTATTCCTGTAAACTTAGGTGAAGGGATAAACTCAAAATACGATGAATTTGGTTTTATCATACGCCCAGGAGAAGGTCATGAGTTAATGGGTTATTTTTCGTCCAATAGACCAGGTGGTAAAGGTAATGATGATATCTATGGCTTTAAGGTAGCTGCCAAACCAGGTCCACGTACTCTTATCTTCAAAGGTAAAGTTGTGAAGCCTCAGTATGATGAACCTATTGCCGGTGTTGAAGTAAAAGTTCTTGATAATAATGGAGGTCTTCTTAGTCAAATGTTTACCAAGGAGGACGGTACATATCAAGTGGAAATACCTTATACGGATATAGTTTCTATGGAGATGATTAAAGATGGGTATTCGACTTTTAGAGAAACATACAATCCTAAAGAATTAGAGGAGTTGCAGAAAGCACCATTACAAGTGCAATTGGCTTCCCTAAGTGATATTGTAAAAGAGAAAGAAGGGAAAAAGGTATTGAATGTTAACAATTTCTTTTTTGAAACAGGTAAGAGTAACGTTAATATAGCAATGACCGCAGAGTTGGATAAGGTTGTAGATGCTATTAAAAAATTCCCTGAGCTTAGAATTTCAATAGAAACCCACACAGATAGTAAAGGTGGAAGTAGTTCTAACAAACGAATATCCGAAAAACGCTCTCAGGCTATTAAAGCTTATCTATTGTCAAATGGTGTGTCAAGTGAGAACATAACTAAGGCAGTTGGTTACGGAGAGGAAAAAATTATCAATAACTGTACTAATGGGGTGTATTGCTTAGATTTTCTTCACAAGCAAAATCTTAGAACACTTTTTGTAATTGATAATTATGATGCTATTAGTCAATAACCTAAGTGTTGGTTTTTTGAGTTTTTTTTATTCAAAGATGACTATCCAAAAATAGTAGATAGAAAATAACGATAGGAATAATATACCTAAATAAGTCAGTATTTGTAGCGGTTTTTTTGGTCTGTCTGCAATAGGTATTTCTTCGCTCATTACATTTTTTAGGTTCATATACCCTACGATAGGTGCAACTACAAAAGAAACAAAAGTAGCTAATGCTACCAATTGCCCCATATTAGATTTAAAAACGCTTACTACTGTAAAGTTTATACAGGCTAAGAGAAGTACACCTACTGCGAAAATTTGTTTGTTTCCCGATAGTTTTAGGTCCGAAAACAAAAGGCCCGTAATATCTATACTAACTCTAGCCAGCGCATCATGTGCGGTCATACATGTACTGAACATCGTAGCAAAAGCAGCAATAGCTATAAGAATATAGGCCCATGGGCCTATATGGGTTGTAAACAATTGTACAATCTGATCAGCAAAGGTTACGGCATTTCCGCTTAATGCAGTGTTCGTACCATATAGTGTCATGCAGCCAATGGTTAGAAAGAATAACGCCAATAAGGAAGTCGTAAAATAGCCGACTTTAAATTCTTGTAAAGATTCACGTAGAGAAGGCTTGGCTTGTGTCTTCCATTTTTCAACGCTCCATAAGCTCACCCAGCTAGAAGCTTCAACAGTTGTAGGCATCCATCCCATTAAACTAATGAGAAAAAGAATTCCCATGTTGTTAAAAATTTGGGGTGGCGTAAAATTGGGAACTTTATCTACTGGTCCTTTGAATATAACTACCACAGTTGTAATAAGAAGGGCCAAGAATAATACGGTAACAACAAATTTTAAAGAAACTTCCATGAATTTGTATTTACCAATAATCAGTAAAAGACTAATAAAGGCGAAAAGAGCCAGAGAAATATAGTTGATGTAAACTTCCGGTATCTGAAAAAGATTAATGAATAGCCCAGCGGTTACAGTATATAAGGCCGCTAAGATGGTAAAAGTAGTTACAAGGGTAATTAGTCCGTAGAACCACAGATAACCTTTACCGCGATTAAGATAGCCTTCTATGAGGGTCTTTCCAGTTACGTTGGTATATCTTACGCCAAACTCAAAAAATGGATACTTAAAAATGTTAGCTAAAAGAATAGGTATAGCCATTAACCAACCGTATTGTGCTCCTGCTTTTGTGGAAAGCACCAAGTGAGATGTACCTATTGCCATACTGGCGAACAATAGACCTGGGCCAAGATTTTTTAAAAGAATTTTTAGTTTTGACACGTAAGACAAATTAAGGAAGCCAAAATAAGTCTTTTAAATGGAAAAGAGATGCTATTTTATTTCAACCCGCTCACCAAAAAACTTGGGTTGAATGTTGAGTACCAAGTCAATGAAAACTTTTACTCTTGCTAAATATTCGCGTAAATGTACTTTAAGACCTTGGGTGCCTATTATGCTCTTAGCATTATAACCAATAGCGTTTAAGCCCTTTTTTTCAGCTAGATAGATAGCCCTCTGATTATGGAATTCTTGAGAAATTACAGTAACATTATTTAGTCCAAAAACTTCTTTGGCCCGCACCATGGAGTCTAAGGTTCTAAAACCAGCAAAATCTAAAAAGATTTTTTCAGATGGAATGCCTTTGGCTATTAAGTCCTTTTTAAAAGTATTGGGTTCGTTATAATAACGTGTGCCATTGTCACCACTAACCAATACAAAGTCTATTTTCTTAGATTTGTAAAGTTCTATGGTAGCATTAATACGATAAGTATAGTAAGGGTTTGGAAGTCCTCCAATTAATTTTTTTGAAGTTCCAAGTACCAAGCCCACTCTATTTTTAGGGATTTCATTTGGGTCAGAAAAGGTTTTGCCTTTTGCAGATGAGCTTATGATGAAATCACACAATAGAATAAAAAGAAAAAGGGCAAGCACAAGGACTCCACCAATCTTATAGTACCTTTTTCTCATATAATTTTTAAGTAAGCTATAAATATAGGTAAAAGAAAGTCTACGAGTATCTTCTATTAGATAAGCTCGTTCAACTCTTTTTCTAGCTTTTGAATTTCTGAATTGATGGTAAGATGGCTGTTGCTTGGAATTAGCTCCAGTTTTGTGGCCATTTGATTGGCTTCAAATAAGATATTGCTTAATCTAATATTGAAATTGCGAGCTTTCTCATATTTTCTCCCGTCTGAGTTACCATAATAAGAGGATTGAAACTTTTGTTTCAGTAAGTAAAGTCTCTCCACTAATTTATCTGTAGTATTAGTGGTTTTTGATTTTTTAACTTGGTTTGATGTTGGTGTAAAGTTCGAGGCCATATTGCTTTAATTAAGGGCGAGGTCCCATTTTTGGGAACTTCTCGTGGTTAATTTTTTGCTTTGGTATACAAACAAGAACGGTTTAAAATATAAAACACACTGATTTTTTCGATAAAATGTAAGAGATTTCTGGTCACCCTGTCATTTGTTAAGGATGCGGGACGTTCATATGAATGCCTAATTTTTAATCTGTTTTTTCAAGAATCAATATAGCTGATAAAGTAAAAAAGAAACCCCTTTACCGGAAACGGTAAAAGGGCGCTTCAAGAAAGATAGGCTCATTCTTATATTTGAGATTCACTAAAACATAAAACATATCAGTGATAAATTCTTTGTGAATTTTACTCTTCTTTACCAAGTTCAACTGCACGGTCAAAGGCAGCGAAAGCTGCTTCTTTAATCAGTTCACTCACATTATTATCATCCATAGAATCTAGAGCCGCTTGTGTAGTACCGCCTTTACTGGCTACGCGGTCCATCCAAGAGTTCGGGCTCAGGTTATTTTGATTGAAGAGTTCAATAGCACCTGTAAAAGTTTCGCTTACCAGAACACTAGATACCTTTTTAGAGAAGCCCATTTGCAAGGCAGCCTCCATCATGCTTTGCATAAAATAGAATACATAAGCAGGGCCACTTCCTGATATGCCTGTAGATGCATCTATAAAGTTCTCATCGCGTACTCTAATAGATTTTCCAGTGGTATCCAATAGACTTTCTACAGTCAATAATTCAATTCTTGAAACTTCACTAGATGCTGTGTAAGAAGTAAGTCCCTTACCGATTTTTGCAGGCAAGTTAGGCATGGCACGAACAATCTTGCTCAGGCCAGACTGTTCTTTCATAGTCTCTATGGTAATACCTGCCATGATTGAAATTAAGATTTGCTCAGGATTTACTAAAGATTTAATGGTCTCGAACACCTTGGCAGAATGGTAGGGTTTTACTGCAATAAAAATAATATCAGCTTGTGGAACACATTCCTCTAGTTTTTCAAATGTATCAAAATGTGCTATTTCATTCAGCTCTTTCAGTTTCTCTTCGGAACTGTCTAATACCATAATGTTCTTTTTCTTGAGCAATTTAGATTTAGACATGCCTTCTGCATAGGTTAATCCCATATTTCCGGCTCCGATTACTAATACTTTCATGAATATATTTTTAAAGGGTTACTTATGAATTTCTAAAGTAAAGTTTTGTAGTTTGTTTTAGACAAAGAGTTGACAATCATCATAGTTCTTTATTTTTCCGTAATAGGTCTTACGGTATTTCTGTAGGGTATTAATAGGTAACCCTAAAAAGTAGCGCTTAATGAAAGTCACCCTTGTAGTTAGCGGTCCCATTTTGGAGCTATAATGTTTCTCTGTTGTTGTTTTCCTTTTGATATATAATAACCTCATAAAATTTATTTAGCTTGTAACTTATCATAATGAATAGCTATAGCAAGTATATGATGTTAAGTTTTTGTTATTGTGGCCTTTTGGGTTGCTATCTTACTTAATATATAGGCTATTTCAATATGTCTGTAGTTGTTTTATAGAGGAATACTATTGAACAAAATAATAGGTAGTATAATGAATACGGGAATTTCGTGAAAAATATAAAATTCTAGAGTGGTAGTTTCTTGTAAGATAAAATCTTACAAGATTTAAGATTGTCGCTGAATAAGCTGTTTTCAAATTTATATTTCATGAAACAATTGATGAGATGTATCTTGATAATATGGTAAGGGGAAGTACTTAGATTGAAGTCAATTGTACAAAACTATGTAAAAACAAAAAACCCTCGAAAATCCGAAGATTAACAAGGGTTTAAGTACTCGAGACGGGACTTGAACCCGTACGGACTAATGTCCATTGGATTTTAAGTCCAACGTGTCTACCAATTCCACCACTCGAGCCGCTATTGGTAAAGTCTTTAACAAAAAAACGCTGTCAAACAGCGTTCGTAATGTTGAGCATAAAAGTGCTCTTTGAGCGAAAAACGGGATTCGAACCCGCGACCTCCACCTTGGCAAGGTGGCGCTCTACCAGCTGAGCTATTTTCGCGTATTGTAATAAGGTAATGAACGTGACATCTTTCACAGATGCGGATGCAAATTTAATACAATTCTCTAAAACTCAAAGAATATTTATATGAAATCTTGAAAATAAAAAAACAGCGCTTTTTCTTGCCCAAAAATTATGAGGTAGCCTTCTTGTTTTTAGTCAATAATCGTTTTATTTCATTCAATTTCATAAGCGCTTCAACGGGTGTTAAGGTGTTGATATCGAGATAGGTGATTTCTTCTTTTATCTGCAAGAGCAACGGGTCATCTAGATTAAAGAAGCTCAGTTGCATCTCATCTTGGGCGCTTTGTAATTTGTCTGTAAGCTCTTCACTTGAGTGAGATTTTTCAAGTTTTTTGAGAATTTTATTCGCTTTGTGGATTACTTGGGAGGGCATTCCCGCCATTTTTGCCACATGAATACCAAAACTATGTTCGCTTCCACCTTCGGTCAATTTTCGAAGAAAAAGTACATTGTCTTTCAATTCTTTTACCGAAACATTATAGTTTTTAATACGGTCAAAGGTATTGCACATCTCATTAAGCTCATGGTAATGTGTAGCAAAAAGCGTCTTTGCCCGAGCCGGATGCTCATGTAAATACTCGCTAATAGCCCATGCAATAGAAATACCATCATAAGTACTGGTCCCTCTTCCAATCTCATCTAGAAGCACCAAACTGCGTTCGGAGAGGTTGTTCAAAATAGAGGCCGTCTCGTTCATTTCTACCATAAAGGTAGACTCACCCATAGAAATATTATCACTTGCGCCAACACGGGTAAAAATTTTGTCTACATAACCTATTTCAGCAGCTTCTGCAGGCACAAAAGAACCCATTTGGGCTAGAAGTACAATTAAAGCTGTTTGCCTAAGTATAGCAGATTTACCACTCATGTTAGGTCCAGTGATCATTATAATCTGTTGCTCGTCTCTGTTAAGGATTACATCATTGGCAATATAGGCCTCGTCCAATGGCAACTGCTTTTCTATAACAGGATGTCTACCGTTCTTGATATTGATTTCGGTAGAGTCGTTTATGGTTGGTTTTGAATAGTTGTTCTCTTTGGCAAGTTGAGCAAAACCACAAAGACAATCTAGCTGAGCTATCTGCTGAGCATTGTTTTGGACTGGAGCAATATACTCTTGCGCCCAAACTACCAATTGAGAAAACAGTTGTTGCTCAAGATTAAGAATACGTTCTTCTGCCCCTAAAATTTTGGCTTCATATTCTTTAAGTTCCTCTGTAATGTAGCGTTCTGCGTTAACTAAGGTTTGCTTGCGAATCCACTCTTCGGGCACTTTATCCTTATGTGTATTACGGACTTCAATGTAATAGCCAAAAACATTGTTAGAAGCTATTTTAAGAGAAGTAATGCCAGTACGCTCAGTTTCGCGTGTCAGCATTTTATCTAAGTAATCTTTACCTGAAAATGCCAATCCGCGAAGTTCGTCTAGTTCATCGGAATAACCATCGGCAATAGTTTTGCCTTTTGGAATATGGACGGGAGCTTCCTCATTAATCATTTCCTTGATCTTGCTGCGTAACATGTCGCATGCATGCAGTTGGTCGGATATCAGTTGTAAAGACTCATCATTACTTTGTGCTGTGAGTTGTTTTATAGGAATAATAGCTTCCAGTGAATTTTTGAGCTGTACAATCTCTTTTGGATTCACTTTTCCGGTAGCAACTTTGGATATAAGACGTTCCAAATCGCCCATTTGTTTAATACGTTGTTGAATTTTCAACAAAGTATGATCATGTTCGCGCAAATAGGAAACTACCTGATGACGCCGGCTTATTTTTTCGGTGTTCTTTAATGGAAGGGCCAACCATCGTTTAAGCATACGCCCACCCATAGGGGATAAGGTCTTATCTATGATGCTTAAAAGTGTTACGGCATTTTGGTTGTTAGAATGGTAAAGTTCTAAGTTTCTGATGGTAAAACGGTCCATCCAGATGTGTTCCTCTTCGGCAATACGTTTTAGGCTGTTAATATGTTGCAGCTGTCTATGTTGTGTTTCCGATAGGTAATGCAAAACCACACCAGATGCAATAACGCCATGACTTAGATGGTCAACACCAAAACCTTTTAGGGTGCTGGTCTTAAAATGGTTGGTAAGGGTTTCTAGGGCGTAATCGTTTTGAAAAACCCAATCCTCCATATAAAAAGTATGGAACTGCTTTCCGAAAACATCTAGAAATTCTTTTTTATGTTTTTTTGAAACCAACACTTCGTTGGGAGCAAAGTTTTGTAAGAGTTTATCAATTTGTTCTTCGGTACCTTCAGAAGTGAGAAACTCACCTGTAGAGATATCTACGAACGAAACACCAAGCAATTTTCTTCCAAAGTGAACGGCACAAAGAAAGTTATTGGTTTTGGCATTTAGAATATCGTCGTTCATAGCAACGCCAGGAGTAACCAGTTCCGTAACACCACGTTTTACGATGGTTTTCGTCATTTTAGGGTCCTCCAACTGGTCGCAAATAGCAACTCGCTCCCCAGCTTTTACCAATTTTGGTAGATAGGTGTTGACCGAATGGTGAGGAAAACCCGCTAATTCAGTACGCTCGCCGCCATTATTACGGTGGGTGAGTATAATCCCTAAAATTTTTGAAGCTCTTACGGCATCTTCCCCAAAAGTTTCATAAAAATCGCCTACACGAAACAATAATAAAGCATCAGGATACTTGGTCTTGATGGTATTGTACTGTTTCATTAAAGGCGTTACCTTTTTTGTTTTTTCTGGTTTTCCCAAAGCGATAAGAATAGTTTAATTTTACGACGAAAGTCTGTAAAACGAAAGTACTATTTTTTCAAGGGAAGATAAACCATTGTTGATATTTGAGGATAAGTTTATCTTCAGCGTTTTACCTCACTAGTAACATTAAAAAGAACTCCTTTAGGGGAAACTATAGCATGCGTAAACTTAAGAACGAAGAACTAAACCGAATAGATGTTGAAGCTTTTAAAGAGGCTGATAAATCGCCCATTGTTATCATATTGGATAATATTAGGAGCTTGAATAATATAGGTTCGGTTTTTAGAACTTCCGATGCTTTTTTAATCGAAAAAATATACCTCTGTGGCATTACAGCACAACCACCACATAAAGACATCAGAAAAACAGCTTTGGGTGCTACGGAAAGCGTAGCATGGGAATATAAAGAAAGTACGGTTGATTTGGTAAAATCGTTGACTGCAGATGGGTATACCATACTGGCCATTGAGCAAGCTGAAAATGCCATAATGCTCAATAATCTTGAAATAGATGCTACTAAAAAATACGCTTTGGTTTTTGGTAATGAGGTAAAAGGGGTGTCACAAGAAGTAGTAGATGCCAGTCACAGTGTCATAGAGATTCCGCAATACGGTACCAAACACTCATTGAATATTTCTGTAAGCGCAGGTGTGGTCATTTGGGATGTATGGTCTAAAATGAATGCACTAAAAGCCTAGTTGGGTAAATGAATGGCAAATTTGGTAATCTTATCTATAATGGTGTCGTAATCGTCTTTGTTTCCAACAAAATCAAGGTCGCCCATTTCAATAATTAGGTTGTTCTGCTCTGGATATCCTTTGATAAAATCAAAATACCCTTGGTTAATCTTTTGAAGGTAATCAGGAGCAATCTTTTTTTCATAATCTCTACCTCTTTCCTTGATGTTTTCTAACAAACGTTCAGTGGTTTGGTAAAGGTATACGTACACTTTGGGCTTTTTTACCTCTTTATACATAAGGTAAAATAGTTTCCGGTAGAGTTCAAATTCCTCTGCCTGTAGTGTAATACGGGCAAATATGAGGGATTTATAAATATCATAATCACTCACCATGAACTTCTTAAATAGGTCATATTGAGAGGTGTCGTCAGTAAACTGTTGGTATCTGTCTGCTAGGAAAGACATTTCCAAAGGAAAAGCGTAACGGTGTTGATCTTCGTAAAATTTTGGAAGAAATGCGTTGTCTGCAAAACGCTCTAATACCAATTTACCGTTAAAATCTTCCGATATCTTATTTGCCAAAGTAGTTTTACCAGCACCAATGTTTCCTTCAATAGCAACAAAGTTTATATGGGCAAACAGGTCAGCTCTATTTCTATGTAATTTAAAAGATGTGCGCTCCAGTTTACCTTTATCGCGACATTCTTGCACGAGGTTCCGCGTATCTTTGTTTAATATAGGATGATAGAACTGTGGAGCAATATCGCCCAACGGCTTTAATACAAATTTGCGGTAAGTGAGTTCAGGATGCGGAATAATTAAATTTTCAGAAATGAAAACTTCCCTTTCATAATACAAAATATCTATGTCAATTAGTCTAGGTTGGTACCCATCCTCTCCTGATCTTATCCTGCCCAGCTTAGTTTCAATATCCAAAAGGGTTCGCAAAAGTTCTTGCGGAGCCATAATTGTTTTAAGGGATATGCAAATGTTCATGAAGTCGTTAGACTCAAAACCCCAGGCGCTTGTTTGGTACACATGGGATATCTTTTGCACTTCTCCGGCGGCATTGTTTATAGCAAACAATGCGTCCTGTAAGTTGTTCAAAGTGTCACCTAGATTACTTCCAAGTGATAGGTATACTGTTTTGGGGTTGCTCATAATATATAACAAAGAAACAAAAAGTAGAGGTGAGTTCATTATCTTTGGGTGAAAATACTAACTCAATTTTCATGAATTTTTTAAGAAATCTTTTGGCGGCCATCATCGGCTGCCTTATTGCTTTTGGAGTTATTTTAATAATGATCGTTATTTTTGCTGGTATTGTAGGCAGTTCTGAGGAGTCGGTTTCCATAAAGAACAACTCTATTTTAGAGCTACAACTAAAATTACCTATTAGTGATTATGTAGGCGATAATGGTATGGATCCGTTTACCGGAGCCTTCATGGAGCAATCGCAAGGTCTAGATGAGATTTTACAGGCTATTACTGTAGCAAAAGATGATGATGACATCAAAGGCATAAGCATCAACAATAACTTTATGATGGCCGGTCTTGCCCAAACGCAAGCAATTAGAAAAGCATTAAAAGGCTTTAAAGAAAGTGGCAAGTTCATCTACACGTATGGAGATTTTTACATGCAGAAGGATTACTATTTGGCCAGTGTTGCCGATTCTGTATTTATAAACCCGGTAGGAGGGCTGGATTTTAGAGGGTTGTCTTCAGAAGTACTATTCTTTAAAGATTTACAGGAGAAAACAGGCATAAAGATGGAAGTCATACGCCACGGAAAGTATAAGAGTGCTGTTGAGCCTTTTATAGCTAACGAGATGAGCGAGGCTAACCGTACCCAAATTAAAGAATTGATTGGTTCGTTGTGGAATTCTATGGTTGATGATATTTCTAAGGGAAGAGGTATTTCTTCTGCCGATTTAAATATTATTGCTGATACCTTAGGAGGTAGAACTCCGGAATTTGCCAAAGAAACGGGACTGTTAGATGATGTTATTTTCTTTGATCAATACGAACAGAAACTTAGAAATGCTTTAAGTCTTGGAAAGGACGATGATTTAAATCTCATAGAATTACAGGATTATGTAATCCGTTCGAATAAAAAAGTAATTAAAAGCGGAAAAGATAAGATAGCTGTTGTTTTTGCCCAAGGCGAAATATTATATGGCGAAGGCGGTCCAGACGTTATTGGTCAAGGTATAATCAATGAAGCCATTATTAAAGCAAAAGAGGATGATGATGTAAAGGCAATTGTACTTCGCGTAAACTCGCCTGGAGGTAGTGCTTTAACTTCCGATATAATTTGGAGAGAGATTGTATTGGCAAAAGAGAAAAAACCTGTAGTGGTTTCCATGGGCAACGTGGCGGCTTCTGGAGGATATTATATAGCTGTTGGTGCAGATAAGATATTTGCAGAACCTACTACCGTTACCGGTTCTATAGGTGTTTTTGGAACAGTGCCTAACATGACGGAGCTTGCTGCAGATATAGGTATTAATGCAGAACAAGTGGGTACAAATAAAAACTCAGTAGAATATTCTGTTTTTGAACCCATGTCTAGCGAATTTAGGGGTTACGTTCAGGAAAGTATTGAAAGTACTTATGATACTTTTTTACAGCGGGTTTCTCAAGGGCGTAATATTAGTATGGCGGAAGCAGATAGTCTAGCGCAAGGTCGCGTATGGAGTGGGGTAGATGCAAAACGTGTGGGTCTTATAGATGAATTGGGTAATTTAGAAGATGCCATTGTAGAGGCTGCGAAAATGGCTGAATTGAATGATTACGGTATCAAGAAATTTCCAAAATATAAGACTGGTATAGAACGTTTAATGGAAGATTTAGGTGGAGCTAGTGCCAAGGTGAAGCAAGAGTTTATAGAAGAAGAAATAGGTTCTGAAGCGTATTCCATATTAAAACAAGTAAAATCTGCTATGGAACAAGAGGGAGTGCAAGCACGCATGCCTTTTGTACTTGATATTAAATAGTTCAGGGTACAACCTTATCAAAATAAAAAGAGCCAGCTATAAGCTGGCTCTTTTGGTATCTAGATTTGTTATTCTACTTTACTAGGTTAATTTCTACCCTTCGGTTTTGAGCACGACCATCTTTGTACATATTGGAAGCAATAGGTTTGTCTTCTCCATGGCCAACAGCGGTTAAGCGAGAGCTGTCAATTCCTTTTTCTATTAAAAAGTCCTTTACGGAAACAGCTCTAGATTCAGATAGCTTTTGATTCGTAGCTTTACTACCAACGCTGTCCGTATGGCCTTCTACTGTAAATTTAGCATCGGGATATTCTTTTAGGATACTCATGATGTCTACCAAAACACTTGTAGATTCTGCTTTTATGCTAGCTTTTCCAGAGTTAAAAAGAATAGTTTTAGCGTAATCGTTCAGTTGTTTTTGAACTTCTTCGGTAACCTCAGCAGCTTCTGGACAACCATTGTTTGCAACAGTTCCTATTTCATTAGGACATTGGTCGTTTTTATCCAAAACACCATCACCATCTGTATCTGGCCAAGGGCATCCTTGGTTTTCTGCAGCTCCAGGTTGGTTAGGACATTTATCATCTTCATCAAGTACATCATCCCCGTCAGAATCAACTAATGGGCAACCATCGTTCAATACTTCGCCTGCTTCTTCTGGACACTTATCATCTTTATCAGCAACCTTGTCACCATCAGTATCAGGCCATGGGCAACCATTGTTTTCAATTGGGCCAAATTCATCAGGACAATCATCTTTTCTATTTACTATTCCATCACCATCTCTGTCCTTAGGTTTTCCTTGGTAAACCGGTATTTTCAATCCCGCATAAACGTCGGCAGCTTTTGAGTTGTCGCTCAATAGTAAGGTCATAACAGAACCAGAGCCAATATATAGGGGGCCCGCTCTAAAACCAGCTCCCCATTGTGCTCCAGAACCTTGTGTAAGGCTCACCGGCATATAAAAGCTAAACCATTTGCTTTCGAAGCGAGGTGTAAAAGAAACCATTGTAGGCACTCTATTTGTATTCACTTTGGAATTAGAACGTAAAGAAAAATCTGTGTTTAGATTTAAGTAAAATCTATTGTTTAGGCTGTAGTCTACATTAAAATGAAGAGCGGTTGGTAAGGCAAACTTTTCTATAGCATCAACTGATGTCTGTGTATATAGATTATTTAAGATATCTTCTAAATTGTCTTCATTATCAAAATCATCTTCATTTACCGTTGCTGTTATATCATAGGTGTTCTGAGTACCATTTTTATAATTAATGGACCCGATGTCGCTTATAGAAAGAGCAAATTTTAATTTGTATTTATTTAAATGTTGAAATGAGTTTGAACCATCGGTTGAAGCATAGGATGCGTAATCTGGTCTCCATTCGTAAACAGCCCCTATATCTACACCAAAACCGGTTGCTCCATCTACAATTTCAACTTCAAAGTCTTCAAAATTATCGTCTATATTGTCACTGTGGCCATAATTAACTTCACCAACAGAAGCAATACTTCCTGTAGTTTGCCCGCCTGGTAAAGGAGTACCATCAGCATCATAATCTATAGTAATATTTTTTCCACTAGCGTATGCATTTCCCATCCCTTGCAGGTATTTTAGAGAGATACCACCTTTAAGGAAGTGCTGGTCTTTGTTCATCAAAACTTGTGCATAGGTAACACCAATTTCTGCCCATGCATTAGCGGTAAGATAGACGTCTTCTTCATCTATCATAAGGTCATCGTTCTCATCAAAACCATTGGAAAGGCTTTCAAAAGTATTTCCATTAATCTTGTTTACATTATAACCGACTCTACCTCTTGTAAATATGGCTAATGAGCTTGTGGGTGTAAGATTGAACATAAAAGCGGGTCCCAAAACATCTGCATTGCCAAAGAAATTATTACTGTCTTTAGGATACTTTTTGCCATCGGTATCAAAATCAAAATCCGATGTAATGACATCGCCTAGCTTTAATCCGTAATAATCATTACTAAAGAATGTGCTTGCACCTACAATATTAATATCTGTCTTAAATCTAGAATCTGTGATGTTTGCAGGGTTGGCAATTAAGCTGTTGACCCCACTGTAATTATCCGTCAGAAATCCGACATAGGATTGGGCTTTAGCACTAAGTGCGCCCAATACTAGTAATGATGTAACTATGGTTTTTTTCATGCTTGGTATTTTTTAAGCTATTTTTGATTTTGTTTTGAGAGTCTTGTTTTAACGAACAAGCATCGATGAAATTGTACTGTTCATCGATCACTTTAATAAGAAAATACTTATGAATTTAAAAGATAGCCGTTTGGCATATCAGATATATCTTTATTTGGGAGCGCTTTTCATTACCTCTTTGGTGGTTTCCAATCTTATTTTTCAGAAGTTCTTCTATTGGAACCCTTTTGGTGATTTTACTATTTTTGGAGTGTCACTTTTTGAAATATCGGTAGGAATTTTGCCTTACCCTATTACCTTTTTAATTACAGATTTGATCTCTGAAATTTATGGTAGAAAGAAGGCTAATCAGATTGTTACAGCAGGTATTTTTGCCAGTCTATTCTCTATGGGGATTATTCTTTTGGCAGAAGTGGCTCCGGCAATTCCTTCTTCTCCAATAGATGATGCAACGTTTACAAAAGTATTTGCCCTTTCACCAATAGCGGTTTTGGCTTCTATGATAGCCTATCTCTTTGCTCAGTATATTGATATCGCCATATATCATTTCTGGAAAAAACTGACCAAAGGCAAGTATTTATGGGTACGTAATAACTTCTCTACCTTTCTTTCTCAGTTTGTAGATACCTTCACCGTGGTAGGGCTTCTCTGTGTATTTGGTATTCTTCCGTGGGACCTTTTCTTTGGGTTGGTCGTGAGTGGATTTGTTTTTAAAATTTTAATAGCACTCTTAGACACTCCTTTCTTGTATTTGTTCGTATATATAATGAGAAAGCGGTTCAAATTAGCCGTGGGAGAAGAAATAGTGCTAGAGGTATAATATTCAGTACTTTTTGGAGTTGTACCGTTAGGGTTAAGAATCTTAATATAAGAGTTAAAAAGACCGAGCTTCTTTCATTAGGTTGTGCCTAGTTTTAAAATGGACATCAATGTTTGAGTAAACGCTCTTCTTTTTATTCCATTAAGTTGTATAAATCAGTATTTGAATTAGAAATATGAAAAAGAAAATATTTTGGGGTTTAGGAGTTGTAGTGCTACTTATTGTAGCTGTACTGGTAGCCGCGCCCTTTTTCCTTGAGTCTAAAATTGGTGATATTATTAAGAATAACGTGAACAATAATGTGAACGCAACGCTTGATTTTTCTAAAGCTGATTTGAGTCTGTTTAGTAATTTCCCAAATGCTGAGGTTAGTCTAGAAGATGTAGTGTTACTAAATAAAGCACCATTTGAAGGCGATACACTTTTTGCTTCCAAAAAAGTAGCTCTTGCCATGGGTATAGGTGAGTTGTTTAAAGGACAAGATGAGCCAATAGGAATTAAAAGTCTTACGGTAGATGGTGCATCTGTAAACGTAACTATAGATAAGGAAGAGAATGCCAGTTTTGATATTGCAGTACCATCTGACGAGCCAAGTGCTCCTGCTGATACTTCTGGTGATGGTTTTAATCTTGATTTACAATCTTATTCCATAACCAATACCAATATTGTTTATGACGATCAGTCTACTGGAATGCGCTTGGTGATTTCAGATATGCAACACAGTGGAAAAGGTGACCTTTCTGCAGAAAAATCAGAACTGGATACGTTTACTGAAGCGTTGGTTTCTTTTGAAATGGACAGTACAAATTACTTGAATAAGAATAAAATTGAGTTAGACGCTGTTATTGGCGTTGATTTAAAAGAAAATAAATACACATTTTTAAAGAACGAAGCGCTAATTAATCAGCTGGCTATGGTTTTTGACGGCTTTATTAAAATTAATGAGAATAGTCAAGAAATAGACATCACTTTTAAAACACCTTCTTCTGATTTTAAAAACTTCTTGGCAGTAATACCTGAGGAATATTCTAAGAATATTGAAGATGTAAAGACCACTGGGAATTTTATGCTTGAAGGTAAATTTAATGGTGTTGTAGACGAGGAACATATTCCTAAATTCAATATCAAAATTTATTCTGATAATGCTTCTTTTAAATATCCGGACTTGCCTAAGGGAGTTCGTAACGTTTTTATTGACACTAAAATCAATAACACCACGGGTATTGCAGAAGATACGTATGTAGATATAGATAAACTGTCCTTTATGATTGATGAGGATAAGTTTGATATGACTGCACACATTAAAGAACTAATGGGTAATACCAAAGTGGATGCCCATATAGATGGTAAAATGAATTTGGCTAATCTTAAAAAAGCATATCCGGTTCCTGCAGACCTAGATTTAAAGGGACTTTTAGATGTTGATGTAAAGACCGCATTTGATATGGCTTCCATAGAAAAGGAGCAATATGAGAAAACAACCACAGATGGTAAGGTTAGTTTAAGTGATTTTGAATACAACTCAGATGAGATACCAAACCCTGTAAAACTTAAGAGCACAAAATTAACTTTTAATCCTTCTACGGTAACGTTGAATGAGCTTAGCGGTACTACTGGTAAAACGGACTTTAATGCCAAAGGAACTATTAAGAACCTATTGGGCTTTATGTTCAACGATGAAAAGGTAGAAGGTGATTTTGACCTTTCTTCCAATACTTTTGCTTTAAGTGATTTTATGGTGGAAGAAACACCCGAAGGACCAAATGATGGTAAAACAGAAGGAGAAAAAACAGAAGGTGTTGCAGAGGAAAAAATTAAGATACCATCATTTTTAGATGCGAATATTAATGCATCTGCCAATACCGTGCTCTATGATAACCTTACATTGACAGATGTAAAAGGTAATCTGAAAATTAAAGATGAGAAGGCGACACTTACTAATATGACATCTTCTATTTTTAATGGTAAAATGGCATTTAATGGAGAGGTTTCTACGAAGGAAGAAACACCAACTTTTGCCATGAATTTAGATATGAAGCAATTGGGTATAAGCGAAACCTTTAAGTCGCTAGACCTTCTTAAGGCTGTTGCTCCAATTGCCCAAATTCTAAAAGGGACTATGGATACCGATATTAAGCTTTCGGGTAGTCTTACGGATGATTTAGTGCCAGATTTACTGACGTTGACAGGAGATATTTTTGCCGATATCATGACAAAGGAAGTTGATGCAGAAAGTGCTCCAATGCTAACGTCTCTAAATAGTAAGCTGAATTTCATAGATATGAAACAATTAAATCTGGATGATTTAAAAACCAAGCTTACTTTTGAAAATGGGGTAGTGAACGTAAAACCATTTACAGTAAAATATAAAGACATAGCCATTGACGTTGGCGGTACGCATACTTTTAATAAAGAAATGAAGTATACGGCTACAATGGAGGTTCCTGCTAAGTACCTAGGGAGTGATGTGAGTAAGTTAATTGCGCAAATAGGAGAGAATGACCTAGAAGATTTAAAAATTCCTGTGGTGGCTAATATAGGAGGTAGTTATGATAATCCTAAAGTGAGCACAGACCTTGGGTCTGGTGTTAAAACCTTAACGAGTCAATTAGTAGAAATTCAAAAGCAAAAGCTAATTAACAAAGGAAAGGATAAAGCTAAAGATTTATTAGGTGGTGTTTTAGGTGGAAGTAAATCTGAAACAGAAGGTGAAACCAAATCTACTAAAGACGATGTAAAAGAAGTTTTGGGTGGCTTGTTAGGAGGAAGTAAGAAAGATACGACTACAGTAAAAACAGATACTGCTGCACCTGAGAAAAAAGAGGATGTCGTAAAAGAGAAAGCTAAGAATATTTTAGGTGGACTTTTAGGTAAAAAAAGTAATTAGTAAATAGGATTATCCTATTTGCTTATGATGCTTTTTGTCATACCAAACATATAGCAAGAAAATAGCTAGGCTTATTAATGAGCCCCAAAGTAGACCTGTTTTCATACTATTGGTGCTTTTGCCAAGTATAGCAATAAAAAGAATAAGAGGGGTGATGCCAATTAGCGTTGCCCCAATAAATTTCCAGTAGCCCATTCTTAATATACCACCCACAAAGCTAATGGCATCATTAGATAAAAAGGGATTAAGGCGGGTAATTATAACTGCCCAAAAACCATAATCTTCTAGGAAGCCGCTTACTTTTTTCTCTGTCTTTTTTCCAATAATACGCTGTACCTGGTCTCGACCTAAAAGCTTGCCAATGGCATAACCTACTGAAGAAGCTAAAAATACAGCAATTAAAATAATGATACTCCCCCATATAGGGCCATAAGCCAAAATTGAAGCAACCATTAACATAACGGAGGGTACGATAATCAAAAACATCTGTGCAATCATGGCGATAATTAAGATAATCGGGCCCCATGCTCCAAACTGCGCCACCCAGTTTTCTACTTCTTTTTGATTGCCACTTGTCAATACTTGCCAAGCTTCATTAAAAAACGACTCAATAGATGGAAAAGTGAAATAACCTATGGCAAGTAATACAGCTATCATAACAGATAGGAATGCTGGCCATTTGCTCTTACTTCTTTTTTTAGTTGATTCTCCTTTGGACATCCGCTCTACTTTTTTATTCGGCAAAAAGATAGCTGAGTTTGTTAAAGAAGAGTAATCCGAAACGTTCTATTTTTGGTTCTAAAATAAAACGGTGTGCTTATGGAAATTTAATTTTGAAGTCTATGAGATTACTAGCTGATTTGAAGTGATACATAGTACCCTTCGTTACTACGAATATTAAATACTGTCTGGTCCTCAAAAATAAAATACTGTCCTTTTACGCCTTTTAAAACTCCTTTATAGTTCGGAGTTTTGACCAGGTTAAGACTTTTTACTTTATCTGGATACTGTAGCACTGGAAACTCAAGGATGGTTTCTGAATTATCGGCAATGTAGTATTGCTGGGCTTCATCGGGAATGTATTGTTTCAATTTATTGCGCCATTCCTCTAAGTTTTCATCATCTACATTATTGGTGAGCATTTTACGCCAGTTGGTCTTGTCTCCAATATGGTCTTTTAGCGCTACTTCTGTTATGCCAGCCAAATATCTGTTTGGGGTTTCAACTATTTCTATAGCCTCATGTGCACCTTGATCTATCCACCGTGTTGGAATTTGTGATTTTCGGGTTACACCAACTTTTATGTTGCTAGAGTTCGCTAAATAAACAATATGGGGCTGTAGTTGTGCTTTTTTCTCGTATTCAAGGTCACGATCTTCTTTTCCTAAATGAGCAGTGCTTAATTCTGGTCGCATAATCCAATCCCCAGCAGAAGGAATTTCGTAGAAACAGGTCTTGCAAAAACCTTGACGAAAGATAGGACGGTCTCTACCGCAATTCAAACACTGAAATTTTATAAAACTGATTTCTAGCTCTTTATCCAGAATTTGATTCACGTTCAAAAAATCGTTTTCAAAGACCATATAGTATTGAATGGGGTTTCCTATTTCGGTCTGCATTTTTCTTAGAACGCCTTCGTACTGCATAAAAAAGTGTGATTTAAAATGAATTTGAAAATGATAAGTATTAAACTTAAATTTAGCGAATTCAAAGATACCCAAAAATGCCGATTACCTTATTCAATTCTATAGCCTCGTGGTTGCTAAAAAAGCGATATCACCAAATCGAACTTTTTTTAAAATACCCAGAAGAGGTTCAAGAAGAAGTACTCCATCAACTTATAGAAATAGCCGAAGACACAGAAATCGGCAGGAAATATGGTTTTGAGTCCATCAACAATTATGAAACTTTTAGAGAGCGTGTTCCTATTTCTTCATATGAAGAAATAGAACCTATTATAGAGCGTACACGTCGTGGAGAACAGAATATATTTTGGCCAACTTCTATAAAGTTGTTCGCTAAGAGTAGTGGTACAACCAATGCCAAGAGTAAATTTATTCCAGTAAGTGAAGAGGCCTTGGAAGATTGCCATTACAAATCTGGTAAAGATTTGCTTTGCCTGTACTTGAACAACAATGAGAATTCCCAATTGTTCACGGGTAAAAGTCTACGCCTTGGGGGGAGTAAAGAGCTATACGAGGATAATGGCTCATATTTTGGAGACCTGTCTGCCATTCTTATAGATAACATGCCTTTGTGGGCAGAATATAGTAGTACACCAAGTAGTAAGGTCTCGCTAATGAGCGAGTGGGAGAGTAAGCTCAAGGCTATTATAAAAGAAAGTACACAAGAAAATGTAACAAGTTTAGCGGGTGTCCCTTCTTGGATGTTGGTGCTTTTGAATAACGTGATACAGGAAACTGGTAAGGACAACCTTTTTCAAATATGGGATAACCTTGAGGTGTATTTTCATGGAGGGGTAAGTTTTAACCCTTATGAAGAGCAATACAAAAACTTGTTGCCGCGTAAAAGCTTTAAGTATTATGAGATTTATAATGCTTCGGAAGGGTTTTTTGCGATTCAAGATCGTAACAATGCAGATGATTTATTGTTAATGTTGGATTACGGCATATTCTATGAGTTTGTTCCCATGAGCGAATATGGCACGGAAGGTCAAATGGCCATTCCGCTTTGGGAAGTCAAAAAGAACACAAATTATGCAATTATAATTACTACCAATTCTGGGCTCTGGCGTTATAAGATTGGAGATACTATTAAATTTACATCTACCAGTCCGTACCGTATTAAAGTTACTGGACGTACTAAGCACCATATAAACGTTTTTGGAGAAGAGCTTATCATAGAAAATGCGGAAGAAGCCCTTAAGACCATTTGTGCTAAAACCGGGGCGGAAATCAAAGATTATACGGCCGGCCCCATTTTTATGGAGGGCAAAGAAAAAGGAGCGCATGAGTGGCTTATTGAGTTTAGAAACCAGCCCGAAGATATAGACGTGTTTACGGAGTATTTGGATAATGCTTTAAAATCATTGAATTCCGATTATGAAGCCAAGCGTTATAACAACATTACTTTAAATATGCCCAAAGTTCATATTGCCAGAGAGAATCTTTTTTATGATTGGTTGAAGTCAAAAGATAAGTTAGGTGGGCAGCATAAGATACCTAGATTGTCCAACAAAAGGGACTATGTCGAAGAATTGCTTCACATGAACAAATAAAAGGGAGATTTGCCCGTTTAATATTGAAATTGATTCCCAAACCTAACCTAAAGGCAAATTAAATTTAATATTATGGCAGAAAGACTAGTAATCTTATCCGATATGTGGGGAGCTAAAAAAGGGCTCTGGATAACCTCGTACCTCGGGTACCTTCAACAGCATTTTAATATTACTTTTTATGATTGCCAGCAATTGGGGAATATAGATGTAAAAGTAAATTCAGAAGAAAATGTTCATCAGGCTTTTGTTGATGGCGGAATTGAAACTGCTATAGCACATCTCCTTAAAAAAGAGGAAGAACCAGCACATTATCTATGTTTTAGCGTAGGTGGAGCCATAGCATGGAAAGCAGCACTTTCGGGTTTGCCCATGAAATCGTTATACGCAGTCTCTTCTACAAGAGTTCGCTCGGAAGTTGAAAAACCAGATTGTCCAATCCGACTTTTATTTGGTGATAGTGATGTATATAGACCAAAAGCATCTTGGTATAAAGAAATAGGTGTAGAAGGTGAGCTAGTCAATGGTTTTAGCCATGACATGTATACCGATGAGAAAATAATTAAAAAAGTTTGTCTTGATTTATTGAATACGGTTACTCAAAAATCCGTAAAAATAAATAAGCAAAAAGCTATTTGATAATCCAAGGGTTTTAAACTAACACTCAAGGAAATAAAAAAGCGGAATCACTATAAGTGATTCCGCTTTTTTATTTATGTCTAAGGATTTAAGAAACTGCTTTCAGTTTTTTAATGGTCTCATAAGACAGTTTACCTTCGGCGTAAGCTTTGGTAACCTTAAATTCCGTTTCGTCATTACTCGGCATTTCGAACATGGCATCGGTAAAAATTGCTTCACATAAAGACCTTAATCCTCTAGCTCCTAATTTGTACTCAATTGCCTTTTTAACGATATAATCTAAAGCCTGATCGGTAATGGTGAAAGTAATGTCATCCATCGCGAACAGCTTTTCATACTGCTTTATAATCGCGTTTTTAGGTTCCGTAAGAATAGCCCTTAGCGTTTTCTCGTCTAATGGGTTCATGTGTGTTAGTACCGGAAGTCTTCCTATTATTTCAGGAATTAGACCAAATTCTTTTAAATCCTTAGGGATTATATATTGAAGAATGTTGTCTAAATCTAAAACGTCATCGGTTTTTGCAGCGCTATATCCAATAGCTTGCATATTTAACCTCTTGGTAATGGCACGTTCAATTCCATCAAAAGCACCACCTGCAATAAATAAGATATTTTCCGTATTTACCTCAATAAATTTTTGGTCTGGATGTTTTCTTCCTCCTTTTGGTGGAACATTAACAACCGTACCTTCAAGTAACTTAAGAAGTCCTTGCTGAACACCTTCACCAGATACATCTCTAGTAATAGAGGGGTTGTCGCTTTTACGTGCTATCTTATCAATCTCATCTATAAAAACAATACCACGTTCTGCTTTTTCAAGATTGTAATCTGCAGCTTGTAGTAAACGAGTAAGAATACTTTCTACATCTTCACCCACATAACCAGCTTCGGTCAAAACAGTAGCATCAACAATGGCCAAAGGTACATTAAGCATCTTGGCAATGGTTTTGGCAATAAGGGTCTTACCTGTACCCGTCTGGCCTACCATTATGATGTTACTTTTTTGAATCTCTATATCGTCTTCTTTAGACTTGGGCTGTAAAAGCCTTTTATAGTGGTTGTAAACCGCAACAGACATTACTTTCTTGGTGCGTTCTTGTCCAATAACGTAAGTGTCTAAAAACGTTTTAATATCAACAGGCTTCTTCAGAGTAAGTTCTGAAGAAAGGTCATTTGTCTTGGTTTGTTTAGATTCTTCTGTAACAATACCGTGGGCTTGCTCTATACATCGATCGCATATGTGTGCATCAAGACCTGCAATCAAAAGATTGGTCTCTGGCTTTTTTCTGCCACAAAACGAACATTCTAAATTTTCTTTAGCCATATTAAAGTATACTTTCTTTGAAAAAATAAACGCAAATAAATGCGTTTTGGTTCATCGTGTTAATCGAAAAACCAATTAATAGTACGCATTTGGTCGAAATTATTCTTTACCCCTTACCAAAATTTCATCAATCATGCCGTAAGTCTGTGCTTCTTCGGCTTTCATCCAATAGTCACGATCACTATCATCAGTAACCTTGTCCATTGTTTGGCCAGAGTGCTTGGCAATGATTTCGTACAATTCTGATTTCAGTTTTAAGATTTCACGAGCAGTAATTTCAATATCGCTAGCTTGTCCTTGCGCTCCACCCATAGGTTGGTGAATCATAACTCTTGAGTGCGTTAATCCGCTACGTTTTCCTTTTTCACCTGCACAAAGAAGTACAGCGCCCATAGAGGCCGCCATTCCAGTACAAATAGTAGCAACGTCCGGAGAAATGAACTGCATAGTATCGTAGATGCCTAAACCGGCATAAACACTTCCTCCTGGAGAATTAATGTATATCTGAATATCTTTTTTTGCATCTGTACTGGCCAAAAATAATAATTGTGCCTGTACGATATTCGCTACTTGATCATTAATGCCTGTTCCTAAGAAGATAATACGGTCCATCATTAATCTAGAAAATACGTCCATGGCAACAGCGTTCATCTGACGTTCTTCAATAATGTTGGGTGTAAGACCAACTGGGTACATGCTCGTTAAGATCGAATCATAATAGGTACTGCTAATACCTTGGTGATTTATAGCGTAGTTCTTGAATTCTTTTCCGTAATCCATATTTTTTTGTTCGATGTTTAAATTACCTGGGGGTATGAAATAAAAAAGGTGCCGAAAATAATATTTTCGGCACCGTAAAGATACTTATAATTTTTTGGAAATGTTACCCGTAAACCTCCTTGACAAAGTTTTCGTAAGTAACCTCTTTTGTCTTAAGGTTTACTTTCTCTTTGTAAAGGGTAAGTAGTTTTTGGCTCATTAACTGTTCAGACAAACGCTTTACTTCGTCTTGGTTGCCCAATACACGTGCAGCAATATTGTCTAACTCTTCTTCTTGAGGGTTTAATTGACCAAACTGTGCCATTTGCTGCTTAATAAAGCCTTTTGCAAATTCTTTAAGTTCTTCAAACTGAAGTTGAATGTCATTTTCTTTAATAACCTTACCTTCTATAAGTTGGTAACGAAGTCCTTTTTCAGATTTTTGATACTCTTCGCTGGCTTCTTCTTCAGTTAATGGGTTTTCGCCAGTAGTTTGTATCCACTTGGTCAAAAACTCTGAAGGAAGTTCAAATTTTGTGTTTTCGATAAAATATTCAGTAATGTCATTCAATAACTTTTGATCTGACTGCTGCTCGAATTGTTTCTCTGAATCATCCTTGATACGTTGTTTCAAGTCTTTTTCAGATTTAACTTCGTCTTTACCAAAAAGCTTGTCAAAAAGCTCTTGGTCTAATTTAGCAGGCTCTCTTTCGTTGATTTCCTCAATAGTAAAAGTAGCTTCAATATCTAAGTCTGCTGCTTTTTCTTGAGAAACACCAAAAACGCTTGAAAGTAAATAGTCTTCTTTAAAAAGACCTTTAGATTTTAACGTAACAACATCACCTACTTTTTTGCCTTTTAAGGCATCCAAAGCTTTTTTACTCTTGATCTTGTCAAGTTCTAATGTGGCTTTATTGTCTATTTCTTCTTCTTCGTTCTTAAAAGTACCGCTTACTTCATTATCTTTTTCTACGGCATCTTTGCTGATAAGTTTCCCGTGTTGCTTAAGAATACGTTCAACTTGCTCGTTAACCATTTTGTCGTCGGCAACGATTTTATAATGTGTAATCGGTTTTTTTGTTTTTAACGGAACTTCAAAATCAGGAGCAAGACCCAATTCAAATTCAAAAGCAAGTTCTTCATTGTCCCAATCAAAATTATCTTGTTGTTTAGGAAGCGGATTACCAAGAACATCTAATTTTTCTTCGGTAAGGTATTTGTTAAGATTGTCTTGAAGAAGTTTGTTTACTTCGTCTACTAAAACAGCCTTTCCGTATTGCTTTTTTATCAAGCCCATTGGTACGTGACCTTTTCTAAAACCAGGTACATTGGCAGACTTTCTATAGTCACTTAAGATATTGTCTACCTTATCTTGATAATCTTCTTTGGTGATGGCCACTTTAACGACGGCATTTAGATCGTCGATCTGCTCTTTTGTAATATTCATCTAAATCTTCTTTTTTGTTTCCATAAAATGGGATGCAAAAGTAATGTAATTAATGTACGCTAGCAAGTTTTTAAATCGTTGTGGTTCAAACAATCGTTACGATTTTTCATCATCTTTCAAAAGGGAAAAGAATATAGATTGAAGAAAGGATAGCGAGAGGCTAAAAAGTATGGCCCATAAAACGCCGTCTACCGTAAATCCATCAATAAGATTGTCTGCCAGTAAAATAATGATGGCATTTATTATCAATAGGAAAAGCCCTAGGGTTAAAATGGTTACTGGCAAGGTGAGTATTACCAGAATAG
Source organism: Zobellia laminariae (assembly GCF_009725995.1). The sequence goes on along the minus strand of NZ_RCNS01000001.1, from coordinate 630,296 downwards.
GCTTTACTATAAAATTTAGAAGACTAAGTACTATGGCTACTATAATAGCGGTCATATAACTGTCTACGAATACATGTGGTAATATTTTAGAAAGTATAACTACGGCAAGAGCGGATAAGAGAACACGTAAAATGAGTTTCATAGATAAATAATTTTGTTGTTGGTAGTAATTAATTTCGCCACCCTTAAAGATAAAGATTTGTTATGATCTTAAGAATGCCAGGGATTTTTCTAAAAACTGTTTTGGGTTTTCGGCATGTAACCAATGCCCGGCATTGTCTATAGTGTCCATTTCCGCTGCCGGAAAGTGTTTCCTGAATTCAGAAATTTCGTTAGTCATTATGTATTCCGATCGGTCACCGCGAAGAAAAAGAACGGGGCCGTTGTAAATGTCGGTAGCGCCAATGTTTTCTCCTATCTCGTTCATTTTTTCGCTTAAAACCTTGAGGTTAAACCGAAAACCTAATTGACCTTTTTCTACCCAATACAGATTCTTGAGTAAAAACTGTCTCGTGCCAAAATCGGTAATGTGCTTGCCCAGTTCAGAATCTGCTTGGTTTCTAGATGTAATGATATCTAAATTTAGAGCGTTCAAACCATCAATAATTGGTTGGTGATGCGGTGGATAGAATTTTGGGCCAATATCTGCAATAATCATTTTTGTTACCAAATCTGGATAACTGCAAGCAAATTGCATAGCTGTCTTTCCGCCCATAGAATGCCCAATAATCATGGCATTTTCTAAGTGATGGGTTTCCATATAATTTTTGAGGTCTTCACTCAATAAATCATAATCAAAATCATCGGACCAAAAGCTTTTTCCATGGTTGCGCTGGTCTATGAGGTGTACTTCAAAACCTTTTTCTGCGTACTGGTTACCTAAAGTTTTCCAATTATCGGACATTCCTAAAAAACCATGTAAGACTAATAGGGGAGTGCCGGTTCCAAGTATTTTAGAGTGTAGGGTTTCTGTCATTTTAATTTATTCAGATACATATTTACAACGTTATCCAACCCTAGGTAAAGTGATTCGCAAATTAGGGCGTGACCAATAGAAACTTCCAGTAAATGAGGAACGTTCTCCTTAAAATATTTAATGTTGTCCAAATTTAAATCATGTCCGGCATTAATGCCTAAACCACATTTGTATGCAATTTTGGCAGCTTCTGTAAAAGGTTTGACGGCTTGGCTATGGTTACCCTTAGTGTATTGTTCTGCGTAACTCTCTGTGTAAAGTTCAATGCGGTCCGTTCCCGTCTCCGCAGCGCCTTCTATCATTTTAGCTTCAGCATCAACAAAAATGGAGGTGCGTATACCTGCATTTTTAAAAGTTTGGATAACGTCTTTTAAAAAGTCTTTATGTTTTACAGTGTCCCAGCCTGCATTTGATGTAATGGCATCCACAGCATCTGGCACCAAAGTTACTTGTGTAGGCTTTACTTCAAGAACAAGCTCTATGAATTTTTCAACAGGGTTTCCTTCAATATTATATTCTGTAGTGACTAGATTTTTTAAGTCCCTTGCATCTTGATATCGTACATGTCTTTCGTCAGGCCTAGGGTGTATAGTAATACCCTGTGCTCCAAAAGATTCAATATCTGCCGCTGTTTTCAATAAATCGGGCATATTGCCACCTCTGGCATTTCTTAAGGTTGCAATTTTGTTGATGTTTACACTTAATTTTGTCATTTACCGATAGAATTAACCATTTGGTACAAAAATACAAATTAGGCATACCTTTTGATATTTTTAATTAGTATTTTGCGTTTAGTAGAAAGAGTTATGCACATTCAAGACCAAATAGTAACAGACATTCCGTCCTTTAAAATAGGAAATTCATTAGCTAAGGTGATAACCTTTTTTAAGGATACCACGTACTCTCACGTTGCTGTGACAGAGAACGGGGCATACTTAGGTTTGCTTAGTGAAAATGACCTAGAGAATTTTGATATCAAGGAAAAGATAGAACAATATCGTTATGATTTGGAAACCTTTTTTGTGCGAAAAGAGACCAGTTGGTTAGATGTCCTTGAAGTTTTTGCCAGAAATGAGGCCAATCTTGTGCCTATTCTTGATGAAAAGGGAAGAATAGATGGTTATTATGATCTTACTGATATTGTAAGCGTCTTTATAGATACACCATTCTTTACAGAGCCAGGTGGTATTATAGTTGTTGCAAAAGGCATTAAGGATTATTCGTTTAGTGAGATTGCCCAAATTGTTGAAAGTAACAATACCAAGCTAATTGGTGGCTTTATCACCGATTCTAAAAATGATGTCGTTCAAATAACTATAAAAGTAGCTTCTTCTAATATAAACGATATTCTTCAGACGTTCCGTCGGTACAATTATAATGTATTGTTCGGTAACACAGATGATCAGTTCTTGGAAGATTTAAAGGAGCGATCAGATTATCTAGACAAATATCTTAACGTTTAGAATTTCTTGCGATATTCTTCAAAAAGGGGAATCAGTCAAGGGTACAATCCTTATTTTTGTCGCATAAGGCCAAATGGTTTTAGTAATCACGATAAAGATTAAGGAATGAAAGTTGCCGTTTACAGTCAAATGTATCAAGAAGACACATTGCAGTATGTAATGGAGTTGCTTGATGAGCTTGAAAAAGAGCATGCCGTAATAGCTATTGAAAAGGAATTCCACGATTTTCTTTCTAAAAAATATAGTTCCGCAAATTTTGCCACATATACGGATACGGAAGGGCTAGATAGTTCTTTTGATATGTTCGTTAGTTTTGGGGGCGACGGTACTATTCTAAGAGCAACCACTTTTGTTAAGGATTCAGGCATACCCATTGTTGGTGTAAATACCGGTCGTCTAGGGTTTCTTTCTACATTTAGCAAGGAAGAGGTTCGTAAAGTAGTGCAAGAATTTAAAAAGGGGTCATATACTATAGTAGAAAGAAGTTTGGTTGAGGTTGATAAAGGAACAGATATTCCTGAGTTAAACGGATTACATTTTGCTTTAAACGAGATTACGGTCAGTAGAAAGGATACTACCTCTATGATTACCGTAGAAACGTATTTAAATAACGAATATCTTACGTCTTATTGGGCAGATGGTCTTATTATTTCTACGCCAACAGGTTCAACAGGGTATTCCTTAAGTTGTGGTGGACCGGTAATAGAACCAACAGCAAAATCGTTGGTATTAACGCCAATAGCACCTCATAATTTAAATGCAAGACCTTTGGTAATTTCAGATGATACAGAGATACGGTTAAAGGTTTCCGGTAGGGAAGATAATCACCTTATTTCATTAGATTCTAGAATAGCATCGGTAGAGAACGGAAAGGAAATTCGCATAAAAAAGGCGGACTTCGTTATTAAAATGATAGAATATACATCTGAGAGTTTTTTGAAAACCCTTCGGAATAAACTGTTATGGGGAGAAGATAGCCGTAATTGAATCTTTAGCGGACAATAAAAATCTGCAAATCCTGTTTATCATTTGAGAACATTAATATAATAGTTGGGTGCAATTGTTATATTCGCAAATTAATACGATTTATGAAGCATTTCATTGTCATAGTTCTACTATGCACTTTTGGCAGTATAGGAGCACAAACCTATGAGGCCGGTATATTTGCCGGAGGAGCCAATGTTATTGGAGATGTAGGGCGTACCACATATATTTCGCCGTCTGATGTTGCAATTGGCGGTATTTTTAAATGGAACATAGCTAAGCGCTATGCTTGGCGTGCCAGTGTTATTTATGCCAAGTTTCAGGCAGACGATACCAAATCTAACGACCCTTCTCGACAACAACGAGGTTACCAGATGGATAATTCTTTACTGGAAGCTTCTGCGGGACTCGAATTTAACTTCGTAGATTATAATCTTCATAAGATGGGGCCTGCATTTACACCTTATTTATTTACGGGTATAAATTATGTGAGATACGATTACAATTATTTTGATGCAGGACAATTCTTAAGTGTTTCTCAAAGAGATGGAACTTTAGCTATACCAATGACTGTTGGTGCAAAAATCCGTTTAAACCAGTTCTTAATTTTAGGTGCTGAGATAGGTGCTCGGTATACTTTTACTGATAACCTAGATGGTAGCTACCCTGAAAAACTTAATGTTAGTCGTCAATTAGACGATCTTCGGTTTGGTAATGTGTTTAATGATGACTGGTATGTATTCTCCGGATTAACGCTAACCTATACTTTTGGTAGAAAGCCTTGTAATGAATGTTTTGAGTAACTAGCATTCTTTAAAAAAAACCTTCTTTTCTTTTGTTGATTGGCCTTAACTATGCATAATTCAAATTTATAGGCTATTTTTGTCGTACGCTCAAAACGCGTGTGCTTATTAGGTTGGTGATGTAAAATTCATCTAACCAAGAGAATGTTTATTAGAGTAGTATGATCAGTTCCTTATGGTTGACCTAGAAGAATTAGATAAAAATAAAATGCCACGCCATGTAGCCATTATTATGGATGGAAACGGGCGTTGGGCAAAGCAAAAAGGCAAACTTCGCGTTTTTGGACATGAGAATGGAGTTAAAACTGTGCGAGAGACGGTTGAAAACTGCGTCAAAATAGAATTAGAGTACCTTACTTTATATACATTTTCTACAGAAAATTGGAAAAGGCCTAAAATTGAAATCGATACTTTAATGAGGCTTTTAGTGTCTTCATTAAAGAAAGAGCTGAAGACTTTTTCAGAAAACAACATTAGGTTGAATGCTATTGGAGATTTGGAGTCATTGCCCAAAAAAGCTAATAAGGAACTAAAGGAGGTAATGGAGAAAACAAGGGAAAACACAGGAATGACCCTTACTTTGGCTTTAAGTTATGGTGCGCGAGAAGAGATCAAAAACGCAGTAAAACAAATAAGTACCAAAGTTAAAAATAATATAATTTCAATTGAAAACATTGACGAAACCATTATTAATAGCCATCTTTACACGCACGATTTGCCTGATGTAGATTTGCTTATCCGCACTAGTGGAGAGCATCGTATCAGCAATTTTTTACTATGGCAAATTGCCTATGCGGAATTGTATTTCGTTGAAGTATTTTGGCCCGATTTTAGTAGTCAACATTTGGCAGAAGCCATAAAAAGTTATCAGAACAGAGAACGAAGATTTGGAAAAACCAGCGAACAACTCAATTAGCGATATGAAAAGGTTCATATCCTTCGAACCTTTTATTACACTCCTATTAATTTTTGCAACTACATTTTGCTCCGCACAAGAACTTTCTTTTGAGGACGGCAAAAAGTACATTTTAGGTGGGCTAGAGGTCACCGGACTGCAAAGTTATAACGAGCAGACCGTAAAAACGTATACCGGATTACGTGTAGGGCAACCTATTACTCTCCCTGGAGACGAGATTAGCGGAATTATCAACAAACTTTGGGGTCTTGAGCTTTTCAAGAACATTGATTTCTATGTTACCAATATAGAAGGCGATAGAGTCTTTCTTGAATTGAATATTATAGAAAGACCAACGTTGTCCAGTGTTACTGTAACTGGTGTTAAACCTAGGAAAGTAGATGATATATTAAAGGATACGGACCTTAAGAAAGGAAAGAAAATTACCGAGAGTTTAATAGCTAACACAAAGAACTACCTTGATAATAAGTATAAAAAACAAGGTTTCTTAAATGCCAAAACATCTATTATTGTAGCTAAAGATACTTCTGAGACCAATGCTCAGAAAATGGCGGTTAACATTGATAAAGGAGATAAGGTAAAAATAAAGGAAATGGTTTTTGAGGGTAACGAGCAGTTATCTGACAAAAAACTAAAAGGTGCCTTTAAGAAAACCAAAGAAAAACGTTTTTGGCGTTTTTGGAAGAAATCGAAATTTATTGAAGAAGACTACGAGAATGATTTAGAGCTGTTGTCCGATAAATATGCCGAGAACGGTTACCGTGATGCACGTATCATTTCCGATTCTGTAATTAAGGTAGATGAAAATAACATCATCTTAAAATACCAAATAGAAGAAGGTAATAAGTACTATTTTGGTGATGTAGATTTTGTTGGTAACAGTGTCTATACAGATCGTCAATTGGCCTCGGTGTTGGGTATAAAGAAAGGGGATACCTATAATGGTGTTTTGTTAAGAGAGCGTATTGCAGACGATTCTAAACCTGAACCTAACGATGTTACTAGTTTGTACCAAAACAATGGGTATTTATTTTCAAGTATTAACCCAGTAGAGGTTTCAGCAGAGAATGATACTATTAATTTTGAGATTCGTGTAATAGAAGGTAAAGAGACTTTTCTTAATCATATAGATATCGTTGGTAATGACCGTACAAACGATCACGTAATTTATCGTGAACTAAGAACACGTCCAGGTCAAAAATACAATAAGAGTGATATCATCAGAACAATTCGTGAACTCCAACAGTTAGGTTATTTTGATGCAGAGCAGATTAAGCCGGACATTCTTAATCCTAACCCTAACGAAGGTACTGTAGATATTAAGTACAACTTGGTGGAATCAGGCTCAAGTCAGATAGAATTACAAGGTGGTTACGGAGGTGGTGGTTTTATAGGAACCTTGGGGCTTTCTTTCAATAACTTCTCAATTAAGAATATTTTAAACGGTGAAGAGTATAAGCCAGTACCTATGGGTGATGGTCAGACTTTTGCCATGAGAATACAGGCAAGTAGAACATTTAGGGTATACAGCCTTAACTTTGCAGAGCCTTGGTTAGGAGGTAGAAAACCAGTTCAATTTAGTTTAAACCTATCCAGAACACAACAGTTTGGAGTTGATTATAATAATTCTAACAGTAGTACTATAAAGGTTGATAAAGATCGTGGTTTTTCAATTACAGGTTTAACCGCAGGTTTGGCAAAACGTGTACAATGGCCAGATGATTTCTTTACAATATCTCATTCTTTAAGTTACCAGGTTTATGAGTTCAATAACTATGATATTGGATTGTTTAATTTTGGTAATGGTAGGTCTAACTCTTTTGCTTATACTTTAGGTATCTCAAGAAATGCTACTTCTGGTGGTCGTATTTTCCCGAGGGGAGGTTCTAATTTTGAAGTTACGGCAAAACTAACTCCGCCTTATTCGCTCTTTAGTAATAAAGATTTTGAAACATTGCGGGATCGTAGTACTGAGTTATCGCTTTTAGAAGTGCAACAAGGTGGCCTTACTGCTGCAGAAACTGCAGAGCTAGAAGACATTGATCAACAACGCTTTAGATGGTTAGAGTATTATAAAGTGAAGTTCAAAGGAGACTGGTATACAACCTTAGTTGGTGATTTGGTAATGCGTACTAACGCAGAGTTTGGTTTCTTAGGGAATTATAATAATGATGTAGGTGATGTGCCTTTTGAGCGTTTCTTCGTAGGTGGGGATGGTTTAGGAAACTTTACTTTAGATGGTCGTGATGTAGTTCAGTTAAGAGGGTATGAAAACCAATCTTTAACGCCAATTGATGAAATAACAGGTCAACAAGAAGGTGGTTTGGTTTACAATAAATTCTCATTGGAATTACGCTATCCTTTAACTTTAAAACCTTCTGCTTCCATTTATATGCTTGCATTTATGGAAGGTGGTAATGCTTTCAACAATTTTCAGGAATTTAATCCGTTTGAGATAAAACGATCGGCCGGAGTGGGGCTGCGCATTTTCATGCCGGCATTCGGGTTGTTAGGTATTGATTTCGGTTATGGGTTTGATGAAGATCTTAGGCCTCAATCTATCGGAAACGGACCTAGCGGACTTCAAACACACTTCATTATCGGCCAACAGTTTTAATTTAAGGAATCGTCCTTTATGCTAAATCGCTTATTTTTAAAGCTTTAGTGATTTTGGCACGATATTTTCTATTGGATAAAACGATAATGAAATGAAAACAAAATCAAACGTTCTTTTTGTACTGGTGTTAACCTTGTGTTCTGCCTACACCTTTGCTCAGCGCGGTGTTCGTATTGCTTACGTAGATATGGAATATATCTTAGAGAATGTAGACGAATATAGAGATGCTAACAAGCAGCTTGCTGATAAGGTCCAGAAATGGAAGATAGATATTGAGCAAAAGCAAAGTCAGCTTGAGCAAGTAAAGAAAGATTTAATGGCCGAGCGTGTGCTTTTGACCGATGAGTTGATTGCCGAGCGGGAAGAAGATATCCAGATTCTTGAAAAAGAAATGGTAGAATATCAACAAGACCGTTTTGGACCACAGGGCGATTTAGTTTTGCAAAAGCGACGTCTGATTCAGCCAATACAGGATCAAGTATTTAATGAGGTACAGAAAATAGGAACAAACAAGAAGTACGATTTTATTTTTGATAAATCTGCTGATGTTGTTATGTTGTACGCTGAAAATAGGCATGACATTAGTGATTTAGTGCTCAGAGGAATTTCTAGGACTCGTAAAATAAGCAAGCCTAAGAAAGATAGTAGAGACAAGTTTGATGATGAAGAGGCAGAAGATGAGATGAGCGATGCTCTAAAGGAAAGAAAAGAGAACGCAGAAAAGGCACAAGAAGCAAGAGAGAAAACAGTAGAAGAGAAGCGTGCTGAACAGTTGAAGTTAAGGGAAGAGCGTAAGAAAGCGTATGAAGCCCGAAGAAAAAAGCTGTTAGAAGAGCGTGAAGCAAAGAGAAAAGAGAAGCTAGAAGAACGTCAAGATGACGGGCAGGATGAAGGAGAAACTGAAGAGTAATACGGTTTACTCAACAAAGTCTCGCAATCATCTGCTAAATAGACATAATTTTAATACATTGCGGCGATTTGCTTAGCAAATGTGAAACGAGAAAAATACATTAACCAGAAATTAACACTCAATTATTTTAACTAGAATTATCATGAAACACTTAAAGAAAATAGCAGTAGCCTTAGTATTGTTTGTAGCCGCTACAGGTTTTGTTAACGCACAGAGTAAAGTAGCACACATAGATGTTACCCAATTATTAAGTGCAATGCCGGAGATGAAAACTGCAGAAGCAGAGCTTAAAAAATTATCTGAGACTTACAATGCCGATATTGAAAGTTCAATGACCGAATTTCAGAACAAAGCTACTTTGTACCAAAATGAGGCGCCTTCAAAATCAAAAGAAGAGAACGAAAAAAGAGCAATAGAGCTTCAAGGTGTTCAAAAGAATATTGGTGAAGCACAACAAGCTGCACAAAGGGAGCTTCAGAAGAAGCAAGGAGAGCTTTTTGCTCCTATATCCGATAAAGCTAAAGCTGCAATTGAAAAAGTAGCTGCTGCCCAAGGTTTTGATTACGTAATAGATGCTCAAGCCGGTGGTGGACTTATCGTAGCTAATGGTAAGAATCTATTAGCAGATGTGAAAAAAGAGTTAGGTATATAATACACCTGATTACCATATATAAAAAATGCCCGCTTTAGTAGCGGGCATTTTTTTGTTTACAAGATTTTGGTTTGATTATAAAAGTTTCCTTTTAATATTTCTCCAGCGTAGTTTTCTGATAAAGTCACCCTCAGCTTTTGTGACCAAGAAATGCTCTTTCTCTTTTTTAGCTTCAAGATAGCCGTACATATTATCTGAAAAAGCTTGCGGTTTTTGTTGCTTTACAGCCATTTTCAACGAAGCGATTATAGTTATTAATAATCCATATCGCATGGTGTACATCGCTTTTCCTTGAAGAAGTTTAGCTTTTTTATTATAGGCGTTTCCCGTAGGTCTAAGGTGTTTTACTTTTAAAGCATCGTCAGTATAGATTTCATGACCATGGTATTGGGCAAGCAATTCGTCTACAGTATCCCATCCCATAGCGTTCCGTAATCCTCCAATAGCTTTGAAACATTTTTTGGTATATGCTTTAAATGCACCTCGCACATGGTTTTTATCCATTGGGTGGTTTAATTTCCATTGTCCATCTTCGGCCTGTTCGTAAATGAAACCTCCGGCAATACCTACTTTGGGTTGTCCTCTAAAAATATAAACAATTTTTTCAAAGTAATTATCGGGGAGAATTACATCGGCATCTAACTTTACAACAAAGTCGTAATTTTCATCCAAAAGCTGTAATCCTTTGTTAAATGCGTTAATCACTTTACTACCTGGCATATGTTCGGTAGATGAAGTTGTATTTAACTTCTCAAAAATGGGGCTGAGTGCTACAAATTGGTCTATGATATCTTCTGTGTTGTCGGTAGAATTATCGTTCACTACAACGACTCTTTTGGGCTGTAGCGACTGTCTTAAGATAGAATTTAAGGTGTCAGCCAAAAAGCCTTCTTCATTATGAGCGGGAACGATTACATAATAGTGCATGGCCATGAAACGTTAATAGGGCAAAAGCTATGAAATTGAAATAAATATTGTGCGTTTATTGTTCTTGTTTCCTTACTGCATAGATAATATAGTACCGTGGGGTAAAACTGCGCAATAGGGGGCGTATGCCTAACTTTTTAACCGGGTTGGTCCATTTTGCACGATCCTTAATTTCCCAACCTGCTTTCTCTAAAAGCCAGTCAAACTGCCAATCTTCAAATTCGTGATAATGACGGTCCCATGGATCGGTTTTACTTCGGTATGCGGGAGCGAACCATAGTTTTAATGGAATGCTTGCAACTATCTTGTCTGCTTTTATTTCCCTGAGTGGGTTAAAAGGGGCTAGTAAGTGTTCAAAAATTTCAAATGCAGTAACTACTTTTGCGTTTGAGTTGGTTAGCGAAGAGTAATCAATATCCAAATCTTCGCCTTTGGTATTCTCTACGGAATACCCCTGCTCTTTCATGATTTTAGAAAACGGATTTTCTACACCGAGGTCTAAAATAGTTTCCTCGGGAGTGATATGTTTCTTTAGAAAATCTAGGGTATGCTGAAAACGTTTACTAGGATAGGTCTTCTCGTACATTTGAACAGGTTGCAAGTTTGATTGTCTGCGCTGTTACGGATTGAATTATACCCTGTATACCATGGCATTAATGTTCATACCCGCACCAACACTTGCAAAGATAACAACATCTCCCTTTTGAACGTCTTGATTTTCTATTTTTCCGTTAAGTACCAAATCGAATAGAGTAGGTACTGTAGCTACTGAGCTGTTCCCTAATTTACCAATGCTCATAGGCATGATATTCTCCGGAATTTCATGGTCGTAAAGACCGTAGAAACGTTTTACAATGGCTTCGTCCATCTTCTCATTCGCTTGGTGAATAAAGATTTTTTTGAGGTCCTTTATCGCAACTCCACTTTCGTCCAGACAATCTTTCATAGCTTGTGGTACATGGGTAACGGCAAACTCGTAGATTTTACGACCGTACATTTTTATGTACTTCGTGTCGTCTTTTTCTTTATTGTAAGATTTACCGAAGAATAAAAAATAAGCTTCTTCATAAGCGTGTGTTGCACTAGCATGTGAAAGTATTTCACCAGCACCGTCAGTTTCTTCAATTATGGCTGCACCAGCACCATCGGAGTAAATCATAGAATCCCTGTCATGTGGGTCTACAATACGAGATAAAGTTTCTGCCCCGATAACAAGACACCTTTTTGCAATCCCGCTTTTAATGAAAGCATTTGCCTGTATAGCTCCTTGAATCCATCCCGGACACCCGAAGATTAAATCATAGGCGACACAAGTGGGATTTTTTATGCGTAAATGTTGCTTTACCCTTGTAGCTAAACTAGGTAAGCTATCACTTTGAATATTGCCCGGAGAAACATCTCCAAAATTATGAGCAAAAATGATGTAGTCTATAGTTTCTTTGTCAATTCCTGCATCGGTAATTGCTTTTTCTGCAGCAAGAAAACCAATGTCAGAGGTATTTAGATTTTTTTCAACATAACGTCGTTCTTCAATTCCTGTAATTCCTTTGAATTTCTGGATGATAACGGCGTTATCATGGGCAAATGGTGAGCCGTCTGCATTTAAAAAATTATGACCTTCAAATTCGTCGTTAGGAACGACTAGCGATGGTATGTAACTTCCTGTTCCTGTAATTGCAATTGACATAATGTAATTTATTTTATCACTTTGCAAGGTAATGCATAACAAATTGAATATTATGCATGCATAACAACTTTTACGATGTTCAAGACCTTTAACGGAATTGTGCGAAAAGAATACGGGCCCTTTCATTTAAGTGAAAAGGCCCGTATTTATTAGTGTTACCGGTAGTTATTCTGCCTCTACGTAGGCTTCAATTGGTGCACAGGTACATATTAAATTACGGTCTCCATAGGCGTCATCAACTCGTCTAACTGAAGGCCAAAATTTGTTTTCTTGAATGTACGAAAGCGGAAATGCTGCTTTTTGTCTGCTGTATGGAAAATTCCACTCATCTGCAGTTAACATTTCTAGGGTATGCGGTGAATTTTTAAGCACGTTATTATGGTCTTCTACAGATGCATCGTTAATTTCTGCTCTAATAGATAACATGGCATCACAAAAACGGTCTAATTCAGTTAAACTTTCACTTTCCGTAGGTTCGATCATCAAGGTCCCGGCTACGGGAAAAGAAACCGTTGGTGCGTGAAAACCATAGTCCATTAACCTTTTCGCTATATCAGTAACTTCAATACCATTCTTTTTGAAAGGTCTACAATCAATAATCATCTCGTGTGCTGCACGTCCTTTTTCACCTGTATAAAGAACATCGTAGGCACCGCTTAATTTCTGTTTGATATAATTGGCATTCAGTATAGCTATTTCGGTGGAGTGTCTTAAACCTTGTTCTCCAAGCATTTTTATATAGCCATAAGAGATTAAGCAAACCAAGGAACTTCCCCATGGTGCCGCAGAAATTGCAGTAATGGCTTTATCACCACCTGTTTCAATGACAGGGTTACCTGGTAGAAATGGAACTAATTGCTCTGCAACACAAATTGGACCTACACCAGGGCCACCACCACCGTGTGGTATGGCAAATGTTTTATGAAGGTTTAAGTGGCAAACATCGGCACCAATAATCGCAGGGTTCGTAAGACCTACTTGTGCGTTCATATTAGCGCCGTCCATATACACTTGGCCGCCGTTATCATGAATCAGTTTTGTTATATGTTTAATAGAGGACTCAAAAACACCGTGGGTAGAAGGGTAAGTAACCATTAAAGCAGCAAGATTTTCTGAATGCTTTAAAACTTTTTCTTCTAAATCGGATACGTCTATATTTCCTTTTTCATCGGTCTTGGTAACGACTACTTTCATGCCGGCCATTACAGCAGAGGCAGGATTGGTACCGTGTGCCGAAGCTGGAATAATGCACACATCTCTGTGTCCTTCATTTCTGGATTCGTGGTATGCTCTAATAACCATAAGGCCTGCGTACTCACCTTGTGCGCCTGAATTGGGTTGCAATGATGTTGCAGCAAAACCTGTTATTGTTGAAAGATCTCTGGCCAATTCTTTCAATACAAACTGATATCCTTTAGCTTGTTCAATAGGTACAAACGGATGAATGTTGGCCCAGCGTGCCATACTCAATGGTAGCATCTCAGAAGCGGCATTCAATTTCATCGTACATGAACCTAATGAAATCATTGAATGATTCAATGAAAGGTCTTTACGCTCTAATTTCTTAATGTAACGCATCAGTTCTGTTTCTGAATGATACATGTTAAATACTTCATTTTGTAAAAAAGAAGAATGGCGCTGTATGCTTGGAGTTATGGCAGATTTGGATAAAAGACTTTCTGTTTCTTTAGTTTCTTTTCCAAGGGCCTCTGTAAAAATAGAGACAATCTGGTTAAGGTCTTGTAACGATGTAGCCTCATTTACAGCAATGGAAATAGTTTCATTGTCAACATAAAGGAAATTAACTTTATTTTTCTCTGCTATCTTCCGAACGCTACTAGCATCTGCTTTCACGGTAATTGTATCAAAATAAGAAGAATTGGTTTGATATAAACCTAATTTCTCTAGCGCATCAGCTAAGGTTACTGCGGTACGGTGTACCTTATTTGCTATATATTTTAGGCCTTTTGGACCATGGTATACAGCATACATACCCGCCATGACGGCCAATAGTACTTGAGCTGTACAGATGTTTGAGGTAGCTTTATCTCGTTTGATATGTTGTTCTCTAGTCTGGAGTGCCATTCTAAGGGCAGTTTTGCCATCAGTATCTTTGGTGACGCCAATAATCCGACCGGGAATATTTCTTTTATACGCTTCTTTTGTCGCGAAAAATGCAGCATGAGGACCTCCATAACCTAGAGGAATACCAAAGCGCTGTGTAGTACCTACAACAACATCAACACCAAATTCCCCCGGAGGAGTAAGAAGTACTAAACTTAGTATGTCTGCTGCAACAGCTACTTTAATGTCATTTTCTTTGGCTTTGGAAACAAAATCTGCATAGTCGTTTACTTGACCATATTTTCCTGGGTATTGCAATAAAGCTCCGTAAAAATCTTGGGTGAAAGAGAATTCTTCATGGTTTCCTATTACCAACTCAATACCTAGTGGTGTTGAACGCGTCTTTAAAAGAGACAGTGTTTGTGGTAGTACTTCTTCGGAAACAAAGAATTTTAGAATACCGTTTTTCTTTTGTTCACGGCTACGAACATCAAACAACATGGTCATGGCTTCTGCGGCAGCTGTACTTTCATCTAAAAGCGAAGCATTTGCCAATTCCATTCCCGTTAGGTCCGCTACAACAGTTTGAAAATTCAAAAGGGCTTCTAGTCTTCCTTGGGCAATTTCAGCTTGATAAGGCGTATAAGCGGTATACCAGCCTGGATTCTCTAGTATATTTCTTTTAATTACAGAAGGTGTCAAGCTTTCATGATACCCTAAACCAATATATGTGCGGAATACTTCATTTTCTTCTGAAAGCTCTTGAATATGAGCTAGAAATTTATGTTCGCTCATAGCGGCATTTAGCTGCAATGGCTGTTTAAGGCGAATATCATTTGGAATGGTCTCGTAAATGAGCTGGTCCAAGGTGTCTGTACCTACAGTTTTGAGCATATGCTCTTGATTTTCTTCCCTGATGCCTATATGGCGCAAAGCAAATACGTCTGTCTTCATAGCTTAAAAATAAGTGCCACAAAATTAGACATTTTATCCCTTAAAAAAATCACATAATTGTTCCGTAGGATGAAAGTTTTTAACTAAAAACGGTGTTTATGAACAGTTTCGTTAGTTTTGTAGGATGAAGGCTATTAACCGTGTTTTTGATTTTTACCTTGATGCCTCCATACATGTAGCTTTTGCCGTTTATGCACTTGTACATGTAACGGATATTACATTGGGATACGGTGTAAATCAACACCTAGCTTGGTTTCTTTTTTTTGGTTCTATTGCTTGCTACAATTTTGTAAAATATGGGGTAGAGGCAAAGAAGTATATTCTAGTAGCCAATAAATACCAAAAGAACATTCAATTTGTAAGCTTTATAGCCTTGGCAATTGCGTTATATCATGGTTATTTTTTTAAGCTAGAAGTATGGATGGGTATTGGTGGACTGGTAGGCCTTACAGGGCTGTATGCTGTACCATTGTTACCTCACGCAAAAAACCTTAGGAGTTGGGGAGGGTTGAAAATTTTTATCGTCGCATTAGTATGGGCGGGAGCTACCGTAATTCTTCCCGTATTATCGGAAGGAGGCCCTATGGAGAAAGATGTTTGGATAGAATGCGTACAGCGCTTTTTGTTTGTGCTGATTCTGCTGATTCCCTTTGAGATTCGTGACTTAGCTTATGATAGCCCGGAATTAAGGACGTTGCCGCAACGTTATGGAGTAGCCAATACTAAAATATTCGGGTCGTTTTGTACACTCCCATTTTTCTTTCTAATTTTTTTGAAAGATACTATTTCTATGTATGAGGCTTTTGCTGGGGGTATTATGTTTTTACTCTTGGGAGCTTTGATGTTCGTTACAAAACGTCAGCAAAATAGATATTTTGCCTCTTTTTGGGTGGAAGGAATTTCTATTTTCTGGTGGACATTATTATTTGCCTTTGGAAAATTCTTTTAATTCATTTTATCTAAAATTTGCTTCATTTTCAACTTTTCCTGTTCGGTTAAGCTGTGAAGGTCTGCCTTTTGGCATAAGGTCGTTAATTGAGTGTTCTCTTTAGTTGCTTTAGAACAAGTTTTACACATAAATAAGTGAAAACGCAATTTTAGTTTTTCCGTAAAAGTTGCTTCCCTGTATTGGGCTTTGTTGCAAATTATGGCGGCTTTGTCGCAAGAAATCATAGTTTAAAACCAATTTTGATTAAGGCAATCCATTAAAGCTGTTCTAGCTCTATGTATCATTACCCACAGGTTAGACGGATTAATATCGAGCTCATTACAAATATCTTCCGTACTAACTCCTTGAATAGTTTTCATTGTAAAGACCAAAGCTTGTTTTTTAGGTAGTTTGGCAATACAAGATTGAATGGCAAGTCCCAATTCTTCGTTTTCTATATCGCTGTTTTCGAAGGAACTAAAAGGGTCGGCAACCTGTTCTTCTAACCAATCACCTTCGGCATCAGTTTGCGAACTATAGTTCATTCGCACTTCTGCTTTTCCTTTTTTAGAGTTGGTTTTTCTGTAATGGTCAATTACTTTTCTCTTTAAAATAGCTATTAACCACGTACGCTCGGCAGCATCTCCCTTGTAATTTTTGGCAGATTTTAATCCCGCCATAAAAGTTTCTTGAACAAGGTCTTTTGCTACTTCAGCATCGCTAATACGGCCTATTGCGTAGTTAAAAAGGTAATCTGCGTATAAGTCTACCCATTTATCGGGCATTAGTTGGTGTTCTGGCATACGTTTTTTGTCGTTATCAAAAGTAATGGAATTAGATTTAATGACCTTTAATTTTTTTTCATTCCCCGAAATATAATTTAACGCAGCCATAATTAGTATTTTTGATTAAACTTAAAACCTATGAAATTTTACTATTTACTTGTAACCTTGTTTGTTATAAACTTAGGTTGTGTTCAAAGTAAAGGAAAACATATCACAGAATTTTCACAGAATGATATAGAATCGGGGATATTAGTAGATGTGCGTACTCCAGAAGAGTTCAGTGCCGGTCATTTGGATAATGCATTGAATATTAATTGGTTCGATACGGATTTTATAAAAAGCGTTGATTCAATAGACAGAGCGAGACCTGTCTATGTGTATTGTAAAATGGGCGGACGTAGTGCCAAAGCAGCGCATGTGCTAGATTCTCTTGGGTTTGATAAGGTTGTGAATCTAGAAGGTGGTTATGATGCCTTTATGGCAGATAAAAAGAATTAGAGCAGTTTTTCTGCGACTTCTAACCAATTGTTTACCCTTTCAAAACCGGTACTGTTTACATTGTGTGGTGATGTGAACAATAATGATCTGCCCTCAAAAGTTTCTAGATTGTAGCTACGGTCGTCAATTAAAACATCTCCGCGTAAGATGTGCTTGTTTCCACATAGAATGCGGTTCTGCCAAAGTATAAATGAAAAATACTCATCTAACCACTCAGATTTCTCTTCAAGTGAGTTTGGAAACTGCATAGCAGCACTTGCAATATACACTTCGTGTTTCTCGCTTAATTCTTTAAGTACGGCTTGGGCATCTGCAATGGGTTTGAGGTTGCGAAAGAAACCTCTATTTCGTGCATGGTCACGAACACTCTGTTGTCTGTCTACAGGAACTTTATGCCAAACTTCACTACCATGAAAAAAATCTAGGGTAAGTTGTTCGTTGTAATCCTTATTATAAATTTCTATATGTTCTCCATAGGTGTCTGCAATCACCTCGTCCATATCTACAAATATAACCATGATTTATTTTTTTTGCGAAGTTCTGAAAACCAAGTGAGATGATAAATGGAAACGGAAGAAATAGTAATTATTTAACCTATTATTAGTCTTTTGAGTTTTGGGAATAAAAAAAGAGGGCGTCCCCACACCCTCTTTTAAACCGTTAAAAAAAATTTATTATTGATATAACCTTTTCAACCTACTTATGTTACGTAAATATATAAGAAAAAACTTACAAAACATAATCTTGGTATATTTTTTTAATTTTTTTCTATGGATGATAAATTGAAGGTTATTAATTCAATAGACCGGCCCGTTCTAATAAGGCTTCTACCTTGGGTTCAGCGCCTCTAAAACGCTTGTACAGAACCATTGGGTTTTCTGTTCCACCTTTTGAAAGCACGTTGTCTTTGAACTTAGTAGCGACTTCTTTATTAAAGATACCTTTTTCTTTAAAATATGCAAAAGCATCAGCGTCTAAAACTTCAGCCCATTTGTAGCTGTAGTATCCAGACGAATACCCGCCTTGGAAAATATGGGCAAAAGCGGTACTCATACAAGTCTCTGGTGTTTCAGGGTATAGATTGGTGCCTTTAAAAGCCTCGGTTTCGTGCTGTTTTACGTTCGTAATGCCTGTAGGGTCTATTCCGTGCCAAGACATATCTAAAAGGCCAAAGCTAAGTTGGCGAAGCGTTTGCATACCTTCTTGAAAAGTAGCCGATTCTTTAATTTTTTGAACCAATTCCATCGGAATTACTTCTCCTGTTTCGTAATGAGTAGCAAAAAGTTCTAGTGCTTCTTTTTCATAACACCAGTTTTCCATTACTTGACTAGGTAACTCTACAAAATCCCAAAATACAGAAGTTCCGGAGAGGCTAGGGTAAGTAGTGTTTGCCAGCATACCATGCAATCCATGTCCAAATTCATGAAATAGGGTAGTTACCTCGTTAAAAGTTAAAAGGGAAGGCTTACTAGGTGTAGAACGGGTAAAATTACAAACATTGGATATGTGCGGACGTACATTTTCTCCGTTACGTTGGTATTGAGATTTATAGGAAGTCATCCAAGCACCACCACGTTTTCCTTTTCTGGGGTGGAAATCTGCATAGAAAACAGAAATGAAGTTGTTAGAAGTATCGTAAACCTTATATGTCTTTACTTCTTCATTATATTTATCTATATCCGTAACTTCTTCAAAACGAAGGTCGAATAATTTCTCAGCTATTTTAAAAACACCAGAAATTACGTTCTCTAGTTTAAAATAAGGTTTTAGTTTCTCGTCATCTAAGTTGAATAGTTTTTGCTTCAGCTTTTCAGAATAATAACTACCGTCCCATTTTTCTAATCGGTCTATATGGTCTAGTTCTTTTGCAAAATCTTCTAATTGGGAGAACTCTTTTCCTGCAGCAGGCTTTGCTTTTTCTAATAACTCATTTAGAAACTTGTGTACTTTTTCTGGAGTTTCTGCCATACGCTCTTCTAGCACAAAGTGTGCATGGGTCTTGTAGCCCAATAAGTTAGCACGTTCAAAACGTAAATTAGCAATTTTAAGTACGTTCTCTTGGTTGTCAAGCTCATCACCATGAAAAGCCTTGCTACCAAAAGCTAAAGACAACTCCTTACGCAGTTCGCGGTTTTTGGCATATTTCATAAAGGGTATATAACTAGGGTAATCTAAAGTTATAACCCAGCCCTCTTTCTCTTTTGATTTCGCCATTTGAGCAGCTGCCTCTTTCTCTCCTTCGGGTAGACCGTCTAAATCATTTTCATTGGTCAAGTGCTTTTCATACTTGTTCGTTTCAGCTAGTATATTTTCGCCAAAGTTCAATTTTAATTTTGAAAGCTCTGAATCAATTTCACGAAGACGTTTCTTCTTGTCATCGTTTAGATTAGCACCGTTTCTACTGAAACTCTTGTATTTCTTGTCAAGCAAAGTGTGTTGCTCTATGGTAAGGTCTAAAGAATCTTTTTGGTCATAAACGGTTTTTATGCGTTTGAACAAAGCTTCGTTTAGCGTAATATCATTACTGAATTCAGAAAGCAAAGGGGAAATTTCCTGAGCTATCTTTTGAATTTCTTCATTGGTTTCGGCAGAATTTAGATTAAAGAAAACACTGGAAATTCGGTCCAACTGCTGACCTGTAAATTCCAATGCTTCAATGGTGTTCTCAAAAGAAGGCTCTGCCTTGTCAGCCGTTATTTGGTCTATTTCTGCTCTTGCATCTTTCATAGCTTGTAAAAAAGCAGGCTTAAAATGTGCATTTTCTATTTTTGAAAATGGAGCAGTATCAAAAGGTGTCAATAATGGATTCATATGACGTAAGTTTTTTTAGGTTTAAGATTGTATGGGGTTGTTCTTAGACTTTATCCAAGTATTAATAAGGTCTAGTATGAGTGCAAGGCCAGCTAAAAGAAAAGATAATGCAGCTCCGGTTACAAAAGCAAAGTTCCGGTCGGCTCCGCTCATTACTTTATCTCTAACAAATCTGTATTGGTCTGTATATTCCTTAAGGCCTATGCTGCCATCTGCATTAAGGTCAAAAGTGCTTAGTTGCATTTCATAGTATTTCCAACGAAAGAAAACCAGAACAAGTATCAACACATACATAGAGAAGAAGAATAAAGCGCTTCTCCAGAGACTTTTTAAATAAGGATTATTGATTCTTCGCTCAATAAAAGCTAGGACAATAATAGCCAACACACCAATTATAAAACCTATAAGTGAAGGGTAATTCATGAATTGTAATTTTTGATGACCTATATATTACTTTTTGCCACTGACGGATTTTGCACCTTCTATTACTTTTTGTTTTAGGCCTTCTTTATATAGAATAATCTTATCAAGAACACATTTGTCCGAGCTTCCTATAATCTGTGCCGCTAATATACCGGCATTTTTTGCTCCGTTCAGGGCTACCGTAGCTACGGGAACGCCACCGGGCATTTGAAGAATGGATAAGATAGAATCCCAACCATCTATAGAATTGCTACTTTTTACGGGAACACCAATTACTGGTAAAGGAGACATAGATGCTACCATTCCAGGAAGGTGAGCTGCACCACCGGCACCGGCAATAATAACGGCGTAGCCATTGGTATGTGCATTTTTACTGAAATCAAAAAGTTTTTCAGGAGTTCTGTGAGCTGATACGATATCTACATCAACCTCAATATCAAATCCCTTTAAAATGTCTATGGCGTCTTGCATTACGGGCATATCGCTAGTGCTACCCATTACTACTGCTACTTTACTCATATGATTATTTGCTTATCACTTTAATAGTTTCCTTTACTTGCTGCGCAATTTTGCGAGCTTCGGAAATAGATTCGTTTACTATAGTTACATGACCCATTTTTCTAAAAGGACGGGTTTGTTTTTTGCCGTAAATATGAGGAGTTACTCCTTCCATTCCTAAAATTTTGGACATATTTTCATAGACAACATCTCCTGTATGGCCTTCGGCACCCACTAAATTTACCATAATACCGGCAACCTTACTTTTAGTATCACCTAATGGAAGGTCTAAAATGGCACGAAGATGTTGCTCAAACTGGTTGGTGTAACTTGCCTCAATACTATAATGGCCACTGTTATGGGGTCTTGGAGCAACTTCGTTAACTATAATTTGGTCATCTTTAGTCTGGAAAAGTTCTACGGCCAAAAGGCCAACATGCTGTATTTTCTCTGAAACCTTTAAAGCTATTTCTTGTGCTTTTTGGGCAACGGCATCACTAATTCTAGCAGGACAGATAACATATTCTACTTGATTGGCTTCCGGGTGAAATTCCATTTCTACCACGGGATAAGTTCTTACTTCACCACTTACGCTACGGGTAACTATAACGGCAAGTTCATTTTTAAAGTCGATCATCTTTTCGGCAATACATTCACCTGCAGGAAGTTCGTTTAAATCTTCAATCTTACGGACAACTTTTACCCCTTGTCCGTCGTAACCAAATTGTGCTGCTTTCCAAATAAAAGGGAAGTCTAAAGCTCCGTTTGAGATACTATCTATTATTTCACTTTTATAGGCAAATCTTTGAAAATCTGCTGTTGGTATGTTGTTATCCACATAAAAAAGCTTCTGTTTTGCTTTGTTCTGGATGATTCTAAGAGCTTTGGTTTGTGGAAAAACCTTTAGACCTTCATCTTCCAGTTTTTCTAAGGCATCCACATTTACGTTTTCAATTTCAATGGTAAGCACATCTACTTGCTTCCCTAAATTGTATACGGCATCAAAATCCATCAGGTCGCCCAATATAAATTCATTGCATGCTATTTTTGAAGGAGCTTCTGGCGAAGAGTCCATAACTACGGTGTGAATATCAAATTTACGAGTTTCGTAAAGGAGCATTTTACCAAGCTGGCCACCGCCTAAAATTCCCAATTTAAACTGTGAAGAAAAGTACTCCGATGAATTATCTGTAGACATGCAATTGATTTTGAACTGATGCAAAAATACATCGAATTCTTAAAACGCAAGGCGTGTGCTTAAAAAAGCAAAATCAAAGTGGTATATTAGCCGTTCTTTAAAAATGCGATGTGATAAAGCTACACGATAAACATTTTAAGCCGTTCTTGAGCGAAGCGCAAATAAAAGCAGCCGTAAAAAAAGTTGCCGATCAAGTTGCCGCTGATTATAAGGATGAAACACCAATTTTTGTGGGGGTTCTTAATGGGTCGTTTATGTTCGTATCAGACTTTCTGAAGGAATATCAACACCCTTGCGAAGTTTCTTTTGTGAAATTAAGTTCCTATCAAGGTTTGACTTCTACAGGCATAGTAGAAACCCTCTTAGATGTTTCGGAGGATATAGAAGGCCGTAGTGTTATTATTCTTGAAGATATAATAGATACGGGCCGTACGCTTAAAAAATTAATACATCTTTTCTCAAAGGCTAACGTTAAGGAATTTAAGGTTGCAAGTCTTTTTTATAAGTCTGAAATATACAATGGTGAGTATACCATTGATTACGTAGGTATTGATATACCTGATAAATTTATTGTGGGATACGGTCTAGATTATAATGAGTTAGGCCGAAATCTTAAAGAAGTTTACCAATTAAACCAAAAACATATGATTAATCTCGTGCTTTTCGGGAAACCGGGTGCCGGAAAAGGAACCCAAGCTGATTTTTTAAAGGATAAGTACAACCTGAAACACATTTCTACAGGAGATCTTTTTCGTTATAATATGAAAAACGATACTGAGCTGGGACAATTGGCTAAATCATACATTGATCGTGGCGATTTGGTTCCTGATGAAGTAACTATAAAGATGTTGCAGGATGCGGTTGAGAAAAACCCAGATGCAAGCGGATTTATTTTTGACGGTTTTCCTCGTACAACTGCTCAGGCAAAAGCTTTAGACGCTTTCTTAAGCACAAAAGAGATGAAAATAGATGCAACTATCGCTTTAGAAGCAAATGACGAAGTTCTTATTCAGCGTTTGTTGGAAAGAGGTAAGGTTAGCGGTCGTAGCGATGATCAGGACGAATCTAAAATACGTAATCGTTTTGATGAGTATAATCAGAAAACAGCGCCTTTAAAAGATTTTTATGAGGCACAGAATAAATTCCATAGTGTAAATGGTATTGGCGCCATAGATGAAATAACACATCGTTTGGCTAAGGTTATCGAGGAGCTTTAGTTCTCTTTCGGTTTCCAATAGTATATTAAGGAGAGTTGAACAGGTCTAAACAGATGATTAGGCATGTTTCAACTCTCTTTTTGGCTTTATAAGGCTAACTTCTAAATGCATAGCTTGTTTAAGCTTCATGCGAAATGCGTATTTTTGCGCAAATGTTGACTGTCGTCAATATATAATTGAGAATATTTTATGACTGAGGGTAATTTTGTAGACTACGTTAGGATTAATGCGGAATCTGGTAAAGGAGGAAAAGGCTCTGTGCATTTGCATAGGGAAAAGTTCATTACCAAAGGAGGTCCCGATGGTGGAGATGGCGGTCGTGGAGGTCATATTATCTTACGCGGAAATAATAATTTATGGACGCTTGTAACTTTTAAGTTTAAAAAGCACTTTAAGTCAGGTCACGGCGGACACGGTAGTAAATCCCGTAGTTCTGGTGCAGATGGCGAAGATGTATATTTAGATGTCCCATTAGGTACTGTAGTAAAGGATTCAGAAACGGCAGAAGTGTTGTTCGAAATTACGGAACATGGCGAAGAACGTATTTTGGCAGAAGGCGGAATGGGTGGTAGAGGTAACTGGCATTTTAAGACCAGTACCAATCAAACTCCAAGATATGCCCAGCCTGGTGTTCCCGGACAGGAAGTAGAAGTTATTCTTGAATTAAAATTATTGGCAGATGTTGGTCTTGTAGGCTTTCCTAATGCTGGTAAATCTACATTATTATCGGTTATTACTTCAGCAAAACCAAAGATTGCCGCTTACGAATTTACAACCCTGAAACCCAACTTAGGTATCGTAGAGCATCGGAATTTTCAGAGTTTTGTAATGGCAGATATTCCTGGGATTATAGAAGGTGCTGCAGAAGGAAAAGGATTAGGTCATTACTTCTTAAGACATATAGAGCGTAATTCTACTCTCTTGTTTTTAATACCTGCGGATAGTAAAGATATTGGTAAAGAGTATCAAATTTTACTTGGCGAACTAAGAAGATATAATCCTGAATTGTTAGATAAGGAACGTTTAATAGCCATTTCTAAAAGCGATATGTTAGATCAGGAGCTTATGGATGAAATGCGCGTAGAACTAGATAAAGATTTGGATAGCACACCGTATTTATTTATTTCTTCTGTAGCGCAGCAGGGTATAATGGAATTGAAAGATAAACTTTGGGCTATGTTGAATAGTTAGGAGGGACTGGTTGGTTGTTAAATTCAGCCCGATTATAATTCCTTAAATTTACTTTAAAACGAGACTATGAAGAATGTATTTACTTTGGTGTTGGTTTTGTGTTTGGCCTCGTGCAATACGATTAGGGTGAACTATGATTATGATAAGGGAACCGATTTCACCAATTACAGTACTTACAATTATTACCCTGATATGAATACAGGCCTTAGCGAGCTTGATACCAAACGTTTGTTGCATGCCGTTAATGCTGAAATGCAAGCAAAAGGTATTCGTTTTTCAGAAGACCCTGATTTTTTTATCAATATAGATAGTGAATCTTTTGAAGTAGCTAGCAACAACACTGTTGGTTTGGGAGTTGGTGGTACAGGCCGAAGTGTTGGCGGTGGGGTTTCCGTAGGTATACCAGTAGGACAACCAAAACTGGAACGCGAAATCCGGTTTGATTTTGTTGATGCCAAAAAGGATGAACTCTTTTGGCAAGGTCAAGGTCAAAGTAATTTTAAAGAAAATGTATCTCCTGAAGCACGTGAGGAAAAACTACATGCACTGGCTGCGAAAGTTTTTTCAAAATATCCTCCTAAAAAATAGAACGATAGACTGTTTATGTTTTAGAAGGAATGGTTTAGTAGTATTTTAATATTTCTTGTGTTGATACTATATTATTCCATATTTTCGAATATTCTTTAAAAACAATTGGGTCTTATTTGTTCTCCATATAGAATGGTTAGATCTTATGTTATAAAGGAGATTTTTCTACCCCCTATCTTGAACTTTAACACAAATGTCCCCAATGCTAAAGCTAGCGCTTTATTATATTGATAACCATAAAATTGAAGTGGTTCACACATTCTTTGGAAAAGAAAAAATTCTATTGGATGGTAGAACTGTTTCTAAAAAAATAACTGAAGTAGGTACAGAGCATACCTTCACTATTGGTGAAAATAGATATTGGATTGCGCAACGAGAGACTTCCAAAGGCGAGAAGTTAAATAGGTTTGAAATCCGTAAAAATGGTTCGCCAATCTCTTTGGTTAATATATTATCACAGAAATCATCTAATCAGATGATTCTAATCGTTATTCTTTGTGGTCTAGGCACCGGTTTTATTCTGGGTGTTATTATCTACAAATTAATTTGGCCTACAGTTAGTTTGTAGACGCTCCTTTCTACAATATACATCCTAGTTGCCAACCTCCACCCGAACACCTTCAGAATGACTTGAAAACTCAGGTGCATACATGCTCTGTATTGTGGTAATACCATTACTGAATTCACCAGCGTTGTTTACCCTTAAGTCATATTCAAAGACATAGACTCCTTTAGGTAGGTAGTCAAAAAGTCTTGTTCAAACTACTTATTTAGTAGTCTAATTCTTCACTTTTGCCATTCAGATATCAATATTTACCGTTCGCCATAATCCGTTAAGTATTGCTGCCGTTGGAGTTATGGAAATTACCGTTTGTCATAAACTCGTTTCTGTACCTACAAGTGTGTATTACTTTTACATCAGAAATAAATAACAAATCAATAACAATTAAAATTTAATATTATGAGAAAATCAGCAATCGCATTCGGAATTCTTTTTAGTGTAATGATTAACAGTGCAAACGCAAACAACAATCCTTCGGACAAAGCAGTACGTTCTATCAAGGCAACTACAACTAATGTATCTCCTTTAAGTTTAGCCGTAGTAAACAATGATTATGAAACCGTTGAAAAGTTTTTAGAGTTAGGTTCTAATATTGAGGCAAAAGAAAAAACTATGGGCATGACTGCTGTAATGTATGCGGCAAGATATAATAATGTAGAGCTAGTTGAATTGTTAGTTTCAAAAGGTGCAGATTTATCTGAAAAATCAAAAATGGGAATGACAGCGTTAGACTATGCAAAATTGAGTAATGCATCAGATGTAGTGACATTTCTACAATCTTTATAAGTCTAGTATAATTGGATGCTAAGTGACCTTTCTAATTTTACTTATTGTTAAGTCAACATATAACAACCAACTAATCCGTGCATTTGATTTGATTCTATAGGATAGATGGGTGTGATAATTTTAAACTATAATCTAACCTCTTTAATTATGAAAAACACAGAAATATCTAAACAAAAAATAAATACCGGATTAATTATAGGTATCACAATATTGGTACTTCTGCTGGTTTCATATCTTCTTCATATGGCTAGTCATTATGGTGGTGGGAACTCTTATGAAGTAGGTTACGAAGTTAGTAGTCATTTGAGAAGTTTAATAGAAGGTATAAGTTTTAAGAATGGAATAAGAATAGGGAGCGTCATAGGAATATTAACCTCATGGGAACGCAACAAATCTATTAGATGGGCTATACTTCATGCTCTTTTTGGATGGCTTTATGTTATCTATTTTGTATGGACTAGAAAAGAAACGAACACAAAATCAAAATAATTAGGAATGCTAACTATAGTAAAATTTTTAGTGGAATTGCTAACAGAGCTAGTTCTTAAATGATGAGAGTGCTACTTATAATCTTACGATTCAAAACGTTTATATTTGAATTTCATTCAGTACTTTAAATTAAGCTGTGTTTTTTGGCTCAAAAAAATAATTTTGAATAAAATGACAAGAGATAAAATCAAAACACAGCAAAGTGAAAATTATAAGAATTTTGGTTTGGCGGTACTAATAATAGTGGGCGTAATTATATGTTTTTTTATAATTAGTGCAATTGCTCATTTTGGCTTTTCACACGGTATAGAAGATAGTAAAGGTGTTAATTCTCTAGCTTATGAAACAGGTTTCGCTATTGGGAAATCTACTAGCAAGTTCCTGTACTACTACTTTTATAGCGGAATGTTTTTTGGTAATCTTTTTGCTTTAGTAGCCTCTTTAGAAAAAAGAAATTCATTTCGCCTCGTTCTACTTCATGGTATTTTAGGTTGGGGTTATATAATATATTACACTATAACTCGCAAAACCATCTTCACGAATTAATATGAGAGTCTTAAAGTTTTTGAGAAAACATTTGTTTTGGACGTTGCAGTCAATTGGCTGGGGTTCATTGTTAGTTTTTGCGATTGCGATAGACGAGGATGAGACGTCGTTGATTTCCATTGTAATAGTAACAGTTGTAGTCTTTTTTGTAGGTATGTTTTCTTCGGGACTTTATAGGTGGTTCTTAAAAAAATATACTAACAATAACGTATCCACTAGAAATATACTGAAAATATGTGCTTTTGGCTTATTGGCTGCTATAATATGGACCTCACTATCCTCAGGAATTGGGTCTTTATATAAGAGAAATGAGCCCGAATACGAAATTAATCAGGAGCCTGCCACTGAAGAAAAAGCAGAAGTTTCCTTGAAAGCTAAAAGTGATGAATTTGAAATAGAAATAAGTGGACTGGCATTTTTACTTTTATTGGGCATTGTACTTTTTAGCATTTGGTCATCGCTATATTTTACCATTAAATCATTAATTAAGAGTAATTCAAATAGAATTGAAAGATTAAAACTACGGGAAAAAATTAAAAGCGCTCAACTCAATACATTACAAGGTCATGTCAGTAGTTTTTTTATAGTTCAAGTATTAAATCGTATAAAAGTACTTATGACTACAGATGTGAAACGATCAAGAAGGTTGCTTACTGAATTATCTGAACTATTACGCTATTCACTTACCAAACAAAATGTTCAAGTTATTGCGTTAATCGAAGAAATTGAGGCAACCAAAAAGTATGTAGAATTATATCAAATAGAGTATCCTGAATCTCTAAATTTTAGTTATAAAGATGAACCGGAATTGTCAGAATTAGAAGTGCCTCCCATGTTACTTTTGAATGTTGTAGAGTTCTTTTTGGGTGATAATCTGCCAGACAAGTCTTTTAATGTTACAATGGTATTAGATATATTAAAAATAGAGGATATCTTAAAAATTTCTGTTCAGGTAGATGGAGAAGGAATAGATATCACTGAGAATGATTTTATAAAAAAGAAAATGAATCAACGATTGAATTTACTATTCAATAGTAATAGTAAGCTTATTGTAGATGCCCTGCAGAAAAAGATAGAGGTGGAAATTCCTAGCGAGAGTAATGAATTAGAAGTTTTGTAATATGACGCTAACTCCTAGAAATAAAACAGTCTTTTTTTACACCCTGCAAATTATTGGTTGGTATGTTGTGCAACTAACTATTTTTTTTGTGGATGATTTTAGTAGTTCTTTTCGCTATTTTTTTGCTATTACAGGCGGATTAGTGGGTATTATAGTAACATCATTATATAGAATTTACTTAAAGAATAATATTGATTTTGAGGTTTTTGACAAGCGGAGTATTATAAGGTTTACCATTGCTTTTTTTGGATGTTGCGGACTATATTATACATTATCAACATTAACTGAAATTGTTTATGATAGTATATGGACCAAAAATCCTTTTGAGCTTAAATTCTTCGAAGATCATAATAGTTTTTTTGAGGTTGCCACTAGTACTATTTTGATGGTCTTTTTATGGACAATAACTTATTTTACTATTAAGTTTATAATTGAAGGAAATAAAAATCACTTAAAAAATCTTGAATTAAATGCCACCCTACGCGAAGCCCAACTTAACACCTTAAAAGGTCAAGTAAATCCGCATTTTTTGTTTAATAGTATAAACAATATACGAGGATTGATGCTTGAAGATGTTGGTAAATCGCAAGAAATGATTTCCAAACTATCTGAAATGTTGGAATATGCATTTGCCAAGAATACTGTAGATGCTATTCCATTACATGAAGAGTTAGAAATGGTAGAAAATTATATAGCGCTTTCAAAAATACAAATGGAAGAGCGGTTGCAATATGTTGAAAAAATCAATGAAGAAGCATTACAAATTCCAATACCTCCCATGATAATTCAGTTGTTGATAGAGAATGCCGCTAAACACGGGATTGCCAATCTCAAAGAAGGGGGCACCATAGCGTTGAAAGTTGTAAAAGACAATGAAAATTTATTTATAACCGGAGCCAATACGGGAAAATTAAAAATAGCAAACGACTCTACACAGTTAGGGTTAAAAAATATTAGGCAACGACTGCGCCTCCTTTATGGTCAAAAGGCTTCTTTTTCATTAGAAGAGATAGAGGGTGAAGTTGTTGCAAGCATAAAAATTCCATTAGAATGAAACAGATTAGAGCAGTAATAGTCGAAGACTCGCGGTTGGCAAGAAACGAACTAAAAGAATTGTTAAAAGACCATTCCGAAATAGAATTAGTGGGCGAGGCAGAAAATGTAGATGATGGAGTAGAGCTTATTAAAAAGACAAATCCGGATCTTTTGCTACTGGATATCAACATGCCAGAAAAGGACGGTTTCGAGCTATTGGAAATGCTTGACGAGGTGCCTGTTACGGTTTTTACTACTGCTTATGATGAGTATGCAATAAAATCTTTTGAGTATAATGCGTTAGATTACTTATTAAAACCGATAAGCGAAAGTCGGTTTGCGTTGGCTATAGAAAAGGTTAGAGCCAAAATAGATAAATCTGAAGTAATCAATGAGCCAAAGACTGAAAAATTAACGGAAAATAGTCAGATATTTATCAAGGACGGCGAAAAATGTTGGTTAGTCAAAATTGGGGATATTTCACATTTTGATATTGTAGGTAATTATACCCGTGTCTTTTTTGAAGACCAAAATCCAATGCTTTATAAATCACTTAATCAAGTAGAAGAAAAACTACCTGAACAGAATTTTTTTAGAGTGAATAGGCAACAGATTATTAACACCAACTATATTGAGAATGTAATACCATGGTTCAACGGAAAACTGAAACTTACCATGAAGAACGATGTAGAAATTGAAGTTTCTAGGCGTCAATCCTATCTTTTTAAAGATCGTATGAGTCTATAGGTTCTATTCTTGTAATCTCGTAATTTAATCACCAACCTCCACACGATCACCTTCTGAATGACTGGAAAACTCCGGGGCATACATGCTTTGGATTGTTGTTATGCCATTACTGAAGTTACCGGCATTATTAACGCGAACATCATACTCAAAGACATAAACTCCTTTGGGTAGATAGTCAAAAAAGAAATTAGTGCTGGCATCTTTTGTGCTTTCGTAATAGCCTAGACCATCCTGCCATTTGTAGCTGGAAATTACGTTCACTGGCTCAAAACCGGCCGCTCGCATATCTTTCATGTGAATGAATTCCATATCGCGGTCAGAACGCAGTTCGATTCGTACGCGTACCAAGTCGCCTACTTGCAAGGGAGTGGCATCGGTGATTTCCGAAATTTTCTCTCCCGTATCCGTATTCTTTTTAAAGAACAGCTTTTTCTTGAGTTGTAAGGGTGTTTTAGCCGATGTAATTTTATCCAAATCCTCAAAATACTGCCAGTACAAAGCACCCCACGCAATACCATTTCCTTTTTTCTCTAGACGCACCTCTGCCATTTCTGGTTGTATTTCATTAGTGTTCCATGAGGTTTTGAAATAACCTGTTCCTGCTTCAGTTTTTACATTTTCTAGCTTCTCAGGGTTTATTTCAGCACCTCCTAAAGTGACGTTTACGGCATCGGTCACTGAAAGCCAATCGCTACCTTGCAATAACAAAGCGTATATTGCTTCAGATGTAGATTTTGTGGTAGACCATTGGTTGGTCTGCTTATGCTTTAAGAGCCAAATATTAAGATTATCAATGGTTTTGGTATCATTTTCAATCTCTTCAAAGGCTTCTATTAAAAGCGCTTGTGTTTCAACAGGTGCTTGATACCAATACCATGAAGCTGTATTTTCTTTCCAGTACATGCCCAGTTCTTCAGAAACGATACTATTCTCTTTTAAAGACTTTAAAATTTTCTTAGAAGTTGAAGTATCTCCCGTTCTATTTAAGGTTAAAGCCAACATACCTTTGGTATAGAGTCCTTTCTTAGTCCAGTATTTTTTAGCTTGACCAAGATAGTAATCCGTAATTTTATCGACTTCCTTTGAGCTTTTTATATCCTTGAAGAAACTACGCATATATAAATAATGAATTTGCATTTGGCTCAAATGGTCATTATTCAGGTTTGAAGCGTGCTTTTTCATTTGTTTGTATTCCTCAACAAACTCAGCGTCTAAGTACGCAATAGCTTTTTCGGTTATTATTTTAACGGACGATTGGTTATCGACAGATACAGAGGACACGTTCAGTTGTTTCAAGTGCCCCATACCTGTTACAATATGTTGTGTAATGTACCTGTTATCAGGACCTCCGTTAAACCAAGCCCATGCGCCCGAATTTTTCTGGTTGTTTTTTAACTTATTAAGGGCGCGAGTTTCCTCGTTCTTCATTTTATTTAAGTCAAACAACAGGGCAATTCGTTTTTTCTGCTCGGTTTCAGATTGTGCATCTCTGAGCCAAGGGGTTTCCTGGATTAACAGCGACTTTAGTTCTTCGTTCTTTTCAAGATCGCTAAGCAAAGCATCGGAGTTAGCCCATTGGTCAAATACAGCTTTTATTCTTTCATTTGAATTTGCAATATGACTTGCCAAGCTATTTGCGTAGTATCGGGAAAACGTTTGCTCATTACAATCATAAGGATACTCCATAAGATAGGGGAGTGCCTGTACAGCATACCATGCAGGATTTGAAGTAATCTCTAAAGTTAGCTTATGATTTTTTAGCGTAGTTGAGGTGTTATCTTTTAATTTATCCAGAACAAATGTTTTGGTCTGGTTACTCCGCACCCACATGGGTAGGGTTTCTGTCACCAATATGCGGTTAGTCAAGACAGGTAGCACGTTTTGTTCGCCATCACTGAAATCCCCTGCTTTTGCTGTTACCGTATATTGAACAGCTTGTAGATTTTCAGGTATCTTCAATTGCCACGAAACTTGGGTATTTCCTAAAGAATCTACTGTAAACGAATTTTGCTTTTTTGAATCAATTAATTGTTCTGAAATATCCTTCCCAGAAATAACATCAACAAGAATAAGTTTAGCTTGTCCGGATAATTGTTTGTCCGTTAAGTTGGCAATTTTAGTGCTAATGGTTATTTCATCTCCTTCACGAAGAAAACGAGGCGCGTTGGGCATCACCATTAATTCTTTTTGTGTTACGGTTCCAAGGGTTCTTACGGAACTTTGCAAAGATTTTGTATGAGCTAGTAATTGCAATTTCCATTTTGTGAGCGCTTCTGGAGTAGTGAAGTTGAAGGAGACATTACCTTCTTTGTCCGTTCGTAATTCAGGAAAGAAAAATGCGGTTTCTTGAAGGTTTTTTCGGATTTGTACAGTTTCGGGGTCATTCTCACTGTTAGATTTCTCTTCAGCAGGATTTAGAGGGGCCATCTCCTTTTCTTCAGAAATATTAGAAGATGTAATTACGACTTCATCCAGACTAGCGCCATCATTTTCCATCATGCTCATAGGAGCTGCTTCGCTTTTGGCCATTCTTTTTAGGCTATTTCTGTAATTATTGATGTAACCAAAATGCAGTCCAAACCAGTTGAACGAGTCATACCTTTGTAGTGCATAATTATAGTTCTCTTTGCTAAGATGCGTTCGGAATGAATTTGTTCCAAAACTAGTTCGTGCACTAGCATAAATGGAGGAGTAATAGGAACTTCGGTCAAGCGGATGAAAATTCCAATAGTGTGGTTTAAAAGAGTCCAGAGAGGCATCGTACATGCTGGCCAATAACTCAGCCGAAGCTTTTTCGCCTTGTGGTCCTTTTATTTTAAACGACCAAGTCTCATCGGTTCCTGGTTGCAATTTGTCTCTAAAAGTGGTGGTTTCAATTTCGAGCTGGGTTTCAGGATAGGGAACGGAAATAGAAATAGTTCCTGAATCAAATGAATTATAGGCAGAATAGGTATAGTTAATGGCAAAACCACCCAAATCATTTTCGGTTACCGGAACCGTAAAAGATTTTGAATTTTGATTTAAATGTATTTTATGTATGTCTATAATTTCTTGCTCCTTTTCAGCAAAGACTGTCACGGTAAGGTCTTCTGAGTTTGAGTAAAAAGTAACTTCTACTTTGTCACCAACACTATACTCGGTTTTATTTGTTTTGACTTCAAACAGGCGGTTGTCCGGCAATTTCTTATCGTTGTCACTAATAAGCGTGGTTATAGCTTTTTCTGTGACCGCTTGTCCAAATTTATCGTTGGTTTCGAGTTCTATTATATATTTTCCTGACACCCAATTTTTAAGATTTTTTGGGTTGAATTTTTTGGATTTTTCAGTGTCAAAATTCGTCTGCCAGACCAATTTCCCCTTCTCCCAATTAACAGCATTATCCTCTGTGTTGTAAGCTTCATGAGGAAATAGGTTACTGTATTCTTCTTGGTTCCAATTTTTGTAATCGGGTGCAGGCCATGCTCTTTGTCGCAGAACTTGTTTTGGAGCCTGTAATTTGTACATTTTCAATGTCCCTTTAGAAGGCACGGACTGTCCATTAAGATTGGTTGTAGAAATGTGTATTTTATCCTCATTCTTGTCTTTATTCCATTGCTCAGAAACTGATATATTGGCAATGACGGAATGATAACCTACGGATACATAGGTGGTGGTACTATGGGTTTCTCCATTGATGTCGGTTACATCTGCCGTAATTTCATAGTTGAAAGTAGGCAGGTTTTCTTTGGATAGGCTAGTGTCCGGTAAAGCCTTAAATGAGATATCATAATTACCCGAAGCATCCGTAGTGGTTTCTCCATGGGCTATTTCTTGAGCAGTCTGATTATAATAGGGCATGCGCCAGTAGTACCAACGGGGGAAGTAGACGGCTCTTTTTACACGGTAGCTCACTTTGGCATCGGTAATTTTACTTCCGGCGTAAGCCGAAGCAATGCCTGTTACGGTAATGCTATCATTTACTTTATACGTTTCGTTTACAGGTTCAAAAGAGGTTTCGAATTTAGGACGTTTGTATTCCTCAACAGAGATATACTGCGTTTTATTGACAGTCCCTGAAAAGGCATCTACTTCAATAAAAAATTCTCCGGTAAGTGCAGAACTTGGTAATATAAACTCACCGTTAAAAGAACCGAATTCATTTGTGGTAAATTCAAGTTCAGTTATTTCTTGGCCATTTACATCATAAAGAACTGCGGATACAGATTCATCGGCCACTACCTTCGATTTTTCTTCAGAAGTTTCCATGAGGATTCCTTTAAAGTATACCGGCTGACCAGGTCTGTAAATACTTCGGTCAGTAAACAGAAAAAGTTGGTTTGAAACTTTATTCAAGCTGTTTGTCTTTCGTCTTCCGTTTACATAATACTCTCCAAAGAAAGCTTTCTCGCCATTATGATGAACTTCAATTTTTACATTGTTCCAATTCTCAGTTGTTAGCGGTATGGTTACAAACCCCATTTTATCTGTACGCTCTTTTTTGGTCAGATAGGGTTTGTTATAATTTTTAAGATAAGTAAAGGTCAAATCGGCCCCGGAAATAGGTTTTCCTGTGGTTCTGTTAATGATTTGGTATCGTTGTTCTGAGTTGCCATTGGTTTCTACCAAGGCCATGTCAGTTACTTGAATCTGACTAAAGGCAAAGCTTTCTTTATTACCCTTTTCAGGGGAAGCTAAGATGATGTATTGTCCATTTTCTAAAGCTGGGAGAAGCACCTCAATACCATGTTGCTGATAGTCTTTTTCGTTTTTAAGCGAAGCCGACCAACTTTTAACCTGTTTCAGTTTTTCTATAAAAGTCAATTGCTTTTCTGGAGGGTAGAGACGTTCTAATTCTTTAATTTCATTGCTATTGACAGCATAAGCAGTCAGTTGTAATGAGGATAGATTTTTGTAGTTTACCAACAGTTTTGAAGGCTGATTCACAGCAATGTGTTGCTCGGTAATTATCGAAAGACTTGGAGCAAGGATTTGGAGACGGAATGATTTACATTTTTCCGCTCCCATACTGTCAGGGAATCTGGCAATTACCTCATCACATAACGCAAGGGCTTCTTTGTGTTTCCAACGGGTTTCTTCTTTAGTCTCAGATTGGTACGTTTGCCCTTGTGCTTTGTATAGTTGTGCCAATTCATAACTATACAAAGCAGAAATCTGATTGTGCTTTAGATGTTCGGCAGAATTCTTTAAGGTTTCCTCGTAATAAGTTTCTTTGTTTTCAAAAGTGGCGTTTTGGTAAACGAAGTTTAATCGTTCAATATTGGCCATTACCAAAGGTTCTAACTTAGGTTCATCAAAATGAAATTGAATTAGCCCTTGGAATACATTAAGTGCTTTGGCTTGTAGAGAAGTATCATCATTGGTACTTAAATCATGATGTGCAAATTGATAGGCTTCGCATATGGTTTCAGAATCGTTTATCTCATATTTATCCGCTGGGCGTGTAATAGCGGTTTCGTTGGTTTTATAAAACTGAAGTGCCGTGTGGGCGAGTATGTCATAAAGAGTAGGGCGGAAGGTCTCTGAACCTTTTTGATGATTTAATAATTCTTCTAACCCTTGTAAATTAGTTTGCTGAAGCTCTTTTTTGTTTTCTAAGGATGCTTGAAAATGGGTGTCTATTTCATGAAATAATGTAGTAAGGTCCCAAGTTCTAAAATCAACGCTGTCTACTTTAGATTCTGTGGTAGACCGGTTATAAAACTGATATCTATTTTGCTGAAAATATTGCCAATGGAGGTTAGCTAAATAACTTTCTAAAATATTTTTTGTTGGAAATTCTGCCTTTTCTATTTCTGATTTAAACCGATTAATAATGTTCAATTGCGCATCTTCCTCCAAGATCATCGCATATTTTGAAACAAATAGTAACGCTTTTACAACCTGTTCAGAATTATTCTCTTTTTCCGCTTTTGCTGAAATGGTCTCCACCAGTTCTAAAGCTGATTTAGTCAATTCTTCGCTCTCTAATTTTTGTACCTTTTTCCAAAGTGCTTTATAGGAGTCTCCGCTATCCTGTGCGGGTAACATTTGCGAAAAAAGGATTACAGTGAATATGAGGGATAATCTTTTCATAGTATAAAATTATAGAACAAAACTGAGCAAAATGGATGCCAATAAAAACTATAAATGAGTGAGCGGTCCTACTCGGTTAGGGAATAGGATTTCTGAATTACCGTAAATAAGTAACTATAAGCTTTTTAAAAGTCCGCCGTCAATTGGTATTTGAGTACCTGTAATGTAAGCCGCATTTTCTGAAGCTAAAAAGGTAACTAGATAGCCATATTCTTTTGGGTCTCCTATACGCTTAACAGGAACTCTAGACTCCATGTCTGCAAGAACCTCATCTTCTGAGATTCCCAGCTGCTCTGCTTTTTTGGAGTTTAGTTGAGCGATGCGATCAGTATCAAAATAGCCAGTTAGAATACTGTTAACTGTTATTTGATATTGTCCCACATCATTGGCCAATGATTTACCCCAGGTAACTACAGCTGCCCTTATGGTATTCGAAAGCGCCAAATAAGAAAGAGGCTCTTTAACGGATACAGAAGCTATATTTATGATTCTGCCCCATTTATTGGCTTTCATATGTTTTAGGGCGAGTTCCGTGGTGTAGGCTACAGTTTTAAAAAGTAAATTAAACGCTTCTTGGTAATCTACAGTCTGCTTTTCTAGAGCACTTCCTGCAGCAGGACCTTGGGTATTATTAACAAGGATGTCAACCGTATTGGTAACGAAATAGTTGTAAATTTTCTCGCGGTAGTCATGAAAATCTGCAAAATCAACCACTAGGTAACCATGTTTCTGACCTTGGTCAGTAGGCAGTTCTGCTACTATCTTCTTAAGTTTCTCCTCACTACGGGACATGAGTGTTACACTTGCTCCGCTTTCGGCTAATTGTTGTGCTATGGCTTTTCCTATTCCTCCTGAGCTACCGCCAACTAGTGCTTTTTTGCCTTTTAATGATATGTTCATAATATAAGATTTATGGGGAATGTTTAACTCTGTTTTCTATTTGTACTCTTCACGTGCTGGACTAAAAGCATCCATAAGTTTACATGGAGTAAGTGCCTTGCCACTATGCGGACTATGAGGTGGAATGATAACAATATCATTTACTTCGTAAACCTTTGTATCCCCATTAAGTGTAAATTCAAAACGCCCTTCCAACACTTGCATTATTTGCTCGTTCATGTGGGAATGTTCGGGTACAATGGCACCTTCTTCTACTGTCCAAAAAGCAAGCGACATTTTTTCGGAATGCACCAGTTTACCGTGGTAACCTGGCATGATTTCTTTGGATGTAATGTTGGATAGGTTCATTGTGTAAATTTTATATAACGAAGATAGAAAGAATAGCGAGAGAAATGAAAAAGCCCCAAACCATAATTTATGATTTGGGGCCAAGCTTGGTTTGGGTTGTTAATGTTTATTAGAATCTAAGTGCTTTTGTTTTTTAAGATGACTTACTGCCACTTTACAACTACCATTTCACATCTTCTATTCCATTCATGGTCTTCCTCTGAACAACTTTCTTCGGTTTCACATTTTACGATAGGTTGAGATTCTCCGTATCCTTTAGCAATAATGCGGTCTTCCGTGATACCATTTTTGACCATGAATTCTTTAGCGGAATCCGCACGTTTTTGAGAGAGGTCACGATTGTATTCTTCATTACCTCGGATATCTGTATGCGTACCAATTTCAATAATCATACCTGGGTTCTGCTTCATGATAGCAACAACTTTTCCTAAACGTTCTCTAGCTTCACGTCTAACGTACCAAAGACTGTAATCAAAATGTATTTCTTCGGTTTTGATAATAATGCGTTCGTTTTCTTTAACGATGGCCTCTTCATTGGCAATGATTTCCTCGATTTTTTCAATACGTTCACGCTCTTTTTTCTCTAGGTCGGCTTTTTGCTTTATAGCAACCTGTTTCTCTTTTCGTATGCGTTCTAACTCATTTGCTTTCTCTAATTCTTTTCGCTTTTCGGCTTCGGCATAAGCTAATTTTTCTTTCTCTTCTTTTTTGGCTAGAGCTTCTTTGGCTTTTAAAGCTTCTCTTTCTTTTACGGAATACAGTGTTAGGGAACCGTCTATTGTCGCATTTCTTTCGGTGTCTGAAATAATAATTTTAGAATTATCCTCGTAACCTTCTTTGTGAGCTTGGATTTTATATTGGTTTGAACAAGCGATTTGAAATTTATAAGAAGCATCGGTAGAAGTGGTGATTTTTTCAATCATTTTTCCACTGGCATCCAAAAGTTCCATTGTAGCATTGGCTAATGGGAGTGTGGTAGTTTTATCAGTTAGAATTCCCGCAATTAACTGCTTGCAGTCTTCAATAAGAAGTGGTTTGGTTTCCAAGAGCGAATAAATGTCATCACTACCCTTTCCGCCAGGGCGATTTGATGAAAAATAACCTGAATTGGTATCAGAGTCTAGTGACAAAGAAAAATCGTCATAACCGCTATTTACAGGTAACCCAAGATTGTCTGGGGATTTAAATTTTCCATTTTCCGTTTTTGAAAGAAATAGGTCTAATAACCCAAAACCAGCGTGACCGTTGGAGGCAAAGTATAAGTTGCCATCTTCGTCAAGAAACGGGAATTGCTCTTTTTTATCCGTATTTATTTCCTTTCCTAAGTTTAGAGGGTTTCCAAAGAAACCGTCTTTTTGAACATTTACAACATAGAGGTCAAAAGAACCAAAGCCACCTTCGCGATCTGATGCAAAATAAAGTTTTGTTTCGTCAGGACTTAAAGCTGGGTGTTCCGTAGAAAAATTATCACTGTTAAAGGGTAGGGGAATTATGTTTTTCCAAGTACCATCTACATATTCGGCACGATATATTTTTAGATTACTGATTTTATCTTTCTCGGTTTTCTTTTTACTATTTCTCGTGAAATAGATTGTCTTCCGGTCTTTGGTAATGGTAAAAGTACCCTCGTGCATTTTTGAATTAATAGCACTGCTTAATGGCATGCTAAGGCTATCGCCCTGTGTTATTTTGTCAATAGGGTGAGAATATATGTCAAGGTAATTCTCATTGTTCCATCTATAAAGCTTGGGTAAAGTTTTGATTTTTTTTCGGGAAGCGCTATACACCAGGTTAGAGTCTATTCTGGCCGCGCCAAATTCGGACGTAGTGGTATTTATGTTCAGGTTTTCAATTTTAAAACGTTCACCAATGGCACTTACATTTTTAATATACTTGAAATCCTTTTCAGTCTGAATCACTTTGTCGTTCTGGTCTTCTTCAACATAAAAATCAATAAGTATTTTTTGTGCTTTTTCGTATTCACCAATAGCTTTTAAAGATTGATTTAATTTGAAATAATAGCTTTCATCTGTATTTTCGCCATAATTAGAAATCAAATAGCCGTACCAACGTGCGGCTGCCGTCATATCAAAAGTGTGGTAATAAGAATCGGCAAGGTTTTTTATGAGCTTTGAGCTCTTGTTACGTGGCAATAATTGCTCGTATAGTGGAATAGCATCACTGTAATACGCACGCTCAAAATAGGTGTCTGCTCGTTTCAGTTCTTGTTGGGCAAAGGTTGATACCGTAATACCCAGAATAAACCATATGAAGAGGAATTTTTTCATGTTTAGTAGAATCTAGGTGATTTGTCGTATCCTTTGCCGAGGCCCAGTAGATCGAGATTAAAAAGAACAAATATTTCGTGGGAACCAGAACTGTAGGTGCTTAGGTTTGATAAGGTGTAATCGTAAGCGTAGCCTATTCGTAAAGCTGGTGTGGCCGCAATATTAAACATAGCACTTACCGAATCTTCAAAACGATAGGACAATCCGCCTTCAAATCTATTTAGAAAAAGAGCGTTCAGTGATACATCCATCGTAAAAGGAGCACCTTGCACCATTTTAGCTAGAACGGAAGGTTTTAGTTTTAGGTCTGAGTTCAGTTCATAAACATATCCTGAGGTTAGAAAAAGATGTATGTTCTCAGAACCAACTCTATTAATTCCATCTTTGTTTTCAAGATGTTTTGTAGTCAGTAAGTTTGGGGCAGAAACTCCTGCATAAAAATTCTGACGGTGATAAAAAGCACCAACACCCACATTGGGGAACGTACTGTTCAGATTTTCGTTAAAAGCAGGGTCATCTTGGAATTCAGGAAGCATAAAGCCATTAAAGTTAGTTTCAAAAGTGGTAAAGCCACCTTTAAGACCTAATGAGAGATTACTCTTATCGTCTAACTTGAGGATATAGGCAAAATCAGCATAGATGTTGTTTTCTTTTAACGCCCCATCACCAATATTATCTGTAATAAAAGAGAGTCCCACTTCAATTTTATCGCTCATTGGAGCATGGGCAAAGAAAGTTAGTGTCTTAGGGCTACCTACTGCGTTTTTCCATTGTGAACGATATAGCGCACCAAAATTGAGCATACCTAGCTCATTTGTTGTATAGGCTGGGTTTACAACGCTCATATTGTACATATACTGGGTGTATTGAGGGTCTTGTTGCCCATGGGCCGCAGCACACACCAACATCAGAAAAATAAAATAACGTTTTATTTCTTTCATGGTTTAGCGGTTGAGGTATAATCTGCCCTGTACTGGGTTGTGACCTTCCTTGTTATATTCTATAATGTAGAAATAGACGCCATTGGGGGCAGTGCTATTTCCATTGTTTCCGTTCCAAGCGGGGTTATTTTGTTCGCCTTTAAATAGGCTTGTTCCGTATCTGTTTAAAATTTCTAAGGTAAATTCAGGAAAGATGATTTCTATGTTTGGTATAAAGAAAGTATCATTTTTACCATCTCCGTTAGGTGAAAACCCATCAGGAATAAAGAAACCATATTCTTCTGGTTCGCAATTTGTAAGATCAATAGTGATAGCCATTCGTTCAGGATTCATACAACCCGTGTCTGGGTTGAAGCTTTCTGCATAGTAGGTAGTCCCGGCAATTAATAAAACATCTTCTTCTAGAGGAATACCGTTTGCGGGAGTGTCGTACCAAAGCACATCGTAAGAGGAATTATTTTCTGCATCCCTCAGGTTTTGTACCGTAGGATTATCCAATCCGCAAAGTGCCAGTGTAGAAAATTCTAAAGTAGCTGGCTCAAGTTGATGTACTATGGGGATAATTTCTATACGCATGGAGCTTTGGCATTTTCCATCAACCTCTGTTCCGGCATAGTAACTCTTTCCGTTAATTAGTGCAGTAGTTGTATCCAAAGCAGTTCCACCGGTTGCCGTTTCAAACCAAAGAATGGTGTTGCTACTAGCTACACTAGAACTTAGGTCATTTATGGATGGGTCTTCTGAACCACAAAATGTAGGGTTTCCGTTGAATAACATTGGCATTTCCGGATCAGAAAGGAAGACCGTAACCTGAATTCTATCTGAACCTTCGCAATTGTTTAATGGGTCTATGTTAGATATAAAATAATCTGCACCGTCAATAAGTTCTGTGTCTATTGGAAGAATGTCCATATCTGTTGCCGTGTCATAAAACATCATTTCGCCAGTGGCGCTTACCTCAATATCTTGCAAGGTTGGTACTGATGAGGGAAAAGCGGCAAGGCAAATAGTTTGGACAGCTTCGGCTTCCGGTAAAGCGGGAACCCCTTCAACGGCAAAGTTCTCATTTACCTCAAAGTTGAATAGTAGTCGGCATGGTGTAGTATCATCCTGCGTACTTTTTACGGTAATCGTATAATTACCCTGTTCAAGCGTAGCCACATCAATTTGATAGTCTGCCGTACCACCAATAAAGATTATTGTATTATCAATTAATACGGCATTGGTTTCTTGAGAAACTACTTCATAAGTCACTATATATTCTCCATCGGATAGTGCAGGGGCATTTATATTTACATCAATTTCAGTAGCGTTACATGAATTATTTACCAATATGTCAAGTTGAATAGCTTCCGGTATAGCCGTGATTATTGCAGTATCTGAAATATCGCATTCCATTGGGAATCCATTATCTACTTCAAAATCAAAGGTGTATTCACCTGTTTCGGTAACTTGCTCGGTTGGTATGGTAAAAGTTGCGCTGCCAGCGGTAAAATTAATAGCACTGGCGGTGTGTGTTGTTTCTGTATTACTTGGAGCGGTAATGGTATAATTAACATCATAAATTCCGTTTGCACGGGTGAAAGAAGGGTCAAAAATATCACTTAAGCTTACCGAAACTTCTTCGCCTTCACAGGTGTCCGTTACTTTGGCTATAGGGTCTGTTGCAATAAATTGAATTGGAGATACCTGAATATCGGGACAAACTTTGTCTCCTAAAGAAGTTATGGATAAGGTTGTGGTTACGTTCTTTTGAACCAAATTGGCATCAATTTCAAATGAACCAGTACGGTCTGGGTTAAGCAGTAGTGAGGTAGTTTCTCCTGAGTTCCCGTTCGAAGAGGTTAAGAGGTATGTTACGGAATAGGTGTCGGGCGGGATCAATGTATCGTCGTAATCGCTTATCTCTACTAAGTATTTATCGGGGTCTACACAAAAGTTAGGAGCTGTAATTGTTCCCCTAAATGTGGGAAGAATAGTTATTTCTACTTTTGTTCTATTAATGTCACAAACCGCATGTGATGGGTATACGGTATAAGTAAAGGAGAAGGTGCCATAGGCATGACGGTCTCTAATAGCTTCAATATCTATAAGATGGTCCGTAAGGTCAGATAGTTGGTCAGTATCAAGGCCCTCTGACCAAGTGCCATTTATATCTTCGTCTTCTAAGAG
Organism: Zobellia laminariae; assembly: GCF_009725995.1. The sequence continues at coordinate 587,200 of NZ_RCNS01000001.1, read as the reverse complement.
GCTATTTAAATCGTAATTGGTATAGCCAGATAGGTCATCTGTGGTGCATAAAGTTAAATTAGAGCCTATTCCAGGATTCGCTGGTCTTTGGACTTCTAGTAATAATGTTACCAGTCTACTGGGGCAAGAGCCGACTGCAGGTACTGTGTGTGTAAATTCATACGTTCCCGTTCCAGCAGATTCGGCATCAAAATAGTTTAGTAAAAGAAATGGTGCTGCCTCTGGGGTAATAGCTTCCCAAACGCCATTAAAATCTTGAAACTTGCCATCCGTTTCATCTCCGATATAACCATGGAGGTTTACGCTATTGTCGTCGCCGCAGGCATCTGCAGAACCGTCTATGTTATCTTCTCCCGGATATCCTCCAAGTGTTACGGTAACAACCGCAGACTCGGTCAAGCCACCGCAGGTGTTCGTATAAGTAAATTCGTGTAAACCAGAGTTTTTAACATCCCAAAGGTTAACGATACCCGTATCACGATCAAGTGCGTAAAAATTTGCGGGGTCGTTGGTAGACCAAGAACCACCAAGAGTAGGATTATCACCCAATTGCGTAAAAAGGTCAAAAGTTTTATTGGCCTCATCGGCATCTTTAGAACATATGGTTACCATATTATCTGTACCTGCACATTGCGCCACTGCATTTGCGGAAAAGAGAAGCAAGCAAAAAGGTAGAGCCCATTTAAGAATGGTTCTCATGTAATTTTGGTTGGTCATTTTGTAATGTTAGGAGACAGGATGCATCTTGTCCCAAAGCAAATGTAACTTGGGTATTAGGTGTGAGTGAATAAATGTTGTCAAAGTGAGGGTTTGAAGGGTGAATCCTATTAAAAACGTAGCATGAGTGGATAGAAATAGTGCATTTTGTCGATGTTTTTAAACTTTTGGCGGCAATTTGTGTAGTTGGTCGGAAGCAGTTTTGATATTTTTTTTCGTGAAATCAATGCCTATATTTGCCATAAATACAGCGTTTATGCAGATTCATTTTATTGCAATTGGTGGTAGTGCCATGCACAACTTAGCTTTAGCCTTAGCACATAAAGGTGATGTCGTAACAGGAAGTGACGACGTTATTTTTGAGCCTTCTAAATCTAGGTTAGAGAAAAAAGGACTTCTACCCGAAAGTTTTGGCTGGTATCCAGAAAAGATAAATGAAAGTTTAGATGCTGTAATTCTTGGTATGCACGCAAAAGCAGATAATCCTGAATTGCTAAAGGCCCAAGAGCTAGGTATAAAAATATATTCCTACCCAGAGTTTCTATATGAGCACGCAAAAGATAAGACCCGTGTGGTTATAGGTGGTAGTCATGGAAAAACTACGATTACCTCTATGATTCTTCATGTGTTGAACTATCATGATAAGGAAGTAGATTTTATGGTGGGCGCCCAGCTAGAAGGTTTTGAACGCATGGTACATCTGACCGAGGATAATGATTTTATGATTTTAGAAGGAGATGAGTATCTCTCTTCTCCAATAGATCGTAGACCAAAATTTCACCTGTATAAACCTAATATTGCTCTTTTAAGCGGAATAGCTTGGGATCATATTAATGTATTTCCAACATTTGAATTTTACGTTGAGCAGTTTCAGATTTTTGTAGATAGCATAGTTAAAGGTGGAAGCATTACGTATAACGAAGAAGACCCGGAAGTCAAAAAAGTGGTTGAGGCCTCTGAGAATGCTATTCGTAAACTTCCTTATACAACACCAGAATATACAATTGAAGACGGTACTACACTTTTAGAAACTCCTGAAGGTCCTATGCCTATTGAAGTTTTTGGGAAACATAACTTGAGCAATTTAGCTGGTGCCAAATGGATATGCCAGAACATGGGTGTAGATGAAGACGATTTCTATGAAGCTATTGCCACATTTTCAGGAGCCTCAAAGCGACTAGAGAAAATTGCAGAAGGAAAAACTTCCGTAGCGTACAAAGATTTTGCACACTCACCTAGTAAAGTGGCTGCGACCACCAAAGCGGTTAAAGAGCAATATGCGAACCGTAAACTAATTGCATGTTTGGAACTACATACCTACAGTAGTTTTAATCCTGAATTTTTAAAGGAATACAAAGGAGCATTGGATGCTGCGGACGAAGCGGTAATTTTCTATTTGCCAGAGTCTGTTGCTATTAAAAAATTAAAGGAAGTTACGCCCGAACAAATTTCGGAAGCTTTTGAACGTAAAGACCTTAAGATTTACACCAATGCCCAGACTTTTAAAGATTTTGTCTTTAGTCAAGATTATGATAACTCCGTATTACTTTTAATGAGTTCCGGTAATTATGGTGGGTTGGATTTAATTAAATTGAAAGAGAAGTTTTCTTCATAATGTAATTTTTGGCTGAGGTTAGGTTTTTAGACAAATGGCTCTTGGCGAGTGGTTTGTCCATTTCATCGGTGGTAGGGCTCACAAGGGATGAGAGTTTGCTATATTTATCAAATGCATGAAAAACCAGCCTCATTCTCAATTAAAAATTGGTCGGATGATGACAAGCCCAGAGAAAAATTAGTTCATAAAGGAAGGTCTGTTTTATCGGATGCCGAATTGATTGCAATTCTAATCGGATCAGGTAGTAGAGATGAAAGCGCTGTTGAACTGGGTAAGCGAATTTTGGCTTCGGCCAATAACAACCTTAATGAACTAGGTAAGCTTTCCATTAAACAACTAATGACCTTCAAGGGTATTGGGGAAGCAAAAGCAGTAACTATAGCGGCCGCTTTGGAAATGGGCAGAAGAAGGAGAGGAGAGGAAGCTCAGAAAATAAGTAAAATCAGTAGTAGTAAAGATGCTTTTGATTTGTTGCAACCTCGTATTGGAGAGTTGCAACACGAAGAATTCTGGATTTTGTATCTCAGTAATGCAAATAAAGTTCTATACAGTGCACAGTTAAGTAAAGGCGGCCTTACAGGTACTTTGGTGGATGTCCGGATTGTAATGCGCCAAGCACTGGAACATGGTGCGGTAGGGCTAATCTTATCGCATAATCACCCATCTGGAACATTAAGACCAAGTGAGGAAGATCGTAAGGTGACACAGAAATTAAAAAGGGCCGCTGCGGCACTTGATATAAAAGTTTTGGATCATTTGATAATTACCCAAAATGATTATTATAGTTTTGCTGATGAAGGTATTCTTTAACTTTGTAGTCTGGAGTATTCCGGGCATCACAAAAGATAGGTTGCCAATTACTAGTTGAAACTTGAATTTTTAGCAGATTATGTTACTCATTTATACCCATAAGATTACACCACGTTTCAGGTATACCATGAAGCAAGTCTTTACGCGTATATTGGGTATTGAAATTTCGTTTACAACTAAGGTAGAGGATTTTATTAAACACTCTGGCGCTAAGGTTACGTATACCAAACAGCCCTTACAGAACGAGTTTTTTATTCGTAGTAATGATCTTCTTTTTGAGCAAGGAATAAACGACTTACAGATAACCGTCCGCGATTGGGAAGGCGTTCCGTGCTTTTTTAGTGCAGGCGAACGCAGTAACCTCCCTTTTGATATTTTTTCGGCAAGTTTTTATTTGTTGAGTAGGTATGAAGAATACCTGCCCCATGTAAAAGATATTCACGAGCGTTTTCCTGTTAAAGACAGTATAGCTTATAAAAATAAATTTTTAAGGTCTCCCGTAGTAGATATATGGGCATACAGACTTTTAGATGAATTAAAGCTTAAATTTCCAGAACTGGAGTATAAACCAAAGAAATACCGTTATGTTTCTGCCATAGATGTTACTACGTCTCATTGCTTTGCACATAGGGGTATCATTAGGAGTGTTGCTGGTTTCTTTTATGACTTAGGTTCATTAAAACTCAAAAGAGTAGCACAGCGTTTTAAAGTGTGGTTCAACTCACAAGAAGATCCCTACGATAACTTTACAATGTTGGTTGATTTACATAAGAAATATGGGGTAAAAGGCATATTCTTTTTTCAGTTTGCAGACTATTCTACTTTTGATAAGAATGTTTCTCCGGATAATAATAAATTCCGCTTCCTTATAAAATCTATTGCGGATTATGGTAAGGTGGCTTTAGCTGCATCTTACAGTTCTTTCAATGATATTGACCTGTTAAAGAAAGAAAAGAAAAAGTTGACAGGTGTTATCAATAAGCCCATAAATTGTTCCCGTTTACGGTACAACAGGGTAGACTTACCACATACTTACAGGAATTTGGTGGAAGCGGAGTTTGTAGATGATTATACAATGGGCTATACCCATGAAATTGGTTTTAGGGCCAGTACTTGTACCCCTTTTTATTTTTATGATATTAATTTAGAAGTGCAACAACCCATTAGGATACATTCGTTTGCTTTTCATGATTATGGTTTTTTAAATAGCGAGAATGATGTTGCTATTATGAGTCAGGTTCGTAATATTTGTGATGAGGTAAAAGCTGTAAACGGCGAGTTTGTATCAGTTTTTTCTAATGAACTTTTGGGTGGAGAAGAAAAGATAGATTGGAAGAAATTTTACGAAACCGTATTAAAGCAATGCCATGTTTAAGGATATAGTTACCGATGTTTTTTTTGATTTGGACCATACCCTTTGGGATTTTGAAAAGAACTCTGCACTTACTTTTGAGAAAATTTTTCAGGATAATAATATAGAGGTCGCTCTTCCAGATTTTCTAGAAGTTTATATTCCTGCAAATTTTGCCTTTTGGAAGCTGTTTAGAGAGGGGAAAATAACCAAAGAAGCACTAAGGTATGAGCGTTTGAAGTCGGTTTTTGATGACTTAAAATATCAGGTTTCCGATGAAAATATTAATAATCTGTCGGAAGATTATATTACCCATTTGTCCTCTTTCAATCATTTGTTTCTAAATGCTATTTCTATTTTAGACTACTTAAAACCAAACTATAAGCTTCATATTATTACCAACGGATTTCAAGAAGTTCAAGGAAAAAAATTGAAAAATTCTAATATTCATGGCTATTTTGACCAGATCATAGATTCGGAAATGGCAGGTGTTAAAAAACCTGATCCTATTATTTTTAATTTGGCTCTAAATAGGGCAAATGCAAGGCCCGAAACATCGCTAATGATAGGAGATAATCTTGAAGCCGATATTTTAGGAGCACAAGCCGCAGGTTACCACGCCCTGCACTTTAATGCACATCAGGGACCAAAACATGATTTTTGTCAAATCATTGATGATTTAGACGAAATAAAATCGTTTTTATAGAGTTATTATAAGTAACACCACAATTGCGCCAACTAAGGCCAGTGTATGGTTTTGCCATGATAAGATTTATAAAATCCATTTTGCTTTGCATATTATCCTGCCTCACACTTTTTTCGTGTATTGAGGATCAGGACTTTAATCAATTTGATGAGATAGGGGTAACTCCAACAATTGAAGCGAGCATTCTTTATGTAGAAGCCCCGGAATCTTTGGTAAACGCTTCAACACAAACAAATGTAATTGACCAGGAGTTTAATTTTGATGCTTTTAGTTCAGATGTTTTCTCAAAACGTGTTCTTGATGGAACAATCACCTATATAGTAGAGAATACTACCGAATCAGAATTAAATGTCTCCATAGAATTGTTGGATGTAGACGGCAATGTCCTTGATACAGTAATTATTCCTGTAGCGCCTGCTCCAATGGAAATGCAGCAAATAGATATTGCTTACGGTAATTCAGGCCGTAGTATAGACATTATTAAAAACACTTCAAGTATACGCGTAGAGGCTACTAACGTAAGTGGAACTCAAAGTACTTCAACTTTGGCAGAGCCTAAGGTTATCTTAAAGTCCAGCGGAAAATTTAGATTGGAAATTATTCAATGAGAGCCCCTAAAATACTTTCTATAGTCCTTTTCTGGACATGCTTTGCTATGTTCGGACAGAACAAGCAGTTACTATATGATTTTGTTGAGATTCCTCAATCGGCAATGATTAATCCGGGTGTTGATACAGATTTTCAGTGGTATGCCGGAGTTCCATTATTATCAGGGATGTCACTTCAAGCGGGTTCTAGTGGACTTTCTGTTAATGATATTTTTGCCAATGATGGCCTGGATATTAACGATAAAATAAGAGATCGCGCTATTTATGGCATGAATGCGCGCGATGAATTAAGTGGAACGTTTCAAATTGAACTTCTGAATTTTGGCTTTCGAGGTAAAAACCCTGATAACTTCTATACTGGAGGAATGTATATTGAAGGAGATGCCATTGGTTATTGGTTTCAAGATTATGCCATTTTGGCTTTTGATGGTAATGCGGATAAGCTTAATCAACCTTTTGATTTAGGTCACCTCAAAACAAGAGGCGAAATGATGAACGTATTTCACATTGGTCTGAATAAAAAAATAGATAATGAACTCACTGTAGGAGTAAGAGGAAAAATCTACTCTAGCATTTTTGATTTCAATTCAACAAAAAACCAAGGTACTTTTATTACTAAAGAAGGCGTAAACAATATCTACTCCAGTACTATTGAAGCAGATATGCAGTTGCGTACTTCAGGACTAAACGGATTAAAAGATGCTGCAGACGATGGAACGCTTGGAAGCACCGTTACAAAAAGAGCATTTTTTGGAGGAAACCTAGGTGTAGGGGTTGATTTAGGGTTTACATATCAGCTAAGTGATCAGCTTGTCTTTACAGGTAGTCTTTTAGACTTAGGCTTTATTTATCATTCAAAGGATATAAAAAACTACACTTTAAATGGAAAAGAAACCATAGAGGGAATAGAGATTATTTTGCCAGATGCCGCTGCAGATCCTGATGCAGATTTTTGGCAGGACCTTGTTGATGATATTGAAGACTTTGTCCCATTCGAAGACAATGCCGATAGTTACATAGCCTTTAGACCCACAAAATTATATGGTTCTTTGCGTTATAATTTTGGAGAGCATGTAGATAATAGAGCAAATTGTGCTTGTGGTGTAAATGCTTCAAGCAACCGAGCGCGAGCCAAGTACGTGAACAGTGTTGGCGGGCAGTTATATGTTATAAATAGACCTAGAGGTCCGCAAGTGGCTTTAAGCGGTTTCTATCAAAGGCGCTTTGGTAATTTTATGAGTATTAAAACAACATATACCATAGATAAGTTTTCTTATTCTAATATGGGTCTTGGACTTTCCCTACAAGCAGGACCTGTAAATATTTATGCTATGGCCGATAATTTGTTATCCTATGGCAATTTAGCAGATAGTAATTATGCTTCTTTTCAGTTAGGATTAAATATCATATCTTGGGGCAAGAAATGATATAGTAGTGTCAATTAACGAACAACTTCAAGGTTTGGCACGCTTTTTTCATCTTCCTATTTACAAATTTTAAATACAAAGATTGTGAAGCATATATTCCTAACCTGTTTTTTCATGGTAAGCCTAATTGGTATGGCCCAAGAACAACTTAACGACTACAAATACATTATTATTCCTAAGAAGTTTGACGGCTTCAAAAAGGTTAACCAATATCAGACCAGTACTTTGGTAAAGTATTTGTTTACTGAAGAAGGGTTTCAAACGGTTTATGAAGATGAATTACCTAGCGAGTTAAACAATAATAGATGTTTAGGGTTAACGGCAAATCTTATAGATGATTCGTCAATGTTCTCTACTAAAACAGGCGTTGTTCTAGAGAATTGTAAAGGAGAAGAAGTTTATGCAACTGCTATAGGCAAGAGTAAGGAAAAGGACTATAAGTCCGCATACGGAGAAGCTTTAAGAAATGCCTTTAAGTCATTAAATACTGTTAGCTATAGTTATAATGGTAAGGCGGGTAAAACTGAGCCCGTAACCGTAAGCATGCAAAACGATGTAAAGCAGATAGAAGAAAAGCCAGAGTCTTACGAGCCAAAAAATAAACAGCCTATGGTTCAGCAAGAAGCTACAAGAGAAAATCAAAGTTATAAGGATAATAGACCTAAGCCCTCTAACTTAAAAAGTTCTGTTCAAGCGCCACCTGCTGTTCCATCTACATCTAGCGTGGTAATTAGTGCAGAGAAATCTGCTAAGGGTGCACTTTACGCACAGGAAATTCCAAACGGATTTCAGTTGGTAGATAGTACGCCAAAAATTCAATTAAAAATATTCAAGACTTCTTTGCCAAAGTACTTTATAGCCGAAGGCGATAGTGAAAATGGAGTAGTTTATGAGCAAGGAGGACAATGGTTTTTTGAGCAATATGTTGACGGAAAACTGAAAACAGAAGAATTGACCGTTAAGTTTTAATGGTCATACTTACCTTTCCATCTATTCTTTAAAAAATCTTTAATCGCATTTTCGCGGGAGTTATTTCCGGGTTGATAGAATGGTGTTCCCGATATTTCATCAGGAAGAAACTCTGCATTAACGAAGTTGTTTTCGTAATCATGAGCGTATTGGTATTCCGCTCCATACCCTAAATCTTTCATTAATTTGGTAGGTGCGTTTCGCAAGGGCAGCGGTACGGAAAGGTCTCCGGTTTCTCTAACTTTTTGCTGAGCCTTTTTAATCGCCATATAACTGGCGTTACTTTTTGGCGATGTCGCCAGGTATACTGCACACTGACTGAGAATTATACTCGCTTCGGGATATCCTATTGTGGTAACCGCCTGAAAAGCATTATTGGCAATAACCAAAGCAGTAGGGTTGGCAAGGCCAATATCTTCAGAAGCTGAAATAAGAAGCCTTCTGGCAATGAATTTTATGTCTTCCCCACCTTCAATCATTCTAGCCAGCCAATAAACGGCACCATTAGGATCACTTCCACGAATAGATTTTATAAAAGCAGAAACAATATCGTAATGCTGTTCCCCCGTTTTATCATAGAGTACCGTATTTTTTTGAACCTTGCTCATAACGAGCTTGTCAGTAATTACTATAGTATCTCCAGGTTCGGAATTTACCACGAGCTCAAAAATATTCAGCAATTTTCGTCCATCACCACCAGAGAGTCTCATAAGAGCCTCGGTCTCTTTTAAATCTATTTTTTTTGACTGAAGGTATTTATCTTCTTTAATAGCCCTTTTTATAAGATTTTCTAAGTCATCTTTTCCAAAGGCATTCAAAATATAAACTTGACAACGCGATAGGAGTGCTGGAATGACTTCAAAACTTGGGTTTTCAGTAGTAGCTCCAATCAATGTAACCCAACCTTTCTCTACAGCTGCTAAGAGCGAATCTTGTTGTGATTTGCTAAAACGATGTATCTCATCAATAAATAAAATTGGGTTTTTTGCTGTGAATAGACCTCCACTTTTCTTTGCCTTCTCTATTACTTCACGAATATCTTTAACTCCGCTATTAATTGCGCTCAGCACGTAGAAAGGGCGCTGACTTTCTGTTGCGATGATATTGGCCAAAGTGGTTTTGCCCGTTCCAGGAGGTCCCCAAAGAATCAGCGAAGGGATAATGCCTCTTTTGATTTGGTTTGTTAAAGAGCCTTCTTTACCCACCAAATGGTTCTGGCTAATATAGTCCTCTAAGGTTTTAGGGCGAATGCGTTCAGCTAAAGGTTCGTTCATAGTGCAAAAGTATAATAAAGTTGGCAGAAGATTGTTTCATATAGAAAGGCAAACGTGCTTTTTTACAAGTTGGGTGCTTGTCTTCAATATGTGACTATTTAGCAGTCCGGTAAGAGTTGGCCAACTTATTGCTAATTTTAGAATCTATGTCTGAAAACACCTATTTTAAATTTACCAATAGTGTAATTATTGCCCCTTTGTTGGCAGTAATTACTATTTGGACGGTGTTTTGGGTTGAATTGCGCTTCAAAATCAACCTAAATGACTATGGCATATACCCACAGCGAATTTCGGGCTTAAAAGGCATTGTTTTTAGTCCGTTTATTCATGGTTCGTTAGAACATCTCTATAATAACACTATTCCATTGGCCATTTTGACTGCCTCGTTGTTTTATTTTTATAGAAGTATCGCGCTACGGGTACTTTTTATTGGCGTTTTAATTTCCGGGTTGTTTACTTGGGCAATAGGTAGACCTTCCTATCATATCGGTGTCAGTGGTGTTATTTACCTTTTAGCAAGCTTTATATTTTTTAAAGGAATTTTTACCAAGCACTATAGGTTAGTAGCTTTATCTTTAATTGTAGTTTTTATCTACGGTAGTATGTTATGGTATATTTTTCCGGTTGAAGATGGAATTTCTTGGGAAGGGCATTTGGGAGGTTTCTTAGCAGGTCTTTTGCTAGCATTTGTGTTGAGAACGGAAGTGCCGCCCATAAGAAAATATGCGTGGGAAGAAGATGATTATGATGAAGAAGCAGACGCGTTTCTGAGACAGTTTGATGAAAATGGAAATTTTATAGAATTACCGCCCGAAGAAGTCATTCCCGAAGAATCAGTTCGAATTACGTACCACTTCAAAGAAAATAAAGAGAGTGATTCTATGGAATAAGAGTGGACTACACTTTTTGAAACTACTTTGAATTAAGATTTAGCTGAAGTTCTTTGTCTTACGGCTTCATATAAGAATACGGCACAAGCAACAGAAACATTCAAAGACTCAATTTCACCCAATAAAGGCAACTTAGCAAGATGGTCCGCAGCCTTTAAGGTAGAGGGGGAGATACCCCGATCTTCAGATCCCATTATTATAGCTGAAGGACCTGTGAAATTAACATCATAAACAGATGTTTCCGTTTTCTCGGTAGCACCAACTACGCTTATGCCACTTGCCTGTAAATAATAAACGGCATCTTTAATGTGGTCAACTTTCGCAATAGGTACTTTAAAAGCGGCACCGGCAGAAGTTTTAATAGTATCTGCAGTTACGGGAGCAGCACCTTTTTTCTGAATAATGATACCATCAACTCCGGTACATTCTGCAGTTCTTATGATAGCCCCAAAATTACGAACATCTGAAAGTTGATCCAATAATAAGAATAAAGGAGCTTTCTTATCTGCAATGACAGATTCAACAAGCTCTTCAAGTTCGTAAAAAGTAATAGGGGATATGTTAGCAACAACACCTTGGTGGTTGCTTTGTGTCAACCGGTTCAACTTTTCAATAGGCACATAAGAAGAGTTGATTCCATTTTTACGGATCAATCCTTCTAACTCACGTGATAAATCACCTTTAAGACCTTTTTGGACAAACACCTTGTCAATAGGTTCATTAGCATTTATAGCTTCTATGACCGCACGTATACCGTAAATCTGAGTTGTTTTGTCCATGGGCGCAAAGGTAAATAAAAAAACCACCCTTGCTAAGGATGGTTTTTAAGATTTATTAATAATTAAAGTGTTAAGGCAAATCGTTGATTTTAGCTGTGCTTTTATATCCGGAATATTCCCAAATTTCACCTGGAATATCAGAAAATTCTGCTTTAAACGAAATGCTGTCTACAACATCACCACTTGGAGTGGTAGCCCCTCCTTTAACAATTTTACCTTCAGTGATAGTTACAGTTACACCAAAATAAAGTTCATCTAAATCTGAGCCGCCAAATGTCAACGCCTCAAGATTTAGCGGAGTTTTAGCTTTTAAGCCCCAGCTGTGTTCCAAATCATCTAACCACATCATGTTTGTATCATTAGCTCCAGTGTTATAAATACTAATAGTATTAGTACCTTGTGGGGCACCGTCATAAATCATATCTACAACCCATTTACCCGTAACTTCGCTAATAAGAATGTCACTATCATCAGGCTCTGATTCGACTTGATCACATGATATAAAAGAACTTATCAAAGCGAAACTTAGAAATAGATAGCTTAACTTTTTTGATATTATGTAATAATTCATTTTTTTAATTTTTTTGATTAGTAGTAAAGATCAGTTTGAGTGAAAACTGTTTCAAATGAAAAACCAAAACTCCAGTCTACAGTAAGTGTAAGGGTTTTAGCAACTGGATCAACTATTAAACTAACAAAAGTGTTATCTCCGCCAAATGTATTAGTGGTAACCGTCCCTTCGGCAGTAAAATCATTTGCGGCAATATTATTTGCTTGAACAACTAATCCTGGTGTGGCATAAGTAACACCCAGTGCTCTTCCATATTCATACCAACCACCCTGTGCGTCGGATATGGCATATCTATTGTCACCTAAGTCCCTAATTATAAAAGGACCATTATCTGCATACCCATCGGGAGTACTTCCATCTCTTGCAACGGTACCTGTATACATACCAGCTATACTAGTTATTAGATCGCCATTACATTCAGGATACAAAACTGATCTAAATTCAGTAGCCGGAATGTCATCGTCATTGAAAGCACTGTATGAAACATTATAACTATCAGGACCATCCTCTACTGAAGTTCCTCCAAAGTATTTTCCGCTTACTACGGTTTCTAAATCTATTTCTACTCCACCAGCTGATGCTACAGCTCCTGGATCTGTATAAGAGTTAGCAGGTTCACAATCGAGAACAACATCACCACCCTCCAAACTAATCAAAGGTAGAAGAGTTATTTCTGAAGTATCATCTGAACCAGGTGATTCCACGCTAGGGTCGCAACTAGTTAACGTCAATCCTATGATTGAAAACGTAAATAATATTGATTTATATTTTTTCATCTTTTTTTATTTTTAGTTATCCCAAAATATAGCATCTGTTATGCTTCTTTGTGCAGGTGCATTTGGATTTAAACTTCTTTCGGACTCTGGGTATAACCATGAAGAAGGGAAGGTTCCGCTATTTAAAACGGATAATGGCGGAGTTTGAAATATTCCATCAGTAAATAATCTACTGGCAGGTCTATCAAATCTTCGAGTTTCAATCCATCCTTCATCTTCTTGTGTGCCATTCAGAGATATCCATTTTTGAATCCCTATCAAGTCAAGTTGGTCATCTAATGTGGTTGCCCCGGCAAAATCCAAAGTAGCAATATAAGAGGCGGCGTCAGCAACTTCCATGTAGCTAAAGTTTAATTCAATGGCTGTAGAAAATGCTGTTGCGGCGTCATCAGCTGTACTATATCTTGCATCAGCTTCAGCTCTTAAAAACCAAACTTCCCATGGGCTCATTAAGATAACAGGCTTGGAATCTCCATAAGCATATTCAGAAGCTAAACTATAATCAGAGTCTGGAGATGTAAATTCTTCATTGTCTATGGTGCCTTGGTCTATTCCGTGTAATGAGCCTTCAAATGTTCCGGTAGTTGCTTTTGTGTATAGTACTTCAGCTCTAGGGTCATTAAGTGATTCAAGTACGTTTAATGTTGCATTACTAGCAAAATAAAACATACCTACTCCAAACTCCGCTCTTGCGAACATTGGGTTTTGATCTCCAGTAGCTCCAGAAAATGGAATGAAAGGCATATCATCAATAGACTCAATAAAAGTACCACTACTAATTAGAGCTTGTATTGCAGCACCTTGAGGACTAGTTTCCGAAGTTCTCATTAAAATCCTTAACTTCAATGAATTTGCAAATTTTGTCCATTTTGTAATATCACCATTAAAGATAAAATCGTCTTCTCCAACTATATCTGTTTCAGCTAATTCAAAATCACTTAGGGCCTCATCCAACAAGCTAATTAATCCAGGGTATATAGTTGTTTCAGCTGAATCTGAATTTGGTGTTAATATAGAGCCATCTTCAATAGCTCCTGAAATAGCCTCAGTAAACGGAATATCACCAAAGTGATCAACTAAACCTTGAAATAGATGTGCTTTTAAAACATTAGCTATACCTCTATATGCAGGAGAACTACTATTTTTAGTTATATAATTTAAATCTACAAGCGAGTTTGCGTATGCACGTTGCCAATAGCCATTAAAATCACCGGCCACAGACACATAACGCTCTTCATTTCCAATTGAAACCCCAATGCCCCATGTGTAATATTGGCTCCATAAGAATGATGAGCTGTAATTTAAATCTTGTTCAACTATGTATCCCATATAACCAATAGCGGAACTTAAAACTTGCGGGTCACCGGCAGCTGGGAAAGTGTTCGGGTCTATATTAATCTCTTCTAAGCTTTCATTACATGAAGAGCTTAGTATTAATAAAAAGATAAGAAATATGTTTATTTTGTTCTTCATCGTATTCTTTTTTAATTAAAATGACAATTGTAAGTTCAGCCCTAAGCTACTAGAAGAAGGTGTCTGCGTTGTTTCAATACCTTGGGCATTACCTGTTGTACTAGTAGTACCACTTGAACTTGTACTAATACCATTTACTTCAGGATCGGCATATTTGTTTTCATCAGCCAACCAATAAAAAAGGTTTTTCCCAAATAAAGATATTCTAGCATTTGTAAGGAAAGTATCTTCTAATAGTTCCTTAGCAAAGGTATAACTCAATTCCACTTCTCTTAACTTCACGTAACTAGCATCAATTAATAACGTTGAAACTGGAGCATCATAATTAGTGAAATAATCTTGCTCGGTAATTGATGTAGTGTTTTCAGAGAATGTACCATCTCCATTGTCTACTACTGAATTAGGAAAGATAAAAGACTCTCTATTATAAACCGTAGTGTTAACATTAGTACCATTAAAGTTAGTATTGTATTTGGTTTGAGATGCAAATAAACCTCCTTTTCTCTTGTCAAATAAAACTCTCAATCCAAATCCCTTATAATTAACATTTGCACCAAAATTTAGTAAATAATCAGGTTGGTTATTACCTAAATATACGTCTTCATCTGTATAAACAGGAAAACCGGTATTTGCATCAACAATAACCGCTCCTTGATCATTTCTCTTGAAATCATTTCCTTTAAAAGTACCATAAGGTAAACCTTCTTTAGCGACCTGAGAAACCGTGGTGCCAGCTGCAAACCCAAAAGTACCAATGTTTAACTCGTCTATATCGTCTGTAATAGTAATAACCTCGTTTTCATTTTTAGAAAAAGCTCCAAACACTTCAAAATCAAAATTCTTAACCAAACCTTGTATAGGTTTTAAGGTTAGGGTAAGTTCATGTCCTTTGTTTTCCATTCTACCAATATTACTTACGGTTTGTGTGTATCCCGTAGAACGAGGAAGGCTTATTGTAACAAGTTGGTCATCATGAATAGAATGATAATAAGTATATGCGATGTTAATTCTATTTTTAAAGAAACCTAAATCGGCACCAACTTCATAGGTAGTGGTTAATTCAGGTTTTAGACCCGGATTTCCAATAGTGTTTCCAATCGTAAATCCAGGAACACCATCTTTTGGGAAATTAAGTGCAAAATCACCTAAATCTACAATTTGCGGATTACCCACAAAGTAAGAGTTTAATAAGTACAAATCAGCATCTTTACCAGAAGTACCATAACTACCTCTAAGTTTAGCGAAACTTAAAACGTCGTTTTTTATATTAAATAAATCTGTTAAAACTACAGAAGTACCAACTGCACCGTATAAAAAAGAGTTGTTGGATTTAGGAAGTGTAGAAGACCAGTCATTTCTTGCTGATAATTCCAAAAATGCGGCATCTTTATAACCAAGTGTTACGTTTCCTAAAACACCATATATTTGATATTTTGTTCTTCTCATACTTGAGTTGGACTGTTGGCTACTATTAGCTAAATTGTATACGCCATCAACTACTAAGCCCCCTACAGTTTCTCCAGTTAATCGTTTACTCGTTCTTTGAAAGAAGTTATAACCTGCAGCTGCCGTTAGTTTAAAGTCTTTGCTAAGTTCTTTATTGTAATTGGCCATTACAGTAGCATCAAGGTTTTCTACTTTAGTATTGGAGTTAATGTATTCTCCTAAAGAACTATGTCTTGAATTTCGGGTTGCGATTTGTAAACCGTCGGTCCATACTAATTGTTCGGCTGGAGTATAAGTTGGTGTCCATATATCAGTTTGAGTGTTAACAATGTTTCCACCAAAGCGACCCGTTAATGATAAATTTTCTGCAAAATTATAGGTCAAGGAAGCGTTAGCTAGCACGTTATCAATGTCCGCTTCGTTTCCATATTCATTTAAGATATAATATGGGTTAACTGAAGAATAAGAACCCCAGTACCCGTCAATATCGTGATAGGGACTTGTATAGTCTCTCAATTCACTAATTGGGATGTTCACCGGAGATTGAACCACCATTGCATATGCATTGTTTCCTTCAAAAGCACGTGATCCCTCTTGAGCAGTGTTTTGCTTAACGTTGGCGTAACTAACTTTAAAGTCTGACTTAAGTTTGTCGCTTAATTTTGCCGAAGCATTAAACGTAACGTTATTTCTTTTGTAAGAAGTGTTGTCAAGTACACCTGATTGATCTGTATTACCATAAGAAGCATAATATGTAAAACCTTCATTAGATCCTGATAAGTTTATATTATGAGTAGAGGTATAACCCGTGTTAAAGAAGTCTTGCAATTGATTTCTTACAGCGCTATATGGTCTTGTTAGTGCTTCTAACGACCCGTCTCCATCCGCATCAATAGGACTTGTCCATGGTCTTACAACTCCATCTAGAGCTGGACCCCAAGACCAGTTTTCACCAGAATCTACACTTGCATTGTCAAAGCCTTGTCCGAATTTATTTTGGCGTTGTAAACTTACAATCGCGGTTTCCATTGAAGTGGAACCATTATAATTGATTTGCATTTTCTTGCCCTTACCCGTTTTGGTTGTAATAAGAACAACTCCCGAGGCACCACGTGACCCATAAAGAGATGTTGCAGAGGGGCCTTTTAATATGGTCACAGAAGCTATGTCGTCAGGATTGACGTCATTAAATCTATTACCAAAATCAGAATATCCCGATGTTGAAGATCCAGCACCTCCGGAAGATGAAGTGTTATCAATTGCAACACCATCAATTACTATTAGAGCATTGTTGTTTCCAGTTAGCGACCCCGATCCTCTCAGTACAATTTTGGTTGATGAACCAACTGAACCTGAAGCTGTACTTAAGTTAACACCAGCTGATTTACCTCTTAAGGCTTCTAAGGCATTTTTGTTTGGAACAGAAAGTAAATCTTCTGATTTAATAGTTTGGTTAGCGTAAACTGTTGCCTTTGCATTTCTATCGCCAGAACCGAACGCAGTTACAACAACCTCTTCCAAAGCCTGAGCATCCTCTGACATTTGAAGGTTAATTGTGTTTGAACCTCCAACAGCGCGGGTCTCATTTTTATACCCGATGTAGGAGAAAATTAATGATTGACCTTCACTCGCTTTAATAGCGTAGTTTCCGTCAAAATCTGTTTGGGTACCGTTTGTAGTACCTTGCACAACAATGTTAACTCCCGGCAGTGGTAGACCATCTTGGTCAGATACCGTACCGGTAATCGATTTGCTTTGTGCAAATGAAATCTGCATAATTAACGCGAAAAAAAGCGTTAACAATCCTTTTTGTCTTGCTCTCATTTTATAATTGTTTGAATTAGCTAGCGTCAAAAGTCATAAATTAACGTTAATAATCCTATTTTTTTAACTTTAAATTATGCATGCATAGGTTTTTATGTGATATTATAGTAGTAAGGCTTGTGTTTTTAAGGGAATTACACATTAAATTAACTTAAAGTTATAGAATAAAGGATTTCTTTAAATTCCTAAAAGAGTATACAGTTTACGCCTTTTTGATAATTGAAGTTATTTATTTACGGTTCTTCTTGTGAAAGAAGTAGGATGATATATGTAATTATTATAAGTTTTTATATTTATTTACCGTAAGTATTTTGTGCTTGGATTAATGTTTTATTACATCAAAATTTGCTATGTTTCTAAGGTTGGGTATTTGTTTTAAAAAATGCCATATTTTTTGTTTTACAAAAAAAACTACTACAGTAAATAGTTTATAAATGGCGGAGATGGTAACTTTTCTTAATTGATCAAGTAGACCACTAGAATAGATGTAGATTATATGGTAATTCCTTTTCTAATTTTATTAAGATATTTAATGATGATTCCCTGCCCTAGATATTTCGTTTAGGAATAAGGTGAAAGAAATTGGTGTAATTACTAAGGTAATATTGATTATTTCAGGTGATTTGGCAAGACAGTCAATATCCTTTAGTGTAAGAAGAGAAATCCATAAATTTTTTTGGCTTAGAATTATTTTAGTAGTTTTTGATCAGATTAATTTCTTAGCCAAAGTTATTCTTGCTTTTTGCAGTACCCATTATACGAAAGTTTCTAGTTTAAAGAGAGTATGAGTAATTACAAGTTATTTTGTACTAACTTAAAATTAAGTTCAGTATCATTGTGTAGAAACAATTGTTATCGATGCGGAAATGTTGTTTAATGTCCTTTAGACAAGGTGATATGTCGTATACTATAATTAAGGTTCTATGTAAAAAAATCTATGATTCCATCGTAACTAATAGTATTTGGTTAAGTGAAAGATGTTATTTATCATAAATTAACTGACTTTTCTTCAAAATAAATCTATTCGTAAGTTTTGATTTAGCACTTTCAACTTAAGTCTATTATTTAGATTGGGTATTCAAATAAATCACAGAGGCGCTTCAAATTAATGGATTTGCTGAATCGTGCAGTGTTAAAATAGTTATATAAAAAAGGGACTATCTGAAAAGATAGTCCCTTTTTAAAAATTATTATTGAAATATGAAGCTGAGAATCTTATTTAATTTCAGCTTCACCAAATTCAATGGATACATCGGTTAATGTTGCACCACCATTTGTAGTAACAATATCTCCAATTTTAATCATACCATATTCAGTAACATCTACGTCATCCTCTCCTTCTTCTGTCATGGTTCTTGTTATTTTGTAAATAAACAAATCTCCACTTTCAGTATCAGTAAACCCTGTTTCTTTCGTCCCAGCATCGTACAA
Organism: Zobellia laminariae; assembly: GCF_009725995.1. The sequence continues at coordinate 568,533 of NZ_RCNS01000001.1, read as the reverse complement.
TCTTTGTGCAATTAACAAATCTTTTTCAGCGAAAAGTTTGTCAGCCGTATCGTAATACTCGCTTTCGCCAGATAAGTCTCCAACTTTAAAAAAATCAATATCAGTAGTACCTTCTTTTTCAAAACCAGTAGGACCTGAGAATTTAATTTCGGCAGACTCGTTATCAGAATCGGTGTAAGATGTTGCCGTATCTAAATTGAACTTATTTTTAGTAAGGTCTGAACTTAATACAGCTGCAGTACTACTTTCAAAAGTTTGGCTAACTATAGGCATGCTAGTTTCTAGTGTATCTGTTAAAGATCCGCTTGTAGCAATAAATTTATAGTATAGGGAGTCCACTACAGTTAAGTTATAATCGTAACTTTCATCTGTAAAGTTAGCAAAGATAATTTCGTCACCATCAATATCTAATTCCTTTCTTAATGGAGTTGTAGGTGCATAGGTTCCTTCTTTAACTTTTTTCTGCTCTAAAGAGATATTATCTATTACCGCTAATTTTCTAGGTGCCTTGAATATTAAAGTGTCTTCGATAGAAGAGTTGTAAGTGATAGCATCAACAGTATTCTCGTCTTTTGTGAGACTAACAGTAGTTAAGCTTACATCATCAGCCGTAATAATGGAAAGTTCTATAGGTTAATTTTCATCAAGGTTTGTTATAAACTTTAGCGACAGAGAAATTTTTGTAGTAGCTCCAGTTACCGGAGCTATTGAATTTTTTTTAATTAATGATATCATCAACTTCTGTATATTATGTTGTTCAAAGGGTAGCCTCAAAATTTATAGTATCGGAAAGTGGATTAAGGATTAAAACAAAGGAACTCTCTTGCTCTCAATAGGAGCTTTTTTTGTCCTAAATATAACACGGCAAATATTGGTAGATAAAGCCTTAGTGATTGTTTTGTTTCATCACTGTTTTTGTTAGGGATATAAGAAAACTTGAATCAGTTTTTAGGAATGAGGACTTATAACTTGATAAGTAAGTCACCTTTAAGATTTTTTGGATAAAAGTTTTGATATTGGAGTAATAATAAAAAAACCACCTCAATTGAGGTGGTTTATACTTGTATTTAATGATAGTTTTTGCTTAGTTAATATCCCAGAATAACTTAGTCTCCAATTCATCTCCGCCAATACTAGAAATAGCAGCTCTTAAATTGGTTTCATTTAAAGTAAATTCAACATCTGGGTATGTTACTCTAAATGGAGGTAGGTTGTTAGTTGTCTTTGCGTCTGCAGGAGCAACTAATACAGGGTAATCTAATCTTCTCCATTCGGTCCAAGATTCGAAGCCTCTATTGTAAAGTGCTAGCCACTTTTGAGTTCCAATTTTTTGCTTATAGTCCCCTGTTGCAGTACTGTAAGCTACACCAGCTTCAGCTAAATAAGTTGAAGCTTCTGTATCTGTTCCTCCCCAATAAAGTATAGAAGCAGTAACAGCACTATTATAATGAGTTTCTGCATCACCGGCAGTAAAACCTCTTTCTATAGCTTCTGCTAGTAAAAACTCAACTTCGTAATAAGTCATTAAAGGAGCCTCTAATGTTGGGTCTTTACCAATTTTATCAGATACATGCGAAAAGTTTGCAAAAGAGTTTAATTCACCAGGAACACCTCCAACATAAGCATCATCAAGTAACGTAAAGTAGTCATCTCTTCTAGGGTCATTTAAAGTACCCATCATGTCTACAATAGTATTTGTTGGAACAAAGTCATCACGCCCAGACAATACCAATGCCGCGTAAATAGGATTAGTGTATGGTGCTGCAGTTTCAAAAGCTATTTTCATGTCATCACTTGAAGAAGTGAAAACACCAGCGGCTATTGCAGAACTAACAACGGTTTGTGCTTTAGCAGGGTCAGAATCTGCCAATAACATTCCCATTTGAAGTTTTAAAGAATTTGCAAATTTTATCCATTTGTCAATATCACCATTATAAACAATATCTTCAGATGTTGAAAAACCAACTTCTCCTGGAACAAATTTTGAAATTACATTATTGTCTAGTCTATCAAGTAAATCGGCATATATTGCTTCTTGCGTATCAAAAACAGGGTTTAAAACATCTATGTCCAGAGCCTCTGTATAAGGAACGTCTCCAAAAGAAGTAACAAGAACATAATACGTGTAAATTTCATAAAGTTCAATGGTAGCTATCTTATTGGTTTGTACATCTGGTAAACCAGAAACTAAACTTTTTGATTCAGAAAAGTTTTTTAATACATCTCTATATAAAGTTTCCCAATGAGTTTCATCAATTCTTCTTGTTTTGAAATCATAGTTAGCTTCATCCGTATAGGTTGTTTCCGTCCAATCCTGAACAATGAGTCTAAAAATATTCTCATTTACGCTTGTTTCAGTGAGGTGATTGAACAGCTTAAACTGTGCATTTGTAAAAAGAGATGCATCGGTTGTGATTGCAAAATCTTTTTTGTTTACGTTCAGCTCTTCTAGATCATTAGTACACGAAAGTGCAACTAAAGCTAAAAGGGCTATTATTATATTTTTTTTCATTTTTTTTATGTATTAAAATTGAAGTTTAAGGTTAAGTGCAAAATTCCTGGTAGTAGGTAATGAACCAGAAGAAATACCTTGAATATTACCAGATCCAAAACCTGTTTCAGGATCAGCATCAGGTATGTTTTTATGAATTATCCATAAGTTAGAACCTACAACGCTTAAAGATAAATTGTCCATTTTTAATTTTGAAACAAAGTCTTTAGGGAAGTTATATGCTAAACTAACTTCTCTCAATTTAACAAAAGAAGCATCATATACAAATTCACTTAATGGTAATGCTTGGTATCCGGTGTTTCCAAAGCCACTAGCACTAAGCCTTTGTGTGTTTGGTGTTCCGTCAGCTAAAACTCCTTCATAAATAAAGCCACCACCATCTGCTAGTGAGTTTCTTACTGGGTTGCCTAAATCGTTAATGTAATCAGTACTTGCTAAAACCCCTGTAGCTTGTCCGTAACGTTGGTCTAATGAATACATCTCACCGCCACTTCTAATATCAACAAACACACTTAGCGCTAAGTTTTTGTAAGAAAATGTATTTCTAACACCAGCTAACCAATCAGCGTTACCATTACCAATAATTTGGTCGGCATCACTCCAGACAGGTTTCCCATCTGCACCAATTATTCTTTGGCCATTTTCATTATAAGTATAGTCAGTGCCCTTTAAAGCTCCATAAGCCTCTCCTGGTTTAGCAACAACTTGTACTCCGAATGAACCAATTAATAGTTCATCTAATCCATCAGCTAAAGAGATTACTTCGCTTTCGTTTTTGGACCAGTTTACATTTAATTTCCATTTCAAATTATCAGTAATATCAAATTCAGAAAAAGCAGATACTTCAAAACCTTTATTCTGTAATTCTCCTGCATTAATAACTTTACTAACATAACCTGTAGTTTCGCTTACGGAAACGGGTACGATTTGATCTGTTGTATTGGTATTATAATAAGCAACATCAAATCCTAAGTTAGCTTTTTCTAAAAACCTCATTTCAAGACCTACTTCGTATGATTTTGATATTTCTGGTTTTAAGTTTGGATTTTTCTTAGAATTACTTACAGCAGCTGAAGCGTTTCCTTGAAAAGAAGTTAAAGCTGTATACGTGTCATTAAGTTGGTCAAAACTAGTATCGTTTCCAATTTGCGCCCAGTTAGCTCTTAATTTACCAAACTTGATAAAAGGAACATTTAGGTTGTTTGAAAATATGTACGATCCTGAAACAGCTGGGTAGTAATATGAATTGTTGTCAGCAGGTAACGTTGAGGATTGATCGCGACGTATGGTACCTTCTAGAAAAAGGAAATCTCTATAGCCAAAAGTTGCTCCAGCAAAAAAGCTTTGAACTTCTATAGTTTCATCTCTTTCCTTAGGGTTAGGTAGGGCATCTGTTGTATTCTGAAGTGAATATACACCAGGAACCTTAAGGCCACCATTTGTAGCAGCTGTAATCATATTGAGAGTTGAATGTCTTACATTTCCACCAAGAAAAGAACTGAACGTTAAGTCGTCAGTAATATCTTTAGAATAGTTTATTAATACATCTAAATTGGTCTCCCTTGAGTTAATGTTTCTTCGCAAGTATCCAGATGTTTGGTCACTTCTATTGTAACTACCATCACTTCCTTCATTTATGCCAAAAGCAGTAGCGACAGATCCAACTGCTCTTCTTTCTTCTTGTATTTCGCTATATTGATCTACAGCGGCTTTTCCTGTAACGGTAAGATTTTTTGCAATCTCGTATTTTAATTGGGCATAACCAGTTAATCTGTCTCTACCGTCATTTTGAAAGTTCTCATAGCGCGTCCAATATGGGTTGTCCCAATAGATTGGTTGTAAATCTGTTGGAGATTTAGGGTTCCAAGTAATGTTTTCGCCAGTTAGATCATAAGCATCTTTTTGCCTTTGGAAGTCAACATTATTTTGCCCCCATTGACGCATAAAACCAACGATGTTGTCGTTGTATCCTGTTGAGTTCCTACCTACAGTTTTGCTGTTTACATAAGTAACATAACCAGTAGCCTCAAGCTTATCTGTTAATTTAGCAGTAGCAGATATAGAAAAAGTGTTTTTCTTTTGTGAGCTGTTCGGAAGAATACCGGTAGCATCATAATTAGAATAGGATAATCTAAAAGAACCATCTCCATCAGCAAATCTTTTGGCTACTGCAACAGAATTTGTAAAAGAAGTTGGGGTAGTAAAAAAGCTTATTGGTCCGTTTTTAGCGGCTTCCCATGGTCTAGCAACCCCGTAAGTATCTGGCAATTGAGGGTACAGCGCATCCCATTGTAATAAGTTTAAATTTGAGTCAAATGCCGGACCGAAAGATGCATCATCATTCACGTTAGCATAACGATCAATAGTACCATTTCCTGTAAAATCTGACGGGGTAAAATTATAATCATCACCACCATATCCAGCTCCATAATTTTTTTGGAATTCTGGAAAAGTACTACTATCAATACTTCCTATGCTAGCATTAGAAGATATTGTTATAGAGTAATCTTTAGCATTTGCAGCACTTCCTTTTTTGGTATTAATAACAATAACGCCATTAGAAGCTCTTGAACCGTATAAAGCAGTTGCAGCAGCTCCTTTCAGTACGTTCATGGATTCAATGTCATCAGGATTGATATCGGAAACAGGATTTCCGTAGTCATAGCCAGTAGAACCTTGTGATTGAGTACCTGTATTAGTATTCCTGTTGGAAATTGGCACACCATCAACAACGAATAAAGCTTGGTTTGATCCAGTTAAAGACGTTGCTCCTCTAATAACAACGTTGGTAGAACCACCAAGGTTGTTTGTTCTTTGAACCGCAAGACCCGCAACTTTACCTGAAAGTTGGTTCAGTACGTTGGACTCTTTAACAGTAGAAAGTTCTTCAGCATCTACTTTCTGTGTAGCATACCCTAAAGATTTTTTACTTCTTTTGATACCAAGTGCAGTTACAACAACCTCTTCTAAAGCTTGTGCATCTTCTTCCATTTGTACATTTATATTGTTGGACGCTCCAACAACCATAGATGTGTTCTTCTGTCCTATGTAAGAAAATAAAAGAGTTTGACCTTCAGAAGCAGTTATGCTATAATTTCCGTCAAAATCTGTTTGAGTTCCAGTTGTAGAACCCTGAACAACAATGTTTACACCTGGTAATGGTAGGCCTTCTTGGTCAGAAACCGTACCTGAAACCGTTTTTCCTTGCGCAAATGAAATTTGCACGATTAACGCCAAAAACAGCGTTAAGAATCCTCTTAATTTTACTTTCATTTTATTAATTATTTGAATTAGCTGTCGCCAAAAGTGATAATTTTGAGTTAACAAAACAATTTTTATGAACGCAATAATTATGCTTGCATAACTTTTTGTTGTGATAAAAGCAGCTTAATGAGTAAATTTCTAAGAGAATGACACATAAATTCTGTTCAAAGTTACATAAATGGAGTTTTTTTAAATTGTATTATATTGATGGATAATATTTTTTGTTAAAAAAATCAGAATATAATAAATGTGGTTAATATTAGTTGTATTGGTAATTTTAACACGTAAAAACCTAAATTTAACAAGATTAATCTTGTTAAATTTAGGTTTTTTGATTTTTCTAATTCCATTTTAGTAGAATATTAGGAGTTAGCGGTCCAAAAGTTTTGAATCATTTTAGAAATCATGGTTATGATTTAAATCAAAACTCTATTATGAATTGATTTGCTATTTGAGCTCTTTGTTTCTTCCTTTTTGTACGGTTCTAATTGCTTTTGAAATCTTTGGAAACAAATTTCTTTTAAAATAAACTCGAAACCATTTGAATTTCTGCGAAATAGTATTACATTTGCCGACCCTTAAACAAGGGGTTATTTATTCATATATAAGTTAGTATGCCAACAATTTCACAATTAGTACGAAAAGGAAGGTCCACGATTACTAAGAAGAGTAAATCGGCGGCTTTGGATTCGTGTCCTCAAAGAAGAGGTGTTTGTACTCGTGTTTATACGACTACACCGAAGAAACCAAACTCAGCTATGAGAAAAGTAGCAAGGGTAAGGTTGACAAACGGTAAGGAAGTAAACGCTTACATTCCCGGAGAAGGACATAACCTCCAAGAGCACTCGATAGTATTAGTAAGGGGCGGAAGGGTAAAAGATTTGCCAGGAGTTAGATATCATATCGTTAGAGGGGCTTTGGATACTGCAGGTGTTGCAGGAAGAACTCAACGTAGATCTAAGTACGGTGCAAAACGCCCTAAGAAGTAAATGAACAAAGAATACTGAATAGAGGTTGAGATGTTGAAGTTTCAATTGGAGTTCAAAATTCTAAACTATTAAGTAATGAGAAAAAAACAGGCAAAGAAAAGACCACTTTTACCAGATCCAAGATTTAGCGATCAGTTGGTAACACGTTTCGTTAATATGATGATGTGGGACGGTAAGAAGTCTATCGCTTTTAGTGTTTTCTATGATGCAATGGATATCGTAGAAGAAAAAAAGACCGATGAAGAGAAGACTGCTTTAGAGCTTTGGAAGGATGCCCTTTCAAATGTTATGCCTCATGTTGAGGTTAGAAGTAGAAGAGTAGGTGGTGCTACATTTCAAATTCCTATGCAAATTAGACCGGATCGTAAGATTTCTACTGCGATGAAGTGGTTGATTAGTTTCGCAAGAAAGCGTAATGAAAAAGGGATGGCACAAAAATTAGCGGCTGAAGTTCTTGCCGCTTCGAAAGAAGAGGGTGCAGCTGTTAAGAAAAGAGTAGATACGCACAAAATGGCGGAGGCTAACAAAGCTTTTTCACACTTTAGATTCTAATCGGAAATGGCAAGAGATTTAAAATATACAAGAAATATAGGTATTGCTGCTCATATTGATGCTGGTAAAACAACAACAACAGAGCGTATACTTTTTTATACTGGTGTTAGTCATAAGATAGGTGAGGTGCACGATGGTGCGGCTACTATGGACTGGATGGAGCAAGAGCAAGAGCGTGGTATTACCATTACTTCTGCTGCTACAACTTGTACGTGGAAGTTTCCTTTGGAGAACGCAAAGGCCCTTGATAATACTAAGGATTATCATTTTAATATAATAGATACACCGGGACACGTTGATTTTACGGTTGAAGTAAATCGTTCGCTTCGTGTTTTAGATGGTTTGGTTTTTCTTTTTAGTGCAGTTGATGGTGTTGAGCCTCAGTCTGAGACTAACTGGAGATTAGCTGATAACTATAAGGTTCCAAGAATTGGTTTTGTAAATAAAATGGACCGTCAAGGTTCTAACTTCTTAATGGTCTGTAAGCAGGTTATTGAAATGTTAGGTTCTAAGGCCGTTCCAATTGTATTGCCAATTGGTGAAGAAGGAGATTTTAGAGGGATCGTTGATCTAGCTAAAAACAGAGCAATAGTTTGGCATGAAGAGGGCTTTGGAGCTACTTTTGATGTTGTTGATATTCCGGAAGATATGAAAGCGGAGGTTAAGGAGTATAGAGCTGCCTTAATTGAAGCTGTTGCGGAATATGATGAAAACTTAATGGAGAAATTCTTCGAGGATGAAGACTCTATTACGGAAGAAGAAGTGCATGCTGCTTTAAGAGCTGCGGTTATGGATAGAGCAATCATTCCTATGATTTGTGGTTCATCTTTCAAGAATAAAGGTGTTCAGTTTTTGTTGGATGCTGTTTGTAGGTACCTTCCGTCTCCAATGGATAAGGAGGATATTGAAGGTACTAATCCGGAGACTGGCGAAGTTGAAAAACGTAAGCCAAGTGTTAAGGAGCCGTTTTCAGCATTAGCTTTTAAAATTGCTACCGATCCGTTTGTTGGAAGGTTAGCTTTCTTTAGAACTTATTCTGGTCGCTTGGATGCTGGTTCATATATATTGAACAACCGTTCAGGTAAAAAAGAACGTATCTCTCGTATTTATCAGATGCACTCTAATAAGCAAAATGCTATCGATTATATCGAAGCAGGAGATATTGGTGCGGCAGTTGGGTTTAAGGATATTAAGACTGGTGATACTATGTCTGATGAGAAACACCCAATTGTTTTGGAGAGTATGGATTTTCCTGATCCGGTAATTGGTATCGCTGTTGAGCCAAAAACAAAAGTTGATGTAGATAAGTTGGGTATGGCTTTGGCTAAATTAGCTGAAGAAGATCCCACTTTCCAGGTTAAAACAGACGAAGCGTCAGGTCAGACCATTATTTCTGGTATGGGCGAGCTTCACCTAGATATTATTGTAGATCGTTTAAGACGAGAATTTAAAGTTGAGGTGAACCAGGGTGAGCCACAAGTTGAATATAAAGAAGCACTTACTAAAACAGCTTCACATAGAGAAACTTATAAAAAGCAATCTGGTGGACGTGGTAAATTTGGTGATATATCTTTTGAAATGAGTCCTGCTGATGAGGATTTCGAAGGAGAAGGACTTCAATTCGTTGATCAAATTAAGGGTGGTCGTATTCCGAAGGAATTTATACCATCAGTTGAAAAAGGTTTTACAGCAGCAATGCAAAATGGACCTTTGGCTGGATTTGAGATGGATTCTATGAAAGTAGTATTGAAAGATGGGTCTTTCCATCCTGTGGATTCTGATGCGCTTTCTTTCGAATTAGCTGCAAAAATGGGTTACAAGGCAGCTGGTAAAGCTGCAGGTGCCGTGGTTATGGAGCCAATTATGAAAATAGAAGTTATTACTCCTGAAGAAAACATGGGTGATATCGTAGGTGATTTGAACCGTAGAAGAGGAACAATTACTAATATGAGTGACCGTGCTGGTGCTAAGGTGGTAAAAGGTACTGTTCCATTGTCTGAAATGTTCGGATATGTAACATCTCTTAGAACACTTTCGTCCGGTAGAGCAACATCAACAATGGAGTTTTCACATTATGCCCAAACACCTTCTAATATCTCTGAAGAGGTAATTAAGAAGTCTAAAGGTATAACAGAATAAATTTAAGACATGAGCCAAAAAATACGGATTAAATTAAAATCTTACGATTACAACTTGGTAGACAAGTCTGCTGAAAAAATCGTTAAAACGGTAAAGACTACCGGGGCTGTAGTAACGGGACCAATTCCTTTGCCAACGCACAAAAAAATATTTACGGTTTTGCGTTCACCGCACGTAAATAAGAAGTCTAGAGAGCAGTTTCAACTTAGTTCTTACAAGAGATTGTTGGATATTTATAGCTCTTCATCTAAAACTATTGATGCCCTTATGAAGCTTGAGCTTCCAAGTGGTGTTGAAGTTGAGATAAAAGTATAGTTTACTGCCTGTCCTTTATTGGATAGGTGACATGTCCCGAGCTGCGTGCGAGGGAAAAACGGATAAAAACAATCAGGGTTGAATTGTTTTGACCCTGTTTTTTTGTCCGATTGTTAGTGAATATTAAATAAGTATATATAAACGGAAAACGGGTTTATTTTAAATCTGAATTCTATAATCTAAAATCAGTATGTCTGGGTTAATTGGAAAAAAAGTAGGCATGACCAGCATCTTTGACGAGAACGGGAAGAATATTCCTTGTACAGTTATTGAAGCGGGGCCATGTGTGGTTACCCAAGTCAGAACCGAAGAAGTTGATGGGTATAAAGCTCTTCAGCTTGGTTTCGATGACAAGGCAGATAAGCGTGCTAATAAGGCCGAAGCAGGTCATTTCAAAAAAGCAGGTTCATCTCCCAAGAAGAAAGTCGTTGAATTTAAAGGTTTTGGTGAGGATTACAAATTAGGAGACACCGTAGGTGTTGATGTTTTTGTAGAAGGAGAATTTGTAGATGTTATTGGTACGTCTAAGGGAAAAGGATTTCAAGGTGTTGTAAAACGTCATGGATTTGCCGGTGTAGGTCAAGCGACCCACGGTCAGCATAACCGTTTGAGAGCTCCTGGTTCCATTGGTGCTGCATCTTATCCTGCAAGAGTTTTTAAAGGAATGAAAATGGCCGGTAGAATGGGTGGTGATAGAGTTACCGTTCAGAATCTTAAAGTTTTAAAGGTTGTTCCAGAAAAGAATCTTTTAGTTGTAAAAGGTGCTGTTCCAGGTCATAAGAACGCTTACGTAACTATCGAGAAGTAATGAAGGTAGCAGTTTTAGATATTAAAGGAAAAGAAACAGGTAGAAAGGCAGACCTTTCTGACGCTGTTTTCGGAATAGAGCCAAATGATCACGCCGTGTACTTGGATGTTAAGCAATACTTAGCACACCAAAGACAAGGAACGCACAAAGCTAAAGAGCGTGCGGAAATTTCGGGAAGTACTCGTAAGATCAAGAAGCAAAAAGGAACTGGTACAGCACGTGCCGGTAGTATTAAATCTCCTATTTTTAGAGGTGGTGGTAGAGTTTTTGGTCCTAGACCTAAAGATTATACTCAGAAGTTGAATAAGAACGTTAAGCGTTTGGCTCGTAAATCTGCGCTTAGTATCAAATCTAAAGAACAAGCAATTCTAGTTGTTGAAGACTTTAATTTTGATACGCCAAAGACAAAAGATTTTAAAGGAGTTTTGAAGTCATTAGGACTTGAAAACAAAAAATCATTGTTTGTCTTGGGTGATTCAAATAATAGCGTATATTTGTCTTCGCGAAATTTGAAAGGTTCCGAAGTTGTAACTTCCTCAGAAATAAGTACTTATAAAATTCTTAACGCAAGTAGTATTGTGTTGTTGGAGAGTGCTTTAGAAGGATTGGAGTCAAACTTAACAAAATAGAAAACCATGAGTGTGTTGATAAAACCAATAATAACGGAAAAAATGACTGCTGATAGCGAGTTGTATAATCGTTATGGTTTCGTAGTTGACCCAAGGGCCAACAAGATCCAAATTAAAGATGCGGTAGAAGCTACTTACGGTGTTTCAGTAAAGAAAGTTAGAACCATGAATTATGGTCCATCTAGAAAAACACGTTTCACCAAAACTGGAGTACAGCATGGTAAAACTAATGCAATTAAGAAGGCAATAGTTGATGTGGTAGAAGGTGATATCATTGATTTTTACAGTAATCTATAAAGACAAGAAATGTCAGTTAGAAAATTAAAACCAATAACCCCCGGGCAGCGTTTTAGAGTAGTAAATGGTTTTGACGCCATTACTACTGATAAGCCGGAGAAGAGTTTACTCGCTCCGTTAAAAAAATCGGGAGGAAGAAACAGTCAAGGAAAAATGACCATTCGCCAAAGAGGTGGTGGACATAAGAGAAGGTATCGTGTTATTGATTTCAAAAGAGACAAGCAGGGAGTTTCTGCTGTTGTGGAATCAATTCAGTACGATCCTAACAGAACAGGTTTTATTGCTTTGTTGAAGTATGCGGATGGTGAGAAGAGATATATCATCGCGCAAAACGGATTAGAAGTAGGGCAAGAGCTTAATTCTGGTAGTAATGTAGCTCCTGAAATAGGAAATGCATTGCCAATAAGTGAAATACCATTAGGTACTATTATTTCTTGTATAGAATTACGTCCTGGTCAAGGAGCTGTTATGGCTAGAAGCGCAGGTACTTTTGCTCAGTTAATGGCAAAAGATGGTAAGTTCGTTACGGTTAAGATGCCTTCAGGTGAAACTAGATTAATATTATCTACATGTATGGCTACAATTGGAGCTATTTCTAACTCTGATCATCAGTTGTTAGTATCTGGTAAAGCAGGTAGAAGTAGATGGTTAGGTAGAAGACCAAGGACTAGACCAGTAGCAATGAACCCTGTCGATCACCCAATGGGTGGTGGTGAAGGTAGAGCTTCAGGTGGTCATCCAAGATCAAGAAACGGAATCCCGGCTAAAGGTTATAGAACGCGTACTAGGACCAAGAAGACGAATAAGTATATTCTAGAACGTAGAAAGAAATAATAAAGTAAGAAACAATGGCACGATCGTTAAAAAAAGGACCTTACGTTCACTATAGCTTGGAGAAAAAAATCCAGCAAAGCGCTTCTTCTGGAAAGAAGAGCGTTATAAAAACGTGGTCAAGAGCATCGATGATAACACCTGATTTTGTAGGTCAGACTATAGCTGTTCATAACGGAAGACAGTTTGTTCCTGTATTCGTTACGGAGAATATGGTAGGTCACAAATTAGGCGAATTTTCTCCAACAAGATCTTTTAGAGGTCATGCAGGAGCCAAGAACAAAGGTAAAAAGTAAGCTATGGGAGTTCGAAAAAAACAGATGGCCGAAAGAATCAAGGCTGAGAAAAAACAGATAGCGTTCGCTAAGTTGAACAACTGCCCTACATCGCCTAGAAAAATGCGTTTAGTAGCAGACCTTGTTAGAGGAGTTAAAGTAGAGAAAGCATTAGCTATTCTACGTTTCAACCCTAAAGAGGCTTCTCGTAAATTGGAGAAATTGTTGCTTTCTGCTTTGGCAAATTGGCAGGCAAAAAATGAGGATGCTAGCGTTGAAGATGCGGATCTTTTTGTAAAGGAAATTCGTGTTGACGGTGGTAGTATGTTGAAAAGATTGCGTCCAGCCCCACAGGGTAGAGCGCATAGAATTAGAAAACGTTCCAACCATGTTACATTGGTTTTGGGGTCTAATAATAATATAGAAAGCTAGTATGGGACAGAAAACAAATCCGATAGGAAATCGTCTAGGAATTATCAGAGGATGGGAATCTAACTGGTATGGTGGTAACGATTATGGAGATAAACTAGCTGAGGACAATAAGATACGTAAGTATATTCATGCTCGTTTGGCGAAAGCTAGCGTGTCTAGAGTAATTATAGAGCGTACCTTAAAGTTGATTACAATTACTGTGACTACTGCAAGACCTGGTATTATTATTGGTAAAGGTGGTCAAGAGGTGGATAAGCTTAAAGAAGAGCTTAAGAAAATCACCAATAAAGAGGTTCAGATCAATATTTATGAGATCAAAAGACCGGAACTTGATGCAAATTTGGTAGCAGCTAGTGTTGCTCGTCAAATAGAAAGCAGAATTTCTTTTAGAAGAGCTATTAAGATGGCTATTGCTGCGGCAATGAGAATGAATGCTGAAGGAATCAAGATTCAGATTTCAGGTCGTTTGAATGGTGCAGAAATGGCGCGTTCAGAATCTTATAAGGATGGTCGTATTCCATTGTCTACTTTTCGTGCAGATATCGATTATGCTTTACATGAAGCTCAAACGACATACGGTAAGTTGGGTATTAAGGTTTGGATCATGAAAGGTGAAGTGTACGGCAAGCGTGAATTGTCTCCGTTGGTGGGTATGACTAAAGGTCAGTCTTCAAAAGGTGGTGATAAACGTGATGGCGGAAGAAAGCAACGTCGTAGAAAGTAATTTTTTAAAGAAGTAAACAATGTTACAACCTAAAAGAACCAAGTTTCGTAAGATGCAAAAAGGCCGCATGAAAGGCAATGCGGGTAGAGGGTTCCAGTTATCAAATGGAATGTTCGGCATCAAAACTTTGGATACAAAATTTATTACGTCGCGCCAAATCGAGGCAGCTCGTATCGCGGCTACTAGATATATGAAAAGGCAAGGCCAGTTATGGATTAAGATATTTCCGGACAAACCTATTACCAAAAAACCTCTTGAGGTTCGTATGGGTAAAGGTAAGGGTGCTCCAGAATATTTTGTAGCGGTCGTTAAGCCTGGAAGAGTTTTATTTGAAGTTGCTGGTGTACCTATGGATGTTGCTAAGGAAGCATTAAGGTTGGCAGCCCAAAAGTTACCTGTAAAGACAAAATTTGTTGTTGCTCGTGACTACGTTGATCAAGATTTAATCTAAGTTGTACCATGAAAAACAAAGAAATTAAAGAATTGTCTGTAGAAGAGCTTAAGCAGAAGCTAGCTGAATTTAAAACACAGCAAGCTAACCTCAAAATAGCGCATTTTGTAACGCCACTTGAGAATCCGCTTCAGATTAGAAAGGCAAGAAGAACGGTAGCTAGATTAGCAACGGAATTAACTAATAGGGAAAACCAATAACTGGTTCTGCTTTATGGAAGAAAAAAGAAACTTAAGAAAAGAGAGAATAGGGGTTGTAACCAGTAACAAAATGGAGAAATCTATTGTTGTAGCAGAGGTTAGAAAAGTAAAGCACCCTATGTACGGTAAGTTCGTTTTGAAAACGAAAAAGTACGTTGCACACGACGAGAAAAACGATTGCAAGGAAGGTGATACCGTTAAGATAATGGAGACACGCCCGTTAAGCAAGACTAAAACTTGGCGTTTAGTAGAAATCTTAGAAAGAGCTAAATAATATGTTACAGCAAGAATCAAGATTAAAGGTAGCGGACAACACAGGGGCAAAAGAAGTTTTGACCATTCGTGTACTTGGAGGAACCAAGAGAAGATACGCATCTATTGGAGATAAGATAGTTGTTACTGTAAAAGAGGCTACACCTAACGGAGGTATCAAAAAAGGTGCTGTATCTACGGCTGTAGTTGTAAGAACTAAGAAAGAAGTCAGGAGACCTGATGGTTCATATATTCGTTTCGATGACAATGCTTGTGTATTGTTGAATCCAACAGGAGAAATGAGAGGAACCCGTGTTTTCGGTCCGGTTGCCCGCGAATTACGCGATAAGCAATTCATGAAAATTGTTTCATTGGCCCCTGAGGTACTTTAATATAGAACAAGCATGAAAAAGTTGAAAATTAAAACGGGAGATACAGTACGTATCATTGCAGGAGACCATAAGGGTACTGAAGGCAAAGTTATGACTGTTAACCGTGAGAAGAACAAAGCGATCGTAGAAGGTGCTAACATGGTTTCTAAACATCAGAAACCAAGTGCGCAGAATCCTCAAGGCGGAATCGTTAAAAAAGAATCTCCTATCAATATCTCTAATTTGTCATTAATAGATGCAAAATCTGGCAAGACAACAAGAGTAGGGTATGAGGTAAGAGACGGAAAGAAAGTCCGGTTTTCTAAGAAATCCAATGAAGTAATATAAGTTATGGCTTACGTTTCAAGGTTAAAGAAAGAATATGGTGAGCGTATAGTAGGTGCGCTTAAAGAAGAGTTTGGTTACAAGAATGTAATGCAAGTACCCAAGCTTCAAAAGATAGTTGTTAGTAGAGGTGTTGGTGCCGCTGTTGCAGATAAAAAACTTATCGATCATGCGGTAGATGAGTTGACTAATATTACTGGTCAAAGAGCTGTTGCAACACTATCTAAGAAGGATGTTGCCGCGTTTAAGTTGCGAAAAGGTATGCCAATTGGCGCTAAAGTGACTTTGCGAGGTGAACGTATGTACGAATTTTTAGACCGTTTGGTTACAAGTGCGTTGCCGCGAGTTCGTGATTTTCAAGGGATTAAGGCTACTGGCTTTGATGGTCGTGGAAATTATAGCCTTGGTGTAACAGAGCAAATAATTTTTCCTGAAATCAATATTGATAAAATCAATAGAATTGATGGAATGGATATTACCTTTGTAACTTCTGCTGAAACGGATAAAGAAGCAAAATCATTATTAACAGAATTAGGTTTACCTTTTAAAAAGAACTAGTATGGCTAAAGAATCAATGAAAGCCCGTGAGCGCAAAAGGGAAAGAACTGTTGCTAAATATGCTGAGAAAAGAAAAGCTTTAAAAGAAGCTGGAGATTACGAAGCATTACAGAAATTGCCAAGAAATGCGTCTCCTGTACGTATGCACAATCGTTGCAAGTTAACAGGAAGACCAAAGGGTTATATGAGAACTTTTGGTATCTCTAGGGTTATGTTCAGAGAGATGGCTAATCAAGGTCTTATACCAGGTGTTAAGAAGGCAAGCTGGTAAAAATTAGTGAATAACTGGTTTCAGGTTCGTCAATAAAGGCGAAAACCGTTACCGAATTATATATATATGGTTACAGATACTATAGCAGATTATCTAACGAGAGTTAGAAATGCCAGCAGCGCTGGTCACAGAGTGGTAGAGATACCTTCTTCTAAAGTGAAGAAAGAAATGACTAAAATATTGTTCGATCAAGGATATATTTTAAGTTATAAATTCGAAGAAGATAAAGTTCAAGGTTCCATTAAGATAGCCTTGAAATATGACAAGGCAACAAAAGAGCCTGTCATCAAAAAAATTCAGAGAATCAGTAAGCCAGGTCTACGTAAGTATACAGGTGCTGAGAATCTACCTAGAGTCTTGAATGGCTTAGGAATAGCGATAGTATCTACCTCTCATGGGGTAATGACGAGCAAGCAGGCAAAAAATGAGAATGTAGGTGGCGAAGTGCTTTGCTACGTATATTAATAGGATAAAAAGGAAGAAATGTCAAGAATTGGTAATAATCCGGTAGCTATTCCTGAAGGGGTTACTGTTGAGGTAAAAGGTAACGAGGTTGTCGTTAAAGGCAAGTTGGGTGAACTTACTCAAGAGTTTTCTGCCGTCGAAATAAAAATTGAAGATAGTCAAGTTTGGGTAACCAGACCGTCAGATTCAAAAGATCACAAAGCTAAGCATGGTTTGTATCGTGCTTTAGTAAAGAACATGATTGAAGGTGTTTCTAAAGGTTGGACAAAAGAACTAGAGCTTGTAGGTGTTGGTTATCGTGCTAGCAACCAAGGTCAGAAGTTAGATGTTGCTTTAGGATTTTCACACAATATAGTTTTAGATTTGGCTCCAGAGTGTAAAGTGGAGACTATTTCTGAAAAAGGGAAAAACCCAATCATTAAATTGACATCGTTCGACAAACAATTAGTAGGTCAGATTGCCGCCAAAATACGAGGATGGCGTAAGCCTGAGCCTTACAAAGGTAAAGGTGTTAAGTTTGTTGGCGAGCAGTTAAGAAGAAAAGCAGGTAAATCAGCTTAATAGTATATCATGGGATTATCAACAAGCGAAAGAAAACAGAGAATACGGAGAAGAATCAGAAAGGTTTCCACTGGAACAGCGGAAAGACCTAGATTGTCCGTTTTTAGAAGTAATAAAGAAATTTATGCTCAAGTTATAGATGATAAACAAGGGGCTACATTGGTTTCTGTATCTTCTAAGGATAAAGACTTGGCAAAGGAAAAGGGTACTAAGATAGAGATTGCAAACCTTGTAGGTAAAGCTATCGCTGCTAAGTGCAAAGAAGCAGGTATTGAAAAAGTTGCTTTTGATAGAGGTGGTAACCTTTACCACGGAAGAGTGAAATCTTTGGCTGATGGCGCAAGGGAAGCAGGACTTAATTTTTAAATAAGAGTATGTACCAGAAATATAAAAACGCAGAGACCGTAAAACCCGGTGGATTGGATCTTAAAGATAGATTGGTAGGCATACAACGTGTTACCAAAGTAACTAAAGGTGGTAGAGCATTCGGTTTTTCAGCTATAGTTGTTGTAGGTGATGAAAGTGGAGTTGTTGGTCACGGTTTAGGAAAATCTAAAGAGGTAGCAACTGCTATCGCTAAGTCTATAGAAGACGCTAAAAAGAACTTAATTCGTATTCCTTTAAATAAAGGAACATTACCTCACGAGCAAAAAGGTAAATACGGTGGGGCTAGAGTTTATATCCAGCCTGCATCGCATGGTACCGGAGTTATCGCTGGTGGTGCTGTAAGAGCAGTATTGGAAGCAGTAGGAGTTCAGGATGTACTTTCTAAGTCTCAAGGTTCTTCTAACCCTCACAATGTTGTTAAAGCTACTTTTGATGCGCTTTTGCAATTGAGAGATGCTAGAACAGTTGCAGGTCAAAGAGGAGTTTCTCTTGAAAAAGTTTTTAAAGGATAAGTAGAAATATTATGGCAAAGAAAATTCTGGTAAAACAGTTGAAGAGCGGCATTAAAAGACCACAGAACCAAAAGCGTACGTTAGTTGCTTTGGGTCTTAAGAAAATTGGTCAAGTAGTAGAGCACGATGCCACGCCGAATATACTCGGTATGATAGCTAAAGTTGAACATTTAGTTTCCACTGAGGAAGCTTAAATAGCATATTATAATGAATTTAAGTAATCTAAAGCCTGCTGATGGTTCTACCAATAGAGCTGGCAAAAGAATAGGTAGAGGTCAAGGGTCTGGAAAAGGCGGTACTGCTGCAAGAGGTCACAACGGTGCTAAATCAAGATCTGGTTACTCCAAGAAGCTTGGTTTCGAAGGTGGTCAGATGCCATTACAAAGACGTGTACCTAAATTTGGTTTTACAAACATTAACCGAGTTGAATATCAAGGTATCAACGTTGAAAGGTTACAAGAGTTAGTCGATAGCAAAAAAGTTAAAGACACTATTACTTTTGAAACTTTAGTTGAAAATGGTTTAGCCAAAAGTAAAGACCTTGTGAAAATATTAGGGGGTGGTGAATTAAAAGCCTCACTAAAAATTTCAGCGCATAAATTTACGGCAAGTGCCAAAGCGGCCATAGAAGCTGCTGGTGGAGAAGCAATAAATTTATAAGCAAAAACTGACCATGAAGAAATTTTTCGAGACCATATCCAATATTTGGAAGATTGACGAACTAAGGAATAGAATTTTACTAACCCTTGGTTTGTTGTTGGTATACCGTTTTGGTTGTCAAATAGTTCTTCCAGGAATTGATTCTACACAATTATCACAACTAGCATCAAGTACTGATTCTGGTATTTTTGGATTGTTGAACGCTTTTACCGGTGGTGCTTTTGCTAATGCATCAATTTTTGCCTTGGGTATTATGCCCTATATATCGGCATCTATTGTTGTTCAGCTTATGAGTATTGCCATTCCTTATTTACAGAAATTAGATAAAGAAGGTGAGAGTGGTAGAAAAACGAAGAATCAGATTACGCGCTGGTTAACTATTGGTATCTGTGTGGTTCAGGCCCCAGCATACTTATATGGTTTGGAAGCTTTTGGAGTTCAAGATAGTGCCTTTGTTTTAGGTAAAGGATTGGATTTTATGGTTCCTGCAGTTATCATTTTGGTTACAGGTTGTGTATTTGCCATGTGGTTAGGTGAGAAGATTACCGATAAAGGAATTGGTAATGGTATCTCATTATTAATTATGATTGGTATTATTGCTACGTTACCTCAATCATTTGTTCAGGAATTTATTTCTAGAACGGTTGATAACAATGGTGGCTTGATGTTTATCCTTGTTGAAATTATACTTTGGTTCTTGGTAATCTTGGCTAGTATACTATTGGTTATGGCTACACGTCAGATACCGGTACAATATGCAAGAAGAACAGCATCTGGTGGGTATGAAAAGAACATAATGGGTTCTAGACAATATATTCCTTTAAAGCTTAATGCTTCTGGAGTTATGCCTATTATCTTTGCTCAGGCAATTATGTTTGCTCCTAGTTTAATAGGAAAAACATTCAATAACACCGCTGCTGGTCAGTGGATGGAAGTTCAGTTTCAGGATATATTTGGTCTGGCTTACAATGTATTGTTTGGTTTATTAATAATTATTTTCACATATTTCTATACGGCTATTACTGTTCCTACGAATAAAATGGCAGATGATTTGAAGAGAAGTGGAGGTTTTATACCGGGTATTAGACCAGGGAAAGAGACTGGAGATTTCTTAGATAAAATTATGTCTTTGATTACATTGCCAGGATCCGTATTTTTGGCGCTTTTAGCAGTACTTCCTGCAATAGTTGTGAAATTAATGGATATTCAAGCTGGTTGGGCAATGTTCTATGGTGGTACATCATTACTTATTATGGTTGGTGTGGCAATAGATACGGTACAACAGGTAAATGCATATTTATTAAATAGACATTACGACGGGTTGATGAAATCTGGTAAAAATAGAAAAGTCGCATAATTATGGCTAAACAGGCAGCAATAGAACAAGACGGGTCTATAATAGAAGCATTGTCAAATGCAATGTTCAGGGTGGAGTTAGAAAATGGTCATGTAGTTACGGCTCACATTTCAGGAAAGATGCGTATGCATTATATTAAATTACTTCCTGGGGATAAAGTGAAATTGGAAATGAGTCCTTATGACTTATCCAAAGCTAGAATTACATATAGATATTAGTAATACGATAGAAGAATAAGAACGATGAAAGTTAGAGCATCAGTTAAAAAGAGAAGTGCCGACTGCAAGATAGTACGCAGAAAAGGCCGGTTGTACGTAATCAACAAAAAGAATCCTAGATTTAAACAAAGACAAGGATAGTTATGGCAAGAATTGCAGGTATAGACATACCAAAACAGAAAAGGGGCATAATTGCATTGACCTATATTTTCGGTGTCGGTAGAAGTAGGGCTAAAGAGATTTTAGAGAAAGCCCAAGTGAGTGAAGATACTAAAGTATCTGATTGGAACGATGATGAAATAGGTCGTATCAGGGATGCTGTTTCTTCCTTTACTATAGAAGGTGAGTTACGTTCGGAAACACAACTTAACATCAAACGTTTGATGGATATTGGTTGTTACCGTGGTATTCGTCACAGATCAGGTCTTCCCCTTCGAGGACAACGTACCAAGAATAACTCTAGGACGAGAAAAGGAAAAAGAAAAACGGTCGCCAACAAGAAGAAGGCAACTAAATAATAAGTAGGTTATTATGGCAAAGGCAACTACCAAAACAGGTGCAAAAGCGGCAAAGAAGCGTAAAGTAATCGTTGATTCGGTTGGAGAAGCGCACGTAACTGCATCTTTTAATAATATTATAATTTCCCTTACCAATAAAAAAGGAGATGTCATTTCTTGGTCATCTGCTGGAAAAATGGGTTTTAGGGGTTCTAAGAAAAATACTCCATATGCTGCACAAGTTGCTGCTGAAGAGTGTTCTAAAACTGCGCATGAAGCTGGTTTGAGAAAAGTAAAGGTTTACGTAAAGGGACCTGGTAACGGAAGAGAATCTGCTATTCGTGCCGTACATAATTCTGGTATAGAAGTTACCGAAATTATTGATGTTACGCCGATGCCGCACAACGGGTGTCGTCCACCAAAAAGAAGAAGAGTTTAATTAATTAGTATTATTTCACAGGAGTGTTGTTAACGATTATCGAAGGATAAGCCTTAATTCATAATCACACTTCTAAACTTAAGAAAATGGCAAGATATACAGGACCAAAGAGTAAAATCGCCCGTAAGTTCGGCGAAGCAATTTTCGGAGATGACAAATCGTTCGAAAAAAAGAATTATCCTCCAGGACAACATGGTAACGCTAGACGTAGAGGTAAAAAGTCTGAATACGCGGTACAGTTGATGGAGAAGCAAAAAGCTAAATATACTTACGGTATTTTAGAAAAGCAATTTAGAAACACTTTTGCAACTGCTAAGAAAAAACAAGGTGTTACTGGTGAAGTGTTACTTCAATTATGTGAATCACGTTTAGATAACGTAGTGTTCCGTATGGGTATTTCCCCTACAAGAAGAGGTGCAAGACAATTGGTATCTCACAGACACATTACAGTTAATGGAGAGTTGGTTAACATACCATCTTATTCTTTAAAAGCTGGTGATGTTGTTGGTGTACGTGAAAAATCTAAATCTTTACAGTCTATCCAAGATTCACTTGCTAGTAATAGCAAAGTGTACGAATGGATAACTTGGAATACAGCTAAGAGTGAAGGTGCTTTTGTTACCGTTCCTGAAAGACTTCAAATTCCAGAGAATATCAAAGAACAATTAATAGTTGAGCTTTACTCTAAATAATAAAGAACACTAAGTCATATGGCATTATTTAATTTTCAGAAACCCGATAAAGTAATAATGATCGATTCTTCGGATTTCGAAGGGAAGTTCGAGTTTCGTCCTTTAGAGCCCGGTTATGGATTGACTGTAGGGAACGCACTAAGAAGAGTGTTGCTTGCGTCTTTGGAAGGCCATGCGATTACATCTTTGAGAATGGATGGTGTAGAACATGAGTTTTCTGTTGTATCTGGCATCGTAGAAGACGTTACAGAAATTATATTGAATCTTAAGCAAGTACGTTTTAAGAAGCAAATAGAAGATTCTGAAGCAGAAGTAGTTTCGATTTCGGTAAGCGGAAAAGAACAATTGACTGCTGGTGATTTTCAGAAATTTATTTCTGGTTACCAAGTGTTGAATCCAGAGTTAGTAATCTGTAATATGGATTCTAAAGTTAGCATCAACATGGAGATAGTAATCGACAAAGGTCGTGGCTATGTTCCTGCAGATGAAAACAAAAAATCTAATGCGGCTTTAGGTACTATAGCTATCGATTCTATTTTTACACCTATTAAGAATGTAAAATATAGTATTGAAAACTTTCGTGTAGAGCAAAAGACGGATTATGAAAAATTGGTTTTTGAAATAGTTACTGATGGTTCAATTCATCCAAAAGATGCTTTGACTGAAGGAGCAAAAGTTTTGATACACCACTTTATGTTGTTCTCTGATGAGCGTATAACTTTGGAAGCTGATGAAATAGCTCAGACTGAAACTTACGATGAAGAGTCACTACACATGCGTCAGTTGTTAAAAACGAAATTGGTAGATATGGATCTTTCTGTACGAGCCTTGAATTGTTTGAAAGCTGCAGAAGTAGATACTTTGGGAGATTTAGTTTCTTTCAATAAGAATGACTTAATGAAATTTAGAAATTTCGGTAAGAAGTCATTAACAGAATTAGAAGAATTGGTTATCAATAAGGGGCTTAGCTTCGGAATGGACCTTTCGAAATATAAATTAGATAAAGATTAATCGATATTTCTTACACGAAGGGAAATTCCCTGGGATTGGAGAAATACATTAGAACAAAAGAATGAGACACGGTAAAAAAGTCAATCATTTAGGACGTAAGACAGCGCACAGAAAAGCGATGTTGGCCAACATGGCATGTTCCTTGATCGAGCACAAAAGAATTAACACGACTGTAGCTAAAGCTAAAGCGTTAAAACAATTTGTTGAGCCTTTGATTACAAAATCAAAAGCGGAAAACAATGTTAGTGCTGAAAAAGGGACGCACAACAGACGTATCGTTTTCAAAAACCTTAGAGACAAGTATGCAGTTACTGAATTGTTCAGTACTGTAGCTGAAAAGGTTGCTGATAGACCAGGTGGTTATACAAGAATTATTAAGCTTGGTAATCGTTTGGGTGATAACGCTGATATGGCAATGATAGAGTTGGTTGATTTTAACGAACTATACAACGCTGGTAAAGCCAAAACCAAAACTACTAGAAGAAGTAGAAGAGGTGGTAAAAGCGGTGAAGAAGCTGCTAAGGTAGAAGGTAAGGAAACTAAAACTCCACCAGTAGCTGAAGATTCTGCAAAAGAGTCTAAAAAAGATGTTGAAACGAAAGCGGACGATTCAGAAGAATAAGATGTTGAGATTTAATAATATTTGGGAAAGGATAAACTTAATAGTTTATCCTTTTTTTTATGTTTATTTGTGAAATTAAAAAAAGAACAAATGTATGAAGTATCAATCCCGAAAAAAAGCATTGTTATTGTTAGCCGATGGCACCATATTTTATGGCAAGTCCGTTGGTGATAAAGATGGAACTGCATTTGGAGAGGTTTGTTTTAATACCGGAATGACTGGATATCAGGAAATCTTTACTGATCCATCTTATTTTGGTCAAATTATGGTTACTACAAATGCGCATATCGGTAATTACGGTACTGTGGATGAAGAAGTAGAATCAGATTCAGTTAAGATATCTGGCTTGGTTTGTAGAAATTTTAGCTACAATTATTCAAGATCAAGAGCAGATAAAAGTCTTGAGACGTTTCTGAACGAGAACGAACTTTTTGCTATATCAGATGTAGATACCCGTGCATTGGTTGGTTACATTCGTGATAACGGAGCCATGAATGCGGTAATATCTACAGATGTTGATAATATAGAGGATTTGAAAGCTAAGTTAGCTAATGTCCCAACTATGGAAGGACTAGAGCTTGCGTCTAGCGTATCTACTTCTGAGCCTTATTTTTATGGTGATGAAAATGCGTCATTTAAAATTGCTGCTCTAGATATAGGAATTAAAAAGAATATCTTAAGAAACCTTGCGAAACGAGGTGGATACATAAAAGTATTTCCATATAACTCTTCATTTGAAGAAATGGAAGCATGGGGTGCAGATGGATATTTCATTTCTAACGGACCTGGTGATCCAGAACCTTTGTCAGACGCCATAAAAACTGCAAAAGGAATGATTGCAAGTGGAAAGCCAGTGTTTGGTATTTGTTTAGGACATCAAGTTATTGCTTTGGCCAATGGTGTATCTACTTATAAGATGCACAATGGGCATAGAGGTTTAAATCACCCTATTTTAAATTTGCTTACAGGTAAAGGTGAAATTACTTCACAAAACCATGGTTTCGCTGTAAATAGGAAAGAGACCGAGGCTAATGAGAATTTAGAGATTACACATGTACATCTAAATGATAAAACGGTAGCTGGTATTCGTATGAAAGACAAAGATGTTTTTTCGGTACAGTACCATCCAGAAGCAAGTGCAGGACCACATGATGCAGAATATTTATTTGATCAGTTTTATGAATTGATCGAGAAAAATTCAGTGGCTATGGCCTAAGGTTAAGTAATTGTTATAAAAACAGTAATATAGTTGCGCTATGCAATGCTTTACCTACACGGTTTTGTATATTTGCAGCTGGTTAAATTTAAGAGAATTCCAAACTTAAAATAATATTTATGAGTATCATACTAAGTGTACACGCACGTCAGATTTTAGATTCAAGAGGAAACCCAACAGTAGAGGTAGACGTAATTACTGAAAACGGAGTTTTAGGCCGCGCAGCAGTTCCTTCTGGAGCATCAACAGGTGAGCATGAAGCAGTAGAACTTCGTGATGGAGGTAAAGCCTTTATGGGAAAAGGAGTTCTTAAAGCAGTAGAAAACGTTAACACGGTAATTGCCGAAGAAGTTTTGGGAATGTCCGTTTTTGAGCAAAATCTTCTTGACCAAGTGATGATTGACTTAGATGGTACGCCAAATAAATCAAAATTAGGAGCTAACGCTATTTTAGGTGTTTCTTTAGCAGCAGCTAAAGCGGCAGCTAATGAGTTAGGTTTGTCTTTGTTCCGTTATGTAGGTGGTGTTAGTGCAAATACTTTGCCTGTCCCTATGATGAATATCATTAACGGTGGTTCGCATTCAGATGCTCCTATCGCTTTTCAAGAGTTTATGGTAATGCCGGTTAAGGCAAAAACTTTCTCACATGCCATGCAAATGGGAACTGAAATCTTTCATCACTTGAAAAAGGTTTTACATGATAGAGGTTTGAGTACAGCAGTAGGTGACGAAGGTGGATTTGCTCCAAACTTAGCAGGTGGTACGGAAGATGCTCTAGAGACTATCGCAAAAGCTGTAGAGAATGCAGGTTATAAATTAGGTGATGAGATAATGATTGCCTTAGATTGTGCTGCAGCTGAATTTTTCGTAGATGGAAAATATGACTACACTAAATTTGAAGGTGATAAAGGAGTGATAAGAACTTCTGAAGAGCAAGCTCAATACTTAGCAGATTTAAGTGCTAAATATCCTATTATCTCAATTGAAGATGGTATGGACGAAAATGACTGGGACGGTTGGAAATCTTTGACCGAAAAAATTGGTGATAAAGTACAGTTAGTTGGTGATGACCTTTTCGTTACTAACGTAGAGCGTTTATCAAAAGGGATAGAGAATGGTATTGCAAACTCTATTTTGATTAAAGTAAACCAGATTGGAACACTTACCGAAACTATAGCGGCTGTTAATATGGCAAAAAATGCCGGATACACTTCTGTAATGAGCCATAGATCAGGTGAAACAGAAGATAATACCATTGCAGATTTAGCAGTAGCGTTAAATACGGGTCAAATTAAAACTGGTTCTGCTTCAAGATCAGACCGTATGGCCAAGTACAATCAATTACTTCGTATTGAAGAAGAATTGGGTGAAATGGCGTATTATCCTCAAAATAAAGCCTTTAACATTAAATAATCATTTAGCGTTTAAATGAGTAATTTAAAAAGAAGCCTTTCTTTCGATATTTTTCGAATCAGAAGGGCTTTTTTTTTGCACTAATGACAAAGTTTGCCTACCTTTTTAACAAACTTCTAACCAGCATCACATGAACAATTTTCTTTTTGTCGCCGCAGAAAACGATGGGATACCCAACTGTAAAGCAGGGGGTATGGGTGACGTTGTTCGGGATGTACCAAGGCACATCTCAAAACGGGGTGATAAAGCCCATGTGGTGGTGCCAGCCTATTCCAGACTTCATCTCAACGGCACTTTCAAGACCAATCTAGATTTTCATTTAAGAGGAACTAATTATAGGGCCGAACTTTATGAAGTAGCTGGGAAAAAAGAATTTCCGAATATAGTGCATTATGTTATTCATCATCCTGAAATTCAGGAAGGTGGAATTGCGCATATATATCATGATGATCCAACGGAGCCTTTTTTTACTGATTTTATAAAGTACATGATTTTTTGCACCGCTGTTGCGGAAGCAATAAAAATGGGTGCTTTTGGACAATTAGATGTGGTTCATATGCACGACTGGCATGCCAGTGCATTATTGTTCTTAAAAACATATCATCCAAGCTATAAAGAGCTAAAGAAGATGCGCTACGTATATAGTATTCATAATTTGGCCATACAAGGTATACGTCCATTTTATGATAATTATGCGTCAGTACATAATTGGTTTCCTGAATTACAGTTAGATCATGATGCCTTAAAAGACCCGCGCTATCAAGATTGTATCAATCTTATGGCCGTTGGTATTCGTTTAGCAGATTCTGTTCATACAGTATCACCATCTTATAAAGAAGATGTTATGTTGCCTAGTGCACGTCCAGAATTTGTTGGAGGGGAAGGTTTGGAGAAAGATTTACAACAAGCCAACAATGAAGGCCGTTTAATCGGAATTCTAAACGCTTCTAATTACAATAATATTAGAGAGGCCAAAAAAGGGTTGCTTTATAGGAACACTGTAAAAGCATTGTTTAGATGGTTACAAGATGAGTCAAAAAAGTACAAATCAGATTTCTTGGCCCATACTGGTGAAAAAATAATGCAACATGCAGGAGATAAACCTAAGTTTATTGCTTCTAGTGTAGCTCGGTTAACGGAACAAAAGTTTTACTTTTTCAAAAGGTCGCCTGAAGCTTTTGAGAAAATGCTGGAAAGGCTACGGAAAGTAGATGGTATTTTTATGCTTTTAGGAACGGGAGATCCGGATTACGAAGAGTTTTTCCGTAGTATGAGTTATAAGCATGAAAATTTCATATTTACGAACGGTCAATCGGAGGATTTAATAGATTCAATTTATTTAGAATCTGATCTCTATTGTATGCCTAGTCTTTTTGAACCTTGTGGTATTAGTCAAATGTTGGCTATGCGTAACGGCAATCCATGCTTTGTTCATCATACCGGTGGTCTAAAAGACACTGTTGAGCATAATGTAACAGGTTTTGCTTTTGAGGGAAAAACCTATGACGAACAAATTAAAAATATGGTCAAGAATTTTGATGAGGCCATTGACGTTTGGGAGAATGATAAGCCAAAGTGGAATAAAATAAAAAGTAATGCAGAGAAGGTTCGGTTCACTTGGGAGAAGTCATTGGACGAATACTATGAGAAATTGTATGTTTTGTAGTATTTATTAATTGTTCTACAACAAGAAATCAAATCATTGTTAATTATTAATTAAACGAAAAAACATCTCTTGTTAAGATGTTACATTTTCCGTAAATTTACGTCCACTTCAATTTTAAGTAAAATTCAAAAATGTCAGATAAAGCTACTTTAGAGTACAACGGTAAGAAATACGATTTCCCGGTAATAAAGGGTACGGAGGATGAACTCGCAATAGATATTAAAACTTTGCGATCTGCCACAAACGGTATGATAACTATAGATCCCGGCTATAAAAACACGGGTTCTTGTGAAAGTGCCATAACTTTTTTAGACGGTGAAAAAGGAATTTTGAGATATCGTGGTTATTCTATAGAAGAATTAGCAGAAAAAGCAGACTTTTTAGAGGTTGCTTATCTATTGATTTTTGGAGAATTGCCTAATAAAGTTGAATTAGAAAAAT
This sequence comes from Zobellia laminariae, assembly GCF_009725995.1. The sequence goes on along the minus strand of NZ_RCNS01000001.1, from coordinate 540,162 downwards.
TTCACGCGGATATAAAGGAGGAATCTCAAGTTGATGAAGAGATGAAGAAGATTTTGGACGGATTTCCAAAGTCAGCGCATCCAATGGGTGTGTTATCATCGCTTACAAGTGCGTTAATTGCCTTTAACCCAACTACTGTAGACGTTTCTTCAGAAAAAGATATGTACCATGCAATTGTACGCATCTTAGCTAAGTTTCCAGTGCTTGTAGCGTGGACACTTAGAAAGAAAAAAGGTTTGCCTTTAGATTATGGCGATGATAGTTTAGGCTATGTAGAGAATATTCACAAAATGATGTTCAAAAAGCCGAACCAAATGTATTGTAAAGATGATTTGGTGATTGATGCATTGGATAAGTTGTTGATTTTACATGCGGATCATGAGCAGAACTGTTCTACCTCTACGGTGAGAATAGTAGGTTCATCACATGCTGGTCTTTTTGCTTCTCTATCTGCGGGTATATCTGCTTTATGGGGCCCATTACACGGTGGAGCAAATCAAGCGGTATTAGAAATGCTTGAAGCTATTGAGAAAGATGGTGGTGACACTAAAAAATACATGGCAAAAGCTAAAGATAAATCTGATCCTTTTAGATTAATGGGCTTTGGTCACAGAGTTTATAAAAACTTTGATCCACGAGCAAAAATCATTAAGAAAGCAGCAGATGATGTTTTAGCAAACTTAGGAATAGATGATCCTATTTTGGCAATAGCCAAAGGTTTAGAAAAAGAAGCCTTAGAAGATCAATATTTTGTAGATAGAAAATTATATCCTAATGTAGATTTCTACTCTGGTATTATCTATCGTGCATTGGGAATACCTACTGAAATGTTTACTGTTATGTTTGCATTGGGCCGTTTACCTGGTTGGATAGCGCAATGGAGAGAGATGCGTTTAAGAGGTGAGCCAATAGGGAGACCAAGACAAGTTTATATAGGAGCTAATCTTCGTCCTTTTGTAGAGGTTAGTGAGAGATAAGCATCAGTAATAATTTATAAAAATGTCCCTTTTTGAGATTCTCAAAAAGGGACATTTTTTTATTCCTCAAATTATTATTACGCACCATTTGGTTCTCTTATCTTTACCAGCAAAAAAGTATATGCTTAAGCTTAACGTTACCGATGAGATTTCTAAGTTAAAAGTTTTGGTTTTAGGTACGGCTAAAAGTAGTGGTCCTACTCCTAAGCCAGAAGAGGCGTATGACCCTAAATCACTAGAGAATATTTTAGCGGGTACATATCCTAAAGAAGAAGACATGGTTCCTGAAATGGATGCTTTTGCCAATGTGTTGCAGAAGTATGACGTTCAGGTCTACAGACCAGAAGTATTAACAGATTGTAATCAGATTTTTTCTAGGGATATTGCTTTCGTCATAGAAGACAAACTTATTATAGCCAATATTTTACCGGAAAGAGAGAAGGAAGTAGAGGCTATTCTTCACGTTTTAGATAAGATTGATGATGCTAATATTCTTCACCCACCTGCGGAAGCTCATGTAGAAGGAGGTGATGTTATGCCATGGGGAAAGTATATTTTCATTGGTACATATACCGCAGATGATTACCCAAATTATATTACGGCAAGAACAAACCAAGCTGCAATAGATTATATAACGGAGCAGTTTCCTTCTAAAAAAATAAAGTCATTTCAGTTACGAAAATCTAATACTGATGCAAAACAGAACGCCTTGCATTTAGATTGCTGTTTTCAGCCTTTGGGAAAAGGAAAGGCCATTTTGCATAAAAATGGATTTTTGATAGAAGAAGAGTACCAATGGTTGGTAGACTTTTTTGGAAAGGAAAATGTATTTGAAATTTCCTCTGATGAAATGTATCAAATGTTTAGTAATGTATTTTCTATTTCACCAGAAGTAGTGGTCTCGGAAAAGAACTTTACGCGTCTTAACAATTGGTTGCGTCAGCAAGGTTTTACAGTAGAAGAGATTCCTTATTCAGAAATTGCCAAGCAAGAAGGTCTTTTACGTTGCAGTACGTTGCCTTTGGTACGGGAATAATATTTTTTCAGGAGCTACAACCAATGTTATTGAGTAAGTGAAACTTCATCTTTTTATATCGTTTCTCCAGGCTTGATTTTTCTATTTATACTAGGTCATACAGGTTTAAAAGCACTAATTTTGCACTAAATTAATTGAATTTTTATGCAGATTACGAATAACATACTAATGATTCGTCCGGTCAATTTTAGGATGAACGAGCAGACTGCGGTCAATAATTATTTTCAAGAAGATTTAGATGTTCAGAACACAACGATCAATGCAAAAGCACAACAAGAATTTGATGCTTTTGTAGATGTTTTACGATCAAAAGGCGTGAACGTAATTGTGGTGGAAGACACTAAGGAACCAGATACTCCCGATTCTATATTCCCTAACAATTGGATTTCGTTTCATGCTAATGGCACGGTAGGTCTGTATCCTATGTTCGCAGAAAATAGACGTAACGAAAGACGTGAAGATATTTTGGAAATCCTTGAAGAAAAGGGCTTGCAAATTGAAAACATAATTGATTACACTTCTGCCGAAGCGGAAGGTGTTTTTCTTGAAGCTACAGGTAGTATAGCTTTGGACAGGGTAAACAAAAAAGCATACTGTGCACTTTCGGGAAGGGCAGATGAAGAGTTGTTCATAGAGTTCTGTGAAGATTTTGAATATTCTCCAGTGATTTTTACCGCAAACCAATCTGTAGACGGTAAAAGAATGGCTATTTATCACACGAATGTTATGATGTGCTTGGCCGAAAACTTTTCGGTTATCTGTCTTGATACTATTGACGATAAAAAAGAACGCAAAAATGTAATTGATCACCTGAAGCAAGATGGTAAGGAAATCATTAAAATTACCGAACAGCAAATGCATCACTTTGCCGGTAATATGCTTCAAGTTTTAGGAGGCGATGATAAGCGGTACTTGGTAATGAGCTCATCTGCGTACAACAGCCTAACTTCAAAGCAAATTGAAGCTATTGAAAAGTACTGTGAAATTATTCATAGCTCTTTAGAAACCATTGAAACTTGTGGAGGCGGTAGCGCTCGCTGCATGATGGCTGAGGTTTTTCTACCACATTCTAAATAATATAATCTATTGGCCTAGTTGATTTTTCGTTTCTGAAACCAAAGATCTTCTAGGCTTAAATTCAAGGTTAACAGATGAAAGTTTTCTTTTATCAGTATGTTTTGAATTTGCCCTTTTGAGCCATAACTATAGGAAAGGTTCATCATAGATTTTTGTCCTTGACCTACGGGTATACCAATACCTGCGGTAATATTATATCCATCTACTTTTTTTCCGTTTATAGAAAGATATCCGTTGTCATAATTAAAACCGGTTCTGTAGCGAATACGGTCTGTGTATTTATAACTGGTAGGGTCTTTTACATACTCAAGGCCAATTCCAAAAATGTCTTGATCGGCATAGCTGCCAAGACTTTCAGTCTGTCCTGTAGCATCCCAATAGTTCTTTTTATAATCAGCACTTACGGTGAGCGACTCAAGAATATTTGCGCTCATTCCTATACCCACTTCAAGTGGCATATTAAAGTCTGCAGAAGTATCACTTTCTCCATCTTCTACGGTAATTTCCGTACCGTCTAAGCTTTTAGTTATGGAACGTTTTATATTTCCTTTTAAGCTTGTAGGTAGTTGAACCGTACTACCAATTGTAAAATTCTCGGAAATATCAAAGTGCATACCAAGCCCCAAGCGAATACCGGAATAGTTGGTGGTTTCTTCTGAGCTAAAGGCACTCTGATTAATTACAAAAGCTTCATTTTCTTCAATGTTTCCGAATAAGATAGATGCGTTAACGCCAAGCCTTAAATTAGGTAAGACACTATATCCTAAATTGAATTTAAGTTCACTTAAACCACCAATTCCGTTTACATTACTTTCAAACGTTTCATCAGTTCCCTCAATGTTTGTATTTATTCCAATTAAAGAATAACCCACTTCGCTGTAAGGAACAAGAGATATACCTGCACCAAGTCCTTCTGCTACTCTAAAGGCAAGTGCTATGTTAGAGAAGTTTATAGTGGTTTTTGTTTCACTATCAGCTTTGTTGCTATACTGGTTGTATTCTCCCTTTATTCCAATATCGTAAAAAAACGAACCTTCTGGAATTAATGCATAGTTAGCAGGGTTTAAATTGTTAATTTGATTTGAGGTCTTGAGACCTATTCCTGTATAACCCATTCCGTTGGTTCGCCCAATGCTAGATTGATTTATGGTGCCTAGACCATATAATGAATATGGGGAACTCGTTAAACCCTCTGATTGTGCCCGTACTGAACAGAAGTTTAAGAATAATACAAAAGTGGAAAAGAGTGCGACTTTATTCATCTTCATCATAAATAGCATAAGTAAGTTCAAGAGTGGTGCCTTGAATATTTATATCTGTATTTAGTACAAAACGGTCCACTGTCGAATTGTAATTACTTGGCAAAAGAATTAGGGCATCAGAAGATTCTTGGTCTACGGACAGTAACCCTTCCAAGTATCCGCTTAAGGGCAATTCGTAATAAACATCATTAAACTCTTGATTGTCTCGGTTTAAAATGGCCTGTGCGGCAGAACCATCTGTTGAAATCAATTGACTGGTTAGTTCATTGTTTTGATCAACGATAAAGACGGATAAGGTATCTCTTAAGGCCAATGCATCATTATATGAGCTTATGGCAGGTGCAATTTTAAGGGAAGCATCTAATAGCGTTCCCTGTCCTTGAATATCAAACACCGTTTTTATATTTGGAAATTCAAGTCTGGTTGCTATACCAATTCCAGACTGAATAAAACTTAAGTTATCCGTTTCAGAGCTAGAGAGGTTAATTTCCTGATCGGTTAATGTCTTTAAATATTCATTGGGTTCGTCCGCAGAGATTTGGTTGAAAAACGGCAGGGGAGAGCTACTGGTATTTATGGTGAAATCCGTTGAGTATTGAACATGTTCATTTTCTCCGGCTATACTATAATATAGACGCATATTAGAGGTCAAGGAAAAACCAATTACGGAACCATTATCATCCTCACCAGATTGAACGGAAATACCATAAAAGTAATTTTTGAACTCATCATAAGTTGTTATTTTCTTCTGCTGTAAATCTTCAAAAAGTTCTTGTCCCAGGGTGTCCGTCAGTTTAATTTCTAGAGAATCTGTAGCCAAGGGTCTAGGGTAGTAAGCTAGAGTACCCAAATCTTCATTCTCAAAACCTATAGTGCTCGTATTATAGAAATTAATACCATCGGCAGGTTTTAGGCTTTCGGTCAATTGTTTTATATGTATTGTATTTAACTGTAGTGTGTCATTGTAGTAGTAATTGTCTGGTCTAAGTAGGAAGGTTATGCTATCATATTCGGCATCTGCATCTATGTAATAAGAGCTTGGAATCAATTCCATATAACTTGCCGTTTTTACCGTTCCAAAAACCGGATCACTATATTTTCCAACAAGCATACGTGCAGATTGTGAGGTATCTATACTATCAAACTTCATAGTAGAAAAATCTACGGTCATCGTATCTAACTGAACAACGCGTATGTCACTGTTGGTAAAGGTATCGCCCGCCTCAAAATCGGAACTGTTTATGGCATCGGTGCTACATGAAATTAGGATTAGCAAGCAGGTAAAAATGACTAGGGTGTTTTTCATATACATCTTATTTGAGCGTAAATGTATTGTACCCCGTAGTGCCTAAAAACAGGAATAGACCAATGCTCATAGTTATAAGACCAAATCCTGAGTTTTGGCTATTAAACAAGAAATCGTTTTGGTAGATTAAATAGACCTGTTCATGTGTTAAATACAGGGCTTCATCTATTTAGGTTTCAAGGGTGAAAACTGTGTCCTAGTTTTGGTGAAAATTAACTGGCTAACAAAATAGAAAAGCACATGAAAGGATTCAAGTACTATATAGGAACGATAACAATTTTCAGCACAGTAATCTGTTCCCTGGTAAGTTGTTCAAACGATGATGATGACGATGATTACTTAGGAAACTGGGTAGATAGGTCCGTTTTTGATGGTAGTCCGCGTAGTGGAACAGCAAGCTTTACTATTGGTAATACAGGGTATACGGGAGTGGGTTATGACGGCGATGATTACCTTACTTCTTTTTGGTCTTATGACATGGATGGAGATTTTTGGTCTCAAAAAGCTGACTTTATAGGAAGCGCTAGAAATGCTGCCGTGGGGTTTGAAATAGACGGAACGGGTTACATTGGTTCAGGTTATGACGGCTTAGATGAGCTGGCCGATTTTTATGCTTACAACGCAGGTTCTAACTCATGGCAAGAAATTGCTGCTTTACCAACAACGGGAAGACGTAGTGCTGTTGCATTTGGTATAAACGGACTTGGTTATTTTGGAACGGGTTATGACGGTGAGAATGATCGTAAAGATTTTTGGAAGTACAACCCAGCTACGGACTCATGGTCCGAACTAGTTGGTTTTGGCGGTGATAAAAGAAGAGCAGCTACAACTTTCACGATTGGAGATAAAGTTTATTTAGGAACGGGAGTATCTAACGGAATTTATATTGATGATTTCTGGGCATTTGATGCAGCTACTGAGACTTGGACCAAAAAACTAGACCTAGATGAAGAAGATGATTATTCCATTACAAGAAGTAATGCGGTAGGCTTTACACTAAATGGGTATGGTTATATAGCTACCGGAGTATCTAGTGGCACATTAGGTACTGTTTGGCAGTACGATCCAAGCACAGATGATTGGGAATTAAAAACAAGTTTTGAAGGTACTACAAGACAAGACGGGGTGGCCTTCTCTAACGGCACTAAAGCTGTTGTTGGCTTGGGGAAAACGGGAAGTCTTTATTTAGATGACCTATACGAATTTTTACCTTTTGATGAGTATGATGATGAAGACTAGTTGATTATTTGAGTAAGTTATGGGGCAGTACTTTGAGGGCTGCCCCATTTTTTAATTGGGTACATATGAAAACAAAAAAAACATATTTTCTCTTATTGGGTTTGCTAGTTGCTCTTGTTTATATTGCATTTAGATATAATGAAGTAAAACAAGATACCACAGGACTTCATACAGAGGTTTTACAGGTGAATGAAGGATATGGGTATAAAATTTTATATGATGATAAGGTATTGGTAAAACAAGATTTTATACCTGCAATTCAAGGAAAGAAATTTTTTGAATCAGAAAAAGAGGCTATGCTGGTTGGAAATATGGTCCTGAGAAAGATAGAAAAAGGAGAAGACCCCTACATCTCTATTTCTGAACTTAAGGATTTACAAATATCTATTTTAGATTAATAAAATGAACGCCTCCAAAAAAAAATACTTGCCACAATGGTTTGTACATGCCTTCTTGTGGTGTGCACTTTTTGGCGTTTTAATTTACCCGTTTTTGCTTGAGTCAAGATCCATACCACCTCATATTGGTATTAAATTGGTAATGGCGGCGGTATTATTTTACTTCAATTATTACTACCTGGTTCCGAACTTCCTGCTGAAGGATAAAATGAAAACCTACATTGGTATTTCAATAGTCTTAATATTAGCTGTGGGTTACGGAGCTCATAATCTATTTCCTTTTGAAGGACCAAAAGACTTTGGCCCCATTACAGAATATATGAAAGAACGAAGGGGGTCTAGGATGCCTATTCGGTTTTCGTTAATGCCATTTGTAACTTTTGGGATATCTTATATTTTTGCCATAATGCTCCGCGTTTATAATGAGTTACAAAAGAACGAGGACCTTCGGAGATCTGTAGAAAAAGAAAAGGTGCAATCAGAATTACAATTCCTGAAGACGCAGTTAAACCCTCATTTTCTTTTTAACTCGCTTAATACCATTTACTCTTTATCGGTAAAAAAGTCTCCGGATACATCTGAGGCAATTATAAACTTATCGGAATTAATGCGTTATATGATATATGAGGCAGATAAAGACCTTGTACCGTTAAACAAAGAAATAGAGTATATTAAAAGTTATGTAGCCTTGCAAAGGTTACGATTGGCAAATAGTGAAAATGTGTATTTGAAAATTTCTGGTGATGATACAGGAAAGATAATACCGGCACTGCTATATATTTCATTCATAGAAAACGCTTTTAAATACGGCACGGACTATGATGGAAAGACCAGTGTTAAAATAAACCTTTTGATCAAAGAGAAGTCTATACATCTATACGTTGTTAATAAAATAGGAAAGCACCAGGCAAAATCAGAGAGTAGTGGGGTTGGTCTTCAGAACGTAAAGAATAGGTTGAACTTTTTATATCCCAATTCCCATGAATTGGATATAAAGGATGATGGAGATACTTATGAAGTTAATTTAATTTTAAACCTATAAAATATGAACTGCATACTCATTGATGATGAACCGTTGGCTATTGAGATATTGGTAGACTACTGTAAGAAAATAGGTTTTATTGAGGTCGTAGGTACCTTTACAAATCCCTTAGAGGCTATTGCAACGATAAACGAAAAGAAGGTAGGTCTTATTTTTTGTGATATTGAAATGCCCCAAATTAACGGATTGGATTTTATTAGCGCGTTAAATAATAGACCACTTTTTATTTTTACTACTGCCTATTCTCAATATGCTGTGGAAGGTTTTGAACTTAATGCGGTAGACTACTTGGTGAAACCAATTCCGTACCAACGTTTTATTAAAGCTGTTTTAAGGGCAAAAGAGATTTTGACGCGTAAAGATTTGCCAGCAACAGCTGCCAATGTGTTTCCGTCAAATGGCGATGCCAATGAAAGTCAGAAATTTATTTTTGTGAAATCAGAACATGAAAGTGTGAAAATCAATTTAGACGATATACAGTACGTACAAGGGCTAAAGGATTATTTAAAGATTCATGTGGTAGGGAGTAATAAAGCAATTTTAACGCTTCTTAGTTTTAAGGATATATTAGAAAAACTTCCCCAAAACCAATTTGTTAGAGTTCATAAATCTTTTGTTGTAAACGTAGATTTTATAAAAACTATACAGCGGAACAGAATTGTAATTGATGATATTCGTATACCTATAGGCGAAAGCCATAAGACACAGTTTTTCTCTATGTTGGGACTTTAGTAGAAGGTCTTTTTTAGCTTAAATTTAAAAGAGTTATGTTGATATCAATTCTAAAGAATTGAACCTCTAGGGGCTAAAGTGTATAGCCTAACTCCTTTCTTAATTTTAAAGACATTACTTGCGTTCTATTTCTTAACTTTTTAGCGCTGGTAAGTAAATTTTCTGTTTGTAGAAAACGGTCCACTAAACTGTTTTGATAGTCTTTACTATGTAATAAATCATTATAATTAGATTGTTCTCCAAATTCTTGTATCCTCATGTATTTAGGATTGTCTTTGGATAGTATATCCTTCAACGCTAAGTGCTTCTCCAATGAAGGTTGCAATCTGTCTAAAACAATCTCTTTAATTTTGGAGTCTATAGATTTTAGTTTCTGTATTTCTGCAGGGTAATTGGTGATTAAGCTCTTTAGGGAGTCACTCTCAATAAGTTCAAACTTGGTGGTACTGATTACGGAGTTTAGAGCACCTTCCAACAGGTTTATTTCAGAGTAGTTAATATGTACAATAGTATCTTTTGCTCCTTCTGTAATTTCTTTGGGAGGAAGCCCAATATAGTTCATGGTACTTTCCAACCTTTTTGAAGATTCTGAGTAGCGGTCTATTGAGGTGTTTAGAATTTTTAGATTTGTATTAAGTTCATCATATAAGCTCTCGTATATTTTAAGCTCTACGATTCTGTTCTTACGAATCTCGTTCAAGTCATTTATTTTCCAGGCAATTAATATACCTATGGCAATGAGCAGAATTTCGCCAAAGGCATAAGCCAAATAACTTTTTAATTTTCCTGAATCCAGTAATTTTTTACGGATTTTTCTAAATACTGTCATGAGTAGTTATTCCTTTTTTAAGGCCTTAATGTCAGTAATCAATTGGGCAACTGAAGAACGGTTTAAACCGTTGTATATACCTCTTATGTGTTTGTTTTTATCAATCAGTAAGAAGTTTTCTGTGTGCAAGAAATCGTTTATGTCTTTTGGAACACCTAAATCGTTTTCAACAAAATATTGGTTTCGTCCTAGATTATATATTTCCTGCTTATCACCTGTTACCAAGTGCCATTTGTTCGCGATAATGCCATTTTTATCGGCATAGGTTTTTAGTACGGGAATAGAATCTATTGTAGGTGTCACAGAATGCGAAAGTATAAAAACACTTGGGTCTTCCTTAAAAGCCTCTTGTACTTTTTGCATGTTACCCATCATTTTAAGACAAATGCCAGGGCAGCTGGTAAAAAAGAAATCAGTTACATAGATTTTATCATTAAAAGTTTCAGGAGTTATGGTATCTCCTAATTGATTTAAAAGCTCGTAATCCGGAATCTTATGAAACGCCTTTTCTTCTTGAGAACCTGGTTCTAACCAATGTGGTGTAAAAGATTCGTCGCCAAAGTAAGGCAGGTGTTCAACTCTACTGGAAACTTCTTTTTCTTGACTCTCCTTTTTTACTGTTTGATTACATCCGATTAAAACCGAAAGCAACAGTAAAAAACTATATTTTTTTATCCCTGATGACAACTTCATCTTTTAATTTATAACATGAATTAGCTCTTCTCATTCCAAAAATACGACCGTTCTTGGCTTCGTAGTTTACATACAGCTTACCGTTTTTGAGCCAGGCTTTTTGCATTCCCTGCTCTTTGCCCTCTACTAAATTTCTTTCTTTTGCAATCTCACCTGTATCATACCAGTGTTTTTGCGTTCCATGAAGAACACCATCAACATAATGAGATTCTTCTGAAAGCGTACCGTTCTCCCACCAGGTTTTATATATGCCGTCTAAACGATTATGCTTATAATAAGACTGAACCCGAAGTACATGGTTACTAGACCATTGTTTGAAAATTCCTTCCCTTTTTCCGTCTACATAACCTAAGCGTTCACCTATTGCTCCATTGTCATGAGATTTTATCGAGTACCCATTAAATGGCTCATTTTTATAATACCATCTACCTTCAAGTTGATCTAGTACCAAATCCTTTTTATGAACTTCAAAGTTCTTGATGACAATGGTTCCTTCAACCTTTGGTTCTACTTCCTTGCTCTCTTTGCAACTGGCAAGAGAGAGCATAAGAAATAACATAAAGTAGAATAATTTCATAACGTTTTTAATAACCTTGGTAAGGACCGGCAAAAGCAAGGTATGATCCTGTAGTAGAATATATTTCGTTTATAATATGATAGTGGTATTCTTCTGCACCATCTGTATATTGTGTAGTTGAAACATGACCACCTGACGAATCAAGGTCTGTTGGGTAGGCCTCTGTTGAGTTACATTTTCTTCCATAAAGAAAAACTCCGTCTAGCAAGATGCCTACAAGTTTATCATCATCGTTGGTAAATGCTTTTGGTTCTAAATGGTAATGGTATACACCGGGACCAATATGGGCACCGGTCCAATCTAAGCTTGCAGCTGCTTGGTCTAATGCACCGGCTCCTTCTTGGTCATTAAATATTGATGAGCCACTTACTGCAATACCAATTGTATTAAAATCTGTATCTACCGTATTACCGGTAAGGTCTGGGGTAGCATCTACTCTAATTGTAGTAGCATTATTATTACTGGTCATTATACTAGGTGTCAATGCCACATCTGGCTCTTCTCTGTATAGATCACTGTTTTCACCCCAATAAACAGTTTCATGATTGGGTAGCCCTGTGGTTTCAATAACAACTTCAGAACCATCTAGATAAATAGTGGTAGCGTCACTGTTAAAAGCAGCATAGGCAGCGTGTAGTTCGGTTACAGTTTCTTCTTCGCTATCTTCATCAATAACACTATCGTCCGTGCTATCCGTACTACAGGCTATAAGACTAAAGGAAATAATAGCTAAGGCAATCCCAAATGGAAAAGCTTTGTTCAGGGTTTTTTTATTCATTTTTTTTATTTTAGATAACTGATTATTAGTATTTTATATTGTTCTAATTACGTGAATAATAAGATGCCAAAATGGAGCAATCAGTAAGTGAGCTTTAACTTTCAGCAAACACACGGAATGATTCAGTAAGGCAAATTCATTAAACTGCTTTAAGTATGACTTCTTCTCGTTTAAAAATTTTAGAAATGATAAACACAGAAAAGAGAACTAGTAATGTTAGAGCAATAAAGGGTGCTATTAAATTGGATTCATCGCCCTTTAGTTGATACCGTCCATTTACCTTGGTAATAGAAACCATAAACTGATTGTCTTTTTTAATCTCGAAATTTTTTGAGGATTCCGATGCATCAATAATTTTAAAAACAGTGTTTTGGTCCGATGTTTCACTAAATCCTTTTAACTGAACACGTAAGTTGTTTATCTCATTGGGTAGACCGGTAACTCTAAATTCCAGGTCTGTTTGATCTTCCATTTTTATGGAGCCTTCTCTAAGTTCTCCTATGAAATTAGTGTTGGCATTCAATAGAATATTATCCTTTGTGTAGCCTATTACCAGTTTTTGAAATTCATCGGTAGATAGTTCATCAATTTTAATTTCAGGAAAATTCTGAATCAATTGTTTTCTAAAACCATCAAAAGAGGAGCTTACGTGTAGCGTCCAATTATTTTGTTGGTCTTGCGCCAAAGTCATAGTTGCAATTTGCGAACTATGGGCACTAACGCATAACGAGTAGAACCCTATTAAAATGCCAATGATTATTTTTTTCATGATGTCTAGTTTTGTTTTAATGCTATCATGCTCATTAATTTCAAAAATCCCTGTGCTTCAGGAAAACAACCAATAAAGCTGTTTTCCTGAAACTGGAACAGGGTAATGGTAACCTCGTTTCTCCTTTTTATTTTCGCTCAATCATTAAAAAATAGGAAACCTTCCATACCTCAGTAGATATTTGATTACTTTTTGCCTCTCTTCGGTTTTGGAGCATTTTTCAATTCCTCAAGTGTTAGATAGCCATCTTCATCTGTATCTATTTTTGAAAAATCGTTTTTTATTGGCCCTTTTACTTCTTTCTCAGATAGTTTCCCGTCTTCATCAGCATCCATCTGTTTAATTAATTCTGTAGCAGATGGTGGTTCCTGTCCTCGTTTTTCTTGCGCAGATGTTGTTTGGATAGAAATAATGGTAAGAGCTACTGTTGCAATTGCTGTGTAAAATGACTTCTTTTTCATGATATTTATTTTTAATTGTTTCTATTTGTGATTACAAAGATGGGCAAAGGTTATATGCAGTATGACGCCAATTGGTAAATGACGAGAGCTTTTAAGTGAATGCCGTGTTCTGCTCAGTAAACCCCGTTCTTTAAGGGGTTTTGAATGGTCGTTTTTAAGTTTCGCTGAGAAATAATTACTTTAATTTGTAGTATGAAACAAACGTATCGCTTTCTTTTTCATGTTTTCTTATGGCTGGCAGTATGGCTAATGGCTTGGCTGCTGCTTAATGAAAGCAGTATTTTTTTAGATAAAAATGCACCTTCGTTCTTAATGCAGATTGTTGTTATTGCTGTTCTAATTTATATAACGGCACCAACATTATTGTTCAAGAAAAAGTACCTCTTGTTCGGGGTTGTCTCGGTAGTCCTTATTATTGTTTGCTCCTTTTTAATATCAGAAAGTGTGGGGTTGCCAGAACGCGGTATTCCACCGCCAATGAGGGGCGAACATAGAGGAGGTCCACCAATGGGGCCGCCTCAAATATTGATTCAGTTTTTAATACTTTCCATTGCCTATGTACTAGCTACTTTTGTAGAGACTTTTTTATTCGCTCAAAAGAAAGAGGAGGAGACTATCAGGAATAAGAATGAAAATCTTCAAATGGAATTGAAGTTCTTAAAATCACAGATCAATCCACATTTTCTGTTCAATTCACTGAACAATATTTATGCATTATCAGTAATTGACTCTAATAAAACGCAGGAGAGTATTGGTACTTTGTCAGAAATGTTAAGGTATGTGCTGTATGAATGTGAACAACCTACGGTTCCTATTAAAAAGGAGATTGCGTATATTAGTAATTACTTAAATTTATTTCGTTTAAAAAGTAGTAAACCGTTTCCTATTAAGACAGATTTTCAAGTTTCTAATTCTGGCGCTATGATAGCTCCCATGATATTTATTCCCTATGTGGAGAATGCCCTCAAACATGGTAATATAGACCATGTGGCAGATGGTTACCTAGAGATAAAAGTACATTCTGATGATAAGAAAATTAATTTTTATGTGGCCAATAGTGTTTCAAAGAGGCCTGCTCAGAAAGATGCTGTAGGTGGTATTGGATTAGAAAATGTGAAGAAGCGTTTGGAAATATTATACCCAAATAAACATGAATTAAGTATTGTACAAACCCCAGAAAGTTATACCGTAAACCTTAGCATAAGTTTAAATGGAGCCAATTAAATGTATTGTTGTAGATGATGAAGAATTGGCAAGAGGCCTTTTAAAAGCCTATATCAATAGGTTAGATTTTTTAACGCTAATAGCTGAGGTCGCAAATCCTCTGGATGCACTGCAAATTATGAAAGAGGAAAGGATAGATGTACTTTTTCTAGATATTCAGATGCCTGAAATAAAAGGTACTGATTTTGCAAAATTAGTTCCTGAGCATACCCAAGTTATTTTCACCACGGCATATTCTGAATATGCATTGGAAGGTTTTGAACTGAACGCACTTGATTATCTTTTAAAACCTATCACTTTTGAACGCTTTTTGGCAGCTGTAAATAAGGCAAAACCTAACCAAAAAGAAGTTGGTCCAGAGAAAGTATCATCGGGAAGTGATAGTATTACCGTTAAGTCTGGCTATGATCTTCATAAAATTAAGTATGAAGATATTCTGTATATAGAAAGTGATAGCGAGTATGTAAATTTTTATTTAGGTGATAAAAAGTTGATGAGTTTGCAGTCACTAAAAAAGCTATTGGATATATTGCCAGAAGACCGGTTTATGCGAGTTCATCGTTCATATATTATAAACCGAAACAAGGTAACTGCTTTAAAAGGGCGAGATATTTATATAGGCGATAAGGAAATACCCGTTAGTGCTCAATATTTTGATGCAGTAAAACAAGAATTGTTCTAAATACTTGTATCTGAAGTGTAACCAGGACAGAAATAATTATAAAAAAAGGACCTAGATGTATCTAGGTCCTTTTCGCATTTTAAGTAGGAATGTTCGAGGTGAAAACATTTAGGCTTTTGGGAAACCTAAATAGTCTTCATAATATTTTTTAGTTCAATCCGTGTTGGGTTGAAACTTGTTCTATAGTAACGTCTGCCACCGCATGCTCTGTTTGTTGACTCTTGTTCTCATTATTATAAATAATTACTGCTGTAACAAAGCTGGCTAAGTAAAGTAGGCTTTTTAATTTCTTGTTCATGACGGTGGGGGTTTTTATTTCTGAAGCTAATTTACGGCGACTATTAACTCAAAAAACGCGTTTGTTGCCAAATGACATTTTTCCGATGTCAAAGTTTAATTTTTTGTTGAATAGCATTTTGGCTTATCGGAGATTTGAAACACTTCATCGAGAACCTGGTTTTTACAGGGATTTCTGAGCATCGGAAAATCATCGGTAAAGGGTAATAAGCTTGTTGAATAATAAGCTTTTGCGATAGAAAGACTCTGTTTTATGTCAACTTTTCTTTTCTATGCATGAGTTCCCATACAAAAGCTCCCGCCATATAGACCATAAAAAGTGCAAATGGTAAAGAAGTTATAATTAAGAGCTTTTGAACGGCGGTGAGTACATCTATATCAGGTTTAGCATTCCCTAGAAGAAGTAAAGACATGGTGGCCATCAAAATAAAAACGGCCCAAATAAGTCTATGTTTTTTACTAGGGTCTTTTTTACCATGGTCCGTAAACATACTCAACACGAATACGGCAGAATCTACTGAGGTCACCAAAAAACTGATAAGTAGAAAGATGGTTGTAAAATTTAAAAGGGTGGCTATAGGGTAGTTTCCAAAAAACACAAAAATGGATGAGAAGACATTTCCAAACTCATTATTATAAGAACCCCATGACTCAATAAGTTCAAAAGCAGAGGTGCCAAAAACTGAGAACCAAAAAAATGTACCTAAGGAAGGAATGATTAAAACACCCAAGAGAAGTTGTCTTAAAGTACGTCCTTTAGAAATTCTGGCTATGAAAATACCTGTAAACGGAGCCCATGCAAGCCAAAAGGCCCAGTAATAGAAAGTCCAATCAGTTAAGAAAGTCATGCCTGGGTCATAATTTCCATAAGCTAAACTCATAGGAACAAAGTCAATAAGATAGTTCAGGGTGGCTGTACCAAAGGCAATTAGTATTCCGGTAATATCACTCATCAGAAAAACGAAAAGCAATAGAAGCGTTGTAATAAGAATATTAACTTTTGAAATAATCTGGATTCCCCTATTAACCCCTTGCCAAGCAGAATAAAATGCAATTGCAGAAATGAGAACGGCTAAAAGTAGGGTAGTGGTTACTCCAAAATTAGTGGTAAAGACATGGTTAAGGCCTCCGTTTATTTGTGTGGTGCCTAAACCAATAGCAGCTATAAGTCCAAAAACCGTAGTGACAATGGTCATGATGTCAATTCCAGTTTTTGCTATGGGATTAGAAATACTGTCTTCTATAGTAGAACTTACCCGTACTTTCTTTTTTCTAACGAAAAGTGCGTACCCTACAACCATGGCAAAAAGCCCGTAAAAGGCCCAAGCTGTAAACCCCCATTGATAAAAAGTGAATTCCAGTGCTAATATTTCTGGTTGCAAGCCTGATTGATAAGGCGGATGTTGTTGCATGAAAACAGGCTCTTGAACAGCACGCAATAAAATGCCGGAACCCATTCCTGCGCTGTAAAGCATGGCCGTCCACGCCCAAAGAGAATATTCGGGTTTTGAATCTTTCTTGCCAAGTTTAATTTTTCCAAAGGGCGAAAATGCTATCGCCAATAAGAATAATACACAGCCCAGACCCAAATAGAGATAGAAGAAACCAAAATAGTTCCGAACCCACATTGATGCCATTTCAATAGCTTCATAGCTTGCTTCTGTGTCAAAGAACACTACCAAAGTGAAAAATAAGATAATGCCAATAGAGACAGAAAGTAAGGGGTTCTTTAGGTGTTTCATGAAATGTCCATTCGGTTTTGGAGGTAGTTTTGCGCATTAGTCGCATTTAGTATCTAACCTATCTATTACTTCTTATAAAGGATTTTAAAATAAGAACTTTGCCCTAAATCAGATTCCAATACAGCCATGAATTCTTCTGTTTCTGTTTTAATTAGAATGGCAGCAGTATTTGGGGCAACCTCTCCTAAATTTTCGGCATGCAGGGTTATTATGTTTTCCCCTGGTTGTAATGTGAGGTCAAAAAATTGCTTTTTGCTTTTTAGTTGAACATGCTCAACGGCAATTTCTCCGTTTAGATAAATGGTAACAATGTCATTATCTATTCTGCGATGATCATAAAGACCCAACTGCATTTTATTCTCTGAGACGGTGTAACTCTTTTTACTGTCTATTAATGTACGTTCGGCTATTTTGGCTGGTATTGCTGTTTTATTGATACCAGCTTTTTTAAATTGAACAGATTTGTTTTTTGGTCCGGAAGGAAGAGGTTTTGCAAAAACACCTATGACTGTAATATCTTTTTTAAAGTCGATAGGTGACGGTTTGCCATCTTCATTTTCAAGAGCTACGGTTAAATGGTCATAAACTTGGTCTGGCCTAACAATAAATGTAAAATGACCACGGGTAGCAAAGCTAGGCGGAGGATTTACTTCTAGTTTAGGTGAAGGCTGAACAGATTCTACAATACTTGAAATACCGTCGTTAACAATTGTTTTACTAGATGGGAATACGGCTATGGGATAAGAATAGCTCTGGTGCGGCAGTTGCCTACCAAAAATCCAAAAACCAATTTCATAAGCTGCTCCAGGTTGTAGAGGCTTATTGAGTTTTGTGGTAATAACGGATTCAAAGCCAGAAGGAGCCGTTTTTGGAATTTCCAATTTACTTAATCCGGAGGTCTGCCCATATGTAAATGTTAGGGTTGCCAGACTAATTAGGAAAAAGAGTGCCAGTTTTATCTTCATTTTGCTTTAGCAATATTACGGATCATTCCACCAAAAATAAAGTAATGAAAAGGTACAATACTATACCAGTACAATCGCCCTTTTAAACCTCTAGGCCTAAAAGTTGCAGTTTGGTGAAGCACATTGTTCTCATCAATTTTAAACTCTAGCCAAGCTTCTCCCGGTAGTTTCATTTCAGCAAAAAGTAATAAACGTTTGGTTTTTTTATCAGCTAGTAGAACGCGCCAAAAATCTAATGAATCACCAGCATAAATTTTATCTGGGTGAGTTCTGCCACGGCGTAGCCCAACGCCACCCGAGAATTTATCGATAATTCCTCTAATTTTCCATAGCCAGTTGCCATAGTACCAACCTGTATTTCCGCCAATTTTCCAAATATTCTTTAGGACCTGTTCTGGGTTGTCAACCTTTATTTTCTTCACGTCTTTAAGAACTCCATATTTGGGAACCTGAATGTATTTCTCCAAATTCTTTTTAAAGCGGCCGCTTACCATACTGTCTTTCCAGCTGCTTACCACTAAATTTTGTTCTATTTTTTTAAAGGCCAAGTCAATAGCCTCTTTGTAAGTGTGAGGCTTAATATCCAGCAGTTTCTGTAACCTCTGGTCTTTGGCAATGACCTCAATTTTCATGCTGTCTACAAGATTCAATGCCAGCTTATAAGAGGTTGAGGTAACAAAATACAGCCAATAACTAGATAATTTAGGCGTCATTACGGGAACCGTTAAGATATAGTTCTTGAAACCACGCACCTCTGCATACTGTTCTAACATTTGTTTATAGGTTAGAACATCTGGTCCGGCAATATCAAAAGAATCATTATACGTTTTTTCATTGCCCAGAACACCGGTCAAAAAAGCAAGAATGTCGCGTATAGCAATAGGTTGCGTTTTGGTTAAAACCCATTTTGGCGTAATCATAAAAGGTAGTTTCTCGCAGAGATCACGGATGATTTCAAATGAAGAACTACCAGAACCCACAATAATACCAGCTCTTAAAACCGTAAGTTTAAAAGAGCCTTCATAAAGTATGCGCTCCACATTTTTTCTGGACCAAAGGTGTTTGGAGAGATTTTCTTCATTAACAATACCACTCAAGTAAATAACTTGCTTTACTTGGGTTTCGCTTAGGTAGGTATTGAAATTTTCTGCCGTCTTTGCTTCTAGGGTGTCAAAATCCTGTATTGACGAGCTCATAGAGTGAATTAAGAAATACGCTACATCAATGTCTTTAGGAATTTTAAAGGGCTCTACCTCTTTAAGAAAATCTACTTCAAGAACTTCAATTTGCGCCCGCATTTCTTTATCAATAGAGAATCGTGCTTCGTCACGCACAGTACACACAACTTCATGCCCCATTTCTAACAACTGTGGTAGTAATCGCATACCAATATAGCCGTTGGCACCTGTTAAGAGTATTTTCATGTTCTGTTACGTGTTATAAATCTTCGATTGAGGTGGGCGCATTATCTGCCTTGTAATTTTGAATTTTGATAAAAAATTTCTGAATCGCTTTAGTATCGGCCTTTACTTTAATAAAATAATGATCACGATATATGGAATAAATACCAATATCGCCTTTATATAAAGTGAGTTTGTAAAATGGAATAACCAAAGCAAAGGTTTCCAATAATGACCTAAAGCGAACAATAATTCCTTTAGGCCTGAGCTCTATATTGCACTGGTCACGGTTATTATCTAAAATCAGCAAATTTCTGATTTCAACACTGGTTTCGGTAATGAACAATCTAGGCGAACCAATGCCGCCCATATCCCAACGTTCTCTGAGCTTAAAGGGCTTACCTACGGCTTCGTCTATCTTTTTAGTAACCTGTTTGTCTGTGTATGATACGTTTAAAAGCATGTGAGGTCTTTTTTCAAAACTAATTGCCCGTAGGGGCTACATTTTCATAAAGTTAAAGAAAAGCGAAGCCATTACAGCCCGTCTTACGGTAAAAGCGTAAAAAATGATTAGTTTTGCAGCCTGAAACGAAAGATTTTATGGGTATCCAAGCAATTTTAGAAGCCAAGGTTAAGGAAGCTGTTGAAGCTATTTTTAAAATAGAACTACCATCGGTAGAATTTCAACCGACCAGGAAGGATTTTGAAGGTGATGTCACTGTTGTGGTATTCCCTATGCTTCGTTTTGTGAAAGGAAACCCGGTTCAGATAGGTGAGCAAATAGGCGCTTATTTAGAAAAAGAAGTAGCTGAGGTTACCGGTTTTAATGTGGTTAAAGGTTTTTTAAACATTGTTATTGGAGATGCTTTTTATCTTGATTTTTTTAATGACATAAAAAACAATGATACTTATGGTTTTGTACCTCAAGAGGACAACAATGCCGTAATGGTTGAATATTCTTCGCCAAACACCAATAAACCTTTGCATTTAGGGCATATAAGAAATAACCTCTTAGGATATTCTGTTGCCGAAATTTTGAAAGCTTCTGGAAAGAAAGTTTATAAGACCCAAATCATTAACGACCGTGGTATTCATATTTGTAAAAGTATGTTGGCGTGGCAGCGTTTTGGTAACGGTGAAACTCCAGAAAGTACAGGTTTAAAAGGAGATAAGCTTGTTGGTAACTATTACGTTGCTTTTGACAAGGCTTACAAAGTTGAAATTGCTGAGATGGTAGCTAACGGAACCGATAAAAAGGTAGCCGAAAAAGAAGCTCCCATTCTTTTAGAAGCTCAAGAAATGCTTCAGAAATGGGAAGCTGGTGATGAGGAAGTAGTTTCGCTTTGGAAAGAAATGAACGGTTGGGTATACAAAGGTTTTGATGTTACCTATAAGAACCTTGGAGTAGATTTTGATACGCTTTACTATGAAAGCGATACTTATTTGCTAGGTAAGGATGTAGTTGCTGGCGGACTTGAAAAAGGTATTTTCTATAAAAAAGAAGATGGTAGTGTTTGGATTGATCTTACGGAAGAAGGTCTTGACGAGAAAATAGTACTCCGGTCAGATGGTACGGCGGTTTACATGACCCAAGATATTGGTACGGCTATTCAAAGGGTAAAAGATTATCCAGATGTTGGTGGTATGGTATATACCGTGGGTAATGAGCAGGATTATCACTTTAAAGTGTTGTTCTTGATTTTGAAAAAATTAGGTTTCTCTTGGTCGGAAAATTTACACCATTTAAGTTATGGAATGGTGGATTTGCCAAGTGGTAAAATGAAGAGTAGAGAAGGAACCGTTGTAGATGCAGATGACTTAATGAACGATATGACGAGCACAGCAGCTCAAATATCCGAAGATTTAGGTAAGTTGGAAGGTTACTCGGATGACGAGAAAAATGTACTTTATAAGTTGATTGGTCTTGGAGCGCTTAAATATTACATTCTAAAAGTAGATCCTAAAAAACGTATTCTTTTTGACCCTGAAGAATCTGTGGATTTCCAAGGAAATACTGGCCCGTTTATTCAATATACCTATGCACGTATCCAGTCTATCTTAAGAAAGGCTGATTTTGACACTAGCGCAGATGTAGAGATTAGTGCTATTGGAGAATTGCATACCAAAGAAAAAGAGCTTATAAAGCAGTTACAGTTATATCCTGAACTAATTCAACTAGCGGCAGATAACTATAGTCCAGCTCTGATTGCCAACTATACTTATGATTTGGTAAAGGAATTTAATTCGTTTTATCAACAAGTATCAATTTTAGGCGAAACCGATAACGACAAAAAAGTACTACGTGTGCAGCTTTCTCAGAAAGTAAGCGAGGTAGTAGCATCGGCTTTTAAACTTTTAGGTATTGACGTTCCAGAACGTATGTAAACGCAGGCTTGCTTATACAATTTAAATTTATTTTTGGAGTTGTAAGCAGTATGCTTACAGAGTACAACATCAAGATTTTAGTACTGGCATTCCTTGGCTTTCAGGTGTTGTACATCGTGTATTATACGTTTGGGCTGTACTCTTTGAATCCTTTTGTGAAACTAAAGGCTCTTTCTGCTGGAGATAAAAAACTAATTACAGATAATTTCCCTGTTTACTCAAAGTTACCTGCGTCTTTAAAAGAAAAATGCGATAAACGTATCGTATGGTTTAGAAGTAAAAAGAAGTTCATTTTTTATGGCGAAGTAAACCAGAAAGAAGAATTGAAATTGCTTTTGAGTACTTCTGTTATACTAATGACATTGGGTTTAAAGAATTATACAATGACTCGTTCCTTATTGCGAATAGTCATTTATCCCTCAAAATATTATTCCCGAATTAGCCGAAGACATCATTTAGGGGAGTATAACCCCCGTTTTAAAACCGTTATTTTTTCTGCGGATACTATTTGGGAAGGATTCCGGATTTCTGATGATAACGTAAATCTTGCTTTTCACGAATTTGCACACGCCCTCAGTTTTGAAATGATTAGAAAAGGCTCATGGGAAGCACGTAAGTTTAGAGTAGGGCTCAAGAAAATTAAAGAGCTTTTTCTAAGGGAAGGTTATGCTCAAAAGCTATCGGATTCAAATTATTTTAGAGAATACGGGATGACCAATCTACAGGAGTTTTTTTCCGTAGCGGTAGAGAATTATGCCGAAACTCCAGAAATATTTCTAGCAGATTTTCCAGAGCTATATGCTATTATTCAAAAGATGCTGAGTTTTGATTTTCAGGTGCTTCCTGAAGAGCTTCTAGGAGAAGTAGCCGTGGAATCTTAATGTAACCTTCTAAAGGTCTAAGCCGGGCCTAGAATCTAAATGGTTCGGATTCCAAATCTTTAATTGGTTTGTATGGTCTATGTTTCCTCCAGACAAAATTACCATAACACGTTTTTTACTAGTACTATTTTTAAGCCATTGTACAACTCCTTCCATAGCCATGGCGCTGGTAGGCTCAACATGTAATTTTAGTAAATGGGTTAGCCATTGTGTCCAGTATATCAATTTTGATTCTTCGGCTTCATACATGGCATCCAACGTTTTCAAGTACTCAAAAGTAATGTCACCTATGGACATGGTCATAGCGCCATCTGCAAGAGTATCAGGGGTTGAAGCTAACCTCTGGATTTGATTTGTGCGTAATGATTCGGCGGCATCGTTAGCATTTAAAGGTTCAACACCAAAAACCTTGGTCTTGGGTGACAAGGCGTTGGTAGCGATAACTGTACCTGATAAAAGTCCACCACCACCACAGGGTGCAAAAACGGCATCTATGTCCATTACTTGCTCAAGTGCCTCGCAGATAGCTGTTCCTTGGCCTGCAATTACTTGGTGATGGTTAAATGGTGGTATCCAATAGGTTCCTTCTTCTTTGGAAGCTTCAAGAACAAGCTCGTCGGCAATATTTCGGTTCTCGCAGAGTTCAACGTGGGCTCCGTACGATTTGGTAGCCTGTATTTTTATCTTAGAGGCATAGACTGGCATATAAATGGTAGCCGGAATATTAAATTGCCTTGCTGCCCATGCTACCGCTTGCGAGTGATTACCGGAGCTATTGGCTATTACGTGTTTAGGTTTTTCATTATTTTCTATGAGCCAAGCCAACGTGTTACAAGCGCCTCTAGCCTTAAATGCCCCTATTTTTTGTAGACATTCAGCTTTAAAATAAATTTCATGTCCTAGCCATTCATTTAAAAGTGAGGATGTAAGAATCGGAGTTTCATGAACGAAAGAGTCAATACGTTTTCGGGCTTTTTTAATATCTCCTATTGTGGGCATGGTTGAAGGGCTTGTCAGATTAAAAAGAATAATGAATCCGCATAAAATTAATTATAATTTCTGGGGCTGTTCTAACATATTCTCTTTAAAATCGAACTCTGAAACTTAAGTTAGGAGTGAGGCCTAAAGAAATAGTTTCTACTTTTTCTATCTCATTACTTTCATTCAGTCGATAATAACTGTTTAGAATATTTTTTCGACTTGTAAAATTCAAAACAGAAATACCTGCAGACGCCTTCAATTTTTCGTTAATGTTGAAATTGTAGACTGCGGAAGCATCGGCTCTTAAATATTCCGGTAATTGACTACTATTAGGCTCTTGGTAGTTAATCCGATTTGGGAAAAAGGTTGTGTTTAATGGCTCGTCTGTTTGAGGCTCCGTATAAGGTTTTCCTGCGCGATAGTTAAGGCCAATTCCAAATTTAATATTTTCCAAAGTATAGGTTCCTGCAAACGTAGCGGCCTGCCTTATATCTAAGTTGTTCGGGAAATTAGGTGGCACAACTTCAGAGAAATTGTAATTGTTTAAGTTGTAAGTGTAGCTGGCCCAAATACTATAATCATCTGTCTTTTTATTGATTAAAAATTCAACACCTTTTACATCGTACTTTCCAATTTCACCGTTAAACTGATTCTGATTCTGAAAGCCTTGGGTAGAAGTGCTAATACCATCTACTTCTTTATAAAAAGCTTCTAGGCCTACATAAAAGTTTTGATGGTCATAGTTAATGCCTATTGAGCCTTGTTTACTCTTGGTAATAGGCAAGTTCTCACCGTCCGATACTATCCAACGTCGTTTTTCAATACCCAAAAAATTTTGTTCCAAATCAATTACTTGATTGGTAGCTTGACTTTTAAATTCACCCAATGCCTGAATTTTTAAATGTCTTGTAAAGGCGTAGTTGAAACTCAATCTAGGCTCTAAAATATACTCTCTAAACGTACCCGGGTTTTCTAAATAATTTAAACGTAGACCGCCTCTGGCATAAACTTTTTTATTAGTTGACGTAAAAGTAAGCTCAGAGAAAAGAGCGTGACTTTTAATAACGTTCCTTGCATTGCTCTCAAAAGGAGGTTGTGTTACCGATGTTTCATTGGCAATACCGGTATCCGTAAATTGATACCCGTTAAGCCAGTTAAAATTGTCATTTGGTATGTAATTGGTATTCAGTTTTAGAGCTGTTTCTTGAACTTCATTATTCTGAAATAGAATTTGTTCTGCATTACCAGAAGTATTCTGGGCATCTAATTTATACTGGGTGTGGTACAGATTTAGAAAAGTAGTGAATTTTTTAGTCCAGTTGCTTTTTAGACTGGTGCCAAAAGATAGGTTCGTTTGGTTTAAAGCACTTTGTATTTCGCTATCATCATCCATATCTCGCTCTGTATAATCTAGTAAGTTGTTGATATTGATAAAACTGAAGCGAAATTTTTGTTTTTCATTGATATCATATAATAGCTTTCCTGTAAAATCGTAGAAATAGAAATTTCCTTCTTGAGCTACTTGGCTATCGTCAAAAACACGGGTAAAGAACTTATCGTAGGTAGGAGTGTCAATTAAGTCGGTAAGAGAGCGCCTAGCCGAAAATTGAACGCCGATTTTATCAGTAACCGGTAGATGTCCATAAACGTCACCACCAATAAGATTGAAGCCTGCGCCGGCAAAAAAAGTATCTGCAATATCATCTTTGGTATGCATATCTATTACGCCACTAACCCCATCGCCATATTGACTTCCCGTACCATTTTTTATCAAAGTTACCTTGTCCGTCAAGTAAGGGTTAAAAGCAGAAATTAAACCAAAAAAGTGTCCAGATTGGTACATTTTTATGCCATCCCATAAGATAAGGTTCTGGTCATTGCTTCCTCCGCGAATATTAATGTTGGACACGGTTTCATCCGTACTTTCTATACCGGGTAATGCCTGAACGGTCTGTAGTACATCGGGCTCTATTAAACCGGGAAGGATACCAAATTCCTCACTGTTCATTTCAATACTACCGTCTAATTGTTTTATTAATCCTTTGGTCAAGAATTCGTAAACAACTACCTCTTCTAATTGCTGGTAAAACTGAGCAAGTAAAAGGGTTGTACACGGCTCTTTTTTAATAAGCTCGTCTGCACTTATGAATAAGGTTTTATAACCTAAATGTTTAATTTGTATGGAGGAGTTTCTAGGGACATTACTTAGTGAAAATGTGCCATTTTCATCAATAATAGTAGCTAAGTTGGTTCCCAAGATTTTTACACTAGCACCATATAACGTGTTCATCTTAAAGTTATCTAGAACCGTTGCGCAAATAGATACGAAATTACTTTTGGTAAGGGTATAGTACCGCTCATTGAGTTTTTCTAACTCAACTTGGGTTTGGTTCTCAATATCATCTAAGATATTTGATAATAAAGTCTCCTGTGGGCTGTAAATTTCCAGGCCTTGTATTTCATCATCTGCATATGAGAATTTGATGTCAAATTCCTGTTCAAGCTGTTGCAAAAAAGTAGACAGAGCTATCTTTTCGCCAGTTTGCGCCATGGCATCATGTGAAGTTAGAAAACACGTAAAGCCAGCAATAAAAAAAAGAAGTTTACGGATTTTTATCGCCATAGAAGAGCACTTTGCTGCCCTCAAATTTAAACTTTATTTGCGAAGGGGCACTTATGCTCTTTAACGCAATATCCCTATCCGTATTACTAAAAGTTCCTGTAAATAATTGTTCTGTGTCTATGTCTTGCGTTTCTACAGTAATATTGTGTTGTCTTTCTAGTTCAGCAAGAACATATTTTAGAGGCACACTCTTAAAAGTACTTTCGTTATTTAACCAAGATGGTTGCTGAGTTTGAGGTGCCGGTGCTTCTGTAATTTTACCGTCTATAACCATAAAAGAAGTGCCAGCAGGTAGTTTAGTTTCTGTACCGTCAAAAGTAACGCTTACCAAACCTTCAAAACAGGTAACTTCAAAAAATCCTTCTCTGTTTTCTACATTAAATTGTGTACCCAGAACGGCAACTTTGCCGGCATCTGTAGCAACAGTAAAACGCTTGCCTTTGGCTACTTTAAAGAAGGCTTCACCTTTTAGTTCTACGTTACGTTCTTTACTCCACTTTCGTTCGCTATAAGAAAGTTCAGAATCAGCATTCAAGCGTACTTTTGAATTATCAGGAAGAATTACTTCTTTATTTTCGGCGTATTCAGTAACTATATTTTCGTCTAAATTATTCAGGTAAAAATAAGAGCCGAATATAATTACGGCTGCTGCCGCTGCAATTCGGATAAATTTCTTAAAAGGATGCAATTGCACAACCTTGGTATCTTGCAAGGTGCGTTGGTTCTTTATAGCCATAAGAGCTTCATCCGCATTAAAGTCAGGTGCTTTAAGCTGGTCTGAAGCGGCAATAATACGCTCATAGGAAGCATACTCATCAGATTTTTTAAATTCTGCGAGCTCAGCCTCGGTGAGGTTGTTATTCAGCCATTTTGCTAAGTGATTTTCTTGCATTAATTCTACCTTTATGCCTTAGTAACAATTCATTACGTAAATACCCTACTTTTTGTACAATAGATATTAAAGTGGATTAATTAAAACGAATTAATCCGGCTAATACTTATTAAATTCCTTCAATCTTTTCCCTGAGCGATTTCAAGGCTAAGTGCATTCTTTTTTCAATAGCTTTTACACTAACCTCTTCCATTTCGGCTATCTCGGCATATTTTTTTCCATCTATACGATTCAATAGAAAAGTGGTCCGCTGGGTTTCAGGTAAACTATCTAGGGCTCGGTTCAATTTTTGTTTGAACTCTTCCTCTTCCATTATATAATCTGGGGACTCATGGGTGACCTTCAGGGTCTTGTCCGCATACTTTAAACGTACTTTTTCTGCTTTTATCACATTTAAGTACAAATTATTGGCAACCGTGTATACGTATGATTTAGCTTTTAGAGGTGAAACCTTGGCACAATTCTCCCAAAGTTTCACAAAAGCCTCTTGAACAGCGTCATGGGCTTTCTCCTCATTCCCAAACTTATAATATATATAGTTGAAAACCGTTTTAGAATTAGCTTTGAAAATTGTATCAAAGACTTGCTCTTCGCAAACATTGCCTGTATTTTTGGTTTCCAATTAGGTGATTTTTTTCAAAGGTATTTGAAAAAATCGAATCTAGGCAAGTAGGGTATTTTAATTATTGGTTGTTTCAGGTTTGAAGTATCCATAAATTCCAAATCGGTATGAAGAAGTGTTTTAAATTTTCATTGGTGGCTTTCCTACTGGCCTTGCTAATGGCCTTGACCTCGTGTCAGGACGAAGAGCCGTTTGTAGAAACAATAGATGAGGAGCAAACTTTATCTTTTGATTCTACTACTTTGGAACTAATGAAAGAAACGGTATCCAATGATGGTTCTTATGATAATATTGTAGATGGCGCAAGTTGTTTTGATATTCAGTTTCCATATAAAGTTGTGGCAAATGGCGTAGAGTTAACCATAGATTCTATGGACGGCTTGCAGGTTTTAGAAGAGATTTTAGATGATGTAGAAGGTTTTGAGAGTACCATGGATATTGTTTTTCCTGTTACAGTTACCATGGCAGATTATACTGAGGTTACTATTAGTACTAAAGAAGATTTACAAAAAACAGCTTTAGAATGTGTTGAAGGTGGTATTGATGCAGATATAGAATGTATTGATGTCGTATATCCTGCAACCGTGTTTACCTATAATCCTAACTTTCAGCAAACGGCATCTGTATTAGTAGAGCATGATGTAGAGTTGAGAAGATTCTTTGCAGGTCTTGAAGAGAGTGATCTTGTAAGTTTTGATTTTCCTATTACCCTAAAATATAAAGATAGTACAGAGGTAATTGCAAACACAAATTCTGAGCTTTCCGATATTTTAAGGCAGGCAAAGGATGCTTGTGATGAGGATGATGATAACGACTATAATGACGATGATTTTACAAAAGAAGAATTAGATAGCGTTTTAGTGCAATGCCCATGGGACCTTGTGAAAGTACAAATGCAAAGCACAGATCAATCTGAGTATTATGATATGTACGCGCTTTCTTTTGAGGAAGGCGGGAAAGTTACTTCTTACGGTAGAAACGGCTATAATACAGAAGGTAAGTGGAGTACGGCTATTGAAGATTATAGAGTTGTGTTAAAATTAGATTTTGAAGATGCTGTTGAGTTTAATGACACTTGGAAGGTCTATGAAATAAAAGAAGGAAAGATTAGAATGTTTGTAGCGGACAATTTTATGATCTTGGAAAAAGATTGTGATTATCAACCAATAGTATGTGACGCAGAAATTATTGAAAATAGATTAAGTGTTTGTAGTTGGAGAATGTCTGATGAAAAAGGAGAATTCTTTGAAGACTTATTAGTAGAATTTGCAGAAAAACGTATGCTTGTTTATGGTTCCAACGGAGAAGTGGTTGATGAGGGGAGTTGGACAATAGAAGAAAATATGTTGACATTTAGTGGCCTGAGTAGAAGTTTAGCTAATTACATTGGCGAATGGCAGGTGCTTGAATGCGGAGAAGAAGACATGAAAATAAAAAGAAAAGAAGAAGTTATTGTTTTAACCAAGGTTTGCAATTAGCTTTTGAAAACTAAAGTTTAGAGTAACCAGATACCTATTTTGCCCCACAGATTTTTTAAGAGCACCCATCGAAAGATGGGTGCTTTTTTTGTGATATTATATTTTTTTCTTTACGCCCCGTTCTTTCCCTCAGTTATTATTAAATTTGCCTTTCTTCAAAAGCAATTAAGACGATGTTTGATAATTTAAGTGAAAAGCTAGATAAAGCCCTACATACCCTACGGGGCCAAGGGCAGATAACGGAAATTAACGTTGCTGAGACTACCAAGGAAGTCCGTAGGGCTTTATTGGATGCCGATGTTAACTTCAGAATAGCAAAAGAGTTTACCAACAAGGTCAAGGAAAAAGCTTTGGGTCAAAATGTATTGACTGCATTGCAACCGGGCCAGTTGATGGTAAAGATTGTCAAAGATGAGCTTACCGAGCTTATGGGTGGCGAGACAGAAGGTATTAATCTTTCTGGAACTCCTTCCATAATTTTAATGTCAGGTCTTCAAGGTTCGGGTAAAACTACCTTTTCAGGTAAATTGGCCAACTTTCTTAAGACAAAAAAAACCAAGAAACCTTTATTGGTAGCTTGTGATGTGTATCGCCCTGCGGCTATAGATCAGTTACACGTAGTTGGTGGGCAGATTGGTGTTGAGGTATATTCTGATCGTGAAGAGAAGAATCCGGTTAAGATTGCACAAGCTGGTATTGCCAAAGCAAAAGCAGAAGGCTACAACGTGGTTATTATAGATACCGCGGGTCGTTTGGCAGTAGATACAGAGATGATGAATGAAATCTCTGAGATTCATAAAGCCATTCAACCTCAAGAAACACTTTTTGTAGTAGATTCAATGACGGGTCAAGATGCTGTAAATACAGCTAAGGCCTTTAATGATATTTTAAATTTTGACGGGGTTGTACTTACCAAATTAGATGGTGATACCCGTGGTGGAGCTGCCATTTCAATTAAATCGGTAGTAGATAAGCCAATCAAGTTTATCGGTACAGGTGAAAAGATGGAAGCTATAGACGTTTTCCATCCTTCACGTATGGCAGAACGTATTTTGGGCATGGGAGATGTTATTTCTTTAGTAGAAAGAGCCCAAGAGCAGTTTGATGAAGAAGAAGCTCGTAAGATTCAAAAGAAAATAGCTAAGAATAAATTCGGCTTTGATGATTTTCTTTCCCAGATACAACAAATCAAAAAGATGGGTAACATTAAAGATTTGATGGGGATGATACCTGGTGCCGGAAAAGCACTAAAAGGTTTGGATATTGATGATGATGCTTTCAAACATATAGAAGCTATAATTCATAGTATGACGCCAGATGAGCGCTCAAACCCTTCTAAATTGAATGTAAGCCGTAAAAAGCGAATCGCTAAAGGAAGTGGAAGAGAAGTGCAAGAAGTGAATCAGCTTATGAAGCAGTTTGACCAAATGAGCAAGATGATGAAGATGATGCAAGGCGGCGGCGGTAAGAAGATGATGCAGATGATGGGGAACATGAAAGGCATGAAATAAAGCCAGAATTACAAAGAGAATTAGAAGACCAGATTAGACCGTAACCGAATACTATGATACTACTAGACGGAAAAAAAGTTTCCAACGAGATAAAGGACGAAATTACTATTGAGGTAGCTAATATGAAAGAACGAGGGGAGAAAGTTCCTCACCTTGCAGCTGTTCTCGTGGGTAATGACGGTGCTAGTTTAACTTATGTTGGCAGTAAAGTACGTTCTTGTAAGAAAATAGGTTTTGAATCTACTTTGATTCACTTACCTAGTGAAACTACTGAAGAAGAGCTGCTTAAAAAAGTTCACGAACTTAATGCAGATGCAGATATTGACGGTTATATCGTGCAACTTCCATTGCCAAAAC
The DNA here is from genome assembly GCF_009725995.1 of Zobellia laminariae. The sequence continues at coordinate 508,946 of NZ_RCNS01000001.1, read as the reverse complement.
ATATTGATGAGGAAAAGGTCTTAATGGCCGTTGACCCAGATAAAGATGTAGACGGATTCCATCCTGCTAACTTTGGGAAAATGGCGTTGGATATGGAGACTTTCATCTCTGCTACGCCATTTGGTATTATGGAGCTTTTGAAGCGTTATAAAGTAGATACGCAAGGTAAACATGCCGTGGTTATAGGTCGTAGTCATATTGTAGGTAGACCAATAAGTATTTTATTGAGCCAGAAGGGAGAAGCGGCAAACTGTACCGTTACTCTTGCGCACAGTAGAACAAAAAATATTAAAGAGCTTACCTTACAGGCAGATATTATTGTATCTGCATTAGGAGTGCCTGAATTTTTAAAGGCCGATATGGTCAAAGAAGGTGCTGTTATTATTGATGTAGGTATTACCAGGGTTTCTGATGAAACTAAAGCAAAAGGTTATTATATTACTGGTGATGTTGATTTTGAGTCTGTTAGCAAGAAAGCTTCATTTATTACTCCAGTTCCCGGTGGTGTTGGTCCAATGACTATTGCTATGTTGTTGAAAAATACACTTTTAGCTAGGGAGAGAAATAGTAATTCCAAGTAATTTTATTAGTTTATAGTAGGTTTTTGTGTTTGATAATTGATTCTTTCTAAGGCTATTTTTTATAGACTTTTGATTTGTAATCATTTACTTCATTCGGAGCACAACAATATCAAGTTATTCTGCGTTAGATTTTGTAACCAACCTACATCATATGCAGCAGGAAGCACTCGTTCCGACGAATATTCAATTAGATCCATTCTTCGATCTTTCAATGGATTATTTATGTGTTGCAGGGTACGATGGCTACTTCCGAAAAGTTAATCCAGCATTTATTAAACTATTAGGGTTCTCAGAGGAGGAATTATTTTCTGCACCCATCTGTGATTTTATTTATGAAGAAGACCGTAGTCTGACAGCTTCTCACAGAAAAAGTCTAATAAATAGTAAGCCTTTGTTGGACTTTGAAAATAGGTATGTTTGTAAATCCGGAGAGTTGGTATGGCTGCATTGGACGTCTATCCCTATGCCGGATAAACAATTGATATATGCTATTGCAAAGAATATCACTCATAAAAAGAACCTGGAGTCTGAACGCGTTTCACATGTAGCTCAGCTTTCTAAAATAAATGAACAGCTTAAACAGCTGAATTATACCACCTCCCATGATTTAAGGTCTCCTGTGAATAATTTACTATATCTAGCAGATATTTTGGGTAATAAAGACAATGGTGAAGAAGAGAATGAAAAAATACTAGAGTATATAAAACTGTCTGCGGAAGGACTTAAAACTTCTTTAAATTCTTATGTAGATGCTTTAAAAGAAAATGAGAGCAATAGTGTTGGGGTAGAAGAGGTATTCTTTAAGGAAGTTTTTGAAAAAATAAATGGCTCTATAAGCTCCTTGATTAAGGATTCCCAAGTTAAATTTTCTTTGGACTTTTTAGCAATGGAAAGTGTTCGGTTTAATTCTGCCTACATGGAGAGTATTTTTCTTAACCTCATAACCAACTCAATCAAATACGCTAGACCAGATGTTTTTCCTGAAATACAAATTACCTCTGGTGAATCAAACGGTAAAAAAACGTTTACGTTCACGGACAACGGATTAGGCTTTGATATGGAAAAGGTAGGGCATCTTATCTTCAATTTAAATCAAAGATTCCATGGTACCAAAGACAGTAAAGGAGTTGGATTGTATTTAGTGCATAGTCACGTTACAAGTCTTGGCGGTACTATAAACGTAACCAGTAAAGTTAATGAAGGAAGTACTTTCACCATTATATTTGGTGATTAATTACCGTAGATAAGAACTGTATTTTACTTTAGGAATTGCTTTTGTAAAACTTGTCCTGTAATTACCGTGTCCCCAGGTTTTATAACTTCTATATCATTGCTATCATCAATACTACAGCTGCTCAAAATTATGATTACAGTGAGGACGAACAGTACGGCTGCGAATTTTCTCATAGGTAAATTTCTAAAAGATTTAGTTTACCAATAACGTTCAAAACTGCACTTCCGTATAGATTTCTTATAATCTTTACCTTTAAAAATACAGTGGCTCTGGCAAAACTGGTATTTTTGCAGCTTTCCTTTCATAGATGTCAAGCAATAACCGATTTTCCTTCGTAGATCCTGCCAAAAGTCCAGTTTTTTATGGCTATGTAATTCTTGTTATAGGTACCATTGGTATTTATTTCAGTATTCCGGGGCAAACTATAGGAGTATCCGTATTCACCGACCCCGTAAAAGATGCACTTGGCTTAAGCCGAAATCAGTTCAGTAATGCCTATATGATCGGTACGATCTGCAGTTCATTGGTCATTGGTCGCGCAGGAATTTGGTTTGATAAATATGGAGCGCGTTACGTGGCATTTTTTGCGGCAATTACACTGGCTGTAGCGCTTATGTTGTGTTCTTGGTCCGTGCAAATGAGTGAGTTTGTAAAAACCATGCTGAACTTGGATACATGGCTTATTCCTTTTGTAATAATGGCCGCTCTCTTTTTTGTACTTAGGTTTTCGGGTCAAGGAGTGCTTACAATGGCATCCAGAAATGTTATTATGATTTGGTTCGATAAAAACCGAGGGAAAGTAAATGCCATTAGTAGTGTAGCTATTTCATTTGGTTTTTCGTCCTCACCACTTTGGGTAAATGCTTTAATAGAAGGGTATAGTTGGCAAGTTACCTGGCAAATTTTAGCTACGGCATTAGTAATCTTCTCCTTATTAATTTTACAATTCTATAAAAATAAACCAGAAGAACACGGTCTTTTGCCAGATGGCGAAATTCTAGAGGATGAAGAGGAATCTATTAAAATTCCGGCAGCAAAGCAATACACGGCCAAAGAGGCAAGAGAAACTAGAGCTTTTTGGATGTACGGACTCATACTGGCCTTTAATAGCTTTTTTATCACCGGTCTTACTTTTCATGTGGTTTCCGTTTTTGCCAGTGAAGGCTTTTCAAAAGATGATGCTATTTCAATCTTTTTGCCAGCATCGGTTGTTGCAGTAACAATTTCATTAATCTTCAATTTTTTAAGTGATTACTTACATTTGAAGCTCTATTTATATTTGATGATTTTAGGTGGAATTATGGCTTCAGTCGGATTTTTATTTTTATCATCTTCTTTCGGTATTCCTTTATTAATTGGAGGTTTTGGTGTTTTAGGAGGCTTTTTTGCAGTTCTTAACGCTATTGTTTGGCCTCGTTTTTTTGGACGTACCCACCTAGGAGCCATTACAGGTAAGGTTATGTCATTTTTAATATTGGCCAGTGCACTCGCACCGCCTATTTTTAGTCTTTGCTTTAGCACTTTTGGGTCGTATAGACTGCTCGGTTATTTAGGGTTGGTATTTTTGTTGTTCCTGTCTATTGCTTCTATTCGAGCGAATAACCCGCAATAAATACGCTTGGTCAACTCATGTAAATTGGCTACCTTCTCCATTCGTTTACAATTTGTCTGCTAGTATTTTTTTTGAGGAGTTGAAAAAATAGCGCTTATGCCTTACGGCGAAGTAAGGAAAGAGCGTGTTTCGTTCCCTAATTAAAATCATGTTAGGCTTAGATAGTGCAGTAATACTAGAACTTAAATTAACAGCTTTTAATGAAAAAACTAGCCTTAATCCTATTCATCTCGGTAGCCTTAATTTCATGTAAAAATGAAACCAAACAAAAAGAAATAGCTAAAGTAAATGCTGAGGCTACTAGTAATGATGAAGCCATTGAAGAATGGATTTATCTTTTTGATGGGACAACTACTGAAGGCTGGAGAGCTTATAATGGAGATGACTTACCGCCGCAATGGGTAATTGAGGATGGAGTTTTGACATTTGATACCGAGAAAAGAACTGAGGAAAACCGTAAAGGCGGAAAAGATATTATTTACGCTGCACAAGAATTTGACAATTTTGAATTGGTTTGGGAATGGAAAATTCCAGAAGGAGGTAATAGCGGTCTGTTGTATCATATTCAGGAAGGTGACTGGGGAATTCCTGAAATTTCACCTGAATATCAGATGTTAGATGACCTAAAGTGGGAAGAAATAAATAATGCCAAATTAAAGGAATGGCAGAAAACAGGTGCAGATTACGCCATGCATTTGCCAGATATAAGCCAAAAGATAGTGAGGCCGGCAGGAGAGTGGAACACGTCTCGCATCATCTTTACTCCAGAAAATGTGGAGCACTGGCTCAACGGAAAAAAACTATTGTCATTCGTTCCATGGTCAGAAGACTGGGAAGAACGAAAAAGTAAAGGAAAGTGGAAAGATTTTCCGAAATACGGTTCTTTTAAAAAGGGATATATCGGTTTTCAAGATCATGATAGTCCACTTTGGCTAAAAAATGTAAAAATTAAAGAATTATAAATATTCAGAACAACAGCAATAATCCAAACTACTTGAAAAATGAATAAAAGAGAATTTCTAAAAAGTGCTGCGGCTGTATCATCATTTGCCTTATTGCCTAATGCGGCATGGGCTTTCCAAAAAGGAAAAAAGCTTCGTACCGCACATATAGGTGTAGGTAATATGGGAGCGGAAGATCTTAGTGCTATTTCTTCACACAGTGCTGTAGATGTTGTTGCATTATGCGATGTTGATTCTGTTAACTTATCAAAAGCACATAAGTTACACCCGGGAGCGAGAGTGTTCTTTGATTATCGCGCCATGCTTAATGAAATGGGAGATGAAATAGATGCAGTAATAGTTTCGACACCCGATCATACACACGCACCGGCATCTTTAATGGCTATGGAGATGAACAAACCAGTTTATTGCCAAAAACCATTAACGCATTATGTTGATGAATCTAGAAAAATGATGAAAGTTGCCAAAGAAAAGAATTTGGTAACTCAGATGGGTATTCAAGTACATTCGTTCTATGATTATCGCTTGGCTACACTTTTAATTCAATCTGGTATTATTGGTAAAGTACATACGGTACATGCTTGGTCACCAAAATCTTGGGGATATAATGGAGAAGAGCCTCAAGGAGAAGACCCAGTACCAGATCAATTAGATTGGAATCTTTGGTTGGGTACATCTAAGAAGCGCCCTTATAAAGAAGGATATTACCATCCCGGAAATTGGAGAAAAGTTATGGATTACGGTTGTGGTACTTTAGGGGACATGGGCGTGCATATTTTTGACACTCCTTATAATGCACTAAACTTAGACGTACCATTGACTATTAAAAACGACTGTCGCAAGTCTAACGGATTTGGATTTCCTGAAAATAATACCGTAACCTATGAGTTTCCAGGAACTGACTACACTACTAAAACCCTTAAGTGGGTTTGGTACGATGGTCCGGGAATGCCACCAAAACATGAAGACTTAATCCTACCTGGAGGAAAGACTTCGGGAGGAAAGCAGCATAAAGAGGGTAGTGTAAAAGATAAAATATCTCTTGACGCCGGAATGGCGGGAGCTGGGGAATTACCTAGTCAAGGAGCTATGTTTATTGGTAAGAAAGGTCGTTTGCTTTTGCCACATTTCATGCAATTACCGCAGAAAATTGTAAAAGGTAAATATGTTGATATATCTAAAGAAATAGCTGAGGTTTCCAAGGCGAATAATTTGGGTGAGCCTATTCGTAATTATGACTCGGAAGGTCCAAAACATTACCATCAGTTTGTGGATGCTTGTTTAGGAAAGGGACAGACTACAGCCCCTTTCTCTTATGCGGGACGCTTGACCGAAACTATTCTATTGGGTGTCATTGCTGGTCGTTTTCCGAATAAAACTTTGCATTACAATGCCGAAACTGCCAAGTTTACCGAAGAGGAAGCTAATCAGTTCTTAGGTGGTGATTATCGCGATTTCTAGAAAGTTATAAGTATAAAAGCCAGGTCTGTATCGTATTTTTTGAAACTGGATAAATTATCTAGAAACGAAATTCACTATACAGTCCTTTTGCTTTTAAAATGAAGATGCGTTTTGTAAACCACATTGGATTTCCACAAAAATAATAGTAAAATGATATATAGAAAATTCGGAAGAACGGGTTGGCAAGTAAGTGAGGTAGGCTATGGAATGTGGGGAATGGCCGGTTGGACAGAGTCTGACGATAAGCAGTCTGCAAAATCGCTTGACCTGGCCGTTGAAAACGGAGTCAATTTTTTTGATACCGCTTGGGGTTATGGAGAAGGGCATAGTGAAGAATTATTAGGGGAACTCATCCGCAGGCACCCTAAAACAAAACTCTACTCAGCAAGTAAGATACCACCTAAAAATTTTAACTGGCCAGCAAAGCCGGAATACAATTTTGAGGATTCCTACCCAACAAATCATATCATAGAATACACTGAAAAAACGTTGACCAATCTGGGTATGGAACGTATCGATTTGATGCAGTTTCATACGTGGGATGACGGTTGGTCTAACCGTGAAGAATGGCAACGTGCTATTGAGGATTTAAAGAAAGCAGGAAAAATTGGCGCCATGGGTATCAGTGTTAATCGCTGGGAACCTGAAAATGGTATTGAAGCTCTCAAAACAGGCTTGATAGATGTGGTACAGGTTATTTATAATGTTTTTGACCAGAATCCTACAGATGTACTTTTTCCTTTATGTGAGGAGTTAGATATTGCCGTAATTGCGCGGGTACCTTTTGATGAAGGAACATTGACGGGTAATTTAACTAAAGAAACAACATTTCCGGAAGGAGATTGGCGTGGTACGTATTTTGTGCCTGAAAACCTAAACTCTAGTGTGGATCATGCTGATGCATTGCGACCCTTAATTCCAGAAGGTATGACTATGGCAGAGATGGCATTGCGTTTTATTTTAGAGAACAAGACCGTTGGTACGACTATTCCTGGCATGCGAAAGGAACGTAATGTTTTAGCCAACACCGCTACAAGCGATGGAAAAAGATTGCCAAAAGAGTTAGTTGAGGAATTACATAAGCACCGTTGGGTAAGAAAGCCCACAGAGTGGTCACAATAGGAAATAATGAAAAACTAGCCGCTCTGAGCGCAGTCGAAGAGCGACTAGTTTTTTAAATCAATAGAATTGATTACTACTTGGCAAACAATTGCCCCATGTCTTTAAATGCCTTAAACTCTAAGGCGTTTCCTGCTGGGTCCAAAAAGAACATAGTTGCTTGTTCACCGGTTTGACCTGCAAACCTTACGTAGGGCTCTATTACGAACGCTACGCCTTTATTTTTAAGCTCTTTGGAAAAAGATTCAAATACATCCCAAGGTAAAACAACACCATAATGGGGTACGGGAACATTTTTTCCGTCTACCGGATTGCTATGGAGGTCTTCAGTTTGTGTTTTAGGTTTGTAGTGAATAACCAATTGGTGTCCGAATAGATTAAAGTCTACCCAGTGGTCACTACTACGGCCTTCTTCACAGTTTAATATTTCTCTATAGAATGTGCGGCATTCGTCTAAGTTATGAACAGGTATGGCGATATGAAAGGGGGTAACGGCTTGCATAATTTCTATTTTAGTTGTTCAAAAAATCTACAATTTGATCATTTATATGTTCTTGATGCATAGAGTGTCCAAGACCTTTAGTGCGAATAAATGTACTGTCATTCCAATAAGAATGAACAGCTTCCGAGGCATGAAAAGGAGCTAGCTTATCTAACTCATCATGAAACAGTAATCCTTTTTTTGTATTTGTTTTCGCAAAGCGAGAGGATGAAAATTCTTTGACTGTAAAACCAAAACGATCAAGAACAAAAGCTTCGAGTGCCTCACGAACCGTATCATTAAAATCAAGCAATCTTTGGTAATGGTCCATTATTTCATAAAATTCTGAAGGAGAACCAATAGTTACCATTTTTTCAACGCCTTCATTTTTATTATAAAACTCGTTGTACATAAGTGTCATACCTCCCACGGAATGCCCAATCAAATACTTTGGGCCATACGTATCGATCATTGCTTGTACACCATCTGAATATAAGGGAACGTTTAAGTATTTACCAGAAGAATACCCATGAGCAGGAGCATCAAAAGCTATAATATTATAATCCGCCTCCTGAAGTTTGGTAATTAGGTTGCGCCACCTGAAAGTATTGCTCTCCCAGCCGTGAACGAGGAGTACAGTTTCTTTGCTGCCGGGCCAATGGTAGGTTTGTAAAGTATGGTCCTTAACTTCAATAGTTCCGTTTTTAGCTTTGTCCAGGTATTCTTTTTGGTTGGGAAGAACTTTTCCTTTTCTCACCGTACAGAAAACATAGAAAGCTTTTTCTGCCGCCTTTTTCTTAGATACCCTGGCCAACATATTAAAATATCGTCCAAAGACTTTAGGAAGTAATTTGTTAATTGATTTACGCATAAGTTTTACTGAACTATTTTAAGGGCTTCTTTTTGATCATCCCTCCTTTAATATCTTTAACAACGCCCATAACAATAAAGGCGTTTTTATCTATCTTATCAATTTCGGTGCTTAATCTGGCCAATTCCAAACGAGTCATTACAGTGTAAATAATGTCTGTAGTAATACGGGCAATTCCATCTTTAGCATATCCTCCTTTACCATTGTAAACCGTACAAGCTCGGCCCATTTTTTCGGTAAGCATGATGCGTATTTCTTCATTTTTGGGTGAAATTACGGTTACACCAATATATTCTTCCACACCATCAACCACATAGTTTACGGTTTTAGCGGCTACTAAATAGGTGAGTATGGCATATAAAGCAGTTTCTATACTTAGTAAATAAGCACCTGCCGAAAAGATTACAATATTTATGAGAAGAAGGACATCTCCAATAGTCAAGTGCCATTTTCTGCTGAGGTAAATAGCTAAGACTTCTGTGCCATCTATAACACTGCCGCCACGCATGGCCATACCAATTCCGAGACCTAAAAAGAATCCGCCAAAAACGGCTATCAACAATTTGTCACTTGTGATAATAGGGTAGGGAATAAAATGTACTACAATGGCTAGTGCTACAATGGCAAAAATACTCTTTAAAGCAAATTTCTTACTGATGGTTTTGGCTCCAAGAAGTACAAAAGGAATATTTACCAACAAAAGTAAAACACCCAAGGGTATATTCGATTTTACCTGAATCAATAACGATACACCGGTTGCTCCGCCGTCAATAAAATGATTGGGTAATAAAAAACCTTTTAGACCAAATCCTGCCGCACCAACACCAATGGCTATAAAAAGTATCTCTTTGATAGCATGAACAAATTCTACTTGTCCGTATCTAACTTCTTTAACCAGCTGCCTTTTGGCAATTGCTTTTTTGCCTTTAAGCTTGGCTTTAGCCCGTTGTACCAAGATGTATTGCAGAAGTGTATTCATGGTACGGTTTTAAATTTGGCTATCAATAATTTCAAAGGAGTCTAATCCCAGGCTACCATCATATATTTAATTTTAGCGTCATCCGGAATCTGAACCGCTTCAATATTTACGCTTGTTGCGTAACGTAAACTAGAGGGAAGTTGTTCTTTGCTGATGGTAAAATAAACATCACTATCTTTTAAAAGAATCACTACATTGTTCATTGAGGTAATTACTTTTCTAATGGTGTAATTGTCTTTAATGTCTTTAAAAGTGCTGCCCAAACCAACTCCTTTTTCTGTAGTAAAACGAGGGTCTTCAATACGAATATTCTCAATAGTTGGTATACTATCTGAATTTGGGGTAAGGGTCAGTAATGCTTTCCCTCCTTTTTCAAAAACTTTTACTTTTTTACTATTGTTAGCACTGTTGGTGCTGGTGCTATCCTTTACAATAGAATCGTTTTCGTAAATAATCTTTAGGTCTCGCACCAAGCTAATGCGGTCCAATTTACCTACACGATCTTTGATGATGGAAAAAGAGGTGTCTTTTTCTTCATTACAACTTGCGAGGCAAACGATTAGGCAAATACTAACTACTATACTTTTCATGTACTTTTGTAAATTATTTGTTTTAATCTGAAAACTACGTTTTTTAATTTATCGCATTACTTTTTTAAGAACTCCTAAAACACCACGAATAAAAGTGGCACTGGTCAATACTTTTATAATGGGGTTTTGTCTAGTACTGGTACTTCTCCTTCTAGATGTAGTTTTAGGTTTGTCCTTTTCTTTTGCAGCTGCGGTTTCAGCCTTTTCTATTTTCTCGTTTAGAATTTCATAGGCACTTTCGCGGTCTATAACCTCACCATACTTCTTAACTAAACTAGAATTTTTTATAACGGACTTCAGCTCGCTATCGGTCAAAACATCCATTCGGCTCATAGGTGCACGTAACAAAGTAGCAGCTAACGGCGTGGGGCGTCCTTTTTCATCCAAAGCAGAAATAAGAGCTTCACCAATACCTAAGGAAGTTAATACTTCTTTGGTATCATAGTATTCAGAAATAGGATAATTTTCAGCCGTAAGTTTTATTGCTTTTCGATCTCTTGCGGTAAAAGCACGAAGTGCGTGTTGTACTTTAAGACCTAATTGAGAAAGTACGGCGTTAGGCACATCGGCAGGGTTTTGAGTAACAAAATAAATACCAATACCTTTTGAACGTATCAACTTAACAATACTTTCAATTTGGTCTAACAATGCTTTTGAAGCTTCGTTAAAAATAAGGTGAGCTTCGTCTATAAATAGAATTAATTCTGGTCTATCACTATCGCCTTGCTCAGGAAAAGTACTGTATATCTCCGCCAATAGGCTTAACATAAATGTAGAAAAGAGTTTTGGACGGTCTTGGATATCGGTCAATCTTAAAATATTGATATATCCTTTTCCATTCTCATCAATTCTGGTTAAATCCTCAACATCAAACGATTTTTCACCAAAAAATAAATCTGCTCCTTGTTGTTCAAGTTCTATTATTTTTCTCAGAATGGTTCCTGTAGAACTTGTAGAAATTCTACCGTAGTGTTTTGTGAATTCTGCTTTTCCGGTACCGGTAGCGTATTGTAGTACTTTTTTGAAATCTTTTAAATCTAAAAGCGGAAGTTTATTGTCATCGCAATATTTAAAGACAACGGAAACAATACCTTCTTGAGTTTCGGTAAGGTCTAGAATACGAGATAAAAGTACGGGGCCAAATTCGGATACCGTAGCTCTAAGCTTAACGCCGTCTTGTTCAGAAAGCGAAAGAATTTCTACTGGAAAAGCTTTAGCTTCAAAAGGAAGGCCAATCTTAGCATGGCGTTCATCTATTTTTGGATGGCCGGGACTAGGTTGTGCTAAACCACTTAAATCTCCTTTTAAATCCATCAATAATACAGGAATTCCTTTGTCGGATAAATTTTCAGCTAGTACCTGAAGTGTTTTAGTTTTTCCCGTTCCCGTTGCTCCGGCAATAAGTCCGTGACGGTTCAAGGTCTTTAAAGGAATCTTAACATGTGCGTTGGTAATGGCCTCTTCATCTAGCATTGCTGCTCCCATTACAATATAATCGCCTTTGGTAGCGTAACCGCTCTCAATATGTTTTAAGAATTCGTCTTTAATAGCCATTGGTTGTGTTTTGAGTAAAAATAAGGGAATTTTTGATGTTTTACATTCACTTTTAGAGAAGTTTAGCTTTGGTCAAAATGAAGCACCCTAAGTAGGGTGGACTAAAGCGGTTAAAATTACTAGTCTGATGGATTAAAGATGAGCACTTTAATTTAAGAATTAGAATTTGGGTTTTGGAATCTGCAAGACGTATCTTTGCGCGATGGTAAAAGATGAAGTTTTAAAGGAAGTGGATAAGGGGAACATGTTGCCCTTAATGGAAGAATTCTACACCATACAAGGCGAAGGTTTCCATAAAGGTACAGCAGCATATTTTATTAGAGTTGGAGGATGTGATGTTGGATGCCACTGGTGTGATGTTAAAGAAAGCTGGAATGCAGAAACTCATCCGCCAACGGCTATAGAACAGATTACCGAGAATGCAGCAAAATATTCCGATACCATCGTAATTACTGGGGGGGAGCCGCTTACTTGGAACATGCAACCTTTAACCGATGCCTTAAAAGCTAAAAATCTTAAAATTCATATTGAAACTTCTGGAGCATATCCTCTAACGGGTACTTGGGATTGGATTTGCCTGTCTCCAAAGAAGAACAAATTACCTGTGGGCAGAATTTATGATGAGGCCCATGAGTTAAAGGTCATAGTATTTAATAAGCACGATTTAATTTTTGCAGAACAAGAGGCTGCAAAAACCAACAAAGACTGTATTCTCTATTTGCAACCAGAATGGAGTGTCCGGGACAAAGTGGTTCCTATGATCGTGGATTATGTTATGAAGAATCCTAAATGGAAAGTCTCATTGCAGACGCACAAGTATTTGAATATACCATAGCGGACTTAAAGTTTAACGGCCTCCGTTAGATTTAAGATCCAAAAGACATTCGCTATCTAAACTTGGAGGTTCTGGTATTCCGTTTTTTGCAGTTTTGCTATCTAATAGTTTAAGAACACTTTTACCGCTTAAAGAACATGCAGAGGTAATGGTGTTATTATCTTTTGCGGTAAGCGAAGCGCTTTTGCCTGTAAACCCACCGTCAAATTGCAATTCTGCAAGCATAAGACAACCATCAACATCACAATGACTGTTTCCAATTGTATTGCCTGCTGAGTCTAAAACAGGTTTGCCATCTTCGTCAACTTGTATATCCTCATGATCATTTACGGGTGTAGTTCCTAAATTAACGAGTCCGAACAGATGCCCGAATTCATGGTTTAAAGTAGAGTTCTCTACATCGGCATCAGTAATAAAAAAGCTTTGATTTGCCAGTTTACGAACCGTGGCCTCATGGATAATCATAGAAGTGTTACGAAATACAGCGCCTAAAGTTACTAGACCTTCTTCTTCATCATCGCCATCTGCAGGCGCATCTGCAAAATAGATGTATACGGCCAAGGTTTCCCCATCATTATAAACCGTTCTGTTCTCTGATTCTAGGTCAGCAATTTCTTCAAGAGTCAGGCTTTCTTCATCAGGAGACTCAAGTTTGGTATACTTTAGTTCAATATCTTCTTTAAAAGTTCTTTCCTTTAGATAATTAACAAAACCCTCCATGGCTTCTTCGGTAGGCTTAAAACCATCTACATATGCAATTTCAATAAGAAGCTTGGTAAATTTGTCATTAGATAATATATCATTGGCAGAATCTCCAGTGCCTTGCAAGTTGGCAGTCTTGTCCAATGTTTTGCTTTCGTTTGCTACTTGGTCGTCTTCATCTTTTGAACATCCTGTAAAAAGGCTAAAAAGCAAAACCAATAAAAGTGTGTGTATGTTTTTCATAGGGAAGTTTATTGCTAGGAAGCAAGAATACAAAAATGGCGAAAAATGATGTTATTTAAGCCATAATTTAGCCAAATAGTCGTAATGTTCGCCGTTTCTTACAATTTCGCAGTTAAATCCGTTTGATTCTGCTGCCATTTCTAAGGTCTTGTAATCTAGGTATAACCAGAAAAAGGAATCACTTTTTTCTTTTTTGTACTCCATTTGGAATTCAATCTCGCCATAATATGAACCTGTATCCGGTACCCAAACCCCACCATCTTCATCTTCTTCAAACATGTAAATGATGTCACTGGAGTCCAATAGAATTTGTGCGCCAGGGTTCATCAACGTTTTTATATGATCAAAGAATTTGGACATGTTATTCAATTTTCCAACAATGCCAATGCCGTTCATCAATAGTAATAGAGTATCAAATTTTTGATTTTTAAAACTATATATATCCGTGTAAATTACATCCTTAATACCTCTTAAACGGCAGGTATCCGTGGCTCCTTTTGAATAATCTAAAGCAGTCACCGTATGTCCTTTTTTCTGTAAATACAAACTATGGCTACCTGCGCCACAGCCAATATCTAGAATAGAACCCTTGCAAAGTTTTAACGCTTCCTGTTCTAATTTGGGCATTTCTTTAAAACCTCTAAAGAGGTAGGGTACGGGAATTGTATCTTCTTCGTCCAGAGATGAAAACGTAATTATATCTTCCGTATAGTTCCCTTCTTGAAAATCTAATATGGCCTTTCCAAAAACGTCTTTCATATAGCAAGTGGTTTGTTTGGCAAAATTGGACATTTTAAGTATTTCTTGTTTAGTTTTGGGCAGATTTTTAGATGAATGGAGCAAATTTTAAAAGAACTTCCTAAAAAAGCACAGGAAAAGCACAATGAGAATCGCAAGTTTTTTGCTAAACTTAAAAAGCGACCGCCTAAAAATTTGGATTATGTAATGCAAGAATTACATGAAGAAGAATTCCAGCGTACAGATTGCTTAGAATGTGCTAATTGTTGTAAAACTACGGGGCCATTGTTTACAAAGGCCGATGTTGAACGTATTTCTAAACATTTCCGGCTTAAGCCTCAAAAGTTCATAGAGCAATATTTACGAATAGATGATGAGAATGATTATGTACTTCAAGAAGTGCCGTGCACTTTTTTAGGAGCTGATAATTATTGTTCTATCTATGACGTGCGACCTAAAGCATGCCGAGAATTTCCACATACAGACCGTAAAAAATTTCAACAAATCTCTAATTTGACTTTAAAGAACGTAGCCATTTGTCCTGCTGCTTTTAATATTGTTGAGAAAATGAAGAAAGCAATTGGGAATTAAATTATTTAACTTTTAGACTAATGGAGCCTAGAATAGTAGATTTATCTAAAAAAAAGTTGGTAGGACATTCTTTAAAAATGTCATTGGCCAATAATCGCACATTCGATTTATGGAGTGGGTTTATGCCCCTTAAGAGGCACATTACAAATGCAGTGGGGTCTGAATTGTATTCTGTTCAAGTGTATAAGAAGTTTCCTGATGCTGAAAGTTTCAACCCGAATACGGAGTTTGAGAAGTGGGCAACCGTTGAGGTGAGTGAGTATACTGAGTATGCTGCCGAGTTCAAAACACTGGATTTAAAAGGAGGAATGTATGCCATTTTCATTCATAAGGGGCTGTCCAGTGATTTCAAGAAAACTATGGATTATATCTTTTTGGAATGGATGCCAGCTTCAGATTATCAATTAGATCATAGGCCGCAATTTGAAGTTTTAGGAGAGAAGTACAAAAACAATCATCCTGATTCTGAAGAAGAAGTTTGGATTCCTATACAATTAAAATAATTAGCAATAATCTGCTTATTATTTCAGAATTGGTTAATTTTTCTATCTTTAGAATATGGAATTCGTAATTAACTATTTTGAAACAATACCTTCTTTGCACCGTTCACTTATTCTTGTGGGCGGTATTACTTTCTTTTGGATTTTAGAGGGCATCGTACCGCTTTTTGGTTTTACCTATAAGAAATGGAAGCATGCTTTACCCAACCTATTTTTTACCTTTACCACTATAATAGTAAACTTTGCATTGGCCTTTCTTTTGTTGAAAACTGCCGATTTTACGGTGGTAGAAAAGTTCGGTATTATTAATTGGCTACCTGAAATGCCGCTATGGCTTTACGTAATTGTAGGGTTGCTTCTTTTGGATTTAATAGGTGCATATCTAGCACATTTGGTAGAGCACAAAGTAAAACTTCTATGGAGGGTTCATTTAGTACATCATACCGATCATAATGTAGATACCACTACGGCAAACCGCCACCATCCTTTGGAAAGTATGATTCGTTTTGTGTTTACTTTGTTCGGAGTTTTGATAGTAGGTACGCCAATAGGCATTGTTATGTTGTACCAATCGCTTTCGTTGATAGCCACACAGTTTAACCATGCCAATATAAAGATGCCTAGAAAGTTAGACGAGGTTCTTAGTTGGGTGATTATTTCGCCAGACATGCATAAAGTGCATCATCATTATAAGCTTCCTTATACAGATAGTAATTACGGGAATATATTTTCTATATGGGACCGTCTGTTTGGAACTTTCATGAAGTTTGATAGGGACAATATTGTTTACGGCGTAGATACTTTTCCTGATGAGGTAGAAAATGCAAGCATAAAAGGATTGCTAAAACAACCTTTTCATAAATCTAGAAAACCAACAACGTCAGAAACAACCGAAGTTTTATAGCCTCATTTTGGTTATGGATACAACAAGTATTTATTTCTGATTTTCTTGAATTTGGTCAAATCTGCTTGCCAGCTTTCTTTGATGGTTTCTTCAAGTTCTCCTTTTTCTATTAGTTCTTGTAGTTTCTCTGTGCCCGCATGTTTGGTAAATCCACTTTTGTTGAAGACCTTGGTTTTGTCTTCCGAATTTATATACGCATCTATAAGCCATTGAACGGATACTTCGCTCATTCTTGGAAATTCTGATAAATCCTTGCCAAAGCAAATCTTTCCATTTTCTTTTGGTGATTTAGAACCAAAATTAGGCATAGGGGTATACCTAAAACTGTATTGCGTACTGTCTAAAAAAGAAGCCCCATAACATTGAAACTGTAATTCCGTTCCTCTTCCGGCATTTACGTTCGTCCCTTCAAAAAGACCTAAACTAGGGTAAAGGTTAATGGCAATATCGTTCGGTAAATTGGGAGAAGGGCGAACAGGTAAACTATACTCTGTTTCGTGGGTCCAGTTCTCTAAGTGTATTACGGTAAGGTCTGCTTTCTTCTCACCTTCAATCCATTTTTCTCCATTGATCATTTGGGCATATTCGCCAATAGTCATCCCATAAACCAAGGGTATTTCCGTCATACCTAAAAAACCGGTGTGGGCTTTTTCCATTGTTGGGCCATCTATATAGTGCGCATTAGGATTTGGGCGATCTAATACAATTAGAGGAATGTCGTGTGCTGCACAAGCTTCCATTACTAATTGCAGGGTGGCAATATAAGTGTAGAAACGAACACCCACATCTTGAATATCAAAAAGGACAACATCAATATCTTTCAATTGTTCTGCAGAAGGTTTTCTGTTTTTTCCATATAAAGAAATAAGAGGAAGCCCCGTTTTGCTATCAACACCATCTTTTACTTTTTCTCCGGCGTCTACAACACCTCTAAATCCATGTTCAGGAGCAAATACTTTCTTAATATCAACCTGTAAGGAGAGTAAAGAGTCTACCAAATGAATATATGGAGTAGGTGTATCTATGCTATCCTTAGAGGGTTTGAAAATAATGGTAGTCTGATTACCAACAATACCTACTCGTTTGCCTTTTAGCAAAGGTAAATAGGCGTTAGTTCTGTTGGCGGCAACAATAACAGGCTTCTCAACAATAGTATCTGTGAGGACCAAAGTGGGTTCATAAGTAGATTTCTCGGTTTTAGTCGGGTTTCCGCATGCCACAACAAGCAAAAACCAAATGAAAAATGTACTTTTGAGACAGTTTAAAAATGCCATATATTGAATTTTGAATATTTTTTGGCCAAGCGGCTTATTAAGGGCGAAGCGCATAAAATTAGCATTTCCGCTCCAATAATAAAAATAGCAATTGCAGCTATTGCATTGGGGGTCGTTATGATGCTGATAACTATCTCTACAGGAATAGGTCTTAAATATAAGATTCGGGAGAAAGTAGCAGCCTTTAATGGTCACATTCAGATATCTAGTTACGACAATAATGCGTCTGATGTTTCGGTGATGCCGGTTTCGTTAAATCAAGATTTTTATCCAGAATTTAAAGATGTTGATGGTATTGACCATGTGCAGGCCGTTGCCAGTAAAGCTGGGATTATTAGGACTGAGACTACTTTTGAAGGTGTTATAGCAAAAGGTGTTGGTAGTGACTACAACTGGTCTGTTTTTGAGGAGTATCTGGTAGATGGCAAGCTTCCCAATTATTCTGGCGATTTAAATGAAGAGGTATTGATGTCAGAGCTTATGGCCAATCGTCTCGCTTTAAAAACTGGTGATACCTTTTATTCATTTTTTCTTAAAGATGGTGATGTTTCAAAATTACCCAACCAGCGAAAATTTAAGATTACCGGACTTTACGATAGTGGTTTTGAAGAGTTTGATGGGCTTTATCTATTTACGGATATACGCCACATTCAACACATGAATAAATGGGAAGATGACCAAGTCGGTAATTTTGAGGTCTTCCTAAATAATTTTGATGATATAGACGAAAAAAGTAAAGAAATCTATGGTAAAACCCTATCTACTTTAGATACGCAGACCATAGTAAATAAGTATTATAAGATTTTTGAATGGATCAGCCTTTTCGATTTTAATATCATTCTAATTATAGGCATTGTCATTATTGTAAGTGGGTTTAATATGATTACCGCTTTATTGGTTCTTATTCTAGAACGGACGCAAATGATAGGCATACTTAAAGCTCTAGGATCTGCCAACTGGAGCATTCGTAAAGTCTTTTTGTACAACGCTAGCTACCTTATTGGTGTGGGCCTTTTCTGGGGGAATATTATTGGACTCGGGGCCATCTACCTTCAAGATAAATTCCAAATACTAAAATTTCCAAATCCAAAAGAATACTACATAGATTATGTGCCGGTTCATATAGATTTTATTACAGTATTAATCTTAAATATTGGTGTATTAGTTCTCTGCATCGTTATGCTTTTGGTACCCTCTTACATCATTACAAAAATTACTCCGGTAAAGGCAATCAAGTTTGAATAGAAGGGAAGAAGAACGTCACTTTTTTTATGTGTTGCGTTCTTTGTATTTTACCCTTCATATTAAATAAGCAACAGTTCATTTATGAAATACGCAGAAAATATACTGGGAACTATTGGCAACACGCCATTAGTAAAAGTTAACAGGCTTACTGCTGATTTACCTTGTTTGGTTTTGGCAAAGTATGAAACCTTTAATCCTGGTAACTCGGTAAAAGACCGCATGGCTTTACAAATGATAGAAGATGCCGAAGCTTCTGGTGTATTAAAGCCCGGCGGTACTATCGTAGAGGGTACTTCTGGTAATACAGGTATGGGTTTGGCATTAGCAGCTACCATAAAGGGCTATAAGTTAATTTGCGTCATTAGCGATAAGCAATCAAAAGAAAAAGTAGATATTTTAAGGGCAATGGGCAGTGAGGTACATGTTTGCCCTACGGATGTTGAGCCTAGCGATCCAAGAAGTTATTATTCTACGGCTAAACGTTTGGCTACGGAAATCCCTAACGCTTGGTATGTAAACCAATATGATAACCCAAGCAATGCAAAAGCACATTACGAAAGTACGGGACCCGAAATCTGGGAACAGACAGATGGTAAAATCACACATTTTGTTGTTGGTGTAGGAACAGGAGGAACTATTTCCGGAGTCGGGAAATTTTTGAAAGAGAAGAATCCGGATATTAAAATTTGGGGTGTGGACACCTATGGTTCTGTTTTTAAGAAATATCATGAGACCGGTATTTTTGATGAAAAGGAAATTTATCCGTATATCACAGAAGGTATAGGGGAAGATATTCTACCGAAGAATGTAGATTTTGATGTTATTGATGGCTTTACCAAAGTAACCGATAAAGATGCAGCAATTTACACGCAGCGTTTGGCAAAAGAAGAGGCTATGTTTTTGGGTAATTCTGCCGGTGCCGCCATAAAAGGGGTACTACAACTGAAAGAACATTTTACAAAAGACGACATAGTAGTAGTCCTTTTTCATGATCATGGAAGCCGCTATGTTGGCAAGATGTTTAATGATGATTGGATGCGAGAAAAAGGGTTTTTAGATTAGCTTTGTAAGACCACATAAGAAAAATGACTTCTTGTAAATAGCTATAAAATATAGTGCCATGATAGAACTTAAATTTGAGAATCAAAAAGTACATATAGATGCTGGCGAATTGGTGAGTTATACCGTAGATGGTTACGAGTATATTCATCAAAAGGGTAGTCCGGGTTGGCGTAGTTCGGATACAGAGATGTTTCCGATTATTGGCCCTACGGCCGATGCCAAGTTTCAGGTGCAGACCCCAAGAGATATTGCTATTCAAGATCAGCACGGTCTTCTTCGTGAGATGGCGTATGAGGTTGTCTCTACAACAGATGCTGAAGCAGTATTGGAAAAAAAATATACAACAGGCACGCGAATAAAAAACTCAAAATTTCCTAATAAGTCTAATAAGGAATGGTTGTTCTGGACATACGATTTCAACTTTAAGAAAACATTCCGTTTGTCGCAAGATGGACTTGAGGTAAACTTTACGATTTCTGGTGAACGAGATATGCCTTTTATGTTAGGCTATCATCCTGCATTCAAACTATATGCGGAAAATCCAGTTGTGGTGGCAGGCGAAAAGGAAATCACGTTAGCAGAAATTATGGCTGTAGGTAATCGTGCCTTTCAAGTTCCGGGCTGTACGGAGGTTGTGCTTAAGGACCAGAAAGAACTACGTATTCGTACGGAAGGCTTTGGTAATTTTATGTTATGGACAGAGGTACCCAATATGGTTTGCATAGAACCTATTACTTTTTACCCCTATGCTGTAGCGCAAACCAAGCTTCATGAAGGTTTTGATTATTTAAAGGATGAAGATGCGCAGTATAGAGTCTTCATTAGTGCGGTAAATTAAAAAATAAACATGGAAGAAGGTCTTTTGCAGAATTACGGATATCTCTTTGAAGATGCACTCTTAGTAGAAATGCAAGAAGTAGGTGTGGTCAAAAAGTTTTCGCAGGGTACTGTTATTATGGACATAGGAGAGACCATATCTCATATGCCTCTATTGCTTAGCGGTGCCATAAAGATTTTACGTGAAGATGAAAGTGGAGATGAACTTATTCTCTATTTCTTAGAAAGGGGAGATACCTGTGCCATGACATTTTCATGTTGTGTAGGTACACATAAGAGTGAGATTCGTGCGGTTGCGGAAAGTGATACGGAGCTTATCATGATTCCGGTAGAGAAGATGGAAGCCTGGATGGCAAAGTATACCACATGGCGCCAGTTTATTTTAGATAGTTACCACACCCGGATGACGGAGTTACTTGAAACGGTAGATACAATAGCTTTTCTGAGGATGGATGAAAGGTTGCTGAAACACCTTCAAGATAAGGCTATGGTTAACCATGATGAATACGTTCAGACCACGCATCAAGATATTGCTTACGATTTAAACACTTCACGAGTGGTGATTTCAAGGTTACTTAAAAAATTGGAGAAAGAAGGGAAAATAGAGATGCAGCGCAATAGAATTAAAGTTATCGATTTATGATAGTTATCCACTTTTTAAAAGAAACGTTTCTACAGAAAATTTAAAATTAAGTTAAATATTTGGAATGATTGTTCCAAATTAGATACATTTGCCTCGTGAATAAGAAAGATAGCATCTTACAGTCTGCTTTAGAACTTTTAGTTGAAAAGGGAGTACACAATACACCTATGTCTGCTATTGCCAAAAATGCAGGAACTGGTATGGGAACGATATATAATTACTTCCCCACTAAAGATGTCTTGATAAATGAGTTGTACGTTAACATTAAAAAACAAGAAGACACTGTGTTTCCTGACTTTGATACAACACGTCCAATTAAAACTCAATTTGAAGCGTATTTAAGAGATATTATTTTGTTTTTTATTGATAATGCCCAGTATTTCATGTTTATGGAGCAAGTTAGAGCTTCACCAATTATTACGGAAGAGAGCAAGAAAGTGGGGATTACAACGGTACTGCCGGTTTATGATTTGATCAATAAAGGCAAGGAGGAGCGTATCATAAAGGACATAGAGACAGATGAGCTCATTCAGTTTATGGGTGGGGCAGTGGTTTCATATTTAAGATGGTACCATACGCAAGAGCATACAAATTCAAGTTCTATTCAAAATCAAGTGAATATGACTTGGGATGCTATTAAGGAGTAAAAAAAATTTAAGTATAAAATGGAGTGAACGTTCATTCCAAAATAGTAATATTGTAAATCAAAAGAAATGAAAAGAAACGTTTTAATTACAGGAACATCATCGGGAGTAGGGTTAGAGGCTTCATTACTTTTTGCATCAAAAGGATACAAGGTTTATGCAAGCATGAGAAACCTAGCAAAAGCAACCGCACTTAAAGAGAAAATAAAAGAAGGCAACTTAGATATTGAAATAGTAGAACTAGATGTTACCAAAATAGATTCTATTAAAAAGGCCGTAGAAACTATTGTTGAGAAGGACGGTAAAATAGACGTTTTAGTAAATAATGCTGGAGCAGGTTTTGCCAAAACTACGGAGCAATCTAGCGAAGAGGAAATTAGATGGGTTACGGATGTAAATTATCATGGTGTTGTTTTCTGTACGCAAGCGGTTTTGCCCTATATGCGTAAGCAAAGATCAGGTCAGATTATTTCTGTTACTTCTGTTGGAGGTTTGGTTGGGCAACCTTTTAATGAACTATACTGTGGCGCTAAATTTGCTGTAGAAGGATATATGGAAGGTTTGGCAAGTTATGTAACCGATGCTTTCAATATTAATTTTAGTTGTGTTGAGCCAGGAGGAATTTCTACGGAATTCATGACTTCTGCAGTTGGAAAAACAGTAGTTGAAGGACAAATGGCATCAGGTGAGTATCTGCCAATTTTTCAACAGTACATGGATAAAAGTGTAAGTAGATCAAGTGAAAGTGCTGAAATTGTTTTCCAAACAGGAACCGAAGTAGCTGAGGTTGTTCTTGAGGTTGCAGAAAATGAGCATCCGCCTATGCGTACTCGTACCTCTGAATGGGGAGAAGAGTTATGTGAATTAAAAACAAAAGCGGATCCTGATGGCACTAAATTGGTGAACCAAGTAAAAGCTAAGTTTTTATAAAAATTGTTGATTGTCAGCTAGGCTGATTTTCAGTTGCCTAGCTGACAAATGTCATATTATATTTGTCTTTTATTGTTTATTTTTACTGTTCTGTCGTGTAGTTAATTTATGTCTAGAATAGGAAAAATTCTGTTACCGAGCATGCTACTGATGTTTCTCATTGGTTGCGGAGGTGATGGAAAAAAGCAGGAAAAGACCCAAAATAAAATTAGGGTCGTAACTACGTATACGGCATTGCCAAGAACGGTAAAATCTCCAGCAGATAATCCCGCTACACCTGAAAAGGAAGCGCTTGGAAAGCTACTTTTTTACGACCCTATTCTTTCCGGAAACAAAGATGTGGCCTGCACCACTTGTCATCATCCAGATAATGGTTATGCAGAGTTTTTAGATATTAGCATTGGTCCTAATGCCACTGGTCTAGGTACGCGAAGAAAATTCAATGCGTCCAATGATATTCCCTTTGTAAAAAGAAACGCGCAAACTATTATCAATTCAGCGTATAATGGCATGGATGCTTTTGGGAATTATGAACCTTCCGAAGCAACTATGTTTTGGGATGATCGCGTAAAAAGTCTCGAAAAACAAGCACTGGAACCCATTAAGGCTTTTGAGGAAATGCGTGGTCACGGTTTTGCCGAGGATAGCATTTTGCAAATTGTTGTAGATCGGTTAAAAGACATACCGGAGTATCAAAAGTTGTTTGCTTCGGCATTTAATGAGCCAGATGCCGTTTCGGTAATTAATTTAGCAAAGGCCATTGCTGCTTTTGAACGTTCATTGGTAACCAACAATTCTAGATTTGACCAATATATGAGAGGAGACCAAGAGGCTATCTTAATATCGGAGAAAGAGGGTTTTGAGCTTTTTAAATCTGTAGGATGTGTCAACTGTCATAACGGCCCTATGTTTTCAGATTATAAGATGCACGTTCTGGGCACACCTATCAATGACAAATTAGAGCAACCAGATGCTGGTTTTAAAGATACTTTCGCTTTTCGTACGCCCACACTTAGGAATTTACGTTTTACACCACCTTACATGCACAACGGTAGTTTGTCCAGCCTCAAAAAAGTGTTGGAATTCTATGAAGACATTGCCAACGGAAAAGAGCGTAACGAACATGTATCTGTTCAGAAGTACGATCCTTTTGTTAGAGAACTAGATTTGTCGGTTAAGGAAATGTCCCAGATTATTTCGTTTTTGAATACCCTTAATGATACTGATTTTGATAAAACCATTCCAGAACGCGTACCAAGCGGCCTGGCGGTGGGTGGCAATATTCAATAATTATAACAGTTTTAGTTCTAGTTTCTTTGTGTTGATGTAACACAGGTAACATAGGGATTTTAGATTAAGTGGTACATTTGTCTTATGCGAAGAATTCTCCCTTTTTTGGAGTGGATTACGGACTATAACAAGAGCTGGTTTTCCAAAGATTTAATAGCGGGTCTAACCGTGGGTATCATATTGATTCCACAGGGAATGGCGTATGCCATGATTGCCGGTTTACCTCCTGTTTACGGACTCTACGCTTCGTTAGTGCCCATGATTGTGTATGCATTTTTTGGTACATCTAGACAGCTTGCCGTAGGCCCAGTAGCAATGGATTCTCTTTTGCTGGCAGCGGGTCTGGGTACTTTAGCTATCACTTCTACGGACGATTACATTGCCATGGCCTTGCTTTTGGCCTTTAGTGTTGGAGCCGTACAATTAACGTTGGGTGTTCTACGGATGGGCTTTTTGGTGAATTTTTTATCCAAACCCGTCATAAGTGGTTTTACATCCGCGGCAGCGTTAATTATAATGTTCAGTCAATTAAAGCACCTTTTAGGCGTTGACATCACCCGTAGTAATCGGTTTGATGTTTTAATAATGAATGCTTTTGAAAGGATACCGGATACCAACTTATATGATTTTGCCATAGGCTTGGTAGGTATAATTATCATTGTAGCTTTAAAGAAATTTGATAAGAGAATACCTGGAATTCTCTTTGTGGTTATTCTAGGAGTTTTGGTAGTTTACTTTTTAAATCTAGCTGTTTTTGGAGTCAATATTGTGGGTGAGATTCCTACGGGCTTGCCCTCTTTTCAGTTACCGCAATTCAAGATAGATACCATTATAGAATTGGCGCCTATAGCTGTAACACTTGCACTTATTGGGTATTTAGAAGCTATATCCATCGGTAAATCTATGGAGGAACAAACAGGTGAAGATACTATAGATGCCAACAAGGAACTTATTGCTTTGGGAAGCTCCAATATGCTAGGCTCTTTATTTCAATCTTATGTAGTAACAGGTAGCTTTTCGCGCTCGGCAATCAATGGTCAGGCAGGAGCAAAAACACCTATGGCCTTAATTTTTAGTGCTATTGCCGTAGCTATAACATTGTTGTTTTTAACGCCGTTATTCTATTATTTACCCAATGCGGTTTTGGCAAGTATTATTATGGTATCCGTATTTGGGCTTATTGATGTTGCGTATCCAAAAAGTCTTTGGGAATACCGGAAAGATGAGCTTTTTGTGCTGATTACCACATTTTTGATAACACTTTTTGCAGGGATATCAGAAGGTATTTTAGCGGGCGTATTGTTGTCCTTATTGTTAATGGTGTACAAGAGTTCAAAGCCTCATTTTGCAGTTTTAGGAAAGATAGAAGGCTCGGATTATTATAAGAATGTAGATAGGTTTGGAGAGAACGTTTTGGTTCGTGATGATTTGCTTATCGTAAGGTTTGATTCTCAGTTATATTTTGGAAATAAGAACTTTTTCAAGAAGCAGCTTTTGAAAAATGTAGCGGCCAAAGGAGGTAAACTCAAAGGAGTTATTCTAAATGCAGAGGCCATAAGTTATATAGATTCCAGCGCAGCGCAAATGCTTATACGCGTTATTGATGAACTGCATCAAAAAGGACTTCAGTTTTATATTTCAGGAGCTACAGGACCAACGCGGGATACCATTTTTAGTAGTGGTATTATAGAGGTATTGCATAAACAATACCTATTTGTACAGACCAAAGAGGCGGTAGATTATTTTGATAATATGACACCATTATCCGTATTGAGTTCACAAGTAGCTCACCAGAGCCGTCGGGACCGTAACTAATGTTACTTTCTAATTTAGTGAATAGAGGTATTTTTGTAAAGAGCAGTGAAGTAAGGCTTTAGATACAGTAGTAGGTAAAGCGTATAATTTTCCCTAACGGGAAATAAAAAGACAAAAGATTATGAAGATAGAACAGATATATACCGGATGCCTGGCACAGGGCGCATATTATATAGAAAGTAAAGGTGAAGTGGCCATTATTGACCCACTACGTGAAGTACACCCTTATATAGAAAGAGCCGAAAAGGACAAGGCTAAAATCAAGTATATTTTTGAGACTCACTTTCATGCAGATTTTGTGAGCGGCCATGTTACCCTTTCAAAAGAAACCGGAGCACCTATTGTTTATGGGCCCAATGCAGACCCTACGTTTGAAGCCATTATAGCCAAAGACGGACAAGAGTTCAAAATTGGGGATATTACCATAAAAGCGTTGCATACACCTGGGCATACCATGGAAAGTACTACGTATTTGTTGAAAGACGAAAATGGAAAAGACCATGCAATTTTTTCTGGGGATACGTTGTTTTTAGGCGATGTAGGGAGACCGGATTTGGCTCAAAAAGCTGCAACTATGACCCAAGAAGATTTGGCGGGTATTTTGTTCGATAGTTTAAGAAACAAAATCATGCCGTTGTCTGATGATATCATTGTTTACCCAGCGCATGGTGCAGGTTCCGCTTGTGGTAAAAATATGATGAAAGAAACGGTAGATACATTGGGCAACCAAAAGAAAATGAACTACGCGTTACGTGCAGATATGACCAAAGAAGAGTTTGTTGAAGAAGTTACCGATGGTTTACTTCCTCCACCAAAATACTTCCCTTTGAACGTTAAGATGAACAAAGAAGGGTATGAAGATATTGCCGATGTTTTAGATCGCGGTACCACAGAATTAAATCCGGATGCTTTTGAATTAATAGCAAACGAATCAGGAGCAGTGGTATTAGATGTAAGACCTCAGAAAGATTTTATAACAGGTCATATTCCAAGATCTATTTTTATTGGTCTTAATGGCGATTTTGCTCCGTGGGTAGGTGCGCTTATTGCAGATACAAAGCAACCACTTTTATTGGTGACACCAGAAGGCATGGAAGAAGAGGCGGTAACCCGTTTGTCCCGTGTTGGTTTTGATGCCACTATTGGGGTTCTAAAAGGCGGATTTGAAGCTTGGAAGAAAGCCGGTAAGGATTATGATACGATTACTTCGATTTCTGCGGAAGAAGCAAAATCGAAAATTGAAAATAAAGAAGCTGAGGTTTTTGATGTGCGTAAAGAGAGTGAATTTCTTTCTGAGCATGTTATTGGTGCCGTTAATACGCCATTAGATGGTTTAAATGATTATCTGAGCGAATTTCCAAAGGACAAAACCTTCTTGGTACACTGTGCAGGAGGTTATCGTTCGGTTATAGCAGAATCTATTTTAAAGAGTAGAGGTATACATAACTTTATAGATATAGGAGGTGGTTTTGGAGCCCTTAAAACGGCCGAAGTCCCTTCAACGGATTATGTTTGTCCTACTACCTTGTAAGTACGTACAGACGTTTAAAAACCCCCATTGTTTAGAGGAGCAATGGGGTTTTGTTTTATAGGCTTTGGGATCATGGTGAGTTGCTATTTGGAATTTTCGTCATGGTTATTTAGTCGCTTTTCAATTTCGGTCCAATGGTCTTTTCGCATGGAGAATAAAAAATAATCGTAAAATTGGTTCTTATACTTAAACCAGCGGTTCTCTCTTTTTAAATAACTCTTCGTGCATTCTTCGTTCAACCATTTCTCATCAAAACCTCTCCATTCGCCAAAGATGTCTATTAGATTTGCTTTGAGCACGGGAAAAACCTCGCGGCGGTCAATTGCTTTTAATTCGTTTAAAGATAAACCTGAGTTAAGAAAAGTACGGGTGATGGAATTGTAAGTCTCATGTTGCAATTCTGTATCTAAATATAATTCTGAAATGGAATTCCATATGGGGAATCTTTTCTCTAGGTCCATTTCCATGGATTTGTCTCCCGTGAAAGAATCGTTAGCCGATTTGTATGCTGATTCTTTATGTATTTTTTGTCAGGGCTCATTAGTGTAAAAGTTGTTTTACCCTTATGGCCATACGGTTTCAAAATACTCGCAAACCACAAGCATATCCTCAGTAGGCTCTTGCTCGCTTTCTTTCATGGTACTTGCAAAGAAATCCCAATGGGCTTTTTTCCATTTCTGTAAGGGTTCAACGGTTGTTCCCATATCCAGAGCGGCGTAAGCTTCTGATATTTCATTAAAAGGAATGGTGTCTACTTTTTTGATTTGAATGATAGCTCGTGCGGTTCCATCAAAATCTGTGATGATGTGTTTTGTGCCTACGGAAGGTAAATCTGCATTAGCTTCTGCATACCAAGAATATAAACCGGAACCCGCTTGCTTTTTTTCTTTTAATACCAATTCTGCTAAACGATTGGCATCTTCTTCATTGTCATGAAAAAACCAAGATTCTGGTTGTTCTTCTTCCTTGAACTCAACATTAGATTGGGTAAAGCTCTCCCACATTTCCTGAACGGATGGGTCTATGGCAACCTCTTGCTCCGTTTTGGTTTCGCCTTTGCAGCTGGACAGAATTAGAAATGTGATTAGGATGAGGTGTTTCATATTTTTATTGGAGTAACTATAAATTATTTCCGCCTTTTTTCTAATTCAAAAGTTAGATGAGTTTTGCTGACATTTTGATAATATATTTTCTCGAATGGTGTTCCTTTGTGAAGAAATTTACAAAAAATATGAGGATAAATATAAAATTCATCTCCTTTCATATTGTAGCCAACAATATCTTTAAAATTGATTTGAACTATTTCATAAACGTTCATTTTCTCTTTATTATTTGTTGAGTTTTCATTTGTGAAATCCCAAGAGTAATTTTCAAAAATTTGAATCTGTTTTACGGAATAAATAAACTCTATTCCCGAATGGTACAATCTCAAAATCTCTACTTTAAACCATTCATATTTACCATATGTATTTGGCTTATTCGAATGTGGATATTGTTTGCCGTCATAAGCTCTAATAAGTATGTCATTACTTCGTGTTCTATTTTCGAGTTTGTAATTAAGCCAATCTCCAAAGTCTTTTGAAATTTCCTTTCTTAAATTTAGATTTCGTTCAAAGTTTGTTTCTTTGCCAGTATGTAAGATGAAATTTGACCAATACTTTTGAAGTAATTTATTGTTGTCAAGAAATTTACCTTCAAGAGTATCCCACCCCCAATAAATAATTTCAAATTCTGTTTCCAAATTTTCTTTCAATACTTCACAATACTCATCAATATCGGGATGGTCTTTATATGTTGAAACAAATATCAATTTGTTGATTTTAATTTTTAATTTATCATTAATTAC
This sequence comes from Zobellia laminariae, assembly GCF_009725995.1. The sequence goes on along the minus strand of NZ_RCNS01000001.1, from coordinate 479,872 downwards.
TTTATTTACATCTTTTTTAATGTCTTCGAGAAGTTCATTTTTTAAAGGTAAATCCTTTCTGCTCAAATCCTTTTTTTTGCACTGAATTGCGCAATCTTTTTCAGTTGAAAAAATATCAATTCCTTTCTGGTTGTGACCATTTTTTCCAAATCGTTTGTAGGTAATTGTTGATTCTATATGATTGAATAAGTCGCAAATTGAATCTTCGAAGATATCACTGTTATTTATTGTTGGTAATTGATGTGTACCCATTATTTATAAATAATCAAATATTATTGGTCAGCTTTAGTAAATATTAGACTGTATCTCTGTATGAGTAGTTCAATATTGTAAACGAAAAGTACTAGAAATTTCTGACAACTTCAATAAGGCTGTAGATTTAAACATTGGGCCACCAGTATAGGAGGCCCTTATGTATGTTGGTCTGAGATGAGTAGTGTGGGTTTTATGCCGTTTTCTTCTCTGCCCAGTCATTTTTTAAATAGTGTAGCGCATCTTCTAAAGCTGTTTTAGATGGCTTAGGGTTAAAACCTAATTCTTCCCTAGATTTACTAATATCATAATCTTGCTTTAGATTATAAAACATATCTAGATACTGCCGCTGTAGTAAAGGTTCTTTTCCGGTGAGTTTACTGCTAAATTCCATTAATCTGGCAACAGTATACAAAAGCCATTTTGGAACTTTTTTAGGCATTTTCAATTGTAGTTCCGGGTATAATTCGGCTGCTATTTTTACGGTTTCTTGCAGAGACGTGTGCTTTTCGTTAGATAAGATATAGCGTTCCAGGTTTCTGCCATTTTGCATGGCGCTATAAGCGCCTAGGGCAACATCTTTAACGTCTATCCAGTTTAGAGTTACTCCGGTGTCCACGGGAATTTCACCATTTAAAACCTGCCGTACAAGATTGTTGGAATAACTCAGCTTATGGGCTTCACCACCAATCATTGCCGCAGGAAGAATTAAAACCGTTCGTATGCCATACTTTTCTCCTAACTGCAAGGCTAATTTATCGGAATCATTTTTGGAATTGTAATACCAGTTTCTTCGGTCTTTATTATAGCCATTAGCTACATTGGCGGGTAATTTGGTGAAATCCAAAGAGGCTACTGAACTCACATATACAATGTTTTTGATACCACATTCTTTTGCCATATCAAATACGTTTTGCGTACCTAGTAGGTTGTTGTCATAAATTTCGGTTTTGGGGTCTTTGGCCCACATACTGAAATTTGCTGCTACGGCATATAAATTGGTAACACCTTGAAATGCTTTTTTTAAGGACTGTCTATCCGTAATATCCGCTTGAACCACTTCACAGTCCAACCCTTTAAAAGGTGCTGTGTTATTTGTGTTTCGTACTGTTGTCCTTACCTTTTGGTTTTTAGAAAGTAAGAGTCTAATTAAGTTATTTCCTAAATGTCCGTTACCACCTGTTACTAATGAAATTTCGTTGCTCATTGTTTTAAATTTTGTTAGCGCAAATTTCAAACGCTTTTAAGAAGTAGGAAATAACATTTGTTAGAAAACGATTTGTTTTCTAATGCGACTTAAGGATTGAGGTTCCATTCCCAGAAAAGAAGCTATGTTTTCTATAGAAACATTCAAAGCTAATTGGGGGTACTGATCCATAAATTTTAAATAGCGTTCTTTTGCGGTTAAAATTTGAAAATCTTTTACACGTTCCAATTTACAGTTCAAATGTGTATTGGTAACTTCTTTCACAAAAACTGCCCAGAATTTTGTTTTCTGTTGTAGGAGGTCAAAATCGGGTTTTGAGATTTTTATAAGCTTGCAGGCAGTAACAGTTTCATAATAATCCAATGAAGGCGTTTCTGTCATGAAACTCTCCAAAGAAGTGAAAAAATCATTCTCCGCTACAAGATGTTGTACCACAATTTTTCCATCTATATTTTGGTAACCTTTTACGATTCCCGTATCTAAGAAATAGATATACCGTTCCACTTTTCCGGCTTTTAAAAGATTGGTTTGTGCCGGAATTTCTTCTGAGATGAAATACTTTTTGGTCAATTGAATCTCTTCTTGAGTTAGAGAAATTTTAGATTGTATGTAGTGTATTAGATTTTCCATTGTTGCATGTAATGGTATAGAGCGTATTCGTCTAGATGTAAAACACATCTGTTATCTGCGCAGTTTTCTTAGCTAGACGAAAAGTACTAGAAATTACTGACAACATCAATAAGGGGAGAGAGTTATCCTAGTTAATTCGTTGGGCTGCTATCATATTTTAATGTTCTTAATAGGAGAGAGGTAAAAGAGATGGAGGTTAATACCAGTACAAAAACAGGAAAGTAAAGTGCTGATATTAGAACCATTAATCCGGCTACAGCTAGGTTAATAAGCAGTCCTGTTTTGTCTTTGTTTCTTAGAATAGAAACCCCAAAACTTATTAATAGTAAGCCCATGGCTAAACTAAATGCGTTATGGAAATCCAATACGGAAACTTCAGACCCAATTTTTATAAGGGTATTTTTCATGGCATGCTTTAATTCCGGATGTGGATGTGTGGAGTTTTCTAAAATAAAATGGGTTGTAGTATGTCCTAAACCTGTAATTAGCATAGTTATGCCTCCAATTTTTTCAAATGTGATACTTTTCATGATTTGTTTTTTTGTTTAAACAAATCTCTATAAATGAAGTGGAGTCATCACTTAACTTTGGGTAACTAATGCTTAGAAAGTTGGTTTCTAATTCTACTTAATGATTGTGGAGTTATTCCTAAATAACTGGCAATATGTTTTAAGGAGTATTTCTGAAAAAAATAGGGTTGGGTTTCCAGTAGCAGTACATACCGCTCTGTGGGGGTCAAAAATAACATTTGTGCTGTTCTACGTTTACTGTTCAGAAAAATCTGTTCACTAATAATTCTGCCAAACTTATTCCAATAAAAAGAAGTGTCGTAAAGGGTATGCAGGCCCGTTCTGTCTAAATAAATGACTTCGCCTTTATCAATAGCCTTAATCCACAATGTGGACGGTTCTTGGCTTATAAAACTTTCGTAATCTGTAATGAATTCATTTTCGGACCGTAAGAGAAGGTTGGTTTCAACCAGATTGTCGTCTGTGTGGTATGACCGTATGGAGCCAGATTTTATAAAGGCAATAAAATTGCAGATGTTAGGAGGGGAGAGCAACTGTTCTTCTTCTTGGAATTTGGTAACGGTGAGATGTGGTTTTATAGCCTCCCAATCCTGTTCTTCAATAGGAAGAATCTGGTTTAAAATATGTTTTAGAGTTTCGATTTTTGTAATGGATTAATGTATGATGAATATAGTAATATCTACGCAGTTTGAGTTCCTACATGAAAGTTTTTAGAAATTTCTATCACCTTAAAAAGCTTTAGAATTTATAGTATAAAAAAATGTGATGCTGATAATTATCATATTTCTTGAAGTCATTACATCTTAATTTTAAGTATTAATTTAAAAATCAAAGTTATGATCTCTCAAGTTTTTTCCTCGTTTGATGTAAACACTACCAGCGTAATAATTATGGTACTTGGTTTTATGTTCATAGGTTTCGTAATAAGCTCGGTAATTTTTGGGCAACATGACCATAAATGTTAGACTAAGATGCATTTTGGTATTTAGAAAGGAACCTTCTTAAGGTGTATTGCTCGTTGAATTCCAATTGAATTTACGTTGGTATTTTATGTGCGTGAGACATCTAATAAGATGTCTTTTTTTATTAAGATTTATAATTGTTATTCATGTAATAAGCTACTTACGTTTTAGAAATAGGTCTCTAAAATGTTCTTAATAGGTGGTAGGAAATATGCTGATTGAACTTTAAGAATATAGTCATGAAAAAAAGTAAAAAAGTAGTTTTGGTAATTGCAGGTATTATTGGCGTTATAGCCATAGCAAGTGGTATATATTGGTTTTCTATGCCCAGCGAAGAGAGGAATATGGTTTTGTTCATGATGGAGAAGGGAGAAACCTATAATAACTATAAAGAATACCAAGTAATTGATCGTAATGATAAAGCACTAGCACCAACGTCTTTTAAACCTGGTGTCGCTAAAACTATTGACGGAGCTGTCAACAGGAATATAGTGGCAATTACAGAAATGGTGAAGAATGAAAATTCGAAGATGCTAAAAAAAGGCATGATGCAATCTACGGGTATTGATGATTATACGGGATGGCATCTAATTGCTGATGAAGGAGCTGCGGAAGGTTCTAACCCTTTTGGGCCATCTCCACTTAGTTATTACACTAGTGGTTTGGCAGCAAATTTACACACTCAAATTCTTAGGGCAGCAGGAGTTAAGGGAGTTACTTTAGATAACATAAAAGTAGAGGTTCTGAATAAATTTCGTTGGCACAATATGATGTCTACAGACGGAGCTGGATTTTTAGATAAAACAACTACAAATATAATTATTGAAAGTAGCGAGCCTGAAGAAGTCATTCAAGAAATAAAAGAGATGGCACTTAGTTCATGGGCTGCAGGAGAAGCGTTAAGAAATGAAACAGTAATTGAACCAGCTTTAGGTATTAACGGAGCGAACTGGGAGAATTATCATGCTACACAGGGAACAACCCTTTCTGAGGAATCTATTGTTAATGGTTTTAAATTAAGTTTTATTACGCATGTACCCAAAAAGCCAGAGCATCTAAAACCAGTTGTGAAAGATGATGAAGTTTTAGGTTTTGATAATATGGCAAATATGGAGTTTGAAATATTTGCTATAGCTGAGTCTGCAGAAAATCAGAAAAGACCCTTTTTGAAAAAAATTACGGTCTCTACACCTACACCCGAAACCTGGGCAATATACTCAGATGAATTTATGGGGGATAACGATAATCCTTTGGCGCCTACTTCTTTGGAATATTTTACGGCCGGTACAGCTTTATGTTTAACATCGCAAACTACATTGGTTAGCGCAATGATGGGTTTGGAGTTTACTGATTACCGTGTTGAAGACCAGATTGATTATAGGCAAGAAGCTACAGATTCCGTAAAAATGGTAAGTTATACAGATACGGTTCATTCGCACGTTTTAATTCAATCCAATGAATCTCAAGAAAGACTAGAACAGTTCTATAATAAGTCTTTGGCATTGTGCTTTGCAGGAGAGGGACTAAAAAACGCAACGGAAATGAATACAACTCTTTATTTGAACGGTAAAAAAATGAAATAGACTGTACAGTAGATATGCTGTTTTAAAAAAAATGACGGTCAAATTATCTTAGGTGATTTAGTGTAAGTAAGATTTCGTAAATTGATTAGAACAAGGTTTTGAAAAGTATGAATGGCACAATCTTTTTAGCATTACTAAAATTCTAATAGCCTGATAATTATCATATTTTGAATTGTGGCTTTGGCATAAATTTGTCTAAATATAAATCACCAACCTATGATCTCACAGAATTTACCTCTCGTTAACTACGGCAATGGCATTATTATGATTGCTGTGTTCGCATGTGTTTGCGTAGCATTAGTAGTAACCGTGCTACTTTTGATGAATAGCGGAAAGAAAAAATAGTTGTATCTGCTTGATTTTCTGCATTTAAGTTAATTTTTATTGCGAATAAGACATCGTTTAGGCGTTTTTTTTAACATTTTTGTAAATGTTAAAACAATCTTAATTCGTACGGGCTGTTTTCTCTAATTTTTGGTTATCTTTAATAAGAATCGGATTACATTTAGATGAATAATTTTGTTTGTCAGTATTTGTAGTTCGACTAAAACCACCAAATCTTTGTACAACCTGAAACCAAACTTATGGATGCTATATGGATATATACCGCTGTTGTTGCCTTAATATTTAGCGTATGGTTATTGTTCGTAATCCTTATGTACAAGAAATTGAATAAGTAACTGTACCGTTATTAATCTTCACATTTACTTTCTAGAAGTAACGCTTTTCCAGGATTTTTACTCATGTAGGACTTAATGATACTTTCGGTCTCCAAGGTGTTATTTTGTGGTACTAGAAAAGTTTCCAATTCATGGTCTGCAGTAATAGTATTTTCTTGGTCTATAAAGCCATAACCAACATAAGCGCTATTTTTTACCAATACAAAAGATTGCTCTTCGGCATTTCTACCTTTCTCTCTAATTACAAAGTCTTCTTTCTGAGCCCTAATGTGCTTTAAAGCCAGTTGTACTTTTTCGTTATATAAAGCAAGGTCCTCTTCTTCCCTGCAGATACCATCACAAGTTTCTATGCGGTAATGAGAACAGGTTTTTACATTCTCTTGTAAATGGCAATACTTTGGGCACAGCCTAAAGCTTTTGCAGACCTCTTCAATAAATAATCTACACTCCGTTGGGCTATACAAAGTCAGTACAGAATTTGGAGCCATTTTTAACTTATTAAAGGCTAAGTGCATAATACCGTTACGGTCTTCATAACTGAATATTCCATACGGCTGAATCTTTCTTTTCTGCGCACGGTTAAATTCCGGGTAATGATGTTTTATGGCATTAGATTCCATTAACAAAGCCAAAAGTTCACTTCCGGAAAGTTCAAAGTCTATATCTGCCGTTACTTGGCAAAGCTGTATTTCTTTGGTTTTCTTATCGTAAAAATGGCTTAGTACCCGCTTCTTAATATTAATGGCCTTCCCTACATAGATGATTTTTCCTTTTCCATCCTTAAAATAATAAATGCCAGGAGCTGTGGGCAGCTTTTCAAAAGCCTCCCTAGGCAAAGAAGAAGGTAAGGTAGCTTCTTGGGAACGGGAATTTAAGAAGGACTTAAAAACCTCGTCGGCACCATCTGCACGTAATAATTTTTTAAAAAGTAGGGTGGTAGCATGCGCATCGCCTCTAGCGCGGTGCCTGTCCGTTAACGGTATGCCTAATGAAGAGCATAATTTCCCTAAACTATAGGAATGGTAGCCAGGTAACAACTTACGCGATAAGCGGACCGTACAAAGCTTTTTTCGAATAAAATCAAGACCCAAAAGCTGTAGCTCGTTTTTAATTACATTGTAATCAAAGTTTACACTGTGGGCTACAAAAATGGTATTCTCCGTAATTTTAAGAATATCATCTACAATTTCCTCCAGTTTTGGAGCATCACGGACCATATTATTATCAATGCCGGTTAGGCCTGTAATGAAATAAGGAATTTCACACTCAGGATTCACAAGAGAAGTGAACTCGTCCACAATCTCATAACCGTCATATATGAATATGGAAATTTCGGTAATTTTATTACCCTTAATACCGTTGCCGGTAGTTTCTATGTCTACTATGCTATACAAATGCTAATGTGGAGGGATTGAACTGCAAAATTAAGCAAACTAAGATGGACATTGAAAAGTTTAACGTTATGACAAGACTTGCGTTTTAATCAGCCTTTTTATGAGTCTAAAAAAATCTGTTTTGGGTTAACCAATCCTTTCATAAAGTGCAGAAATTATTGACTTAAGGATTATATTTGTTACTATGAAACACACGCCGATTATAGGACATATCATAAAGGGATTTATAGATGTCAGGGATAAGTTAACCGGAGATAAAAACCCAGTTAAGGAACAGGAAGAGGTACTTGAGAAATTGTTGAAAAAGGCAAAGAATACCGCTTTTGGGAAACATTATAAATTTAAGAACATTTTAGATTCCGAAAGTCCTGCGGATGCCTTTGCAAAGGCTATTCCTTATTTTGACTATAACCGCATTAATGAGGAGTGGTGGCAGAAATTGCATGAAGGTGAAGAAGATGTTACATGGCCGGGTACCCCAGATTATTTTGCATTAAGTTCTGGTACTACGGGTAAAACTAGTAAGCGTATTCCTGTAACGGACGATATGATAGATGCCATCCGGAAAACAGGAGTTGAGCAGGTGTTTGCTTTAAGCAATTTTGATTTACCGCCAGATTTCTTTGAGCTTGGTATTTTAATGCTGGGCAGTTCTACGGACTTAAATAAAGTGGAAGGTCATGAGGAAGGGGAGATTAGCGGTATCAGCGCTAGTAATATTCCCAACTGGTTTAGGGGATATTATAAACCCGGTGAAGAAATAGCAGAAATTGATGATTGGGATGAACGTGTACAGAAAATAGCCAAGGAAGCAGCCAATTGGGATATAGGCGCCTTAAGTGGAATACCCTCTTGGATTGAGTTGATGTTGCAAAAGGTAATTGAGTATCACGGTCTAAAGAATATTCATGAGATTTGGCCCAATTTACAGGTGTACACTTCTGGAGGTGTGGCTTTTGGCCCGTATAAAAAGAGTTTTAATGCCTTATTAGGTAAGCCAATTACGGTTATAGATACCTATTTGGCATCTGAGGGGTTTGTAGCATTTCAAGCCAGACCGGAAACCGATGCTATGCAGCTTTCAACAGATTCAGGTATCTATTTTGAATTTGTTCCCTTTGAACCAGAGTATATACAGCAAGATGGGTCACTAAGTGATGATGCATCCGCTCTAAAATTGTCTGAAGTAAAAGAAGGACAAGATTATGTGCTCATCATAAGTACGGTCTCAGGAGCTTGGCGTTACCTCATTGGTGATACCATTGAATTTACCGATGTAAAACGCGCCGAAATAAAAATTACAGGAAGAACCAAATTCTTTTTGAATACGGTAGGTTCCCAGCTTTCGGTAAATAAATTGGATGATGGCGTACAGGAACTAGAAGAGAAATTTGGTATCCGTATTCCAGAATATACCTTGTGTGCCAAGAGAATTGACGGAGAGTTTTATCACTGTTGGTATTTAGGTACGGAAGACAAAACAGATGATGAGGAACTGGCCAAAGCGTTAGATGAATCTCTTAAAAATGCCAATAAAAATTATAAAGTAGCCCGTTCCAAAGCGTTAAAGGGAGTGAAAGTCGTTTCTGTATTACCTTCTGTATTTCATGACTGGAACGGTAAGAATAAGAAAAAAGGCGGACAGGTAAAAATGGAACGTGTAATGGGAGAAGAGAAGTTTAAGGAATGGGAAGCCTTTGTTAACGAATAAAGGCCTGATTCTCATTTTTAATTAAACCTATCTATTCTTTGTTAGTTGTTTCGTGCTGCTTAACAACATCCATAATCTCTTCCGGAGAAAGGTAATAACGACGAATACGTTCTTTATATTTTTCATCTATTTTGGCATGGTCCAAAATAAAGCGCTTGGTCTGCAAAATGTAATCGTGCATGCCATGGGTTACGGCGTAGGTATCTGCTGCACGCTCCGCTTCTTTAATATATGATCCAGAAAAATAGTATTTCATTCCAAACCAAATGAGGTTTAATGAGCTCCTATGACTGTAGTCTATTACGTGGCCTAGCTCATGACCAAGCCAACCGATCATAATACCTTTTGGTACGTCTTTGGTCAAAAACACTTCATCTGAAATCTTTATTTTTTCGCTTATTAAAATCACGTATGCCCGCTTTTTCTTCGATTTTAAAAGGGTGCCTATTACAGGCTGTGCTCTCATCGTAGATTGTTTTATATTCTTTATAATTTTAAAAGTTATAGGTGTATCCTTTAATTCCGGATAGTGAGATAGGGCCGTTTTGGCTTCTTCTAAAATAGTTTCTGGAACGGAATGTTGGGCATTTAGTTGTGCTAGTGCCATAAAGAATATGAATAGTTTAAGACGATTTAAAATTGAAGTACAGGGCATTGGCAATAGTATTGCGAGGATAAGTTATAAAACACTTTGGTTCCTGAAAGCCGTTTTTCTTAACCGGTCAAATATAAATTGGAAAACACACCTATTTTAAGGTTTAAAGGCCCAATTTTAAATATTAAGGGCAGCATGTAGTTACCGTTCCTTAAAGATAAATACAAACAATGCATTTAAACAGAATAGGAAAAATTATTTTCAGAGTTTTTTTGGGGCTGCTAATCGTTGCTGCACTATTAATGCTTAGTGTCCAGTTAATGGCTAAAAAGTCCATAGCCAATTTTGTGGAAACCAAATTGCCGTCTCATATGCAACTGGAGTATAAACTTATTGACGTGAACGTCTTGACCGGAACTGCGAAGTTCAAAACTATAGATTTCAGAGTGCGAGCAGTAGATTCCTTAAAGCAAGTTACAAGATTACAAATAGGCTCTTTGGAAGTGATTGGTTTGGGGTATTGGCAGTTTCTTTTCAATAAGAAAATAGCATTAAAAAGTTTAAATATAGAAAAGCCAATATTAAAGTCTTATTTGAAAGAAAAACAAACTGATACTTCTCAAACAGATAGTAATAAGATTGGGCTTTTAAAGCAAATTTATATTGATGAGATAAATGTGGCAAACGGTGATGTAACCCTTTTAAAAGGTGATAATGATAGTCTGGCCATGAAGTTGGATTCCGTGAACATTAAAATAGATCATGTTACAACTAATGATTCACTCATCAATTCAAAAATTCCGGTTGCTTATGGTTCCTTAATGTTTGAGGGAACTTCTCTTTATGCCGATTTAGGTCCGTATGAATCCCTGAAAGTTGGTAAAGTGAAAGTTGATGAAGGCAACATTACTATTTCAGACTTAAAAATAAAATCAAAATACAGTAAGACCAAATTATCTTGGCATCTACACAAAGAGCGTGATTATATAGATTTACAAATCCCGGAAGTCAGTTTTGAACATATAGACTTCGGTATCATTCAAAAAAAACTATGGGTAAGTACGGGAACAGGGAAGATCAAAGGTGCTGCACTTGAAATATTCCGAGATAAACTATTGCCGGATGATACGGAAAGGAAGAAATTATATAGTGAGGCTCTTCGCAAATTACCCATACAATTAAATGTTCCTAAAGTAGAAATTAGCGACAGTTATATTGCTTATAGTGAACGGGTAAATAGAGAAACATCACCAGGTAAAATTATTTTTGACGATGTTCATGCTGAAATTCTTGAGATTCAGAATGTACCAGAAAAAAATGAAAAAACATCGGTTACAGCAAAGGCGTTATTGATGGGGGAAGCTCCCATAACATTGAACTGGTCTTTTGATGCAAAAAAGGAATCAGATGCGTTTACCGCTTCGGGAACGGTTAAGAACTTTCACTCTAAGAACATAAACTCTTTTCTTGAATCTAATTTAAGGGTGCGGGCAAAAGGAGAAATACAGGAGCTCTATTTTACGATAAGCGGTAATTCCATATCCTCTTCCGGAGATATGAAAATGAAATATGAAGATTTTAAATTTTCAGTTTTAAAGAAAGATCGTTTACGTATTAATAAGCTTTTGACCGCCATTGGAAGTCTGTTTGTAAACGATGGTTCTAATACCGATGAAAATGGATACCGTTATGGTGGTATCAAAGCAGAAAGAGATCCTACAAAATCATTTTTTAATTACCTCTGGCTAAATGTAGGCGATGGTTTAACTTCTACTATTATTGGAAACGGAAAAAAGTAAAGAGAAAAAATTAATTTTTTAGAGGTAATGTATCGCCAGTATAACCCTTAGTTTCATAACAGAAATACATGAACTAAAATTTAAGAAAATGGGAGTTATATCAAAAGATAAAAAGAAGATAACATTATACTACAATTCGGAGAATTCAATTGGTAAACAAACGTATGCTTACGTTGAGGCTGCCGATGAAGCTATTCTGGCTATAGACATATCAAAAACAAAAGTAACGGGCACACAATGGGCGGAGATAGCTCAAGGTATGAACGAGTCTATAGGAAGTCTGGTAAATCAAGACCATCCTGATTTTAAGGAGAAATACGGAGATAAAAAAGTAGACTTAGACGAACATGATTGGTTGCGAGTTTTGGAAAAATCACCATCAACCTTAGCTTTCCCCGTTGTTATAAAAGGAGACCGATTTATTCCAATTCAAAATCCGTCAGATTTTGTGAAATTCATGGATGATGATAGTGCTGGAATTGACAAACCATACAATTAATTTTTAAGAGCAAAAATCTATTTTTTAAGATTAAAGAGTGGGGTAATTCATTCTTAATTTTAAGTATTGATAAAAAGATGTTTAATCACAAAAATAAATAAAATGAATCAGGAACAATTAGAAGGTAAGTGGAACCAAGTAAAAGGTAAACTTAAACAGAAATACGGAAATTTAACCGATGATGATGTAACCTACACGGAAGGAAAGTTTGATGAGATGATGGGTAGAGTACAAGAAAAAGTCGGTAAAGGAAAAGAAGAATTGCAAGAAGAAATTGCAAGCTGGTAAATCAAAATTAATACCAATCTAAATAAAAAGTCCGAGCAGTAATGCTCGGACTTTTTTGTTGTTATTTTCTATGATAATTTTCATCCGGTACGTTCTTAAAGAACAAAGCAGTGTCTGTATCAGCAGACGGTCCATAGGCCATTAGAAAGGTGCCTTTTGAGCCGTCATTAGTTTCAATGATGTATAGAATAGAAAGGTCATCGGGATTGCTCATACCTTCGTACCTGAATTCTTTTACAATTGTAACATCTACCGGTTTATAGTTTTTATGTGTTTCCAGATTAATTAATAGGTCATTTTCGTATCGATATCTGGCTGTATACCCCTTCTTTTCAAATTCATCTATAGCATCTTTTTCATGCTTGGCATATGCATCGTTCATAAGTGTATGTTTTTAGTGTGAAACAAAAAAGGATGGCGTTTCTGCCATCCTTTGTAACTGTAAAATTTATATGGTAATCGGCCTTAAATCTTCTTGCGTCCCATAATCAAACTGATTATGAAAAGTACAATGAAAATAAAGAATAAGATTTTTGCAATACTAGCGGCCCCAGCAGCAATTCCTCCAAATCCGAAGATTCCTGCGATGATGGCTAATACGATAAATATAACTGTCCAGCGTAACATATTTCTGTGGTTTTTATAATTAATATTAGATTGTTCTTGATACAATAATCTATCTGTATCAGATATTATAAAGGTCTAGAAAATGAGCAGATATGCTTAACTGCATTAAATTTAAAAATACCGTTATAGCAAGGGGGAGAAAGTCTCTAAGTCAGGAATTTGACAATTATAGACAGAAGAGAGAATAGTGAAAATGGTAATTTTGCCTCTATGAGGAATGTTCAATTAAGGCTTTTGTGCTCTTGTAATCAGTAACGTTAGGAAATAAAAAAGCCGCCTACTTGGGATAGACCTAAGTAGGCGGCTAGTAAATATTATATATACGCCGCCGATTGGTGGCAAAAGTGTCTTAGCTTCTTAATTTCTTGATTAAAGCCAAAGTCTCACGAACTTTAGTTTCTAACCCAGCGTAATCTTTATTGGCTAAAATTTCCTTGCTAATAAGTTTAGAACCCATACCAACACAAGTTACACCAGCATCAAACCAACCTTTTAGGTTAGCCTCATCTGTACTAACACCACCTGTAGGCATAATGCTTGTCCAAGGTTGAGGTCCTTTAATTCCTTTTACGAAACCAGGTCCGTAAAGATCTCCAGGAAACAACTTCACGATTTCACATCCTAGCTCTTCAGCATTGTTGATTTCGGTTAAAGATCCACATCCAGGTGACCATAGTACTTTTCTACGGTTACAAACTACTGCGATATCTTCTCTTAATGAAGGAGTCACGATAAAATTGGCACCCATCTGCATGTAAAATGAAGCAGCTGCAGCATCTGTAATAGAACCTACACCCATAATCATACCCGGAAGGTTTTTGACTGCGTATTTGTTCAATTCAGAAAAAACTTCGAAAGCGAAATCGCCACGAGCTGTAAACTCCATTAATCTGGAACCACCATCATAACAGGCTTGTAAGATTTTTTTACCCAATTCAACGTCTGGGTGATAAAACAAAGGAACCATACCATTTTCCTTCATTACGTTTGCTACTTCTATTCTTGAATACTGTGCCATAATGTTATTATTGTTCTGATAAAATTTTATTGAAATCATATCTTTCCGGATCCGGAAGATATGCTTTTGCTGCTTCGTAATCGCTTTCCTGAATATAGTGCATATTCTGAAAGAAAAGTTTAGCGAATTCAGAGTCTATATTTACTAGGCGAGGGGCAATCTTACCATCCGCTCCTTGTATATCCTCTAAAAACAATGGGGTTACTTCACCGCGGGAATTTGCCGTAACGATACAACCACTAATACCTTGATCAAATAGTTTTTTAACACCAAGTCCTAAAAGAGTACAAAGGGTCAGGTCAAAACCAATAGGCCTGCAGCATCTAAGTTCATAACCTAGTTCTACCGGTCTACTTTTTATATTAATACCCAATTCTTTTAGTTTGGTCTGGACCAACATATTAAAAATATGAGATTTGCTCACGTTACCCAATTCTGGGTGACCGTGGTCATCATACGTAAAATTGATACCGCAATGGTCAATCTCGTTATCTGGCATAATATGAAAAACGCCTTCGCTTACGAGCGCCACACCATAATTTATATTTTCTATTTTTCTTTTTATGATGGAGGAAATAATCAACCGTACTACCTTATCAAAAGTGATAGGGGTATTGTTGAACATCTCGGGAATGACCACCATAGGGAAATGACAACTGGTAGCAATACCAAATGCCAAATGACCTGCAGAGCGCCCCATAGTAGACATGACGAACCAGTTTTGACTGGTGCGGGCGTCTTCGTATGTAGTATTACCAATACGCACGCCTTCGTCCTTTGCCGAATGAAATCCAAAAGTTGGGTTTCGGTCGGGTAGGGGCAAATCGTTATCTATAGTTTTTGGAACGTGAATATTTGAAATAAAAATATTCTCCTTGGTTAAATACCCTGTAATCCTGTTAGCCGTAGAGGCGGTGTCATCACCGCCTATACTGACTAATAGTTTTACATTATTATCCGAAAAAAGTTTCGTATTTATTTTTTCGTCCTTTGGTTTAAACCTACTCATAATTAAAGTAGATCCACCACGACTAAAAATACGATCGGCATGTGCAAAATCGAATTCCTTTATTTGTGGTTCTTCAGAAAAAATTCCTTTGAATCCTTCATGAAGGCCTAGGACACGATAGCCATCTTTAAGAAAGATTTTTGCTACCGTACTAATAACAGCGTTGATACCCGGTGCGGGACCACCACCACAAAAAATTAATATCGATTTTTTAGGAGCCATTTTTTTTTTGGTTTTGAAAATTAACGAGCTACTCTTCCAGAGGCGTCACCACCCATTAATTTTTCTACTTCGCTAACCGTTGCCAAGTTGGCATCACCTTTTATAGTGTGTTTCAAACAAGATGCAGCTACAGCAAAATCCAATGCGTTTTGATCATCTTCTGGGTATTTCAATAATCCGTAGATTAATCCACCCATGAAAGAATCACCACCACCAACACGATCCACGATATCTGTAATTTGATATTGACGTGTTTCGAACATTTTGGTACCATCCCATAATACACCGGCCCAAGTGTTGTGCGATGCAGAAATAGAACCTCTTAGGGTTGTAATTACTTTTTTAGCTTTAGGAAATTTCTTCATCATCTGCTTACATACAGATAAGAAAGCTTCTGCCTTAACATCATGCCCATCTTTATGAACATCCAAACCTTCTGGGTGAATACCAAAATGCTTTTCAGCATCTTCTTCGTTCCCAAGGATGATATCACAATAAGAAGTAAGCTCAGTCATAATAGCTTCTCTATCGCCACCATAATTCCAAAGCTTAGCTCTGTAATTTAAATCTGTTGAAATGGTAATACCTTTTGCGCTTGCCGCTTTAACTGCTTCCAAACAAACATCTGCAGCACCTTGAGAGATGGCAGGGGTAATACCTGTCCAATGAAACCATTCTACACCTTCAAAAACAGTATCCCAATCGATCATTCCCGATTCAATTTCTGCAATAGCAGAATGTGCACGGTCATAAACAACTTTAGATCCACGAGAGACAGCACCAGTTTCTAGAAAATATATACCTAGACGGTCACCACCATAAACTATTTTGTCTGTTCCTACGCCTCTTTTGCGCATTTCCATTAACGCACAGTCACCAATATCATTCTTTGGTAAACGAGTTACGAAATCTACGGGAACGCCGTAATTTGCTAAAGATACTGCTACGTTGGACTCACCGCCGCCGTAAACAACATCAAAAGTATTAGTTTGTGAAAATCTCAAAAATCCAGGAGGTGCTAAACGCAACATTATTTCTCCAAAGGTTACTACTTTTTTCATTTGTAATGGTGTTATTTTAAATTGAATCTACTTATTTGCTTAATCGATTAACCTGATTTTTAAAAATAAATCAAAACGTATGAGTTTTGATTGGCGATTTTAAAAATATATCTTTGCTTAATCGATTAAACAAATATAGAAAAACTTGTCGAATAAAAAAAGACCACCTTAAAAGATATCGCAAATATCTTGGAAATATCTACTGCTGCCGTTTCAAAGGCCTTGCAGGACGACTCTAGAATTAGCTCAAAAACCAAAGAGGCTGTTAAGAAAGTAGCTAAAGACTTGAATTATCAGCCAAATCATTTGGCAAGCGCATTGCGTAAAGGTAAGAGCAACCTGGTAGGTGTTATTGTGCCTAGAACAAATAGTAATTTCTTTTCCTCAGTAGTGCAAAATATGGAGGAGGTTTTAAATAAGGCGGGCTATAATATTATCATCACACAATCTAACGAATCCTATAAAAAGGAATGTGATAGCATAGATACATTATTGTTTACGCAAGTGGATGGTATTATTGCCTCTATGGCCAATGAAACTACGGACCTAGATTATTACGAAAAAATTAAATCCAGAGGTATACCATTAATATTGTTTGACCGTGGAGAGAATGATTTGAACGTAGATTATATTGGTATTGATGATTATGCCAGCAGCCATATGATTGTTGAACATTTGGTTGAACAAGGTTGCAAAAGAATAGCACATATTGGGGGCTACCAACGTACCAGAATATTCAATAATAGAATTAGAGGGTATAAAGACGCTATTGAAAAACATGGTTTACCATTAGATAGCGAACTTTTGTTGGAAAGTAGTCTTACACAGGAAGATGGCCGTCTAAAAATGGAACAATTACTTTCGTTAAAGACGAGACCGGATGCGGTATATATTGCCGGCGATTATGCTGCTTTAGGAGCGCTACAGGTTTTAAAAGAGAATACTATTGACGTTCCTAACGAAATAGCATTGGTAGGCTTTGGCAACGAACCTTTTACTGCAATGGTTTCTCCGCCAATTACAAGTATTGAACAGCACAGTGCTGAAATAGGAAGGTTGGCCGCACAAACATTTTTAGAACATGTTAGCTCACCTGATGTTAAGCAGTCTTTGAACAAAAAAATTCTAGATGCCGAGTTGATTGTCAGGGATTCTTCAAATAAAAAAGCCTTTCTTAATTAAAAGAAAGGCTTTTAGTATTATAAAATAAATTTTCTAGATTCCTAAAGCTTGCCCACCACCAATTTGGATAGTTTCAGCTGTAATGAATTTAGCATCTTTGCTAGCTAAGAAAGATACAACACCAGCTACATCTTCTGGCTGACCCAATCTACCTAACATAATGCTGTTAGCCCATGAAGCAAAAACTTCTGGTTTAGTTGCTTTGATCTGTGCGTGAAATGGAGTGTCTATAGTACCTGGAGACACAGCATTTACTCTAATACCATATTCAGCTAGATCTTTTGCCAATCCTTTAGTAATAGCGTTAACACCAGCTTTGGAAGTTCCGTAGATTCCTGCTCCTGGTCCACCTGCTGTCCAAGCTGCATTGGAAGTATAGTTAATGATAGAGGCATCTTCTCCTTTTTTAAGGTAAGGAATTGCTGCTCTAGATGCAAAAAATGTTGAGTCAAGGTTTAATGCCATTACAGATCTATAGAATTCTGTAGTCATATCTTCAAATCTTGATCTTCCACCAAGACCACCAGCATTGTTTACTAGTGTATCGATTTTTCCGTACTTGTCACCAATTGCTTTAATGTTTGCTGTTACTTCGTCTTCTTTTGTAACATCAAAACCGTAATACTCGGCAGTGATACCTTCATCGGTAAGTTCTTTTACTCTTTGAGCACCAGCTTCATCCTCTATACCGTTCAAAATCACGGTGAAACCATCTTGTCCTAATCTTTTTGCAACTGCAAAACCAATTCCTCCAGTTGCTCCTGTTATTACTGCTACTTTTCCTTTCATCTTTGTGTAAATTACTATTAATTAGTGTTAGTTATTTTGTTTTAATTTTTACTTTTTAGTGGCGTAATATTTGGAATTAAAAACCAAACACTTGCCATTGTAATTATAGCTAGCGCAGCACCAATTACAAACGCTGGTGTATAGTTTCCTCCTGACGTAAGCCAAGGTACTAAGGCTGTCAATCCAAATGCTCCTAATTTAGCAGCCGTACCAGCAAAACCAGAAAGTGTACCTACTGTTTTTCCGCCAAATAAATCACTAGGTAAGGTTTGAACATTTCCAATAGCTGTTTGAAAACCAAATAGAATAAGTGCCATATATATCACGGCTATTTCTGGTCCACCTGGATTAGCCATTAACAGTAAGAAAGGTAGCATAATTACACATCCAAGGGTAATTACAAACTTTCGTGTTTTGTTCACTGTCCAACCCACTTTAATTCTATTTTGAGCTAATAGCCCACCAAACCATGCTCCAAGCATAGCGCCCACATAAGGGACCCAAGCATAAAACCCGATTGATTTTACATCCATGCCATATACTTCATGCAAGTAAATGGGTATCCAAAAAATAAACAACCACCAAATAGGATCAAGAGCGGCAGATGCTAGAATAACTCCCCAACTTTCTTTATGCTTTAGCATTTTTCCAGTTTCGGGATTGTAACCATCATCTGGTTCTCCATCTTCATCTTCATCTTGGTTCTTTTGTCCCGTTAAGATGTACGTACGTTCTTCATCTGTTATCCATGGGTGATTTTTAGGCGGAGATTTTACTAAAATCCACCACGGGATAAGCCATAGTAAACCTGTTGCACCTACTAATATGAAAATCCAATTCCAACTGAAATAGACAGATAATAATCCAATTGTGGGGAAGGCTATAATTCCTCCAATAGCAGCGCCTGAATTAAAGAGACCTTGTGCAAATGCTCTTTCCTTTGTAGGAAACCATTCTGCATTTGCTTTAGCGGCCCCCGGCCAGTTTCCAGCTTCTGAAACTCCTAATAAAGAACGGAAAATACTAAGCGTGAAAATTCCTCTTGCAAAAGCATGTAGTGCTGTTGCAATGGACCAAAATCCAATTGACAGCGTAAACCCTATCCTTGTTCCATATTTGTCAAATATCTTTCCGAAAATGGATTGACCAAATGCATAAGAAAAAATGAAAAGTGTGGAGATAAATGCATAAATTTCTTTTCGTTCGTCAGGCGTTTTATCTGGATATAAATCCTTAGCAATGTCTGGCCATAGAACGGGTAGTGCTTGTCTATCAATGTAATTGATAACGGTAGCCAAAGCGATTAAAGCTATAACCCACCATCTTAAACTTTTGATTTTCATCTTCGTTCTTTTAAATTGTTCTTAGTACTCAGGCATAAGAATAGCTAGCCTAATTTTTGAAAATAGGAGGAGAGCAATTCTAAATGACTGTATTTAAATGACTTAAATACTTTGTAAATAATTAGGATAAGATGAGTATGGCTCTAGCCATTTACCTTCATTAAATAAGTAGTTTTTAAGTATTAGTTTTCCTTCAGTATGTATCAAAAGGACAAATTGTGCACTTTTATCCTTTCTTTAATTTTATTTTTCGGTCTTCACCGTATATGTAATCGTACAATTTGCTAAAGTGTACTTTCATCGTTTCTTTGGCTAATTTTGGATCTTGATTTAAGATAGCCATGTATATGTCTTCGTGCTTTTTGACTTCTGACAAGGCTACATCACCTTTACAGACAGGGTCTTTAGCATAAGCAACTATAATCTCAGGCGTTATTAGTAGCATGAGTGTATTCATGGTACTGTTTTTGCTTGCAGCAGCTACTGCTAAATGAAAAAGCAAATCTTCTTCTAGACAATCTTCACCAGCAATCATCTTTATTTTATAGGCATTCAAAGCAGACTTGATTCTTTCTAAATCCTCATCTGTTCTTCTGATGGCCGCTAATTTTACCGTTTTTAGTTCAAGTAAAATACGTGTCTCTACCAGTGATTTAAAATCTTGTTCTTCTAAACTTAAAATATCATCGATCATACCATTCATGGCAATTTGACCGATATTTGAAATAAACGTTCCGCTTTGCGGTTTGGAATTTAGTATTCCATAAAACTCCAGTTTTTGGATTGCTTCACGAACACTACTCCTGCTGACTTCAAATTTCTCAGATAGTACTCTCTCGGCAGGTAACTTGTCACCTGGTTCGAGATTTTTGTAATTAATAAGATCACGAATTTTTGAAATAATTTTATTTTGTAATTCTCTGTTTTCGTGCTTAGTCAGGATTTCTAATTTCATAGGGGACAGTATGTTAAAAATTGGTTAACCAGATTGGTTTGTTAAAAATAATTAAAACAAATGTACTATAAAAGTATTTTTTGCTTTAAAGAATTTGGTTTCTAAAGGGTCTGGAGATTTTAAAAATTTTACCGACTCGTGGTGAGCAAGTCGGCAAAATTACTCTCAATCTAACTCAAAACAACATTCTTCGTATTCTTTGTTCCCTTTACGGGTATCTATTATAATTTATCTGTGTACTTAAAATATCACCTTAATTATTAATCAAGGATATGAGATATTAATATCCAGGGTTTTGTGTTAAGTTTGGATTTATAATTATCTCAGAAGCGGGGATTGGTAATAAATAATCACGACTTGGGTCAAATGACTTTGGTCCTGGTCCAACTCCAGATTCGGTAGACACTTCTGATTCTAATCCGTTAGCACCAAATACTTCATTTCCTAGTTTTCTTCTAGTAATGTCGTACCACCTTTTCATTTCATATGCAAACTCTAATCTACGTTCTTCTAAGATTCTTGTTCTAAAATCAGCTTGAGATAACCCTGAGAAATCAGCAGGCACAGCGCTGGGAGGTATCGTTACTTCGGCACCATTAGCCCATGATAAACCGCCAGCTCTAGATCTTGCCATAACTCTATTTACCCATGCCTCAGCATCAGCAGCAATTCCTAATTCATTTGCGGCTTCAGCCCCAATCATTAAAACCTCTGCATAACGCATCATCATGTAATTGGAGTGTGATGTTCTACCATTACCATCCTGTTGAGGTAATTTGCTGGCCATACGAGTGTATTTTCCAACATGTGGGCGATTAACTGCTCTACCATCTGCATCTGTGAAATTTGTGTAAGGTACGACGGCGCCTCCTTGAACAGCCGTGGCATCAAAAGTAACAGCCCTTCTGTAATCTTGATCGTCCCAAGTAGTAAACACTTTAAGAGCAGGAACTTCTACAGACCATCCGCCTCCCATGTCATATTGATCATCAGATCTTATACCTGTAAACGCCACTTGATAATCTCTACCTTGGTCACCATCAGAAACACCAGTAAAATCTAATATAAATATGGGTTCTAAAGACTCATCATTTTTAATGGCGTCAAATAAATTTTGAAAATTAGGTTCCAAAGCTAAGTTGTATGTGCCTTCATTATTAATGATGTCTTTTGCTTCATCATAAGATTTTTGCCAATCTTCCATAGTTAAATAAACCAAAGCTAAATACGCACTTGCTGCTGATTTGGCAGGTATAGCTCGGGATGCCTGTGTATTAGGTAACCATTGTTTGGCAAACTCTAAATCTTCAATAATACTTGCATATATATCTGCAGCTGGCGTTCTAGGAGCAACGGCTGCTTCTGATAGTATTGTTGTTTCGTCTAAATAAGGAATATCTCCGAATTGTCTAACTAGATGGAAATAAGCAAATGCTCTTGCAAAACGTGCTCTTGCTAAAACTTCATTAACCACGGCTTCATCTTCTTCAGTCAGTGCATTTCCAGCAGCAATAGCTTCATTGGCCGCGCCAATTATTTGATAAACTTTAGGCCAGTACACGTTTGAGCCACCTGCAATCAATGCATTATCTGCCTGTACAGTAAAATTGTCATGGTCTATTCTTTCTTGGGCACCAGTTCTACCTATAGCCATCATATCACTGCGGAACATAAGAGCTTGAGTCATTTCTCTAGACATAAAGTTCCTGTGAAGCATATGTGCAT
Organism: Zobellia laminariae; assembly: GCF_009725995.1. Next base: position 457,811 of record NZ_RCNS01000001.1, on the reverse strand, counting down.
AAGAACCAGCTACAAAACCTTCTACTTGCTCTAAGCTTAAAGAACTAAAGTAACTTTCAGGAGATAATTCAGTAATCGGGTCCTCTTCTAAATCCGAGCATCCTACTATTGATAATCCTATCAATAAGAATAAATATTTATATGTTTTCATTACGTATATTTTTTTAAGTTATTCACTAGAACTTTAAATTTAGGCTGAAATTAATAGACCTAACAGTTGGGTAATTTCCAAAATCGTGTCCCTGAACTACATTAGAAGATCCAGTATCACCACCTCCACTACCAAAATAGCTTACTTCAGGGTCCAAACCAGAATATTTAGTAAAAGTCAATAAATTCTGTGCGCTTACGGATATTCTAAGATTATCTAAGCCTAGGTTTTCAACTAAATCAGAAGGGAAAGTGTAACCTAAAGCTATGTTTTTTAATCTTATATAGCTACCGTCTTCTACAAAACGAGAGGAGATTTCTCTATCTCTAATCTTTGAAGAAGGTATATTGGAACCGGTATTAGTTGGTGTCCAAGCATTAAATACATCAGTTATTGAATTTGAATCTCCGTTGAATAATTGCACATTCGTAAGATTTAAGATCTCTCCGCCCTGAGAACCTTGAAAGAATATGTTTAAATCTAAGTTCTTGTAGCTGAAATTATTTGTAAATCCAAAAGTGAAATCAGGGTTAGGGTCTCCCATTATTTGTTGGTCACCCGTATCAATCTCACCATTGCCATCTAAATCTGCAAACAATGGATCCCCTGCCTCAGAAAATGAACCCTTTAGTGCTGTACCTGCTGGTAAAGCACCACCTTGATAAACACCTTCGTACTCTAATCCCCAGAAAAGACCAATAGCTTCACCTTCTCTTAAGATATAAGTGTCTTTACCAGAAAAATATCCCGGTGCAGCACTATCAATGATGTCTCCGTTATTTAGAGTTATCACCTCATTTTTATTGGTAGATAAATTGAAATCTGTGGTCCAACTAAAATTATCGTTACTAATATTTCTTGTGCTTAAAGAAATTTCAAATCCTTTGTTATTAATCTCTCCTACGTTAGAAAAAACTTCTAAATCTACAGCACCACTATATGCAGGTGATGTTGCGGTTTCTAATAATAAATCTTTAGTATCTATGTTGTAGTAATCTAATGAAAGCGAAATTGCATTATTAAATAAACCTAAATCCAAACCTATGTTGGTTTGATAAGACGATTCCCATTTTAAATCAGGGTTCGCTTCCTGTGCTACCGAAACAGAAGCATCTGTTTCTATAGCAGTTGCAGGTGTAACAGCTAACTGAGCTAATGATTGATAAGGTGAAATAGCCTGATTACCAGTAACACCATAACTAGCTCTTAATTTTAAATTGGATATAGTTTCGCTATCTTTTAAAAAGTTTTCATTTGATACTTTCCAACCAATTGCTCCCGAAGGAAAAATAGCATACTTTTCATTCTCCGCAAAGTTAGATGCTCCATCTCTTCTTACTGTAGCCGTAATTAAATATTTGTCATCATAATCGTAGTTCAGTCTTCCAAATTGAGATTGAATTTCAGATTCTGAAAAAGATGAAGTAACTCTACGTGTTTGAACTTCACCAGCTGCTAAATTATAAAATAAGAAATCATCAGAAAGAAGTTCTTGTGTAAGTGCAGAAAATCTAATAGTATTCGTTTTTTGATAGGAATACCCTCCTAATAAGGTTAAATCGCCTTTCCCTAATTCAGCCTTATAAGTTAAGTAATTCTCACTTAAAAGATTTGTCGTTCTTGCATTTGCTAGGCTTGCAAATCCAGTGGAAAGTTGAAACGTTTGTGGTTTGAACTGTCCTACTGTTTCATTTTTGGTACTATAACCAAAAGTAGATCTAAAATTTAAGTTATCTAAGATATCATAGCTAGCATATAAATTTGTTCTATAATTATCAGTTTTAGTTTCATTGGTTAATTCGTTAGCGATCGCGTATGGATTTTCAACACCATCTCCCACAGAATTCTGTGTAAAATTGCCATTTTCATCATATATACCTCTGTCTGGAGTAAATCTGAAAGCCAGTGAAATTACATCATCACCACCGCCATTAGCTGTTTCACCTGTTGATTGCGTAAGAACCCCGTTTTTAGTTCCTCTGCTACCGAAAAGATTCATTCCTAATTTTAACTTATCAGTTACCTGTGCATCAATATTAGATAAGAATGTCAATTTTTCAAAATCAGAATTAACTATAATACCATCTTGTTTAAAGTAGTTTGCAGAAGCATAAAAGTTGATTTTTTCACTTCCACCTGAAAAAGAAAATTGGTGGTTAGCAGTACTTCCTGTAGTGTAAATTACATCTTGCCAGTCAGTATCTTCAGTTCCTTGAGAATAGGTAGGATTAATTGTTTGCTGATAGGTAGCAAACTCATCAGCGTTTAATAAATCCAATCTGTTAGCTGTACTTTGTAAAGAGTAATTAGAATTTATTTCTACAGACAAAACACCGTTTCTACCTTTTTTAGTAGTTACCAATACAACGCCACCAGACCCTCTAGAACCATATATAGCGGTTGCAGAAGCATCTTTTAGAACCTCTAAAGATTGAATGTCACTTGGTTGTGGCATAGTTGCGCCAACAAAGCCATCTACAACAATGAGTGGCCCACTATTTGCACCAATAGAAGTGTTACCTCTTACTTTTATGGCTATGGGAGCTCCAGGCTCACCACCATTGTTAGACTGAACAACTACACCTGCTGCCCGTCCTTGAAGCGCTTGCTCTGCATTTGCTAATGGAAAAGCATTTAATTCTTCAGACTTAACCGAAGATACAGAACCTGTAATGTCACTCTTTTTTCGAGCACCATAACCTACTACGACAACCTCTTCGAGAAGACTTGCATCAGTAGCAAGAATAACATTAAGAGTTTCTTGACCATCCACAGTTACTATTTTTGTAGAAAAGCCTAAGGATGAAATTTCCAGCACATCACCATTGGTAACTTCAATAGAATAATTACCGTCAAAATCGGTAGATGTTCCTGTTGTTGTGTTTTGAATAATTACACTAGCCCCAGGAACAGGTACATTCGTATCATCAGATACGGTACCGGTCAGAGTGTAACCGTCTTGTGCAAATAGCGAGATATTGAAACACAATAACGCTATAAGTGTTAGTTGAGATTTAAATTTCATTTGTTTAATGTTAAGTTAGTAATGTTAATTAGTTTTAGGCCAAGCGCCTAAATGAGAGTCTTGTTTAATCTTCAATTCACTAGGTGCAGAACTCATTAATATTCCCGAATTATTGATAATCTAGCAATGAGCTTTCGTAGTAAAAAGTACATGTTCTACGTGATACTTTCCTTCATAAAGAAGTGATTTTAGTAAAATTATGGGATTGTATCCCATAATTTTTTCATTTCAATCCGTTATAGTTTCATAAGGTGTCTTTTTGATAAACATTAGTCAAAAATTGTTAAATTCAATTGGTTTTCCATACTGGTTTACCAAATTGGTTTACCAAATATAACTTAATACTTTGTTAAACAAAAATTAATATCAAGAAATTTTGTAGTGTACATTATCTAGTTGGCATTATAGAGAGCTGCTATATGCTAAATTGGCAATTAGGCATTGTTTTGGTACAGCAAAAGAATATTATTCGCTTATTTCTGAATTGGTGCTAGTGGAATGATATTTCGTTATGAGGTAGTTAGGGTGGGGTACGGGTAATTTTTTAACTCTCCTACTATCCTTAATGTGAGAAGTTACTATTTTTCTATACCTAACTCCTTTTAGTACGGAGTGTGTGTATTAAAAATGGAGTCGGTTGTACGGGATTAGGACTAATTAAAGTTTATATTAATTTACTAAAATTAACATAAACGGATTGCCTTCGAATTTTGCCCAGACTATTTCTTTGATAGTTTTAGAATCTATTACGAGTTCCATTAAGAAAAGAACCCCATTTATATGAGCTGACATCCTGAGACAAAATATAAGGATTATCGTTGTTCTTGAACCAGAATAGATGTTATGGTTGGAATTTTTACTTATATAATAAGCTCAATTTTTTTTGTAAGTGGAATTGTAGGATGCGGGCGCCATTTCTAACGGTTTTCTGCAGGTTATTTTCTGAGCTAGCTGTAGTTAACGTTTGATAGCATTTATTTTCAGCTAGCAGATTTAAGAATGACTCACTTTAGGTTCGATTCTGTACTTTTTAAAAGTGCCTATACGGAAAGGTGTTCTTTCTTTTAGAAATATTCTACTAGTGCTATAACACCATTGTATGAAATAACACAAGAGAAAAATAAAGCAGCGAATAATCCTATATTTAGTGGAAGCTTGGCTTTATAATCTTTCATAAGCTTAGCATTATTGATGAGTAGAATAATTCCGAGTATCACTAACGGAAGCACAAAGACATTAAAAACCTGAGAAACAATTTGCATTTCTATTGGGTTAGCACCAAAAACAGGAACTATTAAAGCAAACAAACAAGCTATGCCTGTTATCACTTTAAACTGTTTTGAAGTGGTATCCAACTCCCCAGATTGATAATCCGAGAGTAAAATAGGGGCAATTAATAAACATGGGAAAATAGAAGAAAGTCCTGCACTCAGTGTTCCGAAAAAGAAGAGTGTGAGGGCAAATTTACCCGCTACAGGTTCTAGGGTATTTACCATATCCAATACTTTGGTTACAGGTTGTCCTTCATGGAACAAAGCTCCGCAAGCCACAGCCATTACCGAAGCACTAATAATGAAAACAAGAGAAGCCGCTATAATTGAATCTTTCTTTTGTTGTTTTAAGTTTTTTATGGTCCAACCTTTTCCTTTTACAAAAAGAGGACGAGAAAGAAATGTGGCGGCTGCCATGGTAGTGCCAACAAATGCCGCTACCATCATGCTACCGCCCTGTACTTTTGGAACAGAAGGTATAAGGCCTTGCGCAATTTCTATAGGCAAAGGAAATACCATAAACAGGGAAATAAAGAAAGAAAGCCCCATGATGGTTACGAAAATCACAAGTATTTTTTCAAAGAAAATATACTTTCCTATGAGTAGAAAACGATACATAATAGCAATTACCACAATGGCAATTGTAAGTACCAATTCATATTGGTAATCAACTAAAGAAGGAAAATATATAACAAAAATCTCAAAAATGATATTAGCCGAAATTCCTAGAATACCCATTAGTGAGTTCCATTGGCCAAATGATACACCCAAAATTATGAGAATGGCAATGGGTTTGCCCCATTTAATGTGTTTTTTAAAGGCGTATAGCGCTGTTTCACCGGTCACCAAAGCGTAATTACCATAGGCATACATAAGCATGCCAGAAAAGATGCAACTCAAGACTAATACCCATAATAATTGCATACCATACGTACTACCGGCAACAATCATAGAGGTTACACTACCGGTACCAATGGTATAACCAATAGCAAAAATTCCTGGGCCAAAAGCAAGAACCAAGGCAAGAATTTTTTTAATGAACGATGTTTTAGCAACTGGGTTTTCCATTGTTTAATTTTTTGATAAGATGATTGGCGTATGATTTGGCAACTCCACTCCGTAGTTGTCTTAATTTTTAATCAATTTATTAGTATAGTATCTTAAGTTTCTGCTGCTCTTCAACCTTGATTTTTCCAGAATTTATTAAAGTATTGTTCAAGTGATGATTGTTTTTTTCTCCCCATAGTAACGCAACAAGTTCAACAGGGTTATTTTTGAACGTGTTGTTTTTAATGGTCACATTGATAATACCTCTGGTTTTTATCAAAATACCGTTTTTTTCATTTTTGCCACTATCCATGAAGGTGCTATTTGTGATAGATAAAGACCCTCCTATGGTTGATTCATCATAACCTCCTCGATAGAAATTAATAACATTGCTTTGTACATTTTCAAATATACATTGGTCAACAGATACCATTTCGGCATTATAATCGCCTTTGTCCTCAGCGGCTAATTCAATACCGTTTAGGCAATTTTTAATTATTGTTTTTTTGAAATTGATAGTATCTGCAAAGGAACCTTTGTAAGCTTTTAAAACGTAACCAAAATTTTCTATAACACAATTCTCAACACTCAAGTTGTAGGCCGAAGCCATGTTTTCTTTTAAAGGGGCAAAGGCATGTTTGCCTTGTTCTCCGTTTAATATAAGACTTTCTAACCTGAGGTTTCCTTTTGGCTTCATTTCAAAAGCCACGGAATCTTGCACACCTGTAAATATAAGTTTTGTTCTGTTTTTATAATCTTTAGAACGAAGCGTAATTTCCTTGTCTATTTTAAGTGAAGAGGGGAGGGTATATAATGCATCGCTCAACTCAATGATATCTCCTGAAGACGCTTCGCTAATTTTTTCGGCAAGCTGGCCAATCGCAGATGAGGCGGTCAATATTTTTGGCTCAACATTTATTTTTTCGGTTAAAAACCACTTTGGTCCGTATTTCTTCTTGTCAATTTTAAATTTTTCAGCTGTTGCGGTTTGGTTAATTGCACCAATACTATTCTTTTTCGTTCTTGATACTCCAAAAATATCGTGGTTAATTTTAGCAAAATCGTAGCCAGTATAAACATCCTCCATAATTTTGTTTTCGGAATCAGCCGGAGCATATAGCCACTCGTTAATCTTATTCATTTTTATAGCTCCATCTTGTAGAACATCATATTCAGAATAATCTTCACTAGCATTATCTATGATGTTATTCTTAAATAGAATTCCTTCCATGGTACTATGGCTTATTACTGGAGTTTCATCTATTTTCGTATTATAAATGATATTATTGGCTACAATAGTCCGTATAGGTGGTGCCGAACGAATTTCACTTGGAGGGAGTACATCGGCACTTTCAAGATTCTGACCAACCCCAATTTGCCACGGAGAATTACAATCTACCCAAGTATTATAGGCCACAACAACATCACTAACTTGTAAATATCTGTTTAAGGGTGTCATGGGAATACCATTCATAATGGCAAGTGGGCTCCTGAATTGCTCTCCTTTAATTTTGTAGAAATAATTATTTGTAATCCAGTGCCCGGTGTTCACTATTCGGATTCCTCCATAAAAGTCAGATTCATCGCCGCCAATAAAAATGTTTCCGTCCACAGTGGCATAGCTGCCATGCCTTAATACTAAAGAACCTTCGCACTTATAGAAGATATTATTCTTGAATGTATTAAAATTTGTCTTGTCGGAGATAATCTCAACCTCGCCATTACAAGCTTCGAAATAATTATCAGACACGTTCGTAAAACTAGGGGAGACTCTTGTTTTACTATCTCCAATTCTTATAGTTTCGGCTCTAGGACCTCCCTTTCTAGGACGTGGACCGAAATAATTATTTATGATTTGATGGTGATTATTAATATGCTCATTACCGGTAAAAAATACTCTTACCGTTTCGCCGTCGTTAGATTTTCCTGAGAGATAAGAATGATCTAGCTGGTTATGTTTGCCGTAAAATTCAACCCAGCGATCGTTTGTTAACCTATTTGGTTTTGTAAAATCTTCAATAACAGTATTGGTAACCCTACAGTTAAAGGCAATACTATCCTCGCTTATCATATAGCGAATAATGGAATTTTTAGGTGAATACCCGTTTCTGAAGTATAGTCCGTCAACTATTAAATGTTCGCCTCCCAGATGAAGATAGGACTCTCCCTCAATAAAAACTTTACCAGGAGTTTCTGCATGTAAGTTAATTGGCTGTTCTTTTGTGCCTTTCCCAAAAAATATGATTGGAACATCTTTCCAAACTCCATTTGCCATTACAATGTTATCTCCTGGAACAGCTTGATCAAGTGCTTCTTGCAATTCCGGGATGTCTTTTACATAGACGTTTTGGAGATTTGAATTTTCTCCGCAAGAAAAGAGTAGAAGAGTAATGCCTAGTATTAATAATTTGACTTTCATTATTTAATTTTCATTCTCTCTAGACCATGAGTAAGATAGTGAGTGTTTCTAGGTATCTTCCGTTATATTAGGCAAATAATTTGAAGTATTGATGGGACCTTATTTTCTATTTAACTTAATATCCCGGTCCTTTCCGTAGATGTAATCGTATAGTTTGCTAAAGTGTGCCTTCATCTTTTCTTTAGCTAATTTTGGGTCTTGTTTCAAGATGGCCGAATAAATATCTTCGTGCTTTTTAATTTCGGATAAGGCAACATCCCCTTCACAGACACGGTCCTTGTCATAAGCAACTATAATTTCGGGAGTTATAAGTAACATGAGTGTGTTCATCGTACTATTCTTGCTCGCAGAAGCTACTGCTAAATGAAAAAGTAAATCTTCTTCTAGGCAATCTTTACCAGAGATCATTTTCTTATTGTAGGCATCCAAAGCAAACTTAATGCGCTCTAAATCTTCGTCGGTTCTTCTGATGGCCGCTAATTTTACCGTTTTAAGTTCAAGTAGAATCCGGGTCTCTACCAAAGAAACAAAGTCTTGTTCTTCTAAACTTGTAATATCGTCGATCATGCCGTTCATGGCGACCTGACCAATGTTGGAAATGAAAGTTCCGCTTTGCGGTTTGGAATTTAAAATCCCATAAAATTCAAGTTTCTGAATGGCTTCGCGTACGCTGGTTCTACTGACATCAAATTTCTCAGATAGTACTCTTTCAGCAGGTAATTTATCACCTGGCTCAAGATTTTTGTAATTAATGAGGTCACGAATTTTTGAGATAATCCCATTTTGGATTTCTCTATTTTCTTGTTTTGTTAGTATTTCTAACTTCATAGCGCGTGTGCAGTTCAAAAAATTATTAGGTCTAATAGAATAATAAAGAATAAACTATGTAAGTGTAGTTTTTATAGCGTTTTGATGTTTTTGAAATTTTACCGACCCGTGGTGAGCGGGCCGGCAAAATTACTCTCAACTAACTCAAAACAACTCAATTTCTATGCTTTAACCTGTATTGTATTATAAAACTATCTAATGTGTAATTTCTAAGTTGTAAAACTTAACTCTTGCGAAACTACCTTCATCTTTAGTTTGTAGATAGTTTCCTGCTTTAAAGTAGTTTTCGAAAACGCCCCATTTTTCCATATGGATATCTTCGTAAATAATGGACTCTGTTTCATTCAAAATGATTTCCAGTCTACCTTCTGAAGCAATTATTTCTAAAATGAATTTGTTAGTTCCTATTTCTTCTGAAAAAGTATAGCCATCATTATCACTCCAGGCATCCGTATGTAGTATTTCTTCATCAGATGCAGTGAGGTCATTAAGCACTTTGGTTAATACCCTGATTTTTCCATTCTGCCAATAAATTTTTAAAATTGGTGGCGCATTATTATCATCTTCTTCTATTAAATCTCGCTGGGCATTAGTAAGTCTACCGTGTATTTGCATAATTATGGTACGGTGATGTTTACCTCCGGCATCTTTAGAAATTTCATCAACGGCCAAAATTCCTTTCATAGTTCCACCTTCGGTAAAAGTCCAGTTTTTGCTATTACTTCCTGGAACTATTTGTTCTCTCAACTCTGTTCGCGAGTAAGAAGAATTGGTGGTTGATGAACCTGGCGATGTATAAAAAACCAGTGACCCATCTGTTGAATCATTATACATATATGGTATTAAGCGATCATCAGTAGCGTAATCAGATATTTCTGGCGGCTCTACTTCATCTGGACTACCAGTTGGGAGGGTAACTTTCCAATTACTTAAATCAATATTTGGTAATAAAAATGTTTCTTCAACAACCTCTTCAGGTGTCTCTTCTATAATTTCAACTTCTTCTTGAATCTCTTCTTGTTCAACCATTTCCTCTTCAACCTCTTTTTCAATAGCATCAGAAGAATTGTCACAACTCCATAAACTGAACAGTACAATAAGAAACAAGCAATTTTTAATAATTGCTTGTTTAAAAAAATATTGAACACTGTTGAAATTCATAAGTATTGTTATTAATGGTTTACTTCAAGTTCATAAAAACTAACTTTAGCAAAAGAACCTTCATCCCTGCTTTGAAAATAATTACCGGCTTTGAAGTAATTTTCGAAAATGCCCCAACGTTTCATATTAAAATCATCATAAACGGCGAATTCAGTTTTGTTTAGTGAAACCACCATTTTTCCATCGGAAACTTTCACTTCGACCTGAAATTTTCTAAAACCTACTTCTTCTTCAAAATTGAATCCTTCATCATCTGTCCAAGCCTCTTCATGAAGTATTCCTATGGAATTTACACCTGGGTATTTTAGTTTTTTGGTTTTAACTCTAACCTTACCATTCTGCCAGTAAATTTTTAATACTGGAGGGGCGTTATTGTCTTTCTGTCCAATTAAATCTCGTTGTTCATTTGTTAGGCGTCCATGTATTTGCAAAATGATAACTTTATGATATTTACCATTTTCATCACGAGAAACTTCATCAACAGCAAGTTTTGCTTTTAAAGATCCTCCTTGTTTAAAAGTCCAATTTGTATTATCGTCACCTGGAACCATTTGTTCTCTAAGTTCTGATCTGGAATATTTTGTATTGGCTGTAGTAGCTGAGGTAGGGTAGGCATAAAATGTTAAAGCTCCTTTGGTAGAGTCATTATACATATAAGGTTTTAAAGTCTTATTTGTAGCATAATCTAAAATCTCCGGCGGTTCAACACTAATTGCACCTCCTTTTCCTGTGCCCTCTGGAATGGTTACTTTCCAATTGCTTAAATCAATTTCAGGAAGTCTTATCTTCTTTTTTTTATACTTTTCTTTTTTAATTTTAGAATCTGTTCCGTGCCTTGTCGTTTGACAAGACACGTTCACAGATACGAGTATAATTACTATGATAGATAATTTATATTTTAGAAAACTAGTCATTTCTAAAATTAATCTACTGGATAAACTTTAACATTATCTACATAAGCATCAACAGGTGTAACCCCATATATCCAAATTGAAATTTCACCAGAAGCATTAGATGTGAATTGTTCTTTTACCAAAGTAAAAGATGTTTTTCCTCCCGCATTGGTTCCAACATGACTTGCACGTGCACCTGCCTCAGAACTGGCAACAGCATCAACACCATCAGCGAAATGACCATCCAATATTTCACCAACGATTCTTCTTCCTCCTGTTGGATCAGTAGCTGTGTCATCTTTTATGGCATATTCATATTCCAAAATATATTCTGTATTAGGAGTAACAGTTAATGCTTGGTATGCATATCTAGTACTAGCACTTACCCATTCGCCAGCTGAAGTTCCTTGTGTCCATTTTGCGCCAGCAGTTTTAGAACCATTATCCGAACCGTCATAATTAAAGAAAGAACCATCACTACTAGAGTTGAAAGGACTAGTAGTTCCTCCAGTAAAATCTGCAATCTTCCAATCATCCTGTCCATTTGCAAAATCTCCATTCAAAATTTCTGGTATAATCGCTGCAGGTTCTTCTGGCTCAACAACTTCAATTTCCAAAGTAGAAGTACTCGTTACTCCTAAATTATCCGAAGCGGTTAACGTAACAGTATAAGTTCCTACTGTTGAATATGTATTCATTCCATCAACACCACCTGAGGCGTTACCATCTCCATAACTCCATGTATAAGCTGTAGCACTAGAAGAAGTGTTACCAAAAGTATATGTTAAATAATCTTCTGTTTCCGTTGCGGAAAAACTAGCACTTGGAGGTGTTTCATCGGCCTTTGAATTAGCTTCTGGTAAATCGTAACTTAAACTGTCAATTGTCGGGTCGCATGAAGACACAATTGCCAACAGAGATAGCGATGCTATAAGTTTATTTATTGATTTTATATTTTCCATTTTTTACTTTTTTATTTATTAATTTGGGAATGATTTAGTACCCTGGATTTTGAGTTAATATCCCATTACTTAAATTTATTTCACTTTGAGGAAATGGTAATAGTAAATCTGAAGTTGAATACCCTAAACCATTAGTTGCTGAAAATTCAGACAAAGTAGATTCTGCAGCCCCTAAACGTACTAAATCAAAAAATCTATGGTTTTCAAATGCAAGTTCCATTCTTCTTTCTAAAAGTAAATCAGCTTTAGTAATAGGAGTAGCAACAGGAGTTGTTAAACCAGCTCTATCTCTAATTGCTTGAAATGAAGCAACTGCAGGAGAACTAGAAGTCTCTGCACCACCGGCCATAATAGCCTCAACATGCATTAATAAAACATCTGCGTAACGCAGTACAATCCAATCATTTCCAGCTAAAGTAGCATCTGATAAAAATGTTTTACCATCAGCTCCACCGTCTTCGCCATTTGGTAAATACTTAGTAACTTGATTTTGTGTAGTTTGACTAGGGTCTATTCTATACGAAAATTGTGTTCTATCTCCTCCAGAAACATCTAAAGCAGCAACTGCATCTGCAGTAACATAGTTTACACCACTACTTCTACCAACACCATTCATCCATTCTGCTGAGAATAGTTGGCTGTCACTAGATAATGCAGAAGCATAACCAACAGCAAAAATAATCTCGTCATTTAATTCTTGGTAAAAAACATCGCTAAAATCAGACTCTAATGCAAAACCAGATGCCATAATATCTTCACACAAACCCTGAGCATCAGCATAATTTTCACCTTGCGTAAGATATGCTTTAGCTAGCAACGCTTGTGCTGCCGCCTTAGAACCTCGTGTTTTGTAGCTATTATCCAAACCTGCTATAGCAGTAGTTAAATCGCTTTCGATTAAATCATAAATTTGCGCGCTTGCTACTCTTGTAAATTGAACTTCAGTGTCTAATGGAGTAATTACACCATCAATTAGTGGTATATCTCCAAACAAACGAACTAAGTTGAAATACGCATAAGCTCTTACAAATTTGGCTTCAGCTTCAAAAGAAGCAGCTTTGGAAGCATCTTCTACTACACCTAAATTATCCAAAACTATGTTGGCTCTAAATATTACGTTATAATAACTAGAATAATAATCGGCTACAATACCGTTAGTAGCTTCAACTGTGTAAGTTTCAAATTGAGCAGCTTCACCTTCTTGGCTTTTTGTTCTGGTATTGTCACTACGCATTTCGGTTAAATAGAATTCGTACATAACGCCGTGATTAACACCTGCACTAGTGCTATTAACACCCTGAATACCATCGTACATATTAACTACTGCAGTTTCAACTTCTGCTGCATTTGTGTAATAATTTGCAGAAGTTACCCCTGATGAAGGTGCTGGTTCTAAAAAGTCACTTTGACAAGAAGCTAATACAGCTACTATTAAAAGCAAGGTTATATATTTATATTGTTTCATGATTTATATTGTTTTATGTTATTTTCTAATTAGAAATCAAGATTTAAACCTACAGATATTGTTCTGAAAATTGGAGAACCCGCACGTTGGTATCCATAAGTAGTAGGACTGGTACGGTCAATAGATTCTGGGTTGAAACCAGTGTAATTATCTGCTGTTTTATACATTAAGTTTTGTCCTGCAGCATAAAGTCTTAATCCAGAAACACCATATTTAGATAAAAGGTCTTTATCAAAATTATAACCAATATTTACATTTCGAAGTGCTATATAAGAAGCATCCTGAATAATATCATTAGTAAATATTTTTTGCTTTATAAACTCTTGATCTTGTGTAACTCGATCCAAAGGAAGTCCTTCCTCGATAGCATATCCCTCTGTAATAAAATCTTGGCCTGTATTAAATTGATTAAAGATATATTGGTCACCCATATTACGAACTTCTGCCCCATGAGAACCTTGGAACATGAAACTGAAATCGATATTGCCAAATTTAAAATCATTTGTGAAACTCCACACAAAATCAGGATAAGGATCTCCTAATGCTGCTTTATCTTCGTCATCAATAATGCCATCACCATTTAAATCTTTAACATATACATCTTGTGCTTCTCCTCCAACAGGGTGATAAGCATTCTTTAAGTTATCTAAATCAATATCTCTATCTACAACCCAACCATAGAAAGTAGAAATTGGCTGCCCTTCTAGGTTAATCCATTCTGCGGCTCTTTTACTATCAACATTTTGAATTTGCCCATCAGAATCAGCAAAATCTACTAAAGTGTTTTTATTGGTGCTAAAAATAAATGAAGAACTCCATCTAAGATTTTCTTTATTAATATTTTTAGTTCTCAACTCAACTTCGAAACCTTCATTTTTAACTTCTCCTAAATTTACTAAAGCACTATTAAAACCAGTTGTAACCGAAATAGGATTATTCAAAAGTAATTGGTCACTAGTTCTCTGATAATAATCTACAGAACCAGAAAGTACATTATTGAAGAATCCAAAATCAATACCAGGGTTAAATTCTACTAAACGCTCCCATTTTAAATCAGGATTTGCAATATTTAAGGGATTAAATCCAGCTTCTAAACCTCCATCAACAACGGCAGTAGTGGAACCTAATAAAGCTAAGTAAGGATAATTATCTACAAGTAAATTACCAGTACTTAAACTGCTAGTACTACTACTTGTATCTGGATTAACACTTCCTACATTTAAAAGATCATTACCAGTAACACCGTAACTAGCCCTAATCTTAAATTTATTTACAACATCGCTATCTCTTAAAAAAGCTTCTTCTGCAACATTCCAACCAACAGAAGCCGCCATAAAGTTACCGTACTTAAATTCACTACCGAAAATAGAACTACCATCTCTTCTATAACTAAAAGAAGCTAAGTATTTATTGTCATACGCATAGTTTAATCTAGAAACATAAGACAATCCATTCTTTTCCCATTCAAATGCATCAGCGCCAGAAATTACAGTAGCATTTGTAATTTGCTTAACTGCATCTGATGTGTAACCAGTTCCTGAAATACTAGAATAAGATGATTTCTTACTTTCCCCAGTTACCCCAAGAATAACCCCAATCTCATGCTTGCCAAATTCATTGTTGTAAGAAAAGAAGTTATCTGTTAAAAGATATATTTCTCTTTGTGAAATTTCATTCATAGAAGCTGCAGAAGCACCATTTCTGTTAGACTGTACTCCTTGCCATCTTGTTCTTTTCGTATCTTGGAATGACCCTGATAAAGTAGTTCTAAAACTTAAGTTTTTAGTAATATTATAGTTGCCATAAACACTTCCAAAAAGTTTAAATTTTTTGTCACTACGCTCTCTTTCTAGAATTTTAGCAGCAGGATTTGTGTTTGATGTATTACTAATATCTACTAAAGTACTTCCATCACCATATAAGTCATAGTTATCAAAATGTCTTTGAAGAGCATAATCTCCCGCAACAACATCTGGATAAACACCTCGATCCACATACTGGATGGTATTTGTATCATGATACACAGGTAACCAGTTCGTTTGTCTTAAAATATCATGTGTAGAACCATCAAAACGTCTTCTGTTAGTATATGAAGGAGTTAAACTAGCACCAAAAGAGAATTTTTCATTAACCTTGGTATCTACTTTTAATCTTAAGCCATATTTCTTAAAATTATCAGTTAACAATACACCTTCATCGTTAGAGAAGTTAATTGCAGTACTAAATTTAGTGTTTGAATTACCACCTCTTGCGCTTAATGAATGACTGGTTATTGTACCTCCATCAAAAATTTCATCTTGCCAAGAACGATCTATACCTATTAATTGCTTGTAAGCAGTTTGGTCAGAAATAGAGCCAGTAGCTGCTAATTCTGCAGCAGCAGTATCTTCAATTGAAAAAGTATACGAATCACTATGTCTTGCCTCTTTAAAACCAGTAAAAGTGCTATAGTTGAATTTAGTCTTTCCTTCAACTCCGGCTTTCATTGAGATCATAATGATACCGTTAGCACCTTTAGAACCATATATTGCAGATGAAGCAGCATCTTTTAAAATTTCAAAAGATTCTACATCATTCATATTTAAGGACCCTAAGAAATCAGCATTTACAATCACACCATCTACTACTACCAATGGAGTGGAGTCACCTGCCATAGAGCCAACACCTCTAATGTTAATTGTTGGTGCAGCACCGGCTTCACCATCAGTAGCTTGAATATTTACCCCTGATACCTGACCTACTAAAGCCTCATCAACCCTAGATACAGCTATCTGACCTAAATCATCATTAACAACCTTTGAAATAGAACCTGTTAGGTGTGATTTCTTTTGTGTTCCATAACCTACTACGACAACTTCATCAAGTAATGCAGCATCTTCAGCCATTACAACATTAATGGTCTCTTGGTCTCCTACAGTTATGGTTTGAGTTACATAACCGATGTATGAAAATTGAAGAACGTCGCCACTATTAGCATTTATAGTGTAAAGTCCGTCAAAATCTGTTGCAGTACCTGTTGTGGTACCGGAAATAACGACATTTACGCCAGGAATTGGTACGTTAGCATCATCTACAATCGTACCCGATATAGTAGACGCGTCTTGAGCAAATATTGCGGCGTTTATAAACAGCGCAAGTATTAGTGCTAATTTGTTTTTAAAATTCATTTGTGTTAAAGTTAAGTTAGTAATGTTCATCGGTTTAAGGCCCGACGCCTAAATGGAACTGTGCGAGAATACCATTTAATCATCAACTTACTATAGCACGTAACTCATTAACGTTTTTGAATTTTGTATTTTTGTAATGAGCGTGTATAGTAAAGTGTACGTGTTCGTTGTGTTACTTCCCTTCAGAATGAAGTAATTTTAGTTAAAAAGGATGGGTGTGCGCCCGTCCTTTTTTTATTTAAATACTTTATACTTTCATTAAATATTTCTTAAATTAATATTAGCTAGTAATTCTCTTTTTTAATTGGTTACCCATACTGGTTTACCAAATTGGTTTACCAAATATAACTTAATACTTTGTTAAAAAAAATAATATTTAGAAAAATGGTATCGATTATTGCGCATATAGTATTTTGAGCAACCTAAATTTGCTAAAATGATAATTATAGAGTGTCAGAGCTCAAGAGATTACTATTTTTGGTTTTAGTAACTACGCTGTCCCTGTGTTATATTGGGGTTTTTAGAAGTTGGTTAAGTTATTGTCTTGATGATTTCTTTTGTTTCCCTCTGTGAAGAGTGAACATACATCAGCTACTTTTTAGACGCTTAGTGGGTTGTGAATGAATTGTTAAAATAATTACGGTTACATCGTCTTTTGTTAGCAAAAAAGAAATTGTTTTGTTATTATCTCAGAAAGAAATGGAGCTATCGGCAAGGCTATTAAAATTAGAATTCAATTAAATTTTTAGTCATAAAGCCTTTTCAGAAAACACTAAAATACCATTAAAAACACTTTCATTTTTTTCTGACAAAATCCATCAGTTTCATATGGTGCTATACAAAATTAAACACCGCTTTTTGGCATTTTATTACGTCGAAAATTATCATTTTAAATTCACCGTATTCAAATTGGTAGATTTTTAGTCAAGGTTTTTCAGACGTAGTTTTAATGACAAAAAAGAGTAGAATTCTAATAGTTTTATGTACGCTTTTTATAGATATAATCCGCTCTCCATTGCTAATCGCGGGAAAATAGATAAAGCATTGGCTGTCAACCTAAAAAAATAACGAAACATATACATTTTAAAGGTAAATTTTCTAGTTTTTACCTCTCTAATTATTTGAAATAAATTATATTGCTTAGGTAATTATTTTTATAAACTAAAAGCAAAAAATGAAACGATTTAGTGAAAAGTACATCACCACAAAAGACATGGAATGGGAAAATCTTGGTGGAGGAGTATCAAGAAAATTCTTAGGTTACGATAATCAAATTATGATGGTAAGAGTGAAATTTGACAATGGTGCATTAGGTGCTCCACATCAACATTTTCACACACAAGCTACCTACTGTGTTTCAGGTAAATTTGAATTTGAAATTGATGGAGTAAAACAAATTGTTGAAGCAGGAGATGGTGTGTATATTGAGCCTAACTTATTGCATAGTGCAGTTTGCTTAGAAGAAGGAGAGCTAATTGATACATTTAGCCCAGTAAGAGAAGATTTCTTAACTGGCGAAGGCCCATCTTATTTTGGTGATAAAAAGTAAGTATAAAAAAACTTCTCTTAGCTTATAACGGGAGGTTAAAAATAGTTTTCTCAATTATATTGCTTTGTTATATAATACTCAGAGAAAAAACTAATAAAATTCTATAATTTGGTTTTCATATCCTGAATTGGGAAAAAATGAAAATCAAATTATAGAATGAATTGAAAGGACTAAATTTTTATTTCAAAAGTGCTGATGAATACAGGTTTTGGGGTTCAAGCCAAAGATTAATGTATTTATAAAGCCTTCCTAAACTTTGGGCAATTTTACTTTTTGGTGATTGTAATAAATTGGTAAGGACCCTTCCAGCGGTATTCTTTATCTTTTATTTTCAAAACATGTTCCTTGTCTGCATTTTTATCTTCATTAGCCAAGACCAATAACAACTGATTGCCATTAGACTTGGTTTCAACAACTACCGCTGTATATTCTTTACTATCAACCATGAGTTCTATATTGGAAATAACACTATTCGAGTTTACTGAAAACTCAGAAACCGGACTGTAATGTCCATGTGATTCCACGACAGAAACGAATGTTGTGTTTTGTGTATTTTTTCTGCGAATGACAAGACCGGCATCTCTTCTTAAGTTAAATTCCGGATCGTTAGCGCCAATGCGCACAAATTGTAATTCGTCATCTTTTAAGCTAGCTGTGGTTAATGTATAGAAATGCCCATTTTCTAACCAGCTTAATTTTGAGTTTTCTTCTTTAGGTTGCCCTGTGCCTTCTGCCCAAAGATGTTGATAGCCGTTTTCAGAACCTAACGTCTCTAAACTTTTAGGTGTAGAGAAATCAAAATTGGTTTTCATAACCTGACCTTTAAAGTAGAAGGGAAGGTCATATTGATTTTCAGTAGTTGATACTACTTTTAGAATATCTAGTAAAAAAGGTTTTTCAAAACCATCGGCTTTAATTAGTGCCATGGTTCGTTGCATTTCCGTTCCAGGATATGCATTCTTTTCTTTAGCACTTACAACTTGCACTTCTGGATTGGAAGTGTCAAAAAAGTATAGCTCTGAATGGTGTTTACTACCTACCTCATATTTTCCGCCAAAATGAGAGTTCTCATTTTGTACGAGTGTATTGTGGGCTATCGTTTGTTTGGCCCAAGTCTTATTTTCTTTTAAATAATTGCCACCACCTTTTTGCTCAATATTTACAAAACGGGCTAGTCCGTAGTCTTGTAATATCTCCGTGCCTTTTTCGTAAAGCGAAAATGACAGCTTATCATAATGTCCGTGGCTTAGACCTTGCGCGGCATATTTAAAAACCAAGGTCATATCTTCATTACCATACCTAAGTATACCAACGCCACCTTCGTCGCCCTTGGTGCCATCAGTTAGGTTGATTGATTTTTTCTGAAAAGGTTCAGCCTTACCATCTCTAATACCTATGGCAACGGCAAGACCTGAATCATCCAATAAAACTTTACCTTGCTCTTCTGCAATACTCAATAATTGTGGATTATGTCCTCCATAATGATATGCAATATCAAGAGCAGTGACTACGTCAGGTGATTTGTACGACATTCCTTTCTGAGCATCGTTCAGAGGGAAAAAATCCCCGTCCGCATCAGAAAGATTTACGAGTATGTTTACTGACTTTAGCAACACGCTATCCTTATGTTCAAAAATCTTTTGCTCGGGCTTCACATTGTGCAATGCCTCGGCAAAAATTAAGAAAGGATACATAGCATATCTTTGGTAGTAAGGTCCTTCGGTATAATAACCATCAGGAGAAAATGGCTCATCTACATTGGCTAAAAAACCAACCTCTTGGCCTTCTGTTTTTATAAACCCACCATCATTATCTTTAGCTCCAACAGGTAATCCGTCGTCTTCTATCCCGTATAATGCTCTTTGGATTAATTCATCATCATTCATTACCAACCCAATCATACCAACGGCAGCATTACCCCATGTACTATGGTTGTGAACGCGATTGTAGAATTGAGGGTTTTCTATGGATATAAAATCTGCAAAAGGTCTGAAAAGATTTTTTTCAAGTTGCTTGCGTTCTTTTTTAGATAAGTAGTCATATACGCAATCATAAGCCTGACTTACATAAACCAACCAATTGGAATCGTTAAGACACTGCCAGAATAATTTACCTCTAGCGTATGAACGCGTTTGCGGGTGTACAGGCAAATCTTTGTACATGGCTTCGTACTGAAATAACATGTCTTTAATATATAGAGCATATTTTTCATCGTCTAAAATCTGATACAATACACCGGCTTTTTGAAGCGTCTGAAAATTAAGTTTGTGACGAGAGTGTGTATAACCACCAGAAAAATCTTTAGGTATTGGGGTTTCAATTCCCAATGCAATTTCAGCATCTACCTCGGCTTTTACTTTTGCTAAAGTAGCATCAAAAAGGGGAACATTACCTAATTCTGCTCTTATCTTTTGAACGCCTTCTTTGGTTAAAATTAAGCTGGGATGGTCTTGTGAATGTCCACTAAAGGAGATTAACAATACGCAGATAAAAATTTGTAATACTCTTATATGTTTGATCATATTTGAATTGAGTTATGTAGTATGCCTAAGTTATATTAGTTAGTGCTTATTACGTTGAAAGTAGAATAGGCATTTAAATTGTAATCTGAATCACTAATAAAATAGGGGCCGTTCTTGATGGTTTTTAACACGATAATTTTGGTCGCCGATCATCTCTGTTTTTTTGAAATACTCAGGGGTTTATTCCTGTTTTTCAAAATTGGCTCACCGACGACCAAGTGCATGTTAATGGCTCTGCTATCTTTAAATATATTGTCTGTTGTGTCTATATGATATAATACCATAAAGTAAAATGGCAAACTATGATTTGAACGCTTTCCAATTCAATTGGTTAACCAAATTGGTTTACCAAAAATAGAAATATTTTTTAACTGAACAAATTATAGCAAGCCTATATGCTGAATTTAAGGGGTAAACGTGATAAAAAACACGTATCAACCATATTTTCTAGCTAAGTATTTTAAAATGGTGTCCACTATTTCTTGTTCCGGCTGGGTAATATCTACAGTTAGTGCCCTTTTAGGAATTTCCAGTAGTTCAAAGTCCGACTCTAGTGAAGACTCGGTTTGATTATTTGAATGCCCTTTGTCTAGACGTTGGTTAACCTCGTCATAAGTACCGTTCATAAAAACCCAGTCAATATTTAAATCTAGATTTTTAGCAAGCTGTAAACGTTGCTCTTTCTTTAAAATAGAACAAGAAACTACACAGCCATCTTTAGCGAATTGCTTACTAATTAAACTTTCAATAGCAGGTAACCATTTGCTAGATTCCGTATTGGTATTTTCCTTATCGGCAATTAGCTGCTCATTGAATAATGCATCTGCATCAAAAAATGGGATGTCTAATTTTTTAGCTACCTTCTCACCAACAACACTTTTACCGGTTCCACAAACGCCCACTAAAACAACTATAAAATTATCTTTTCTACTCATCTGTTAAATAATTGGTTTACCAAATTGGTTTACCAAATATAGTTATATTTGACTATTAACAAAATATTAAGTGTTAAAACCATTTTTAAAACCATCACATTATGGCCCTTTACAAAGCTCAAGTCAGTCGCAGAAACTTTATAAAGAAAACTAGTTCCGCAGCTTTGGCGGTTCCCTTAATGCCACTTGGAGACCCTTTTGCTTTAACTACGCATCTTTTTAATGAGGAACCTCAAGTACATCTTTTTTCAAAACATTTACAATTTTTGGAATTTGATGATATGGCGAAAGCTGCCGCCGAAATCGGTTTTGATGGATTGGATTTAACTGTTAGGCCAAAAGGACATGTCTTGCCAGAAAATGTAGAGCGCGATTTACCAAAGGCTATGGAAGCCATGAAGAAATATGGTTTAAAGTCAAAAATGATGACAACCAATGTGCTGAATGCAAATGAAGATTTGGACAGGCAGGTTTTGGAAACAGCTAGTAAATTAGGTATTACACATTATAGAACCGGGTGGCTTACTTATCCGGAAGAGCTGAGTATTGAGGAAAGTCAAGAAAAGTACCGTGAACTTTTTAAAGAACTGGAAACAGCCAATAAAGAATTGGGATTAATAGGCTGTTACCAAAATCATGCAGGTAATCATGTTGGCGCACCTATTTGGGATTTGCCTCTTATATTACCATCTCCGGATAGCAAACATTTGGGTAGCCAGTATGATATAAGGCATGCTGTAGTGGAAGGCGGTATGAGTTGGGAATTAGACTTGCGCTATATCGCACCCTATATAAGAAGTATTGTTATAAAGGATTTTAAATGGGGAATGGAAGAAGGTAAGTGGAAACCAATAAATACACCTCTAGGAGAGGGAATGATAGATTTTGGACGTTACTTTTCTTTACTAAAAAAATACAAAATTAACGTACCTATATCTTTACATTTAGAATATGACCTTGGCGGTGCCGAGCATGGCGCTACGGAAATTACCATAGATAAAGATGAGGTTTTTGCCAAAATGAAAAAAGATTTGACTTTCCTAAACGATACTTGGAACAAAGCGGAATAATAAAAAAAACTGAAGCACAGTATGACAGCAAAAGTAGCAACCACAACAGAAAAACTAAGAAAGGTCAGTACGGCAACTATTGCCACTTGTCTATTTAAAAAGGGCCTAAAAAATCAATTTATACAGGATGTTAAGCCTTTAAAAACGGGCAAGCCAACCATGGTAGGTAAGGCCTATACGTTGCGTTATATTCCTGCTCGGGAAGATTTGAATCCTATAGAGGTGTTTAGAGACCCTAAGCATTTACAGCGTGTTGCTGTAGAAGAATGTCCAGAAGGGTATGTCATGGTTATAGATAGTAGAAAAGATGCCCGTGCAGCTTCTGCAGGTTCTATCTTGGCTACACGATTAATGGTGCGTGGGGTAGAGGGTATAGTCACTGATGGTGGGTTCCGTGATTCTGCTGAAATAGCCGATCTTAATTTTGCCTCTTATCACAACAGACCTACGGCTCCTACCAATCTAACCCTGCACCAGGCTATTGCTATTAATGAGCCTATTGGTTGTGGTGATGTAGCTGTTTTTCCAGGTGATTTTATTGTAGGTGATGATGATGGTATTATGGTCATACCAGCTGGCATTGCAGATGAGGTTGCCAATGAATGTACTACAATGACGCTGTTTGAAGAGTATGTGATGGGCGAAGTTGAAAGCGGAACATCCATAGTAGGACTTTATCCACTAACAAATGAAGCATACAAAACTAGTTTTGAAGAATGGAAGGCTTTGAACGGTAAGGCGTAGTTTTAATTAAGACGAAGATTCTTGGATGGATAAACGGATACTGGTAAACCATAAATTAAAAGAGTTAAATTACGCGCTGATCTCTGCTTTATGAAAATAGCTTACACCTTAGTAGTCCTGATTACATCTGTCTTGTTCTTTAATAATCCAGTAGATAAGAAGAGTCCAAAAGAGGCTAGGTTAAATGATATTCAAATTATTGGTAGCCATAATAGCTATAAGGTGGCAATTGAGAAACCGCTATTTGAGTATTTGCTGCAAAAGGAACCTAAATTAGGTAGTTTGGAATATGACCATATTCCGTTATCCGGACAATTGGATTTAGGGCTTCGTAATTTGGAGCTCGATGTTTTTCATGATCCAGAAGGAGGGCATTTTTCAAACCCCAAAGGTTTGGAAATTATAAAATCTATGGGGCTTGAGCCAAGACCTTTTGATGTGGAACAAAAGTTGAAAACACCTGGCCTGAAAGTATTTCATGTTCAGGAAGTAGATTTTAGAAGCCATCAACTACTATTTAAAGAGGCTTTGATGGAATTAAAAGCGTGGTCCGATGCTAATATGGGGCACACTCCAATTATCATCACTATCAACACCAAGGATAGTGAAGTGCCAGAAACAAGAAAACCGTTGCCGTTTGATGCTCAGGCGTTACAAAATTTGAATACAGAAATACGAGACATATTTTCTGAAGAAAACTTAATTACACCTGACTTTGTAAAGGGCGATTATGATACTTTAGAGAAAGCGATTTTAGATAAAGGTTGGCCAGAATTGACTAAGGTGAAAAATAAGTTTTTATTTGTTTTGGACGAGGGAGTCGAAAAAACAGATGCCTACTTATCCAATTTTTCAAATTCAAAAGGGGCGGCATTATTTGTAAATAAAGAAGAAGGAAATCCAAATTCAGCTTTTAGGATTATAAACGACCCGGTGGCCGATTTTGAGAGGATTAAAAAACTTGTAGCCTTAGGATACATGGTCCGCACACGGGCAGATGCAGATACCAAAGAAGCAAGAACAAATGATTACAGTAGGTTTGAAAAAGCCAAGGCATCTGGTGCACAGGTAATCACTACAGATTACTATTTACCCAGTAGTTTTTTCAAATCGGATTATAAAATCAGTTTTGAAAACGATACCTACGAAAGAATAAAGAGTAATTGAAAATCCTTTGAATTTAATAAACTTTAAATAAAAAGAGGAGCTACATAGTAGCTCCTCTTTTTCATGATTAACATATAATTGCTAAAGTAAATTCTTATTGTGTTAGTACTAAAGAGGTAACAACACCCAATAATCCAACATGTTGCAGCTCTATTTGAGTTTCGGAAACTGAGACTACTTCCCAATCTGCATTAAGCAGATTAAGCGGTGGAAGTAAACCAAAATCTAAGGTCATCACAGTACTATCTTCATTAACAACCCACGTACCGCTTAATGGTAATAGGCCACTTCCTACAACACCTCCGTCTTCATCAAAAGTAAGTACGTTACCACCTAAGAGCGGAAGTTGATTGATACCATCTACTAAATAGTTAGAAACACCCCAAACACCAGTCGTTAATGATTCTACAATGTCAATAACAGGGTCAACAATAGGGTCTATAGGATCAATCACAGGAATGTCCGGTAAACAAATACTTCTAAAATGGACTTTGTTTTCTCCTGCTATCAATCTAACATCAGTATCTAATAAAGTGCGTTTTATTTCTTGAAGCTCCCATAGGCCATTAATATTATCTAGACCAGGTACAGTTATAGTTATAAAGACCTTGTCATTAGCGCTACTAGAAACCCAAGTCCCAACTATAGTCTCCGTGTCAGAAACCGCTAAAACTGAACCGTCTTGCTGGAAAGTAAAAACATATGAGCTGTACTCTACAGCACGTGACTCTCCGTCAATCTCAACTAGGTGTGCTTCCCAATTGGAGCATTCTGCCCATACTTCTATGAATTCAGTTGTGGTACAGTCAATACAATCATCATCATTAAAATCATTGTCATCGTCTTCATCACAAGCATCTTTATTCTCTTCTATAACATTTTCCAATGCCACTATGCTATTAACTTCAACAGAGGTGCCATCATGTAATAACAGGGTTATAGGAAAGTTTAGGCTTACGAAATCATCGTCCGTTAAATTATTTAAAAAGCTATTGAAGGACATATCGTCCATAAAAGAAATCGTATCTATAATTTCGCTATTTGAATTGAAAATAGATGCGGTAATTGGGTATTGAATATCTACACATTCAATATCATCATCGGCTTCATTTTCTTCAGGGCAACCATCTCTAAATACACTTAATTCCTCAGCATTTAAAACAGCATTCGTAGAGAAATCATTCATTATAATAGTAATGGGAAAGATAATTTCTAAAGTGTCTTCATCATCTTCATATTCATCAAAAATGAGTTCTATTACCTCATAATCTTTTTGGTCCTCAACTAAAATTTGAGTTCCATTAACGATTACGGAAACGGGTAGTTGTACGGAAAAACAACTAGCCTGATCAATTAAATTATCTGCAGAACCATCGTTGGAGGTAGTACCTTGTAATAAACTTATAATAGTAGACCCAATAGATAGTGATTGCTCCGGAGGAGTGCCCACATATGCATATTCCTCTTGTCTACAGGAGGAGATGAGCATTAGAACAGTAAGTAATAAAATACTTATAAAACCGTTAGTCTTCTTCATAACAAGGCTATTTTATGGGTGCCGTATAGTAATGAAACAACTAAACGTGTAAAACTCCTGAAAATTTCTTGAAAAATTGTTTTTCGCCCTGTTTATGAGTCTAACAAGATTATTTTGAAGAGAAACCTCCATGAAAACGTATGTGAAGAAACTGTATTTGGTAGTCTGTACACCAAATATGCAAAGAACCTTCACGACTTTCTTTACTATAAATATGGGGATAATCTAAATCCCGGAGACAAGGCACAGGATGCTTTTGTTAAGCTATGGGAGAATTGCAGCAAAGTAACTCCAGATAAAGCAAAATCGTATTTATTCACGGTAGCCAACAATATGATGTTGAACGAAACAAAACATCAAAAAGTAGTTTTAAAATATCAAAGTGTGGCCCCAAAGGGGTATACCAATGAGAATCCAGAATTTATATTGGAGCAGGAGCAATACTACAAAAAGTACCAAACTGCATTGGCTAAATTATCGGAGGAGCAGCGTACTGCTTTTATGTTAAATAAGGCGGAAGGCAAGAAACATGAAGAAATAGCACAAATTTTAGGGGTTACTAGAAAGGTTGTAGAGTACCGTATTTACTCGGCTTTTGACCAATTGAAAAAAGAATTACATGATTTTAAGATAAAATAGTCAGGAGAATTTAGGTCTCGGTTGTTTTATATAAAATGAGTCATACCATGAATGAAAAGAGCTTGATAGAAAAATGGCTATCAGATGATTTAACAGAAGAAGAACGTATTGCTTTTGAGGCTTTGGAGGATACTCCGTTTCATAAGGATATAGTAGCAAATGCTTCTAAGTTTAAAGCTTCTGGTTTTTCTGAAATGCCAAATTTTGAAAGTTTTAAAAAGCGCATAGAAGCCCCGGAAGTTCCTGTAAAAAAGTTACAATGGCTAAACCCTATGCTTAAAATAGCAAGTGTTCTTATGCTTGGGCTGGGTGTGTATTACTTCCTTTTTATGAATGTAATGACAGAGGTACATACTATGGTTGCCGAAAAAACGACCATTGAATTGCCAGATTCCTCTCGTGTAGTGCTTAACGCACTATCAGAAGTTAGTTACAATGAAAAAAACTGGGAAGATAAAAGAGAGATTAAATTACAAGGCGAAGCCTTTTTTGATGTAGCCAAAGGTGCCAAGTTTGATGTTGTGACTTCAAAAGGTACGGTAACCGTAATGGGAACCGAATTTAATGTAAAGCAAAGAGGCGACTTTTTTGAGGTGGCTTGTTTTGAAGGAACTGTTCGTGTGGTTACGGATAATAAAACAGAAATCCTTAAAGTAGGCGATAACCTTAAATGGTACAAAGGTGTTTTGGTAACTGGGCAGCACACTCAAAAAGCACCACAGTGGACAAAGAATTCAAGTGCTTTTCAGCGTATTCCCGTTTCGGAAGTACTTGCGGAGCTAGAAAGACAATATGATATAAAAATCACGCTAGAAGGCGTAGATGTAAATCAACTTTTTACAGGTGCTTTTGTACATGATAATTTAGAAAATGCGCTTATGGCTATTAGCGAGCCTCTTAGTCTAGAATATGAGGTAATAAAGCCCAATACTGTGCGTTTAAGTACAAGTGAATAAGAGACTTTTAATTCTACTTTACCTTGTACTTGCATTCAACAATTATACTATTATCGCACAGGAAGAAGAGGGTACAACTTCTCTACCACGTATTTTAGTTGAGTTGCAGGAACGTTTTGGCGTGCAGTTCAATTATGCCTCTGCCTTGGTAGATGAACTTCACGTTACACCACCAGATACTACGCTCTCCCTAGAGCAGACCATAGATCATTTAAAAACGCAAAGTAACCTAGACTTTGTGTTCGTATCGGATAGTATTATTTCCATCAAGAAAAAACGATTAATGCTTTGCGGCTATCTCTTAGATGTCCAAAGTAATGAAGCCTTACCCTATGTTACCGTTAAAAATGGAACGCGAGGTACGATAACCAATCCAGAAGGTTATTTTGAAATTGAAGCGGCACATGCTACAGATGTCATTCAAATACGGCATATAGGCCATAAGACAATACAGCGCGAAGCCCAGTTTTTTAATACTGCCAAGTGTGCTAGAATATATCTCATACCGGAACACGAGCAGTTAGAAGAGGTAATACTTTATCAATACCTCATACGTGGTGTAGATAAGCTGGGTAACGGTTCCCTTCAAATAGATTTTAATAAGTTTAGTATTCTGCCAGGTCTTATAGAAGAAGATGTGCTGCAGTCCGTTCAGGCATTGCCCGGCATACAGAGTATTGATGAAACGGTTTCCAATATTAATATTAGGGGAGGTAGTAACGATCAAAATCTTATTACTTGGGATGGAATCAAGATGTACCAATCGGGGCATTTTTTTGGTTTGATATCTATGTACAATCCGCATATGACCCAAAAAGTAGAACTCCATAAAAATGGAAGTGGAGTGAGCGAAACCGATGGCGTATCCGGCACCATTGCCATGAAAACCAAGGATTATATTAACCCTGAAATAAACGGTAGTATTGGGGTGAACTTAATAGATGCCAATGGTTTTGTAGATGCTCCATTGGGGCAAAAAGCTTCTATTCAGATATCTGCTCGTAAGGCAATTAGCAACTTTATAGAGACACCTACGTATACCAAATATTTTGACCGTATAGCCCAAGACACAGAAATAGAAAAGAATACCGCCACAGAGAAAAATTCTGATATTGGTTTCGATTTTCACGATGCTTCTTTTCGGTTGCTATTTCATCCCTCGGATAAAGACCGCCTTCGGGTTAACTTTATTTATACGGCCAATGAAGTTTCTTTTAACGAAAATGCCATCGTATCGGGCGAGGTTAAAGAAAGGCAAAGTACCCTAAACCAACTCAGTATAGCAGGAGGTATTCAATACCAAAGGGATTGGACGGAAACCTTAGATTCTGAACTTATGGTTTATGAAACAGATTATCAGTTAAAGGCCGTAAATGCCAATATTCTTGATAACCAGCGTTTCTTACAAAAAAATAAAGTTTCGGAAACAGGGGTAAAGCTTAAAGTAGGAAAAAAAATTACGCCACATTTAAAATGGACCAATGGGTACCAATTAATGGAGACCAAAGTAACCAACTTAGATGACGTAGATGATCCAGAATTTAAGCTCTTGGAAGCAGAGGTATTACGGGCACACGGTATATTTTCGGAAATAGGTTTTCTTTCCGATGATAAAGCTACTAGACTTAATCTAGGAATGCGTTTTAACCATTTAGATAAGTTCAAAAAACAAATATGGGAACCTCGTTTAAGTTTTAACCATGGTTTTGGAAAAGGTTTTACCGTTGAGGTTTTAGGAGAATTCAAACACCAGAATACGTCTCAGGTCATTAACTTTCAAAATGATTTTTTGGGTGTTGAAAAAAGACGATGGCAACTTTCGGATAATGACTCTATTCCTGTTATTACCAGCAAACAAATTTCTACAGGCCTTAGTTATAATAAGAATGGTTGGCTGGCAAACGCCGTAGCTTTTTATAAAAAGTGAATGGTATTACCACACAGAGCCAAAGTTTTCAAGATCGATATGAGTATGTAAAAACAGCAGGAAATTATGATGCCAAAGGTATTGACGTGTTGCTCCGTAAACAGTTAAAGAATGCCAGTTATTGGCTAAGTTACGCTACTCTAAAAAGCGACTATCATTTTAAAGATTTACCAGAAACTAATTTCCCCAGTAATTTTGATATTACCCATGCGGTAACCTTAGGAACCAATTATACGTTAAATAGGTTTTTAGTTGCTGCGGGACTCAATTGGCGTACGGGAAAACCCTATACACGACCAGTTGTTGCCAATGAGGTAAATGATGATGCGGTAAACTTTGGGAGCGCCAATAGTTCTAGGCATGATGATTATTTGCGTTTAGATGTTTCGGCAAAATATGAGTTTAAATGGGGAGAGAATACCAAAACTCAAATTGGTGTAGCTGCTTGGAACGTACTAAACCGAGACAATACGATCAATACATTTTATAGGCCGGAGACGGCTACAAACGCTAAAGAGTATAGACAAAGCTCGCTTGGCTTTACACCTAATGCATCCATTAGGTTGATCTTTAACTAGGGTTGACAAGAGAGTAGGATTGCCTGTTTTTGAGACGCTGCTTGTGTTTTAAAATAAAAAAAGCTGTGTCTACCCAAGACACAGCTCTTACATCCCAAAATACTAATCTACAATCCAAAGAAGGTTAAGGGGGCTATTTATTTTTATAGGAAAGCAAGAAGAATAAAATACTGCTCTACGGCAAAAACAATCAGGCCTAACAATAGGTTCGTTTGATTATCAAATATTTTTTTGATTTCTTCTCTTTCAGTGCTATCGTTAATCTGAATCGGTTCTAAATTTTTCATCTGAGTGTGTTTTGGTTAGGTAATTTCCTATTTGATTTTTTTACTTGGTAATTTAGTTTTGTAATACGAACATGAGAAATACATATTGCATTACGGCAAATAGTAATAACCCTTTAAGTAAGTAAGTCTGCCCTTTTAACAAGTGAATTTGGTAATTGAATACCTCTTGTATTTTTTTTGTTTCCCTTTCTTTTACTGCCTGAGTTGATTCGAGAGTTTTCATGAGCATATTTCTTTAGGGGTTTCTGTCTATAAAACAATTGATTAGAGGAAACTCCTGAAAAAAAGTTTATTTTTTTTGCGATTTTGGCTTTGTATAGGGCTTAAAAACTCACTATTTTATTAGTTAATCATTTGATAATATGGTATTTATATTTTTTATGTCGATGTTGGAAAATAATGCCATTATCACTCATTTATACTGAATAATTGATAGTAGTACATTGAAAATCAGCCTATTTTAATCCGTTTTAAATCGAATTTATACCATAGATAAAGCGAGCCTTCTGCAAATTTCAACATCCACGCAAAAGAGGCATATGGAATGGTGATCAATCAACCAACTCCCTAGTACGAGCAAAAGGTGCTTTTTTCTTTTTATACTTACTTCCATACCACAATAAAATACTGGTAACTGGTAAAGTAGCGGTGGAGCATAAAAAAAAAGCACTCCTTTTTTAAACAAAGGAGTGCTTTTCTAAATACTAAAAGTACGCTAACTTATAAAATCAGCGGCGTACAAAATATTAGTTATTTTCTTTCTCGTAATACTCTTGAAGGGTGAAAAAGGCCTGTTTCTTCATTCCCTGTTCAGAAATCAATCCTTTTCTATTAAAGTCGTCTTGGATTCTTCTTAAAGGACGTCTAGAAGAGCGGAAATCCATCAAAATCCACGGAGATAAACCGGATAGGAAATCAATGTTACGCATCATTTCAATATTGGTTTTAAAAACCTCTGCTTGGTATTCTTCCGTCCATCGTTCATTTTTTTCACCATGATGACCGTAAAGGGCGCCTCCACCAACTTCACTCATAATCATAGGCTTGTTGTACGCACTTGACCATTTTAATTGCGCACAAGTATCGGTGGCGCCGGCGTACCAACCACAGTAGGCATTAATACCTATAACATCTACCACTTTGCCCAGTGGGTCTTCAATTAAGTTGCCATCATCCCCTTGTGCTTGCGTATCTAGTGCAGCTGTAATAAGACGGGTATCATCTAACTTTCGGGCTTGTTCGGCAAGGTTTCCTATAAAATTCAATCTAGATTCGCCTTCGGGAGTTTCATTTGCCATAGACCATAGTACCACGGCTGCACGATTTTTATCCCTAGAAATCATTTCCGTAAGCTGGTTTTTTGCATTGGCATAAGTGTCTTCATTATCAAACTGAATAGTCCAATACACTGGTATTTCGGACCATATTAGAAAGCCCATTTTCTCTGCCTCACGTACCATGGCTTCGCTATGAGGGTAGTGCGCCAGACGGATAAAATTACAGCCCAATTCTTTGGCCCATTCCAACAATATTTTACATTCCTCTACAGAAACTACACGCCCCGTTTTAAAGGGAGCTTCTTCGTGAATGCTTATCCCTTTTAAGAATATCTGCTTTCCGTTCAATAAGATTTTAGACCCTTCCGTAGCTATCGTTCTAAAACCGATCTGATCCGTAATTTCATCGGTTGCCGTTTTTAAAACAACTTCATAAGTTTTGGGGCTAGTTGGACTCCAAAGTTTTGGTTTCGCTTTAATAGAAAATTCAGCTTTTCCGTTTTTAAGAACGGTGTTTACTGTTTTCTTTAGTTCAGGAATAGCTATGCTCACGACATCACCATCTTTACCGTTCGTAACCGAAACCCAACCTGTAATGGCATTGGTTGCGCCTTTTCGTAATTGAACCGAGTAATCATTAATATGAGATTTTGGCACAGTAATTAAATGGACGGATCTGGTAATACCGCCGTAGTTCCACCAATCTTGATTTACCGTTGGTACATTTTCTCTTTTTCGTTTGTTATCCACTTTTACGACCACAAAGTTGTTGCCTTCTTTTAGCTTGTCCGTAACCTCAAACTGAAACGGGGTATACCCACCCACATGCCTACCAATACGTTCGCCGTTCAAGTAAACTATGGCCTCATAATTTACCGCCTCAAAATATAAAAAAGCGGCCTCGTCATTCTTGGCGGTATAGGTAAAGTCTTTCTTGTACCAGACAGTGCCCTCGTAGTAATACAATTTGTCCATTTGCGTATTCCAATCCCCAGGAACCATAAGTTGCTTGCTGGTGTCAAAATTGTATTCAATTAAGTCTGACGGAGATTGCATTTGGGCATTCATAAAATAGCCGTCCTCCTTGGGTTGTAATCTGTGGTTGTAATATCCGTTCTCTAGCGGGTCAACAATCATGTCCCATAGGCCATTTAAACTGGTTTTCTCTCTAGAATCTATGTTCTGTAATAAATCTGAAAACGGAGTCTCCTGTGCCTTTATAGTTGTGCTTAGCGTTAAGAGGAATACAAATAGGAGGGTTTTAATGTGTTTCATGTGTAGCTGTTCTTCAGTTTTTAAAGTGATGTGTTTCTTGTGTGCTAATTGCGGAAAAAACACATCATGACCCAAAAGAATGTAATTAAACAAGTAGTTTAAGTGCAGGTTTGTGCGAAAGATAAAAGTAAGGAACTTTCTAATAGAGCCTTTACCAAACCCTTGTATTTTCAATTATAAACCGAAAAAGGAACATTCCGTTTTACCGAAATGTTCCTTTTTTTAAGTGTGTGATTCTTTTAATTAGAAAGAACCTGTATTCTTTTTTTGTTTGATTAAGACTTTGGAATTCTAAAAATCCGCCTCATACCCATGCCCATTTTTTCCGTAGAAAGTGAGCCATTTGGCAGCGGAATATACAATATGAAGTTTAGATTCTATTTGGTTTTCGTCCGTATCGGGAGCGGTTCGCTGGTCTTTTAAATACTCCAGGTTATGCTCTTTTGCAATGATATTGGCAGCGCTCATTAACCGATTGCCATAATCTAGTGTTTCATCCGCTTGTTTTGTACTCCAAGCCTCGCTTACCAAATCTTCTCCGATCAGGTCAACACAATCTTTAAGAAACTGTCCTCTAAAAACATTTTCGTCCTGCCCAAGAGATTTATAGCAAGGAACGCCATCTTGTTCTTTGGCAAGCGGAATAACATAATACCCGTGGTGTTCTTTTAGAAAATCTTCCAAAGGTGGTTTTGGTTCCATTTCCTCATACCGTTCTTTGATCCAACTTTCGGCCTCTTGGTCTTTTCCTACTATGGGCGCTTTTATGGTTTCGTAGGTCGATATTTGGTTGTCAAACCATTCTTGAATCAATTCTTCTTTTGTAGGTTGTTTAATTCCCCTGAGTTTATCCATAAAACTAGGTTTAGGGATGGCATCGGAACTCACCATTTCAAAAATTTCTTTAAATCTTTTTTCGAATCCTTTTTGGGGCTTGCCCATAGGACGCATGTCTAATCCCATACGGTTGTTTTTTAATTACTAGTGGTTGATTTTGATTAGAATAGAACGAAAAAAAGGAGTGTATATTTTTAGGTGAATAAAGAGATTACGAAAAGCATGGGCTACTTGTTTTAAATAGTTTTTTTTCAATACATCAAGTTGAAAAGTTACCCTTTAAGAAAACAATGAATATGGAAGCCTGTAGTTTTTTAGTGACAATTTTTATTCTCTTTTTTCCTGAACAAGTTGCCAACTTTTCTAAAGAAACTTTGTTTTTTAATAAATTCAACGTCTCCAAGTACGGTATCATCTTCTACCATTTTTACCTTTAGAAATTCAGTTTGGGAAGTAACTTTTATCTCTTGCATTTCAAAACCAATAGAAGAGAAGACAAGAGTGGGGTTATTACCGAATTCTTTAGTGGCAATAGGTATTGAAAAATTCCCGTCAGAATCCGTTTGTGTACCGTAAGAAGAGCCTTTTATCATAATATTTATACTAGCTAAACCACCGCTAGTATCAAACGCGTTCCCTTTAATCTGAATTGAATCTGATTCTTTTTTAGGTAAAACCGATTGTTCTCCTTTTTGATTTAGTTGCTCAATAATACTGATTTCAGTTGCTTTATTTTGGCCAAATGCTGGCGTTGCAATGGATA
Organism: Zobellia laminariae; assembly: GCF_009725995.1. The sequence continues at coordinate 423,359 of NZ_RCNS01000001.1, read as the reverse complement.
GTAAAGTTGATATGCCTACGAGAAGCCCCGCTTTTGAAAACTGATTATGCTCTGCAGATAAAATTTCCCGATTTAGTTGTCTGGCTTTAAATTTGCCACATATCTTTTGGTTGCCATCTAAAAGTTGGGCTAATTGATAATTAGATGTATTCGTAAAATCTATAACCTCTTTTTCACAGGAGGAACAAAACATACCTTTTTCCGTAGGCGTCATTTCGCTCCATTTTGAATTACAGGGTTTTGGTATTTTTATTTCGTATTTCATTCTACTTACAGGAAATGATTCGTTTCTCTAATGTAAGAAAATATTGACTAATTTATAAAAAGCTTTGGGTTACTCTTCTCAAAAATCTTTGAGCTATTACTTTTTAGTTTTAATAAAAAGTAACTCACTCCAACCCTAATTGGTTGTTGGGTAGTCTTACAATTTGGTATTCCGTCCATAGCTCTGGGTTGGAAACGGCATTTTTCTCAAGCTCCGTTTTACTCATTTTCTTTATAGGTTCATCTTTAGAAAAAATGAGTACAGTTTCATTTTCGGGAGTGTAGAGCCAATACTGTGGGGTTGCTGAGGAAGCACTTGTACCGGTTGCGCACCATCCATTGCCACTGTAGCTTTCTCCGGTTTTACATGCATTATGGGCCAAAAGTGATATGCTCATCCAATTTTCACTCAAAATGGAGTCGGAATCAATTCTTTTGGAGTAATACAACCTTTCTGGCGGGTCTTCACGGTCATTCCATTCAAACACCCACGTGCCGTATAAATTAAATTCTGGGATAGGAGCATCTTGCGCGTTAGCGAACCAACCAGTAAAAAGAAAAAGTAAAGAAAGAAGTAGGGCTTTTTTCATGATGGTTAAACTCTCAACAATTAGGCCGTGATATGTTGTATTCTAAATTTTTAAGAGAAGAGTTGTTTTTGGTTTAGTTTCTTTTAATTTTCCTTAACCACTCTTCATAATATGGTCTGTCATTGTTTGCAGGAACTTCATACCACTGAGAACAGACAAAGAACATTTGGCCATTTATATAATATGGATTTTTCCAATATCTAAGTCTCTCGTATTGAGCAGAATCTTCCTTTACCATAAAAGGGAATTGAATATCAAAGGTCAATTTTGAGTAATCACTTCTTTGTAATCTCTCAATTTCATTTCTGTCGATTAAATTATCTTTTACCAATTCACCAAATGATTGCCTTACATACTTTCCAATTGGAAGTTTACCATTTGGTTCATTTAAGTTATTTTTTATTTTTTTTAGTTGAGAGCTCTGTACTATTCTGAATTTTTGCCTTTCAATTTCTTTTTGATCTTTTGAAGTAATATCTATAGATATATTTTTTAGAACATTTTCAATTAGCTCAGCATCATATTTATTCAAAAAATCTTGCTTAATTAATTCTAGTATTGCAGCCTTGTAAGCAGTAGATGTTATTTTCTGAAACAACGTTTTTTGGTCTTCTTTTCTGTTTATTTTTTTTAAAGAATTTAGTGTAAATGATTGCAATAAATCATCGCTAAAGTTCTCCTTGGAGAATAACTCAACAAATTTATGACCCTTTAAATTTTCAGTTGAAAAATCAATAGTTTCAAGTAATACAGGGTCTTCATGATTGGTTAAATCTCCATCGTAAAATACTTGTATAACCTGCCCAATTAAAATTCCGTACTGCAGTTTTAATTGCCGCATGTACGAAAATAATTGTTGTTGAAACTTAGTGTTTAAGGGAATGCTTGGTTGCTTAATTTCAATTACGAAAAGATTTTTCTTATCAGAAGAATTGATAACAAAATCTGGCATTATTCTATTTGCAGCCCCAATAGGAAATGAAGGTCTTATTTGTATGTCTCCAGTAAATTCTTTCCAATTTAAAACTCTTAGGGCTTGTATAACATTCTGTTCAAAATCACTTTCACTAATGTCATTCTTAATATTAGTAGATAATAAAAAGCAGATTTCATTCCATTTTTCGTTATTCATTATTTAGTTTTTTCAACTTATTTACAGCGTATTTTTATAAATTAATAAAGACTTTAGATATTCTAGGTTACTTACTCAAAGCTTTTAAAATTCGGTCTTCATTAATTACAATATCTCTGAAGAGAACATGAGGGAATTCTGTGTATTTAGAATTCTTGAAGACTTCTAAGATTTTAGATAGGGTAGATGCAGTAATCAAGGATAAATTCATTTCTGTATCCATTTCACAATCTGTTACAAAATCATCGCTAAATTCAGGTGCTATGAGCAATATTTTTACAATGCGCAAATCATTTTTAAGTGCTACATTTTGATAAGATTTTAATTGTCTTGAAACAGAACTAAACTTATTATAGCCTCTTTCTTTACTAGTTTTACACTCAACAATAATGATTTCATTATTACCCAAATTTAAAAGAATATCCATCATATCCTTTTTCGTGTTAAGCTGAGTTTTAAGAGTTTCGTCAACATTGAAGCCTAAACCAGTAAAAATAACTTTCGTTAGGTCTTCGAATTTAATTCCAAGTTCACTTTCTTTAACTATTATCCCATTCTCTTTAAGTAAATTGAGATTACGGAAACCTACGTTTTCGTAGTTTTCTAAATAAAGGTTTTCAACATCCTTATAATGTTCTAGAATGTTTAAAATATCGTCACCACGTTGCTTTATTCCATTTTCTTTGATGAATTTCGATAAATCTTGTTTTACCAGTAAATCTAAAATGTCTCTTGGTTTAATGTTATAGTCAAGTAAAAAATCCGCTTTAAGAACAAATTCATCTTGTAGCTCAAATTGGTTTTTAATATCCTTGTTTACTTTTGGTAAAGACAAGTTTAATTCCGTTAGGAGCTTATCAAAACCATCCAATGAGATACCTACTTTTTCATCTCTCTCAGTATTCTCAAAATGTTCAATTAGACTTTGAATTTTATCGTCTAAAGTGCTTCCTTTTAAATTACTAATATTCAGCCCTTTTTCGCATAGTTCGTTTAAAGTTTTTTTCTTTTCTGTTAATGTGCTGCCAGATTTGTAAATATCATCTAACAGTAGATTTTTGAAAGAAACCCCTTCTTTAATTATCCCTTCAATCTTTTCCGAATAAGATAATTTACGGTCAATGTTGTGCGACTTACTTATTTGATTAATAATAGGCTCCCTTAGTAATTTTAAGGTTCTTCTAAAGAATTTTGCAGCCACCTCTTTTTCTCTGATTTTCCGTAACATTCTGACCATTTCATCAGCTATATAAATGGTGTTTTCTTTGTTGGAATAGAAAATAACTCCAATGTTTTTGAGTCCTTTAATTACTTCTAAAACATCAAGTTTTTTAATAGGTAAAATAGAGTAGTTTATTAGTTTGACCTCTTCTTGAGAAAGGCCTAGTTGCTTTGCTAATGTTAAAATTATAGATAGCTCATCCGAACTTATTTTAGCGTCTCTATTGTTTTCTATATCATTATAATAGGCTGTGTGAAGACAGGATTTATATATTTTATAATCCCTTTTTCTAGTTTCGCTTAATTCAGATTTATCATTTTCAAAATCTCCATTCAATCCCTTAATTTTCGATTTTAAATTTTTTATTTCAGACTCGTACAATCTTGAAAACCAATCTTGCTTCATTATGCAATTTCCATCGCGGATTATGATGTCAATCAAAATATCGAGTTGTGAAGTGATTTCTTGAAATTCGCATTTTATGTGTTCTTGAAATTCATCTTCGGTAAGAGCAAAAATCTTAGAAATATTTTGATTGTCTACTGATTTCAATCCTTTGTCTGAGGAGCTTAAAATCTTATCTATTTCCTTTTTGTTCTTAGGATTTTTAGATATGATATTATCAATTATTTTGATAAAAGAATTTTTCTCAATTGATCCAAGTTTATCTAAAATCTTTTCTAATTTCATGATTTATAAAGTTTTGTAATTTAATATTTGATTTAGTGAAATGCACTATTTATAATTACGCTTGATAGAAGGGTGTTTGAAGTATAATTAAACTCTCTAAGCAAGCTAAATTTTAAAGTTGCGAAAACACCTTCGCCAACTTATATAGCAGACGCTTTAAGGAAAAACTGTTTTAATCCAAGATTAAATTTATTCAAGACTCCTTGCACAATTCAATTTGTTTCCAAGCTCGTTATTCCTCTTGTAATTAGGTGCTTTAATTTAGGGTCTAACAGTGTAAATACTTTTTCTCCATTTGCACCTAGTCTTGAATCCTCTTCTACTAATTTGTACTTAACCATAGCTTCTAATTTACCTTGACTCCATCTTGTTTTTTGATTATATGTAGTGTTTAAATCCAATATTGTTAGGTGTATTTTTCGTGTTCTTAGTATTATGTTAATCATACTAATAACATCTTTATTTTTACCGGTTCTAGAAGGATACATTGATAGGTAGTCATATCTCTTTGCAAATTTGATTAATCCCTTAGAAACGGAATCACCTTCAAAAATTGATGAGTTATCATTAGTTGTTTGATAATCGTAAATATCAGATAAACATGATATTAAATCTCTGGGAGATTTATTTGAAATAGCAATTACATTATCTAAATCTGATTTATTTTCAAAAAGACTTGAAAAACTGCGAGTGTTTCCTGAGAAATGTAAAATTCGCTTATCAATTAACGGCTCCATATCATTTTTTTCCAACTAATATCTATTTCTTTAAATTTATCAAAACGGACTTTTTTTGAAAGTATTGGTTTTACTTCAGACCATAAGCTAAAAGCTATTGCGATGTCATTTTGTAATAACAATTCAGTATCGGTTAATATATCTTCTGTGAAAAGTGCAATTTTGTTTATTTCTTGATTTAATTCTTGGAACTCATCTACTTTGTCAAACAGAACTACTGATGATTTATAATAAGTTTTTTTTGTAATTGTATTTAATCTATTTAATAATTCTTTGAGATGTCTTTTACTTTGTTTTAATTGTTGTTCGTGCGGTGTTGCCGACGTTTCAATTAAATCTATTTTGGTTAGAAATTCTGTATAGGCAGTGTCAGTCACGGGGCTTTTTAAACCTAAGGAATCAGAGATTAACGTTGAAGTAATTAATATGCCCGTTCCAATTAATGAGTTAGCTGGTTTGAGTATTTTGTTAAATACTTGTATGAACCAATTTTTAGTTTTTACTTTTTTAATATTATCGTACCTAGTTTCATATTCTGTTTTAGTTAAGGGTTGAAAAAAAAGTTTAATTAATAGGGCAAGAGTTTCTTTATCTTCACCATTTAATTTTTTTAGATAATCTTTATTCTTGTCTAAAAACAGAACATACTTGGTTACAAATTCTTGAAGAATCAAATTTAATAATTGAATTTTATTTTCAACTAGGGATATTTCATCAAATCGGTCAATGATAATTGTTAAAGCCTGTCCTTTTTCTAAATCTGTTTTTAATTTATGAATAATGGATGATTTCCCATGACCTCTTTGGCCTAGGATAAATCTACTAGTTCCTGATTTTAAATCATCTAATAAAGTTGGGTAGAAGGTTGGTTCGTAAAAAATCTCGTTATGAAATTCGATTTCTTCTTCAGCTGAAAATTTGGAAAAAGGGTTTTTGTTAAACCCCATATTAGTGTTAAGCTTATTTGTCATTAGTTTGGTTTTGGTAATTGGTTGTAAAGCTTTAAAGTATTTAATACATTAAGTTAAGCACAGAATTTAAATTTGGGATTCTGTTATTTATTCTTTAGGGTCTAATTCTTCGCGGGCTTCTGCTGTTAATAGTACAGTCATTAATTTCAGGTCCTTCGAATCCTTAAAACCTAATTCTTTACGCATTTCTTTTAAAAATATATTGGCATGATTTAAGACAGCACCGGTGTTACCTTTACTAATATCTAAGTTGTCTTCGTATTCGATATACTTTTTAATTAACCCTTCACTTCCCCAATTCATTAAACCTTTTTTGAAAAGGGACATTTCTTCAAGTGTTTTTTTTGTAAGTCCGTCACGATTTTGCTTGACGTTTTTAAAAATTTCAAAAAATGCATTATAAAAATGTTCACAAACTTTTTGTTTTTCTTTCAATAGGTGTAAACCGTACTCTCTTTCACGAGTTTTTTTGTTATTTATATTAACTGTCATTACAGAAGTAAAAGCTGCAACTATTACCGCGACAATTCCTAGTACAGATATTTTTGAATCAAGATTTTCAATATAAAATATTCCCCAAAAAGAAAGAGAGATTAGGATTATTACTAGGATAGATAGCCAAATAGTAATGAAAATATTATTGATCATTTTAGTTGTTATTAATTTTTGATTGGTTTTTAACCTATTTATTTCGCATTAGAGCACTTCCAATTGAGCCTTATTAGGCATACATTCACTTTTCAATATGACTTTAACTAGTCAACAAAGGGGGTAGACTTCTATACTTCAACTCAATTTCACTCTCAAAACCCAGAGCGTTTTTCGTACAGAACTTTAAATATCAATATTTAAGTTGAGATACGGCAAGTGTCCGTTTTACAATTGCTTCTTTCTGTCAGTTATTCGACAAAGCGTACGAATTTATCGACGTAGAATAGTTTTTTTTAAGATTCCAACATACTTTTTACAAAAATATAATGGCATCGGTATTTTGGTGGTTTTTGTGCTGCTTCGGTGGGGTTTGCGCTTCAATTGTATGTATGGTCATTTTCTCGTACTTCTTTTATTTTGCAGTACTCCCAATGGTCTAGGGTGTGCTAGTAGTGGGCTATATTCCCTATTTCATCGGCCTATAAAAAGAAGAATTTTAACCTACAATCAGTAGTAAATGAGTTAAAAAAGATAGTATTTGTATCAAAAATAAAAGTTAAACTATTGAGTAATAATAGTAATACTATTATATTTGCCCCTGTAACTATTATTTGAAGCATATGGATCGGCTATTACAATCTATTAAAATAGGAATTAACGAGAAGATATATATTAAAGACCCTGAGTCTACCGCTTTGGGAAAACGCATTGTGGAGCAGAGCATTTTACTGATCCAAGAAATGGGTTTTGAGACCTTCACTTTTAAAAAGTTGGGCGTTAGAATAAAGAGCAATGAAAGTTCTATCTACCGTTATTTTGAGAACAAGCACAAATTGTTGTTGTACCTAGCTTCTTGGTATTGGGGTTGGTTAGAATACAAATTGGTTTTTTCTACCAATAGCATACAGGACCCACAGGAAAAATTAAAAAAGGCCTTGGAAATCGTTACCAAACCCACGGAGATAGATTCTAACTTCTCGCATATTAATGAGGTGCTTTTAAACAATATTGTTATTAACGAGTATTCTAAATCTTATTTGACCAAAGAGGTAGATGCAGATAATAAAGAAGGGTATTTTGTAATCTACAAAAGATTGGTAAACCGCTTAAGCACTATGATTTCTACGGTAGATGCAGCTTATACATATCCTAGCAGTTTGGCGAGTACGGTATTGGAAGGCTCGCTGCACCAACATTTTCTAAAAGACCATTTTGCCTCCTTAACGGACTGTCATGAAAAAGGAGACCCAACCAACTACTTTATAGAACTGGTATTTAATTCTTTAAATAATAAACCTAATGGCTAAAAAATACTCACCTCTTGGCAACGCCTTATGGGCTTGCTTAAACTTGATAAAAGAGATGTACTACAAACTTTTTATTATGCCATTTTTGCGGGTTTGGTAAACCTCTCGCTTCCGCTGGGTATACAATCTATTATTAACCTCATACAGGGTGCGGAAATTAGCACCTCGTGGATTATTTTGGTAGTCTTGGTTACGGGTGGTGTGGCCTTTGCCGGTATTCTGCAGATCATGCAAATACGCATTGTGGAGAACATGCAACAGAAGATATTTACACGGGCCTCTTTTGAGTTTACCTACCGGTTTCCAAAAATAAAGATGAGCGAAATACGGGATTATTATCCGCCGGAACTGGCCAATCGTTTTTTTGATACCATAACCGTGCAAAAAGGCCTTTCCAAGCTTTTGCTAGATGTTCCTGCCGCCTTATTACAGATTGTTTTTGGGCTGTTGCTGCTGTCTTTTTATCATCCGTTTTTTATCATCTACGGCATACTCTTATTGGTATTGGTGTATTTGGTGTTCCGGTTTACGGTACAAAAGGGAATGGATACCAGTTTGGAGGAGTCTAAAAGCAAGTATAAAGTTGCGCATTGGATACAGGAAGTAGCGCGATCGTTGGTGAGTTTTAAACTATCTGGCAGAACCAGTCTTGCCGTAGATAAGAACGATATTTTGGTAACGGATTACCTAAAGGCACGCGAAAGTCACTTTAGGGTGCTTTTGATGCAATTTGTACAACTGATCGGTTTTAAAGTGTTGGTTACCGCCGGACTTTTGATCATAGGTGGTCTTTTGGTACTGAACCAAGAAATGAATATTGGGCAGTTTGTAGCGGCAGAGATTATTATTCTTTTGGTGATTACTTCCGTGGAAAAACTAATACGTGGTTTTGAAACTTTTTATGACCTGTTGACCTCTTTAGAGAAATTGGGGCAAGTGGTAGATAAGGAATTGGAGAACCAAGCGGGCAACTTTCCTTTATCTGACGAAGAACCTTTAACGGTAGAGTTGAACAACGTTTCTTTCCGAACCAATAGCATGAAAAATATCCTGAGCGATATTTCATTGAAAATTACTCCGGGCAGCCGGCAGTTAATTATTGGTACGAACGGATCTGGTAAATCTACTTTACTACGGCTGATAGAAGGTATTATAGAACCTACGGAAGGTACTATTTATGCGAACGATTTTTCGCTTAGTGGTATCAACCCCAATCACTACCGTTCCTTTTTAGGGCAGTCCATGACAGAAGAGAGTCCGTTTGAAGGAACCATTTTGGAGAACATCACTTTTGGCGATAAGGACATTCCGTATAAAGACCTGCAATGGGCATTGGAAAGTGTTGGTCTGTTGTCTTTTGTAAAAGAACAGCCAAACGGCCTAAATACCGTGATCTACCCAGAAGGGCAGCAAATACCGTATACGGTGGCCAGAAAGATTGTTTTGGCACGTAGTATTGTGCGCAAACCCAAACTGTTGTTGTTGAACGATCCTTTAAATCAATTTGATAAAGTGGAGGCAGAGCGTCTTATGAAGTTCTTGGGGGATCCCGCAAACCCATGGGCATTGGTAGTGGTAAGTCAAGACCTAAGGTGGATGGAGACTTGCAAGAAGATTATTACTATGGACCAAGGCCGAATTATAGCTATAACATAAAAACCTATGCTGAATATATCTAACAACCCGGTAAATAAAACGGTGCACCTAACGGGGTATAAATCTACCGATAAGGTGTTTCACCAAAGGCACTACAGGCACTTTAATAGGTTCTTGCTAGGTTCTGCACTTTTTGGATTTATCCTGCTCTTTTTACCATGGACGCAAAGTGTGCGTGGGAAAGGAAATCTTACTACTTTAAGTCCGCAGCACAGACCGCAGACCATACAATCGCCCATTCCAGGACGTATTGAAAAATGGTATGTGCAGGAGGGCGATTTTGTAAAGAAAGGCGATACTATTTTACATATTTCCGAAGTAAAGAACGAGTATTTTGACCCGCGATTAATGGAAAGAACAGGCCAGCAGATCAAGGCAAAAAACATGTCTGTAGAATCGTACCAAAGTAAAGTGGGCGCATTGAACAATCAGATTTCGGCATTGGGCAATGAGCGTAATCTAAAATTTGAGCAAGCAAAGAATAAATTTCTACAATCTAAGCTGAAGGTAAAAAGCGATAGTATTGAGTTGGAAGCCGCCAAAACCAATTTAAGTATTGCGGAGCGGCAGTATGGCCGTATTGAGCAATTGCAGAAAGAAGGCCTAAAAGCCATGACCGATGTAGAGGAGAAAAGATTGAAGCTGCAAGAAACGCAGGCAAAGCTCATTTCTCAGGAGAATAAATTATTGGCCGCCAAAAACGATGTCCTCAATGCCGAAATGGAAATTAACCGCGTACGGGTATCCTACACGGACAAGATTTCTAAAGCACAGAGTGATATGTACACGGCAAAGTCCAATCAGTTTGATTCTGAGGCACAGGTAAGCAAGCTAGAGAACCAATTTGCCAATTATGAGATACGTACAGGGATGTACTATATAAAGGCACCACAGAGCGGTTATATCAATAAGGCCATACAAGGTGGCATTGGCGAAAATTTTAAAGAAGGCGACCGTTTGGTAGGTATTATGCCCGCGGATTATGATATGGCGGTGGAGACCTATGTAGCCCCTATGGATTTGCCTTTGGTGCATGTGGGCGAGAAAGTACGCGTACAGTTTGATGGTTGGCCGGCAATTGTTTTCAGCGGATGGCCCAACGCGTCTTACGGGACTTTTGGCGGAAAAATTATGGCCGTAGAAACCTTTATTGATGCCAATGGAAAATACCGCGTTCTGATTGCGCCAGACCCAGAAGAGCAAGAATGGCCCAAAGAGATTAGGGTAGGTTCCGGAGCAAATACCATTGCACTATTGGAAGATGTGCCTATTTGGTATGAGCTATGGCGACAGATAAACGGATTCCCACCTAACTATTATCAGCCAAAAGAAACGACTGCTAAAAAGGAAAAATGATGAAGAAATTACTGTTTTATCTCTTTGTTGTATGCTGTTTTGGTGCTCAGGCCCAGCAGCCCGGAGAGGTGGTTTTAGGTTTTAACGAATATCTAGGGTATGTAAAAAAGTACCATCCCATAGCCAAACAGGCCCAACTGAATATAGGAATGGGGCAGGCGCAACTCATGAGTTCGCGTGGTGGTTTTGACCCTAAGATAGAGGTAGATTATGACCGCAAAGAATTTAAGGGCACGGAATATTATGACCGCCTGAACGCTACTTTTAAAATACCCACTTGGTACGGCGTTGAGCTAAAAGGAAATTTTGAGCAGAATGAAGGAGTGTATTTAAACCCAGAAAATACGGTTCCAGAAGATGGGCTGTATAGTGCCGGAATTTCCATGTCCGTAGGGCAGGGACTTTGGATAAACCAGCGTATGGCCACTTTAAAGCAGGCCAAGATTTTTAAGGAGCGTTCATTGGTAGAGCGCGATTTACAGGTGAACGAGGTGCTTTTTGAGGCTTCTTTGGCGTATTTTGATTGGTTGCATGCTTACCAAGATACCCAAGTATATGCTGATTTTTTGGCAAATGCCGAAATGCGTTTTGAAGGGGTGAAAAAGAGCGCCCAAGTTGGGGAGGTTGCCGCAATTGATACGGTGGAAGCTAAAATAGCCATGCAAGACCGCGAGCTGAATTTGGAGCAGGCAAAAGTCCGCTTTATGAAAAGTGCGTTGGAGCTTTCTAATTTTCTATGGATGGGCGATAATATGCCCGTGGAGCTTCAGGCCAATGTAACACCGGAGACCAATTTGGCAGGTGATATTGATACGACACTAGAAATTATGGGTATGCCTTTGGATAGCTTTTCCATAGAGAACCACCCGAAGTTAAAATCTTTGGGGTATAAGATTGATGGGCTCACCGTAGAAAAGCGCTTGAAAGCCAACAAGCTTTTGCCGAAAATAGAATTGCAGTATAATTTCTTGACGCAGAAACCGGAGTACATTTCCAGTTTTACCACCGAAGCCTACAAAGGCGGCGTAGCTTTTAGCGTGCCCCTTTTTCTAAGGAAAGAACGAGGCGATTTAAAACTGGCGAAACTGAAATTACAAAATGCCGAGTTTGAAATGGACGATGCGGAAATACGGATCAAGAACAAAATAGTAGGTCTGTACCGGGAATTGGAATCGTTTGAAAAGCAAAACGTTTTAATAGACAATGTGGTTTTTAATTACAACACCATGGTCGCCGCCGAAGAACGGAAATTCGGTTTTGGGGAGAGTTCTTTGTTTTTGGTGAATTCTAGGGAAAGTAAACTCATAGATGCAGAGCTGAAAAGAAACGCGGTTCAGAACAAGTTTTTCTCCGCAAAAGCCAAATTGTTCAATTCTATAGGGGTGAACCCTAGAAATTTGTAGTGAGTCTTAAGAGTTTTACTTTGTAAGCAAGAGAATAAATTCGCTGTGCGGTATCGGTTTTACGACCATATAAATATCGTATGCCGCTTATCCTCAATACTTTCGGTTGGTCGGGTTTCTGCTCGTTCACAGCAATTTAGAAAGAACTTTGTAGCAAATTACTTGTTATGAAAGCAATTTATACAAAGCTTAAAACCCGTATAGCAGGGGAGGACACCTTGGCAATGATTGTCTGTTTTTTCATTTCCCTGACCGTATTCTTTATTATGAAAGTGTTGAATAGGGAAATACCTTTATAGTTCCTATTCACTAGCATACGAGAGGTTATACAGAGACCTTTATAACCTCTTTGTTTACTTCGTTACCATCTACATCATAGTGTGTAAATTCAATTACCGCTTCTTTTTTCTCTCGGTACACTTTTACCGCTAAAAACCCACCTTGTACTCTTAAAAATTTATGCTCGGGACGTTTATCTTCCTGATTCCAACCTTGCGCATGAAAATCACTCACTGGCCCTTGACTGAATTCCCGTAGGCCTGTTACCGGATCTACGGAAACATATTGCCAATGCCTATCGCCATTAATGACCAGTACATTTTGGTCTGCCAAATACTGGCGCAGCCATTTTCCTTCCGTTGCGAATGAGGTATTGGAGTTGTTGTCATATTTCCCTTTTGAGCGGTCAGGCCCAACTATAGGAGTGGGCGAGACTAGAATTTTAAAAGTAGCGTCCGAAGCTTCCACGGTTTCTTTAAACCAAGCAATCTGTTCTTTTCCCCAAATGGTTTTTTCCTTTCCGTCCGGAGATTTATTGTCACTGCGGAATTCGCGTACCTCTACGCTCCATATCTGGACATCTTTACCCCATCTAAATGTTCGGTAAGGTTGGTCAATAATGGGTACTTGTTCGCGCCAAATATCAAGACCGTCCTCGTAGCTTAATTCGCCAAAAGGTGGGGAATATGAAGTCGCGTCGTCTTTCAATAAATCGTGATCGTCCTTTTGTAAGTAAGCTGGCGTGTTTTTATAAAAGTCCAATAGGGCAGGCCAAGAATTCATGGCGTGCCATTTGTGCCTTGCCAATTCTACGGTGTAGGCCATAGGGCCGGGTTTGTCATAATACACGTAATCTCCCGTTTGGCAATGGAACAGCGGATTCATTTTAAGCATGCTGTCATAGATTTTAAAACCACGGACCGCATCATCATGAGACCAATAAAACTGACAAGTAGAAGAGGTGAAAAATACCGGTACCACTTGGTCTGCAGACGGTGCCGTGGAAAATGACCCTTTTATTTCCGCTACTGGGGCGTCTGCACTTTTTCTTCCTTGTATCTGTATGTCGTAATGGGTGTTGGGGTGTAAGCCTTCAAATTTTTGTTTCAGTGTAAAATCTCTGTATCCGGAAACATATTCCCACTCCGTACTGATCAGCGTGTCTTTGGATTTCAGGTTGATTTTCACTTGTCCCGAGGAACCGTCAACTGCACCTTCCATCTCAGAAATAGGCATGTTATTATCAAAATCGATGGGAGGTCGGAACACCTTATCTTCTTGCTTGTGATACACCGCCACAGGCTGGGCGGTTTTGCAAAGTCTAGTCAGAATAATAGCGGAAGAATCCGTTACTTCTCCAATTTTGAATCCGGTGGTAAAATAGACATTCGCTTCGTTTTGGGCAGTGCCAGAAAAAAGCCCAAGAATAAGGAGTACTAGGGTAATTGGTAGTTTCATGTTGGTATAGGTATGGGTTGTGGTCTCCGGTTGTAACTTCTATAAAGCTAAAACTGGAAGTATAAATATACCAATTTTGAACTCCTTTAATGTCAAGGCTATATTTGATATGCAGCTATGAGCATTTCCGTCCATTCTTGTATGCGTTCAGGCGATGGTCTATCCGCTTGGTCAAAAAAGAAATGTTGTTCGATTTCCAGTCCACAATACTCAAAAACACCTGTGTCCGATGTTAGGGAAAGGGCCTTGTCCATGCCAATGCTTTCGTATTCCGCTTGCGATTTTCCATGGGTATTGATTATAGTGGTTTGCTTTCCTTTGAGGAGTCCTTTTTGAATACCAGCATCATAGCGGTAAGCAAAACCATAACTAAAAACACGATCTATATATCCTTTCATTATGGCGGGCATTCCGGTCCACCAAATAGGGTAGATAAAAGTGATGTGCTCCGCCCAAGAAATGTATTCTTGTTCTCTTTTGACATCTTTAGAAACCTCACCCATGCGCTGCCCAGACATGTCTTCCAAAGAAAGGATAGGGTTAAAGTTGAGGTCGTACAGATTTCTAATGACCACTTCGTGATTTTGCTGTTTTAGGGTTTCTATAACCGTCTGTTTTAAATTGAAGTTTAGACTGGCTGCATTGGGATGCGCGTAGATAATAAGATGCTTCATTTTCTATGGGTTTTAGATTGATGAAGCAAATGTAGCTCTGTCCTTTGGGCTGTAATTGTAAGAAAACGAAACGCTATTCCGTTTGGCAAATATCCTGTGAGAATTTGAGGTATTGAGTAGGCGTGTGCCCCGTGAAGTATTTGAAATCGTGTATCAATTGACTTTGGTCATAATAACCGCAAGCCTCAATAATAGCGAACCAATTTACTTTGGAGGATTGGTTTTGTAGCAGCCCGATTGCTTTTATAAATTTCTCGTACCGGCTCTTTTCTTTGGCGGTATAACCAAAGTATTTTTTATGGTTGAGCTGAATAGTTCTTTCGCTCTGTTCGGTTTCCTGAGCTATAATTTTAATGGGATTAAAGACTGTATAGTCGTCCGTATAATCAGCTAATTTTTGAAAAGCTGTTTCACTTTCTTTTAAGTAGGGTTTGCAGAAATCTAGAATCAGGTTTACACGCTCTTTTGGGGTTACGTTTTTAATAAGCTGCCAGAGATTAGTAAAGCAATTCTCGGTTAAAAGCGAATCTGGATTTGTAGGTAGGTAATCGGATAAAATCACTTTACCAAAAAACCTATAAAAGGCATCGTCTTTAAAATTGGCGACCAGCATATCCGAACCAGCAGGTAAGGTATAATCAAAAGCTTTTTTTATGGGGCCAAGAACAAGGCATTTTTCAATTGTCATTTGAGTATCATGCTCCGTTTTAAATTGAATAGGCGCACCAAAACTATAAACCATGATAATTTGAAAGCTGGGAACAAGTGTTTTGGTAATGGGGTTTTCTGAACGGTTTTCAGCTCTATAGAAATGCGTAAAAATATCCTGAAAAGTTTCAGGGACTTCTATTCTTTTACTCGTGAATTTATTTGGCTCAATTCCCATTTTTCTGGGTAATAGGGATGCTTTTGAAATACGTCCGTAAGCTATTTAATTTTCCGTTTTTTCAACGGAACTAGCATGGTCTTTGATCACATACCAATTGCCGTTTGTTTTCTCCAAAGTATAGCTTACAATCAATCTATTAAAATAGGGTTTGCCATTTCTTTCAGGCTCTTTGTACATAAATTCCGTTGTAGCTACACCAATAGTATCACCAATATCGGTACTCAGTATTTTCGTGCTTACCGTCCAGTTAGGCATCTTAAACCAATCTTCGTGAAACTTTATAAATCCATCAACAGAATACACAATTTCTGAACTAGGTTGAATCAGTTCCATAGCTCCATTGGGAGACAATGTAGCTTTTAAGGCCTCTAAGTTTTTAGTGGTAACAGCGTTTAAATGCTTGGTAAGAACAGCGGTAAACAAAACTTCATTTTGGTTCTGTGATACTATGCTTTCCTGACTATCTTTTTGCTGCTGAGCATAGGAACCACAGGTTAGTAGAAAGAAAACAAGAAGCAGTATTTTGGAATGAATTGCTTGTTTCATATTTGCTTTTTGAACGCGAGTTTTATCCCAACGGCATAAATGTTATGGTCTTTCTAAAGTACTGCTTTTTCTTTAACTACAGTAAAAGGAGGTTTGTAGCCTGATTTAGAATGTAGGTTTTTGGGATATAAATTTAGCTAGGGGTCGCCTTTATACTCAGAGAACCGTGAATAGTTTAAGTGAAATTTGTCATTTGTACGTAAATTCATACCATATATACATTTTCAAACCCCATATAAACAGTTGATTGTTAGATTTATATAAGTAATGTGGCTTGGTTAAAGTGAGACTATTATTTGTGTCTCACTCCATTTAAAATCAAGAATTACCATTGGCTTACACTATTAGTGACTAGAGGTTTAACTATCTCTCTTAAAAAAGTCAATCATAACATAACTGTTTTAGTAAGATGTATCCATTTATTCCGGATTGCTGATTCGGTATCACGGAGAATTCCCCCAGTAAGCACTATAAAATGTTTTTTGATGCTCCTATCTGTGAGCATAGCATATTAAACTTTTATTAATACTATTTATAAACATGGGAGATGTAATCACAACCGAAATAGAAAAGGAGCTTGTTTTTCATAAACTAGTTGACGAAAATCAGGAAATAAACGAGAAAGAAATAATCAGCGAATCATGGATTGAGCGGAATGAAGATTTAACGAACGAAACTGTTTGTGGAATTGATCAGCGCCAGAAGGTATTGGCAACGCAACAAATGCCCTATATGGCTATTTGTAAGTTGTATATGAAGGCTAAAAACGGACTCAATTATGTGGGTTCTGGGTGGCTAGTGGCAGGAAACATTCTGTATACGGCCGGGCATTGTGTTTATAATAAGAGTAGTGGAGGATGGAAATCTTCTATTATTGTTATACCCGGAAAGTGCGGTTTGTCCGAACCTTATGGCAGATATGAGGCAATTGAACTTATGGCCACTAAAGGGTGGATTGATAATGCTTCACCAAGATATGACATGGGTGCTATTAAATTAAGTAAAGTCGTTAATCATAATAGTTTTATAACTCCAGCAATGGAAGATCCAAACATTGCTGAAATCTGTGGGTATCCGGCAGATCGAGACAATGGCCTATTTCAATATAAAATGTCCGATAATCTCATAAAGGAAAATGGTAGGTTTCTTTATCAAGCAGATACGTTTGGGGGCCAAAGTGGGAGCCCACTGTTGAGAAATAGATGTATTGGAGTGGGTATTCACAATTACGGTGGTTGCCCCAATAAATCCTCAGACCTGTATCAAGAATTTATAGATGGCGTTGCCAATTGGTAGAGTCATTCAGAAAACATGCTTCTAACTCCAAAATTTAAAAAATGAAAACATTGCGCAAAGGCAGTTTTGATAGCTCCGTTTCATTCTTAAAAAACCTATTGAGTAGGTCTGGATATCCGGTGGAAATTTCACCAAACTTTGACGAAAGAACGCATGAAAAGGTGGTTCAGTTTCAAAGGGCTAATTTTCTTGATGTAGATGGCATTGTGGGTAAAAACACATGGGAAAAACTAATGATGGCAGGTTATAAATTTAGTTGGGGTGCCACTAATTTTATTCTTGAGGACGATGAATTTATGAATGACTACACCGAAAAAGATACCATTTATTTGCACCATACCGCAGGCCTCCATAGACCTGATTATACCATTGGTTGGTGGGAAAATGATAATAAACCGGGAACGCTAAATAGGGTTGGAACATCTTTTGTCATTGGTAGAAAATCACTGGAGGGCGATGATATGTTTGACGGGGTAACCTACAGGGCTTTTAATGAAATGTTCTGGGCCCACCATTTGGGAACGAGATTGAAGAACAATACATTATTGAACAAGAAATCTATTGGTATAGAAATTTGTTCACTGGGTCCGCTCCAGAAAAGTCGTGAGGGGAAATTCTACTTTCAGGCTAACTCAAAAACAATTGAGGTACCCGAGTCAGAGGTTTGTCAATTGAATACGCCTTGGAGAGGGCATCAATATTTTCAAAAATACACCGATAAGCAAATCAAGGAATGTGAGCGATTGATACTCACCCTAGCTTCGATTTTTGATGTACCCCTAAAAAAATTTAAATATGATAGTTCTTGGTTCAATAGTAACGAAGAAGCCAAGAGCGGAGCACCGGGAGTGTGGACGCATTGTAATGTAAGAGCAGATAAAACGGACTGCTTTCCGCAACCCGAGTTCATAGCCATGTTAAACGGGCTTTATTCTGCATATCAAGATTTTGAATTGGATTATTCCGAATTTGAATCTATGGCTGTTGGAGCGCCCAACCAATTGAATAAAGAAGTATTGGAGCATTATGCGGAAGATTTAGAGTTGATTGAAAATTAAAAATAATCATTTGTAACGCTGTACATCATGGATGATAAATTAAGGGAGTTGGCCGAGAATGCATATTCTAATTATTCAAGTGTCTTGGGTGATATAGACCGAATAAAAACGGACATTACCCATGTTCGTCAAGGAAAATTGGAGTTATCTGAAATCCAAACGGATACGGAGCGATTGAACAACAGGATCAACCGAGAAGGTACTGCAGAACTTCAAGCCTTGGAGCGCATTAACGGAGAAGCCAATTTTCAGGATATCCGTATCATTCAACGTATAGTAGAGCTGTCTAGAGCGGTGGGTAGAATAACTACCAATTCTAGGTTGGGAAACACAGGTTACGGTACAGGTTTTTTAATTGCCCCTAACTTGATGCTTACCAACAATCACGTATTGGGCACTGCAGAGGTGGCGGCAAATTCTACTATTCAATTTAACTACGAACTAGACCAAAAGGGAAACCCTAATAAATCTGAAAGTTTTAACCTCCTTCCGGAAGAATTTTTTGTTACCTCTCATTATAAAAAGGATGCTGGCGACCCTTATAGTGGACTTGATTTTACGATTGTAGCAGTAGAAAAAGTTTCCAATGAGGGAACACCTTTAAATAATTTTCCGGTTGCTAGGTTAGATAAAAAATTGGGTAAAATCATAGATGGTGAAAATTGTGCCATTGTGCAACATCCAAAAGGCGATTACAAAAAAATCGTAATGAAAGACATTCGTATGTTAGTGCTAAAAGATGACTTTCTCATTTATGAATCGGATACGCTTCCAGGTTCATCGGGCAGTATGGTTTTGGGCCTTGGTACGGGTGAAGTAGTAGCCCTACATCATAGTGCGGTACCTAGAAAAAATAGACATGGACAATGGTTAAGAAAAGATGGGTCCGTAGTGCAACCCGGCGACCCTGATAATATGATCGATTGGATGGGAAACGAAGGTATACGGGTCAGTAGTATTCTGAATATGATTGAAAAAATACCGGTTGAAAAAGCTATGGAAAAGCATAAAGCGACTTTAGTAAGTGTGTTACATATGGATAAAAATGTAGCGACTATAGCGTCCGAAAATAAAACTACGCCATCAAAAAAGTATGTTATGAACCGTTCAGAAAGCACCGCCTCTAGCACGCAGTATTTTGAAATTCAACTTTCTGAGGTGAAGGAAATGCAGCAGGATTGGAAAGAGAACGCAACTAGTTTGGTGCCCGGTCTTGTACTTAGCGAGCCCTTGTACCCCATGTCTACGGAAAAAGCGCATCGCAACTTTTTTTACATCCATGTAGAATCAGATAAAAGTCCGTGGGAAGTTGCGGCCGATCTAGAGGGGCTTCCACAGATTGAAACCTGTACTCCCGATCTAGAAATGTCAACGGATATTAAACCAGGGCATTACGGGCGATGGTCGGGAAATGAGAGTTTGGAATCTTTGGATGACGGTACCGCAGACTGGGATAAAAGTGAAGGAGATTTTAAAATAAAATGGGCCAATGCACACTTGGTCAAAGACTTTATACAAGAAGGAAAAAGCGAAGAATATAGACAGTGGAATAGAGATGCCGTAAAATTATCAAAGGTCAATCTTAATAAAATTGCACAAAATGGTCAGAATATAAAGCTTGTGCAATTGGATACCGGATATACGGATCATAACAAGGTTTTGGGAGGGTATAACCTCCTACATGATGAAGACTTTATAGATGGGGAAGATGCTCGTGATGAAATGAGTATGGGCATACTGCGCCAACCAGGACATGGTACGCGCACGGCAAGTATAGTTGTAGGGAATAAGGCAAATGGAAGGATTGAAAATGATGGCAATCAAGGAGTGGCAGTGAGTAAAGATGGGGAGTCTTTGGTTAAGGTGATACCTTACCGAATTTCCAAATCCGTTATTTTGATCGGTAGGGGACGTAATTTATTCAATGCCGTTTCTCAAGCAATAAATTCGGAGGCCGATATTGTTTTTATGTGCATGGGCAGTTATCCGCGCCCCATGATTTATAGTATTGCCAAAACTGCCTACGAACGCGGAATTATTTGGGTCTGTGCAGCGGGCAATAAAGTAGAGTCCGTAATTGCGCCAGCGGTATACCCGGGCACCATTGCCGTGGCCGCCTCTAATCCCAATAACGAACCTTGGAGGTATACCTCCTATGGTCCGGCAGTAGATATTTCTGCGCCAGGAGAAGATGTATACGTGCCCTTTAAAAGTAAAAGACAAGAAGATATTATGGTCTTTGGTTCGGGAACGAGTTATGCTACTCCCCACGTGGCTTCGGCTGCTGCATTATGGAAGGCCAAACACTCCCAATTTCTTAAAGAACATGTAAAAGAACCTTGGCAAATTGTTGAGTTGTTTAGAACACATTTAAAGGCTACTGCAGAAAAAGATCCTAATGCAAATGGCAGCCAATGGGACGAAAAAAGATTTGGTGCCGGTATTTTGGACATAGAAAAGCTACTCAAACAAAAAATGCCGGTGAAAGCCGCGGAAATTAAGCAGTTATTGGATGGTCTGCAACATGCTTATAAAGGAAAGGAAAAACCAGCCCAGTGGGATTTGGGTGTTCGTGAAACGGTCCATTTTCTATGGAATACGGCAAGAAAGAAACTCACGCCAGGTTTTGAGAGTACCACACTTCAGGAATCGTTAACCGAAAGAGCACGAATTAGTGTTGCGGCAATGACCGGAAGACCCGTAAACAAGGTTTTTGAGAGCTATGATCAATTTGATGAAGATCAGACCGAAAGATTACTGAAAGTATATTTTGAAAGTTTCAATTAAAAAAACATATCATGGATAACTACTTCGACCTTCATTTTCATCCGTTGGCCAAAATGCATTTAGCCTCAAATAAGGATGACCCTTCTAATAAAGCTAAGGATGATATGGAAAAGCCTATAACCATGTCAAAAGATTTTAGAGACTACACGGATGAATCTGTGCTGCGTAGGTTTGAAAGCCAGTGTTGTGTAGATTATTTGGAGGAAGGTAAGGTAAAACTAGGCATTGCTGCTGTTGGTGCATTAGAATTTGGAGTTGCATCCAGTAAAGGTTTTATCGCAGATGTTTTAAAAACCCAATTGAAAAAGCCTATTGACAATACTTATTTTAATGCTGTGAGAGAGGGAGAGGTATCATACCTTAAATTATTCTTGAAAGAGGTAATGCGGTATATGGAGCTCCGTAAACTAGATAAAGATCAGAAGAGTACTAAAGAGAGTAAATTAAATTTAATAAGTCGGTTTTCAAAAAATGAAGAAGAGTTAGATGCCCGGCCCAATCTTATTTTAGCAATTGAAGGAGGGCATAACCTTTGTATGAAAAAAATAGGGAACACTTTAGATTATGATGATTTTAAAGAGTTTCAAAACAATCCATATTTCAATTCAATTGACGGTATTTCTAAGGACAAACACAACCCTTCCAAGGTCTTGAAAAGACTTTATGAGTCGCTCAAAGGAGCCAAGATAGATCTCTTATATCTCAGTTTAACCCATTTAACATACATTCCAGAACAACATTTGGGTACGCACGCTTTTGGAGCAAAAGGACTTAAACATCCTTCATTTTATCCATTTGGACATGGTTTAAGCGAGGTGGGAAAGGACGTTGTTTTAACGGCATATGGATTGGAGGATTCCATAGAAAAGAAAAAGGATACTGGCGTATTGATCGATGTTAAAAATTTAAGCTTAAAGTCTCGCGAGGATTTGTATGCGTTACGTAGAGTAAAGGATTGTAGTCATATACCATTAATCGCTTCTAATGTTGGGGTAACAGGATATTCTCTTAATGGTTGGAAGGACAACCTAGAGGTTGAAAAATGTGTAAACCATGTAGATCAAGGTATAAAAACAGTCAAAGTACATAATAAGCCTAAAGTTGCTGGTTATTGGGGTAATGACATTAAAAAGAAATTTACTTTCAATTCCTGTACCATAAATTTAATGGATGAGGATATTGTGGAAATCGCAAAAAGCGACGGGTTAATCGGTGTAAGTTTAGATGTAGATATATTAGGTCATAATTCAAATTCTACGAACAACGAATCAGCTTGCGAGTTTTTAACTACCTCTGACTTTTCGTACTATTTTCCATATACGAGTATTAGAAAATTGGAATATGCTAGCATGGAAGAAATAAGAACAGAGGAATCATGGTTTCAGCCCAATAGGAGGGACGTACACCCACTAAGTCTTTGTTTTAACATTATACACATCATGGCTGTTATAGGTTTGAAGACAAAACAAAATCAACTAAAGAAAAAACCGCAGAAATTTATTTGTATTGGCAGTAATTTTGATGGGTTTATTGAACCTGTTAAATTTTGTAGTGACAGTAGATATTTTGGGGATTTGCAAGCTTGTTTAATGAAATGGTTACCTGTAGCAGCTAAGAAATATCAAAAAGTAAATGGAGGAACTAAGGACCTATTTTCTTTTATTCAAAAAAATGATTATTTAAAAGAAGTTGTTTCGGGTATCTTATATAACAACGGGCATGATTTTTTAAAGAGTAGAGGGTTTTTAGCCTCAGAAAAAATTGAGAAAAAGGTTGATATTGAAAGCTAAGGAATTGTAATAGTTATTAATAATGACCCTGTCGAAAAACCGGATTCCACCATGAAAAAACATATATCATCTTTGCAGTACGTGATAGCCATTTCATTACTAATTGCATATGGCTTCTTTATTTATTTTCTAATAGGAAAAGTAGATAGCGGCGACCCCAGTTGGAGTCGGTTAATTTATCTGTTTTCTGGGGTAGAGGCCATTGTTTTTGCAGCGGTAGGATTTCTATTCGGAAAAGAAGTGAACAGACAGCGAGCGGAAAAAGCGGAAACCGAAAAGAAAGCAGTAGAGGAACAAAAAGAAAAAATCAAAGACGAGAAAGTAGCGGAGCACAATAAGGGACTCGTTCTTGGTGCAATGATTATGCAAGCCGAAAATGGTCAAAAGAAGTCAGCGGATAATAGAGGTTTGGAAATGAAAATGTCTTCGAGTGAATTGCAGGGCATTGCAGAAAAAGCAAAGCAACTATATCCGGAACTGAACAAGTAGCTTTTATTTTTTTCGCTCTCTGGTAAGATTGTAGGTCAGTCCAAAATAGATGCCCCATTCTGATTTTTTGTAAGTGGGAGCTGAGGTAAATTCTGCGGGAACGTACAAATTTCCATTCTCGCTTTCCACACTATTTGAGAGTACATCTATTCTAGCTAACGAAGCCCCCACATTTATGCCTATGAGCTGCTCTCTACCGATCAACACGCCAGCCCCGAAAAGATATCGGGTAATTCCGTCTAAAGGAGATACCGCTGCGCCGGCGTTCAATCCACCTCGTATACCAGCTTTAAATCGATAGCTAAAATGTGCTAAGGCGCCAATGGCAATATCAAAATTATTTCCATTTTCTTCTAGTATCTGGTTTCTTTCGTCCCCATTGTCTTCTAAGTAGTATGCCTTTTCGCGGATGTTGTTATAAAAGAATCCTGTTGAAAAATCGAACTTAAAACTACCTTTCTTTGTAAAAAAGTCGATTTTTTTAGATAAAATCGTGTCGTTCGTAAATGTATTGATGAGCGTTATTTTTGCTTCCATAACATCTTTGGACGCCTTTAGCAGTTCAGGAAATTGCTCGTAGTTTTTCATCTCCGTAGAACCCACAAGAAAATCAAAATATCTTAAGCTGGTTTCTAAATCTATAGCTTCACTCAGAACTTCCAAATAGGAAGCATATATAATCAAATCATTGGCTACACCAGAATCTATACTCAGGTCAGAATTCTCAATAAGCGTTTTATAATAGTGTTTAGCACTTTGGATGTATTGATACGATTGGGCCACACTGTTTCTCAATAAATCATAATCCACTTCTTTTGGTTGTAGCAACTTAGGAGTTGCATTAAAATTTTGGTTGAGTTCGCGTAAATGAAGTTGAGCTTTCTTTTGAATGCCTCGCACCATATCCAGTGTTCTAAATTCCGCATGGTCATTGGAGACTTCGTAAAGTGAATTGGCACGCTCGGTGAGTGAATCCAATTTTTTTACGTGCTCTAGAGCCTGGTTGTAAACAAGGTTATACTGTGGGCCAGCGCTTTCTTGAGACATGAAACCCAAAATACCTGAATCTGGAATTTTAAGTAAAAGCGACTTTAGAATACCCGGCGTGCTGGAGGTTAGACTGTAATCGGTAGTTTCAACCACAATATCAATAAAGGCCGTGTTGACACCCAAGATTTTCAAATCATAATACTGATTCGCTTTCAGGTCGTCTGTGTTTACATGAACTAATTCTTTTTTCGTTAAATCGGCTTTGAACGTTATGGTTTCCTGTGCCTCAATTGAACAACAAAAGAGGCACATGAACCATACATATATAATTGCTTTTTTCATGAGGGGTTCTTTTAGTATGAAGTTAAAAATTGTTATACCACAACAGCGTTGTTAATGGTATGAAAAGGCATGACCAAGTGTATGGGCGTACCATTAATATCTACAATACATTTGTTCCAGACCATCTTATAGAGCTTTTTTAAATCTCTGATATCTTCTTCGGTCATCATGCTTTTTGCACCGTAATTCATGATGGAAAAAGGTTTGTGTTCCCCAAATATTTCCGATGGCCAAGCTTGCTCGCTAATTTTGGCAAAGAAATGGCGAAGTCCGAAAATATGACCCAATTCGTGCATCATGGTTTCTAGTTGTTCTTGTTTGCTCTGTTCGAACATTTTTGGGTAAATCACCAATTGGTGTCGTCCACTATCTGGAAAAAATGCACTTGCTAGAACGCATCCGTGCGCGTTGCAATTATCAGATGGGGAAACATGTATCTGAAAGTCGGAATTATCAGCATTCTCATTAAAACGTACCGGAACCGCTTCGCCCCAGCCCAATAAAGCCTCGCCCAATAATTCTCGAACATAGGTTTTTATGCCTTCAGGGTTTTGATAATAATACAGGGCGGTTTCGTCAAAAGTCCACCTTAGCACTTGGTGTTGTGCCCAAAGGGGAATGAACCCTTCACTGGCATCCACTAAAATTTCCAGCGGAGACCGGTCTCCGGGCGTGGAGTGTCCCGAGCGGTCCGTGGCACAAATAAAGTTATCCCCGTATTTGTGTACGCCAGATTGCCCGTTTTCCATTAATTCTTTTTTGCTTTTTTGAGCAAATAGCTCTTTTGAATTTGTTTTCTTTCCCATGATATGTGTATTTAGTTATGTATAAATTATTTCAAAATTTAGTGTCATTATTGCTTTCAACAGAAATCAGTAGGCTACATTTTCTGACCTCCGGATGCCAGTAGTTTACTTATTAAGGGTATGAGTACTCCTAAGCCTCCTAAAGTTCCTACAAGCGCTTCAAAATCTTTTAGCAATTCTGGTTTTCCCAATCCGATAAAGACGATGACGGTTATAATTACCAGATAAATTAGAATACGGGTGTTGGCCCAAGTTCCTTTGCCCCGGTTCTTGTTTTCCAGACGTAGTGCTTCGTTTAAGGAAACCGATGTCATTATAAAATTCTTAAAACTGTAATTGAAAATCTTGGGGCGGTCGTGCCATACTACCAGACCTTTCTTCATTAGTGAGAAAAGCGAGTTCCTATTCTTGATGTTCATAAAACCATCTTTCGCCAAATCGTACAAGAGATAGCGTTCCCGCGTGGGTAGTGTGTTCCAAATATCATTATAATACCCATGAGCAAGGTTTTGGGTGTGCATGACCATACGTTGCCGGTCTAAGCGATGCGGTTGATTTATGGCATGCGGAGTATCATAAAGGGATTTTACTAAAATAACGGGAGCCAGAGTGGGCAGAAACTTACTGTACCCCAATTCATCGGTTAATACAGAAATATCGTCTGCTGATGGACTTTGGTCACTTTTAAGTCCAAAACTCAATTTTTTGGATACTTTTTCGGTGTTTTTGGTGATTCCTATCAAAATCTGAGGGAATGCACTTAGAATATTTCGCCATGAATTAAAATCGTCTTGTAATTTTCCCAAAGAATGTTCGGCCTCTCCTTGAGCAGATTCATACATAGAAAAAATCTGACTAGGGTATACCTCGGACACGAGAATAATACGTTTACGTTGAGAAATTAAAAATAATATAACCCTGAGTTTGGTATGATTGGCAACGAACGATTTTATATTGTGTTCCAAATGTTCTATCACGAATGCTTCATAATCCTCATGATGAAAATCATTTTGTTCTTTTTGATAGCTACTGGAAAGGACGCCCAGGTTTTCCCCTATATCAGAGCCCATCGGCATATTTTCGAGCTGTAACATAGAAAGTGTTGCTATTTTCAGGTAACCGGCATCCGTTAGAATTTCTTTGGCAAAGGTTTGTTTTCCACAAAATGGAGGTCCGATAAGAAGCAAGCCCGAGTTGGACTTTTCATCGTGGAGAATTTGTCCAAATTTTTCGATATACCCTTCTTTTTGATTCGTATCAAAATCGTTGGGTTCTAAATGACGAAAGCGGAAAGCAAAGAAACGATCGGAAAAAAATAGGATCAAAGAAAATAGAATGGCCAAAATGATAATTAGACCTATTATTACTAAGAGAATGAACTGAGGGGGTAGAGTAGCTACTGAGTTTTGTACATTGGTTTCCGTTACACAAATGGCTTTATTGTTGTCTAAATAATTTAAATAGAAGGTGTTGGGGTTTTTTTCACTAGCCCATGATAGGTCATGGGCATACTCATAAGCCATACCTTGAAATTCATTGATGCGTGCGTCATATGTTGGCCGTATCTGCCATAGAAAATCCTCTAAAAATGGAACTTTCTGATTTTCAAAAGGCGTTTGGCTATCTGTTGTTTCCTCTAGGGTAAATGTCTCGTGGTATTGACCAAGGTTTAAGTGTTCCTTATGGAGTTTATCAAATTGTTCTTTTTGGTTTTTAAAGGCAGGAAAACTGGCTTCGAGCGATTTTTCCTTATCTATAAACCGTCTTGCCATATCAATTTTATTGGTTTTGGACCATATCTCATCGTTCAAAAGCTTGGCGTTTTTAAAAATTACATATGCCGGAAAGATTGTGGATAATAGCAACCAACAGAATAAAAATAGGGCATACCAATACCTGTATCCTATGCGTATACTACTGTTCCGCTTTCTAATGGGATCTACAATATTCTGGGTTAAGGAGTGGACCCGACCGTGAAGACTGGTAACGAATTTTATGTTTTTGGATGATTTGTTCATGTAGATAAAAAGCAAGAACAGGATTTGTACTAGAAGGGAAGGAAGTACAAAATTCATTTGATTGTCATTTACCTTACAAGTGAGGATGTTGAGGAAAATTATGGCCATTAGTAAAATAAAGTCGCGTACCTTAAATTTAAAATCGCCATTGCTTCTATACGGATGCAAAGTGTAAAATATGATGAGATAAGCATATATGGCTAGAAGAAGGCACAGAATATAGGCGATGATGGGTGATATGTAAAAACTGATTAGAAAAGCCACTGAAGCAAGCCCAATAAGTACGATTGAAAGAAGAATGTAGGAAGTTTTTAGCGACTTTTTGGGAGTTAAAAACTCGAATAAAAAACGGTCATATTTATAAAGTCCCAATTTAGGATTTCTGATGATGAGGGAAAGTATGGTGATAATCAATATTAAAATCAGCGCCAATACAATACCAATGCAAGAAAGGGTCAACACTTCTGATATTTTGGTACGAAGCAGTCCTATATCATAAAGCGCAATTACACTTAGGTTTGTATTGGATATAGGATTTATGCTGTACAGTTGCCCTTCATCTCTATAGTTGACCATGCCCTTGGCTTTTATTCTTGCTAGCATGGCAGCCTTTAGTTTGCTGTTATATCTGCTTACATAAAGAAAATTTTCTAAGGTAGCTCTGCCTTTTTTAGAATGAAACCAGACCTCTCCATCATCGTCCACTACGGCAAACTGAAAGCCAAAAGGTAAGATGGCCTCATGCAAAGACTTTAGTTGCGCAGCACCCACTCTATAGCCTGAGATGGAATCTTGTTTGTTTTTTAATAAATAAATGGCCTCTTCGCTTTGGTCTTCAATAGAGACCACGGGCCTCATAATATATTTGATTTTATGGGCGAGCGTATCTATGTACCAAAGATTTTTAGCATTTACGTAATCTGTGTAATAAGGTCTACTTCCAAGGTTTTTGGTGTTCTCTATATTGTTTTTGTCAATTAATCTTATGTGATATTTTACGGCACCAGTTGCAGTATCTATTTTGGATATAAATTTGTGATTTTCACGGTACCTTTCATTCGTTTCTGAAATACGAATAGTTAGACTGTCGCTATTTTCTCTGGCTCTCTCTTCATTGGCGAGCGACATATTATAAAGCGTGGTTACATTAGCTGCGTTTTCAACTTCAAAACGGGTCGTGATTTTTTTACTTAAATCGTCAAGTCTGTCTGGAAATTTGTAGTAGTAGTCATAATAGTGGTTCATGAGAGAGAAGAACACAATTACTAATATTGGCGCACCAATAATTACGGATATGCCAGATAGTATAACGTCATTACTGGATAGGCGCTCATCTTCGGCAATAAACAGCATTTTGAAATAGGGCATTCCAAAAAGGCCAAGCAGCAAGAAGGTGGTTAACAGGGCAATTATCCAAGGGTCTAGTTTTCTAACCGCCTCATTGTAACGTTCCGTTTCAACTAGTCCATATATTTCAATATCATAATGTACGTTGGAGTCTAAACGGGTCTCATAAACATATTTTTTTCCAAAAAGCTGATAAACTTCATCGTTCTTGGGAATACCTATGGACATCCCAATATTAAAGGGATTAAGCTTATTAAGACTGTCCGGAAGTATAATACGTCCCTTTAGGGAACTCAGCTCTATGACGGAGTCTGTTTGGTTTTTTTGATTTGGTTCTAGGGCTTTTTTAAAGATGACAATGTATTCATCAAACTCTTGGTCAAAGGGTGTGTTTTTACTTATTTTTTGTTTGAGGGAACTCCAGACTTTGGGCCTGATTTTATTCTTGGTGATAGAATCTCTTTGCTCTATTAAAGGATTGTCTTCTTTTTTCTCTTTGTTTTTTACTGCACCTTTTATGGTGGGCCTGTTTCTCAGAGTCATTTCGTTAGCAGCGTTCAATAATTCATTCCACTGTTGGTCTGTTAATTCTTTATGTTTTGATCTAAGTGCGGTAGTTACCTCTTTACTCGTAGAAATAGTATTGTACTCCGTGGAATAATATTTCTGAAAATCATTATTAAGTTGTTTGGTAATGATATCAAAGTTGGCGTCTAGACTGTGTAATTTGGACTCACGATAATGATGTTCGTTATTTTTGATGTGAGAGTAGTAAATGGCAAAAAATAATCCAATAATGATAAAGGCCACCGTAAGTAAAGTAAAGAGCCGTTTGTTTGCTGTAAAGGGCCTGAGAATTGTATTTCCTAATGTGGTGGCGGTAGACATAGGTTCATGGGCAAAAGTTAGAAAATGGAGTTTTCGTAATGGAGACCACTACGTAATCTGAGATAAACCAATTAAACATGTATTTAATAATAGTTTATAGTCAGTTTCTTCTTTTTTAGGGAACCTTTATGGTGATAATATGCTTACTATATAGTAAGTAATAGTTTAAATTAAATATTTTGAAGGCTAGCTTGTGGCCCATTGTGTAGATTGTATTGAATTTTGTGTGAATGACACATATTAAACAATGTAAACGATTGATATACAGTATTTAATTGAATTTTTGGTAAGTTTTTTTAGATAGGTAGTGTAGCTGTTTTTGATGGTTGTCAAGTTTCTCTGAAACATAAAAAACCCGCACGATTTTTATCGCACGGGTCAAGAATTCTAAATTGGAAATTAGTCCAGCTCGGGACCACTTCCGCCATCGTCCATCTCTTCATCGGTAGAGGCAGTTGCATCGTCTTCTTCTGAAGTTGATTCGGACATGGCTTGAAGGAGCCATTCTGGTGGACCACCAATATCTACATGCCCATCTTCCATTGAAGCAGTAGCGTCCGTATCACCTAAATCCTGGTCATCTGCGGATGTAACGGCTACATCAGAGGGTGGAAGCCCTGCATCGCTTACGGCACTTGTAGTTTCCTGAGTGTCTGCAGCATTATTGTTGGTAGCATCAGACGTATCGTTGATATTAATATTTATGTTCATAATTCATATATTTTTAGTGTTACGAAATAAATTTATCGGTTCATTATAGCGTATCGCGCTTCAAACTGAAGGGTTGAGCTCGTAAGGTTTTTGGCCTCAATGTAGTACTTGATTTTAGTACTACTCTGTCTACAGACTTGAATCTTCCATTCCAGTTGTGCGCCTCCATCCCTAATCGGACTTTGCGGAACACAATTCCATACTACATGCCATGCTTCAGGCCAGCTATGGGTAAACCATTTACGTGTACTATTTCTAGGTACACTGCCAGTAAATTGAACACCTACTCTCATAATTTTTAGATTTTAGGGAAAGGCTAATTTTTTGACCTTTCCGGATTAATATTGTTTGTTTTTATGATGCGACTACACAGTAGCGTGCTTGTACGTTCACCGTATAATTCTTAAGATTTTTGATCTCTATGTAATATTTGATCAGACCAAAAGCTTGTCTCGTAGTTTTTACTTTAAACTCTATCTGTGCAGAACCATCTATTGCCGGGGCCGTTGGAACTACGGTCCAGATTACGTGGTAATGATCGGGCCAACTATGGGTGAACCATCTGCGGGTGGCATTACGTGGTACACTACCATTGAACTGAACTCCACACCAAGGTCTACGGGATGCGGTAGCTCTAACCAATGCCCTAAGGTCCGGACGTCTACCAATGCGTTGAGATACCGGATTAGCTCCTGGTTGTTGCGGAGAGCCTGTTGCCCTTAACAATTGGCGAGCTCTACGAGGTGTAAGCATAGCCCTTCCTGCTGCTTTTTGAATTCCTTGTAAACAGGCTACAGCGCCCGTAACGATAGGTGAAGCACTACTGGTGCCATTAAACCGGGTGGTATACCATTCATTCTTGTTATTGGGGTTTGTTCCGGTTATTCTACCGTATCCGCATGTAGTAACGCCTTGGCCCCAACCTTGGGTGTCTACACAAGAACCGTAATTACTAAAGCCCAAGCGGCTACGGTCAGCGCCCCAGTTACCTCCATTCGTCCCAGGAGGTGGCGCACCTGCACCCACAATGATACATCCACTATCGTGACCGGCAGTCCTACGGAAAGGATTGCGCCAACTAGAAGGGAATCCATTTGGTCTCGTATTATAGATTGCGGCATCAAGGTTTTGAGACCCGTTTCCAGCCGCTTCTATTACAATGATACCTTTATTAGTAGCATATTGTAATGCCGCCAAGTCATCCGGCCACCATTCAATGGCTATAAAGCCCATTTGGGTATTACCACCTGGGTAGTTAGGTCCTCCTCTATGCAATTCAATTAGCATAAGATCTCCTGCTCTAAGATTATCAGCGGCTTTTCTAATAGCATTTCCACTACCTCCATTAAAAATAGAGTAGGCCCTGACATTGGCGCTTGGGCAGATTCCGGTTACGCCAAAGCTATTTCGGTCTCCGGTCATTTCTCCAAATACTGCCGTACCGTGATTATACCAACGTAAGTCGTTTGTTTTATTGATTCCACCAACGAGGCCACCCACATTCACACGCAGGTCTTCATGGCTAAAATTCCACCCGCCTTCAATATCTATTATACGAACACCACTACCACGGCCGCCAGGTAGGGTCCAGGCGTAGCGTGCATCTACACCTTGTGGTGCGGCATTCAAATAGCCTTGGGTGTTCGTGAGGTTTTGGGCGATAGGCGGTGTTTCTGCGTCGCTGGGAGCTTCTTCCATACCATCATCGCCAAAATAAACGGGAGGTAGACAGCCTGGTTTAACATACGCCCCATCCACTTCGTCCAGTTCGTTTAATGAAGCTGCAATACTTTCCAGGTCTTCTCCTTCCGGTGCTACTAGTTTATAAAATTGCCGCATTTTTGAAAGGTCCTCGGCACCTTCTTCTTGGCTTGCCTTTGAAACCAGTTCCGCCACTTCTGCATCTGTGTCTGCGAATAGCGGAACAAGCTGCAGCTTTTTGCCCACCACAAAACCTGCTAAGGTATTTGCCGATGGTTTGGACTTCGATTTTGCTGCACTTTCGGCTTCCTCGGCATGAGGTGCCTCAATGCTTTTTGATACGACAATGAGTTCTGGTGGTGAACCCGATGGCGAATCAATAACTACTTTACTTTTTTTTGTTGCCATATGAATGAATTTAAGGGTCGACGTTTTCTTAGGTGTCGACCACGGTTAATACTAAGTTTCCAATAAGAGCGGGGGTGTTTTTTTAACTTTTGAACAGTTTTTTTTCTACAAATAGAAACTGTTACATTGGGGGGAAGTCAAGTGGTTTTTGATAGGCAGCTTTTATACCTTTTATTTCCATGAGAAGACTTATAAGTTCCTGTACAGGAGCATGGTCATTTAGCGTTAGGTAATGAAAGCATTTGTCATCAAGACAAAGTACTTCTCTAGAAGTAACAGGATGGTATGGCTGGAGTAAAGTTTTTACCTGTGGGATTTTCCATAGGTCATTGTTTTCTCTCTCGGTTTGAATAACCAATTCCATTTCAACTACGTTTTTAAGTATTGATCAAAGTTTTCAATGGTTTTAATGAAACTGCAATCAAGTCTAGATTTTGGAGGAACCTGTGCATTTTAATTAGATGACAAACGTACCGCACTATGAGGTTAAAAAAAAACCGATTATGTATAGTCTGAAGGAAATTCTTTATAATCTGCAGTATTTTTTACGGTAATTTCAAATTATTGACTGTCAATATGTTAAATTAATATTAAGTAAATTTTTATTTGATATAGCACAAGATTTTATACCTGATTTTTATCAACTAATGTCATCGTATCTGCCAAGGTTAAAAAACTAAAAAGGAAAGAAAAAAGAAGCCTCATCAAAGGTATATGAACCAAATGATGAGGCTTGATCGGTGTGAACTAAAAGTATGGTTTACTAATTATAGCTACGTAATTAAATGTGCGGGCTGCCCATTTTTATCCAAAGATTCAATAAAATCGTTTGGTATGTTTTGGTAGGTGTCCAGTCCAAGAGTAGTTAAAAAGTCGTTGGAGAATATGTTGGCCATTTTTTCGGATAGCAGCCAACTTCTACATTTGGTCCATTTTTCTACATTGTTACCGTACATGTGATGGGCTAAATTAGGAAAAGCATAGTCCATACTTTTGCCCCAATGCACCGTAAACGGAATGTTCTCTGCTTGTAAAGCTTCAATCATAAAGGTGCCATACTCCTCCAAACTAGGAATTTTATCGGATTTGTCCCATTGTATCCCATCAATTTCAATAACACAGGTTTTGTGAAATTTGGTAAAGCCCATAGTTGCTTCTGTTTTGTTTACGTAGCGCATCGCAAAAATTCCGGGAATGGGGTGTGCTTTCGTCATCTTGACCAGTGCATTCAATGCCCTTTCGGAATCTTCAATGGCCACTCCAACGGAACAGGCGAAAGCGGGACCTTTGTAGCCAGCATCCCAAAAAGTTTCATAGAGCGTAGCCGTTATTTTTTCCTCTTCTTTCGTGATTTCGGGTAGGATACTTTTCTGCAAACTTTTTATGAACCAAGGAATGCTTTTTGGAAATTTTTCACTGAATTTAATGAGTAAATAAATAAGGTCTTTATAAAGCGATTTTTCGATTTTAGTAAACGGGTCCGGATAGGCAAGGGTATATTTTTTCTTGTACATGGCCTCAACTACGTACTGGTCTTCATCTACATACGGGTTAATAAAAATTTTGTAGTGGTACGGTCTACTGGGTTTTCCGGTTTCATCTATTTCGCTGTCAATTTTAAACTCTGAATTCTTAAAATCTAAAGTTTTGGATAAGGACAGCGCCAAGTTCTTATCTATTTTACGAACATACCTGTCTAGCAAGAAAAGGTCGTCCGCCTCTATGGCTACGCCATGAATAAAACCAAAACTGCCCAAACCGACCAAAGCAGCATTGAAAAGTTCATCGTTTCTAATGACCTTTGCGTTTATGCGATGTGCAAAAGCATCGTTTAAACTGGGCTTTGTGTGTCTTTCTAAATATACATTGTCAGTAGCATTTGGTCCGGTAATGATATTAAGGCCTACCACATAATCTTGCACGGCGCCCGTATCAAAAGCGGACCCATGTACACCGGTGGAAATGCAACCCGCAATGGTCTGCCCGTTGCTAGCCCCAGTAGTTTTTAGAGATTTGCCGTATTCGTTCAGTTTTTGCGAAATGCGTTTTATGGTATTCCCACACTCAAAAAAGAAAATGTTTTCATGCTCGTATTCAGAATCAGGATGCATATCATCTGCCAAAATTTCAAGGTCTAAGTACATTAAATTGTTCTGATGCATGTTATCCTTTTGGTGTGCAATGTTAGACATAGACCATCTGGAACCGTACGCACGAAATCCTTCGTTGTCCGCAACGCATTTTTTGATTAAACGGTGTATCTCTTCCGCAACATCATTATAACGTAAAACCCTGCTGGGCATGGTAGCCTTGCTTTCATGGCGGGTAATGTACTGACGTTTCAGGTCAAACATTCCGTTTTCGTGTAGCGTATCCCATTTTTGGACTAATAATTCACTTGTCTTTGCCATAGCTTTTACATATCAGGAATCATACATACATATTTTATCTTCACTTTTCTACGCGTACCAAAAGTCACCATATAGAGTAGGTTGCCACCAAAAGTATCCGTGAATTCAACCGAGAACAGTTTTCCGGATTCACACTTGTCTTTGGGTACTTTAATCATCATACCATCAGTAAGCAGGGAGGTTTTTACTACTGCCGTATATTCCCCGTACATTTTGTCACGGTACCAATCTTGGCCTGCCATGGTTTCAGGAGGCATGGGTACGCCATGTGTACTTACCAAGCGGGTAGTGTAACAAGATTGTAGGGATAGCGCGGCAAGAAGTAAAATTGCGCTGATGATATAGACTCTACGTAGTTTAATATCCATTTTTAGAAGTAATTAAATTGTGAAGTAAAATTTCACAATGCGTTACATGATGATATTCGGTAGAGGGAATAGTGGTGGCAATATAATAAGTAGAAGGGAATGTGCTAGACGGTTTTGTATAAGTAGTCCGGTATTTTGTATGAGTGGTATTTTTTAATGAATTAGAAAGTTCTGAAAATGGAGGAATTAATAGATGTAAGCGGTTTTTCACCGTTTTATCCTCCTTTTAATGTCCTATGGTAAACAAGCTCATTAAAGCACTATTTTGATGGAAGTTGTTGATTATCTGATAAATCCATAATAATTGGCATCAGGTCTTTCGTATTCTTCAAAAAACTTGTTCCGAACATCCATATAGCGGTATGCTCCGTATTTTAACGTGAAGACTAACCAATAAAATACCTAATTACGCCGGATGATTTATTTTAAAAAACGGCTTGTTCTTTTTATTTCCCTGGGTTTCCTTTATCAATCATACGGTCAAGAGAAACAACAGTACAATGGCCCGCTACAAGTGGGGGCTTATAAAGGGAAGGCTGCTTATTCTTATGTGGTACAGGAACAAGACACCCTCTACAATGGTACATTCCAACTTCAAAGCAGTAACCTTGGTGCTTTAGTAGAAAAGGAAGATTCCTCATTTCTTATTGATGGAAATTTTGACAAAGGCACACCCAATGGTACTTGGCATTTTCAGTTTGGCGAGTTCCAAACCGAGAGCGAAAGCAAGCTAGTAGGGTATGAGTACCGAGTATTGATAAGTGGCCGCCAAGAAGAATCTAAAGGGAAGCTTGTAAATGGTAAACCTAACGGAAAATGGACGTATGAGATTAACCAAATAAAATCTTCGGAGGTTGAAAAGACGCTTTTTAAAAGTGTAATCAGTTTTCAAAACGGAATTCCCCAACAAAGCTTTCAAATTGAAAATGATAGTACCGTTCTAATAGGTCGGTTTTTGCGCAACGGACTCGCACATGATGAATGGACTTCCTACACCGCCAATGCCATAGACGATACGGAAAATTGGATTTTTGATGAGGGCGTGTTAAAAAAAATTGTAACCGTAACGGATGGTTTAACCAATGAAATTACTGTTTTTGATGCGTACCCATCCTACAAAACCATACCCTTAAGCGAAGGATATCTTGATCTTTTAAAAGCAACGATAACTACAAAAAGCTCTGTTAACTTTAAAACAGGCGTTTCCGAAGTCTTATCCAAGAATGACGGATATTATAAAAAACTGAACGGCATCCTAAATCAAATGGGTCCGTCTAGTTTGACTCCCAATTTTAAGGTGAAAGTTCCTTTTTATGCATTGGATTCCTTGCAGATAGAGACCATAGACCAGATTGCAAAAGATTACAAAGCTGCTCAAGCAATTAGTGATACCCTTTTAAACAACAGTCACTTGAATATTGTACGACGCTCCGATGCCGATGCACAATACAGATATGAAGTAGTCAAAAAAATAGATGTTGATTTTCTGCAAGCGCTCAGCACTTTTGTAAAGTACAAGGAGGAAGATATTCTGGAATATATGGAGCTTCCTAAATTGATGCAGCAATTGTGGCCCTCCGAAAAACCCAATACGAAAATTGAAGTTGTAATGGACACGGCCCAAAACCTAAGAACTTTTGTGCTTGCCAATACAGGTGAATTTAATTTTAATGGGAACTCCACTAAAACGGTCGCGGCAATAGCCGAATACGCCAAACTCAGCTTGCAAGAGCTTATGGAGTCCTTATCCGATAGATTAACGAACGAAGCGCGCCTACAAGCACTGAACGGACTAGAAAAGGATTTGATTGCAGCTAATGATAGTTTGGTACAAAAAATAGATTCATTGCAACCGGAACTTACTCTGGATTATAAAGCTCCTTTGAAAAACTTGAAGAATCTAGCGGATGGCTTGCTCGGTGATTATGCTTTGTTGAAAAACCCTGAGAAGAAGTTGGCTTTTGGAAACAAGTTAAAGGTATGCCTAGCCGAATTACACGAGCTGACAGGTGTTCTGGGAGACCTTCCCCATACATCCCAAGAAATAGAAGAACTCTACCAGGATGCCATTTGGAATCCATTCATGGCCACGGTTATGCAAGAAGGTGTAAAGAAACGCATTACCTCTGCCTATAAAGAAATATTGATTCCTCATTTTTTAAAGGAAGCTACAGCAGCAAATTGCGAAAAAGTGAAACCTCTTACGGAGCAAATTGTTCATACGAATAACCGCATGGTAGAGCTTAGGGAAGGGGACACCAAAAAACTAGAACGCAAGTTGCGTAAGGAGAAGAATCCGCAAGAAGTTATGAAACTGCTCCACGAGCAATCAATCGCCAAAGAAAAATAGAAATGGAAAGTAGACAATTCAATTTTATTTGGCTCGTACTTTTTCTATTGGTCGTAACCAATAGTGTAGTCGCTCAGGAAGAAGAAAAAGTAGAATTACCTGCGTATTCAAAATATAAGGACCCAACCACCAAAGTTTGGGTAAATACTTATGGTAAAATACGAATAGGGAAACGTTTATTTTGGGATGCACAGACCCATTTTCGTTTTCAAGAAACCGAAGCTACACCAATTATTGGCCAGATCGGTCAAATTTATAACCGTCATGCCATTGGGTATATCTATTCTAAAAAAGTGAATTTTAGTTTGGGTGGGGTAGTGCGTATTAATTTTAATACGGATGAGGATTCCGAAGATAGAAACGTGGTACCCGAGTGGCGTATATGGCACCAATACCAATTTGCCATGCCTTTGTATTCGGCAATGATCTATCACCGTATCAGGATTGAGCACCGCTGGACACAAAGTTTTGAGGAAAACAGTGAGTATATTTTTAGAAACCGATGGCGTTATATGTTCCGGGCAAAAGTGCCGCTGAACAGTCACAAGTTAAAGCCTAAAACATTTTATGTTTCCCCAGAAGCGGAATTGATCATGCAAAGTGGAAAGGAAGTTGTGGGCAGCCCTATGGAGGACCTGCGATTGACTACCACCTTTGGATATATTGCCACACCAAGGTTAACTTTTGCTACCGGTTTAATGTACTCACAAGGGCAGGATTTTACCAATGCCGGATATTATAAACAGGCATGGACCTTACGTTTTCACATGTACTATTCCCCTGATTTTAGAAGGGTTAAAAATAAATTGCCAGAAATCCATTTAGACGATTGATGCGTATTTAAAACGTAAAATAAGGAAAAACATGAAAAAGAATATTATCCTCTATTTGATTCTGGCCGTCACCATTGGCAGTTCTGTGTTCTATTTTACAAAATCTAGTTCGCTAAGTAAGCAATTGGAGCAAATGCAAGAGCAACAAGGGCAGATTTCCGAGGAACTGAGCGAATATGAAAAATTAGCTTTAATAGATTCCGTGCTTTTAGCAGGTAATTATGATACGGCCATAGAATCCTATACCGCTTCTTTAAAGGTGAGGGAGGAAAATAAAATGGGTATTCCGTTACGGATTGCTTTGGCTCAAAAACTGGCCCTGGTAAAAAGCGGTGCCCAACCCAAAGAAGATTCTGTGAAAGCGGAATTAGATAGTTTGCCAAAACCTGTTATTGCCACGGCAAGTGAGGTCCGTAAATACGATTCTTTAAATTTCACTCTTGAAAAAACAAAGGTGCAATTGGCCCGTCTAAAGCGCCAAATGAAGGATAAATCTTTTGGGGAATATCTAAAATTCAAAAGTCCCAAAGGTAATTTTATGCACTACGTAGGTAAGGTGAAAAACGGAAAAGCCAATGGTTACGGTATAGCACTTTTAGACAGTGGTAGCCGTTACGAAGGACAATGGGTAGGAAATAATCGCCAAGGTGAGGGTACATTTTACTGGCCTGACGGCGAATACTATATTGGAGGTTATGAGAACGATAAGCGTAGCGGTTTTGGCACCTATTATTGGCCTAATGGAGAGAAATACGCTGGCCAATGGAAGGATGATAAGCGTAGCGGAACCGGTAAATTCTTTGATTCCCATGGCGATTTAGTTGCCGGTGGCGAATGGAGCGATGACAAACTGGTTGAAATCAACGATAAGTAAGAAGAGTCACGATAAAATATTCTTTCAATACAAAATAAAAATCCCCGTGAGCATTAAGTTTACGGGGATTTTTATTGACTTCTCTCTTCGGCTAAAATAAATTATCAGGATTCTCTTCGTAACACCTCCAAAGGCGAACTGCGTAATACAGTTTGTATGTTGCTTAAACCAATTGCTAAAACGATCAATGTAATTCCCGGTAAAAACACCAAGAATGGAATCAAGGAAGGTACAAACGGTTCCTTGAAAATAAACACCGCTAAGCAAAGGCTACTTACCAAAGCAAGTATAATCCCCACTAAACTGCCCAGTAGACCTAAAAAGATATACTCTAAAGCAGATATCTTTAAAATCTGTTTGTTTTTGGCACCCAATGTACGGAGCAACACACTTTCTTTAATACGTTGGTATTTACTTGTTCTAACGGAACCGATAAGGACAATAATACCCGTGAAAATACTAAAGAAAGCCATGAAATTTATAATCCAAGATACTTGGTCTAGTATACCTTCTATTAAAGAAGAAACCTGCCGTAAATCTATAATGGTCACATTTGGAAATTTAGCGACTAAATCCCGTTGCATTAACGCTGAGCCTTTTTCATCCGGAATATTGCTGGTAAAAACATTGAACTGAGGTGCTTTTTCCAAAACTCCTTTAGGAAACACCACGGAAAAATTAAGTTGCATTTGTGCCCAATCTACTTCACGGATGCTACCGACTGTAGTTTCCATTAATACGCCCTGAACATTAAAAACAACAGGGTCGCCCACGCCTATTTTAGCATCTCTGGAAAGATTGTCGGAAATAGAAATGTTCACAGGTTCGCCTTCCTTTATCTCAGGAGTCCATGTGCCTTTCAACAATTTTTCAGAAGGAGCGAGGGAATCGCGGTATGTGGTTCTGAACTCATGGTTCAAAATCCAACGGCGAATTTGGTGTGTGGTGTCTTTTCGGAGCTCATTAACCGATTTGCCATTAATGTTATGCATGCGCATGGTGACCAAAGGAATGTTTTTAAGAACTGGAAAACCTTGGCCCTTTATACTTTTTGCAACCGAATCGCGCTGTTTAGGCTGAATATCCAAGATAATAATATTGGCATTTTCAGAAGTCTGTCCAATTTCTGCCTTTGCTAACAGGATATCTTTGGTGAAATATAAAGTGCTGATCAAGAACGTGCCCAAACCTATGGCAACTACCAACACAACTGTTTGGTTATTTGGCCTAAATAGGTTGAGTAAACTCTGGCGTGCCGTAAAGCTCCAATGTTTCGGGAAAAAGTGTTTTACCATCCTTGTGAAAAGGGAAGCTACAACCGCTAGAATTGCAAAAGTGATAAGCGTACCAGCAACAAATGCTAAGGCGTACATGGCATCTTTTATCAGCCAAAAGGAAAATAAAAACAAGAATACCAGAATAACTCCGAATACCAATAATCGTATGGATTGAGGCTCTTGCGACGAATTTTCATCGACCCGTAATACGTCTAAAGGCGATACGTACCAAGTTCTTAATAAGGGAAGAAGCGCGAATAAAACGGACATAAAGAGTCCAAGCAACACGCCAATTATTAAGGGTTGCGCGGTAATGGTAATTTTCAGGTCAAAGGGAAGAAATTCTTTAAGTAAATATGGAAATAGCTCTTGAATACCAATGCCTATGAGTGAACCGATAAGACCACCAATAATCCCAATCCCAGCTATTTGTATCAAGAAAATCAGAAAACTTTGTAGTCTGGAAGCACCCAT
This sequence comes from Zobellia laminariae, assembly GCF_009725995.1. The sequence continues at coordinate 382,316 of NZ_RCNS01000001.1, read as the reverse complement.
ACATTTTAAAATAGCAATGGCTTTTAGCTTTTCTTTGATGTAAATATGTACGGAACTTGCAATACCAATACATCCTAAAAGCAAGGCTATAAAGGCGGCTAGGTTAAGGAATTTTCCAACATTGTCATAACGGCTGCCCAAACGTTTTGTGGTGCTGGTATGTGTGTCTAAATCTGCATTTTCTAATTCCAGTTCAGGTTCTAGTTTATCTTGTAGTCGTTTTAGATTGACCGTATCTTGTGTCTTATAATAATATTGATATTCCTTTCGGCTTCCGAATTGTAAGAGATTCGTGGCCTTTATATATCGGTACGGAATGATTACAGGAGGAGCCACAGAAGTTGAAATGGCAGTGCTTCCCGGAATTGCTTTTAATGCACCGGCAATGGGAATGGTTAGGTCGCCTATTTTTATAGAATCACCTGGGTTAATATCAAATTGAAGCATTAGCGTAGCATCTACCAATGCACCACCTGATTCTTGATAGGTGTTAGCTACAGCGGATGGTTGCGTTTCTATGTCCCCATAAAATGGAAAATCACCGTCCAAGCCCTGTATTTTTACCAATTTGGTGCCACCATTCTTTGGGAAAACGGCCATGGATACAAAGTTGACTTCATATGCATCTGGCTTTAGCGAATCGATAATAGCCTGTGCTCGTTCTGTAGGTATTTGCTTAGAGTCGATTTTGAAATCGGCACCCATCAATGCTTTTGATTGACGCTGTATATTGTCTTTTAAATTCGTGCTGAATAATTGAATGGAAACAACTGCCGCAATGCCCAAAATAATCGAGGCCATAAATAGTAGTAAGCGCACTTTGCTAGCTTTAGCATCGCGCCACGCCATTTTAAAAAGCCAAGGTGTCCGTAAACTTTCGTTAGATTTAGAATTCATCAAATTGAAGCAGTAGGTTGATTGGTTACTATTTTTCCTCCTTTGAGCCGCAATATTTGCTGCGTACGGTTGGCTAATTCTAAATCGTGGGTTATGATGACCAAGGTTGTTCCGTTTTCCTTATTCAGGTCCAACAACAACTGAATTACCTTTTCCCCGGTTTCGGTATCTAGATTTCCCGTTGGTTCATCTGCAAATAAGATAGAAGGTGCATTCGCAAAAGCTCTTGCCAATGCCACACGTTGCTGCTCGCCACCAGATAATTGAGAAGGATAATGATGTAAGCGATCTTTTAAACCTACCTTTTCCAATAATTCGGTACTTTTCTGGGTAGCGTCTTTGGCACCTTGAAGTTCTAAAGGAACGCTCACATTTTCTAGTGCTGTAAGTGTAGGTAACAACTGAAAATTCTGAAATATAAAACCAACTTCTTTATTTCGTAATTGGGCACGTTGGTCTTCATTTAAGGTGTTTAAATCCTGTCCACATAATTCTACCGAACCCGCATTTGGGGCATCCAAACCAGCACATAAGCCCAATAAAGTTGTTTTGCCACTTCCCGATGGTCCTACGATTGAAAAAGTCTGGCCTTTCTCAACATCAAAAGAGATGTCGTGCAAAACTGTTAATTGCTTGTTACCGCTGGTGTATGTTCTCTCCAAACCGGTAATCTTTAATATCTTTGACATTATCTTAATTTAAATACCATTTATGTTCAAGTCGCATAATAAAGATTTCCACTCTAAATTACCAATGCCATTAGGGCAGAAACTCATAAAGTTTAGTTATTTTTTTATAGCCTTATTTTTTCTTTCTTGTGGTGATGCAAAAAAGGAAAAAGCTGCTGAGGTTAAAAATGATTCAGAACAGGTTGAAGATACAGTCGCAATAGTTACTGCAACAAAAAGCATTTTATTTTTTGGTGATAGTATTACTGCCGGCTACGGTCTAGATGATAGCGATGACGCTTACCCAGCGGTAGTTCAACAAAAGATTGATTCTTTAAACCTAGATTATACTGTAATCAATTCCGGAGTAAGTGGCGAAACAAGCGCTGGCGGTAGAAGCCGAATTGATTGGGTCATAAAACAGGATCTTGATATTTTTGTTTTGGAACTGGGAGTTAATGACGGCCTACGCGGAGTAGACTTATCCGAAACGCGAGCCAACCTACAAGGCATAATAGATGTAGTGCGAGAGAAAAGTCCGGATACCAAAATCATTTTGGCCGGTATGCAGTTGCCACCAAATATGGGAGAAAAATATACTACAGAATTTAGACAGCTGTTTATAGACTTAGCTAAAAAGAATGACATAGAATTTATTCCATTTATTTTAAAAGACGTGGGTGGAGTTGCTTCGTTAAATCAAGCTGATGGTATCCACCCTACTATTAAAGGCCACAAAATTGTTGCAAATACGGTATGGGAGACATTACAACCGTTGCTTAAAAGTTAGAGGTTGCTAAACTGAGATAAAATGTAAAAACCACCCAAAGGGTGGTTTTTTGTTTGTGGAGCCGGAGGGTTTCGAACCCTCGTCCAAACAAGCAATAACAAAGCTTTCTACATGTTTAGTTTCCGATTAGTTTTCGACGCATACCTGACCGGAAACGGCCCAATATACGCTTAGCTTCTTAAAGTTTTGGTGCCACTACCAAAGCAATAATGGCCTTATATCGACATTTATGGTGCTCCGGATTGAATCGCCGTCGACAGAGGCTATTCAGGAATAATTTATCATTATTTTTAATAAAGGTAGGGTTTAAGCTGGAGTTGATTGTTACTAAACAATAGTAAAGAATAATATTGTGCTCTTCTTAATTAGATTTAACTTTTATACGTAGTTCCAAAGATTTGGAATTTAAAAAAATACAATTTAGGGGTGTTTATCCTGAATTTTGGTTGTTAATGGAGATTAGAGAAAGATAAGCCTTTATTATATATATTTTTGTTGCTACACTATTATGAGAAATATACTTTTTATTACAGTTTTGTTGTTGTTGAATTATGGGTTTGGTCAAACTACACCAATACCTGATCCAAATTTTGAAGCGCAGCTAGTTGCTTTGGGGTATGATTCAAATGGTATTACAGGCAATATTTTAAATTCAGATGCTGAAGCAGTTACCCAGTTAATTACCACTGTAGATAATATTACCAATTTTGATGGTTTGGAAGCTTTTAGAAATATAAAGTTACTTCGTTTGGGTAGAAATCAATTTACTACCCTTCCGCTTAATAATTTAACAGCCTTAGAGGAATTGGTTTTTCTTACTAATAAAGTTCTGGCAAATCTTGATTTATCAAAAAACGTTAACTTAAAAAAGCTTGATATTCGAGCGATAGATGCCGTTAATACTTCTGTTATAACAACACTTGACCTTTCGTTCAATCGAAAATTAGAGTACATTCATATTTTTAATTTTCAGGATTTAGAAAATATAACACTTCCGCAAACAAAGAGCTTAACATATCTATCTATCACTTCTAACTTTGATTTGTTAGGAGATATGACTTTTTATGACAATCTAGAAACTTTAGATCTACAAGTGTCCGGTGGAAAGGAAATTGACTTGATTTTGCCAACGGTAAAAACAAATTTAAAATCGATTCGAATTTCTGGTGGAGGTGTTAGTGACTTCCGTGGTCTTGCAAAATTTGTGAATCTAGAGGAAATACGATTGTATACTCTTGTAGAATATATAGAGTTTCCTCAATCTAGTTTAATGAACTATATTTATATTGGCCCCCATTCTATTTCCAGTCCTGTGTATTTTGGAGGAATGCCTAAATTAAATTATTTGGGGTTTGAAGGGAATAGAACAGAAACCCCTTTTGAAATTGATATAAGTTCTAATTCAGCACTAGAAACTCTTAGATTGTCATCTAATAAAATGGTTAATTTAAATTTGGAAGGCAATCCAAATTTAAAAGTTTTAAAAGTCCAAGCTAATAATTTAGAAAAACTTGACAAGAGCAAGAATTCAAATCTGGAAACTTTTTGGGCTTATAGAAATCTTTTAAGCAATATAGATTTAAGAAACAATCCAAAACTAATAGAGTTAATTCTTTATGAAAATAGACTAAAAAGTTTAGACATTACCGAGAATCAATTGTTGGAAAATTTGGATATTTCAAAAAATTTATTTGCAGGCGAGGCACCTGATTTGTCTCAGAATACGGAATTAATCAATCTTAACATATCCAATAATAAAATTTCCTCCGTTGATATTACGGCATGTCTAAAATTAAAAAATGTTGATCTTTCGTTTAATAAGTTGTCAGGTAATAATATACTGAATCAAATAGTTCAAAACTATCAAACATCTGGTAAGGCTCTTGGTGAAGAAACCTATGCTTTGAATGATAATTTGTTATCTGATGAAATGCCTGATTTTACTTCACTAGTAGATGCTTCAACTAAGAACTTCAGTTTAAGTATTGAAAACAATAGTTTCCATTTTGGAGATTTAGAAGCCCGACATCAGCAATATGTTGACTATGCAAATACTACCAGAGGTGATGGCTATATATTTAAGAAATATTCTTATGCTAATCAATTAAAGGTAAATGTTAAAGAAGTGATTACAACTATAGCAGGTGAACCTATTACTTTGTCAACTGTAGTTAGGGGTAGTCAAAATCACTACAAATGGTTTAAAGATGGGGTTGAAATTGTTGGTGCAGCAGATGCTCCAGAGTATACGATATTAAATCCAGAAGCTTGTGAGTCAGGGGTTTATTATTCTGAGATTACTAGTGACTTAATGCCTTTTGAGAATGCAAGTCCTCCGGGAACGGAAGGTAAAAACTTAGTTCTCCAACGGAATGATCTAGTATTGGGAGCCAATGGTATTCCCTCATGTGCTATTTTAACTAATCCATTGAATAAATCAGTTGACATTCCTATAAATGCTGGAATTGAATGGGAAAGCGAATCTGGAGCTTGTGGTTATCTTTTGACTGTAGGTTCTGCGTCAGGTGCCTCAGATATCTTGGATACATTTGATGTAGGGAATGTTAGCGGATATAATTTTGAAAATAACCTGCCATCAAATACAGAAATTTTTGTTACGATAACCCCTTATTTTGAAAACGGGCCATTGACGGGTTGTAGAGAAGAATCTTTTACTACAAATGCGGAGTCAACTCTGCCAGAATGTTCAGTTTTAACTCAACCATTAACGGGTAGTATAGGTGTGAATATTGATACCAATATAAATTGGTCAATCGCCAGTGGAGCTGAGGGGTACCGTATTAAAATTGGGACGACTTCAGGTGCTGGTGATTTAGCAAATGTAAATGTTGATGATGGGAGTACAATGTATAATCCGCCCATGGACTTTTTATTGAATAGTGAAGTATTTGTAACTGTCACGCCCTATAATTCAGAAGGTGATGCTAAGGGGTGTGCTGTAAGTAGTTTTGTGGTTTCAGAGGCCGATGCAATACCTCAGTGTACAAGTCTTATTAGACCTTTAAATGGAGATATCGATGTAAAAACCAATACGGTAATACGATGGAATCGTGTTGGAAATGCAACTGGTTATGTTTTAAATATTGGAACAACGGAATTTGCGTCTGACCTCTTGTCGCGAGATGTTGGTTCTGAAAGCGAATATCAATTAGAAAGTAATTTGCCAGAAGATAAAACGATCTATGTGACTATTGTTCCTTACAATACATTAGGTACACCAGAAATGTGCCAATCAGAAAGTTTCGTAACGGCTCCTTTAAAACCATTACCGGAATGTACAACTTTAATTGCACCTGTAAACGGAGAAAAAGATGTTGATCCACAAGTTGATATAGTATGGGGAATATCTGAAAACGCGGAAGGATACTTACTGCAAGTAGGAACTAGTCCTGATGGTGAGGAGGTGTTTTCTCAAGATGTTGGGTTAACAACCTTTTATAATTTCCGAGCAGATTTGCCTGAAGGTCGGCCTATTTATGTGAAAATAACGCCTTATAATGAACGGGGTGAAGCTTTGGGATGTTTGAGCGAAAGTTTTACAACTAGTGTGCCAACCGTACCGGATTGTGCTACCTTGGTCATGCCATTAAATGGAGAAACTGATGTTAGTGTGGTAACAAATTTTGCTTGGAATGCCTCTAGTACTGCTAAAGGGTATAAACTTAATCTAGGTTCGGTATCTGGTAGCAGTGATATCCTTTCAGAAGATTTAGGAGCGACAACTTTCTTTGATTTACCTGATAGTTTGCCTGCAAATACTATTGTGTATGCTACTGTAATACCATATAATGATACTGGTGAAGCACTGGATTGTCAAGAAGAGAGTTTTACTACTAGCCAAGAACTTATATTGCCAGAGTGTTCATTTTTAAGTATGCCGGTCAATGATCAAACAGCAGTTTCTGTTGCTACAAATATTGCATGGTCTGCCATATCAAATGCAGAAGGTTATAAACTTACTCTTGGTAGTTCTAGTGGTGCATCAGATATATTTTCGGGTGATGTAGGGCCAAGTAATTCAATTAATTTGCCTGAAAATCTTCCAGGAAATAGCACTATTTATGTTGCTGTAACACCTTATAATGCTTTGGGTGATGCACAAACCTGTACTGAAGAAACATTTACTACGGCAGATGAGACAACTGTTCCTAATTGCGTGAACTTGAGCATGCCAGCTAATGGCGCCAAAGGGATTAGTGTTTCTACCAATTTTGCTTGGCCATCAATTTCAAATGCAGAGGGTTACATGCTTTCCATAGGAACATCTTCTGGAGGTTCTGATATTTTTTCAGAAGACATAGGTCTTACTAATTTTTACGATTTAGCGCAAGATTTACCTATAAATACAGATATTTTTGTTTCGATAGTGCCTTATAATGATTTAGGTGCCGCTACGGGCTGTATCGAAGATTCATTTAGTACTGGTGGAAATCCAACAATACCATCATGTACTGCGTTAACAATCCCTGTTAATGGTGAAGTACAAGTTAGCACACTGACAGATATCGCCTGGAATTTGGTAGATAACGCAAATGGGTATAAGTTAAACTTAGGAACTTCCTTAGGTGATACAAATATTCTTGATGAAGATGTGGGTAATGCAACTTGGTATGATTTAGAGAATGCATTACCTGAGAATACAGAAATTTTCGTAACAATAATAGCGTATAATGAGTTAGGAGAAGCAGAGAATTGTACAACGGAGAGTTTTATTACTGCAGGAGCACCAACAGTACCTTCTTGTTCAATTTTGGTTCAACCTGTTAACGGGGCAAAAGCGATTGATCCCAGCACTGCAATTTCATGGAATGCGGTATCGGATGCTGATGGTTATCGTTTGTCTATTGGAACCGATTCGGGAGGGGTAGATATACTTAATAATCAAGATGTAGGACTTTTGACAGAAATTGTTCCAAGCGAGCCGCTGCCAGTTAATACACAGATTTATATAACGATAACACCTTATAACGCAATTGGGGATAATTTAGAGTGTGGTAGTCAATCATTTGTAACAGCAACTTCTTTGACTAACAGTTTTGTACCCTTTTGTACGGCTGTATTTGAGCCTATTGACGGTCAGTCAAATGTTGAGACAACAACAATTATTAGTTGGAATGAAGTCACTAAAGCTGATGGGTATTTGATAACACTTGGAACGGATATTGATCAAGGTGATATTTTAGACAATTTTGACGTTGGTCTTGATACCAGTTATTTGGCGGAAGAACTTCCTGTTGGAGCTATAATATACGTTTCCGTTTCACCATATAATGAGGAAGGTAGTCCCGAGGGCTGTAAGCAATTTAAGTTTCTTACATCATTCGAAGAAGAGCAAACGGATGATACAATGTATGGTTTTTCTCCGAACGGGGATGGTATTAATGATTTTTGGGTGATTGATGGAATTGAATTTCATCCAGATAATATTGTAACTATATATAACCGATGGGGAGATGCCATATTTCAGACGAATGGTTATGATAATTATACAAATGTATTTGATGGAATGGCTAATCAAAAGACAAAAACAGGTGGAGGACGTTTACCTGCCGGTACATACTTCTTTAATATTAAAATTAACGGAGAACATAATTTAAAGAAAACCAAAGGATATTTGGTACTTAAGAAATAATTAAATGATTAAATCCCCCAAATTTATTAACGCTTTTAGTGTAGTAGCTCTATTTTTAATATTTGCTAACAATATATGTTATGGTCAACAAACTCCGGTTTTCCCAGAATATAATTATAACCCTTTTATAGTTAACTCAGCTTATGCAGGTTTCTTGGATGAAGGAGAAATAACCCTTGCAGGCTCTGGTTTTTTAGGAGCTATTGAAGGGAGTCCAGAAACTATAGGTCTTAGTTTTCATAGTCCTTTGCGAGATGGTATAATGGGGCTTGGTGGGGCTGTTATTCGTGATCAAATTGGAGTGACAACTACTACCAGTGTATATGGGGCCTCTTCATATAGAATTTTCTTTGATTTTAAAGAAAATCGCCCCTATTGGCAAATTTACCAAAAACCGTCTCTTTCTTTTGGTCTGACAGCAGGAATGCAACAATTTCAGGATAACTTATTGGAGTTAGGGATATCTAATGACCCAACCTTTGCTTCAAATGTAAATGCAACACTACCTTTAGTAGGTATTGGTATTTTATTTAATAAAGCTAATTTTTACGCAGGCGTTTCAACTCCAAATATTCTAGGTTCGAGATTCTCTTCAGATGATAGGGTTGATTTGAAAAGTGTCTATTATGGTAATTTTGGTTATCGGTTTTTTCCAAATGGGGATGACATTTTGCTAAAACCTAGTATGCTTGTTAAATATGAAAATGGATCACCATTACAAGCTGATATAAACATATCTCTAAGCCTAAGGGATAAATTAGAAGTAGGTGTTGGTTATAGAACTAATTCATCAATAAATGTGCTAGCAGGGTTTTATCTTTTTGATAGTTTTAGATTTATTTATACTTATAATATAGCATCAAAAGATTTAACTATAGGTAACACTCATGGCCTAATATTAAGCTTTCAGTTTAACAGGGGTTATTCTATTGATTAAAAAAACAAAACCACCCAAAGGGTGGTTTTTTGTTTGTGGAGCCGGAGGGATTCGAACCCTCGTCCAAACAAGCAATAACAAAGCTTTCTACATGTTTAGTTTCCGATTAGTTTTCGACGCATACCTGACCGGAAACGGCCCAATATACGCTTAGCTTCTTAAAGTTTTGGTGCCACTACCAAAGCAATAATGGCCTTATATCGACATTTATGGTGCTCCGGATTGAATCGCCGTCGACAGAGGCTATTCAGGAACATCTCGCTTCTCTACCTAGTAGAGACGAGGCTAATCTTACTATAATTCAGATTAAGCGGCAAGAGCGTAGTTATTATCGCCAATTAAAAGTGTGAAAAATGATATTAACGAGCTGTTTCTCAGCGCTCGACATGCTTACAATACCATTGGTCTCGCTGTCAAAACCAGTCGGCCCCGTAAAAAAATCCACAATAGTAGAAACTACTGCGGTCGGCAAAGATACCCCAAAAAGTATTCCAAAAAAAGTTTTGATAGGCTCCAATCATAAGTTACATTTGAAACCATAGTCCACTCATAAGTTGTAAAAGTCCATTATCATGAAGTTCGGAATCATTCGAGAGCGTAAAAGTCCACCAGACCGCCGTGTTGTATTGTCACCGGAGGCTTGTCAGAAAGTCGTAGCCCATCAGTCAAAAGCAGAAATTATTGTAGAGCCTTCCCCAATTCGCGTTTTCTCTGATGAGGAGTATAAGGCCAAAGGCTTTGTAGTAGCTTCTAAAATGGAGGAGTGCGATGTGCTTTTGGGTGTAAAGGAAGTGCCTATAAAGAGTTTGATTCCCAATAAAAAATACTTTTTCTTTTCACATACCATAAAAGAGCAACCGTATAATAAAAAATTATTGAGGGCGGTGTTAGAAAAGAACATTGAATTATATGACCATGAAGTTATAACCAACCAAAAAGAACAGCGTTTGGTTGCTTTTGGACGTTATGCCGGTATAGTTGGCGCGTATAATGGACTACGTACGTACGGACTAAAATACGACTTATACCAATTACCAAAGGCTAAAAATCTAGCCAATCAACAAGAATTGATTCAAGAGTTGAAAAAGATAAAACTGCCGAATATCAAAATTATTTTGACAGGTAGGGGTAGAGTCGGTAATGGAGCAAAAGAAATGCTCGATGCTATGAATATTAGAAAGGTAAATGTTACGCCATACCTTGAAGAAACTTTTGATGAGCCTGTTTATTGCCAAATAGATGCTTCTGATTATAATAAGCGTAAAGATGGAGTAAGAGGAAATAAAGCCGATTTTTTTGCCAATCCCGAAGAATATAAAAGCAACTTTTTTCGCTTTACCCAAGTTTCTGATTTTTTCATTGCAGGTCATTTTTATGGTCAAGGAGCACCTTATCTTTTCACACGGGAAGACGCTAAGCAGGAGGATTTCAAAATAAAAGTGGTTGCCGATGTTAGTTGTGATATAGACGGTCCAGTAGCTACAACCATACGTCCTTCTACCATTGCAGACCCTATTTATGGGTATGACCCTAAAACAGAATCTGAAACCGATTTTAAAAACGAATCTGCTATAGCCGTTATGGCAGTGGACAATTTACCTTGCGAGATTCCACAAGATGCAAGTGAGGGCTTTGGACAGGCTTTTGTTAAAAATGTAATTCCTGCATTTTTTAACGGCGATAAAGATGGAGTTTTAGAACGTGCAAGAATGACCCAAAACGGGAAACTCACGCCACGTTATCAGTATTTGTCTGACTACGTGGGAAGCTAATTCAGAGATTATTTCGGTAATGGCACCCAAGATATTATCAATAATTTCTTTGTTGTTGGTAGCTTAAGTATGAGTTACCTATTGAAAAATATATTTTGAGTTGCTGAAATCTGGAACTAGAACCTTTTACAACTTGTATGAGGTGAAATTAAACTTTTGGGTTGTTAATAGCCATTGTGCCGTGGCCACGTAAGAAAGGTTTAAGTGCCCAAAATGAAACCCAGATAAAACTTCCGAAACCAAAAATCCACAACCAGGCATCTACTAGAAATAATGAGTTGAATAGACTCTGGGCTAAAACTAAAGGCTTAGTTACAATATCCCAGGAGTTAAAACGTAAAAAACGGCCTAAGAAGACACCATAGCCACTAAGTAAGCTAACGAAAAGTAATATTGCGTTGGCTAAAACTGGATGATTTCTTTTTCTGAGGTAACTAAAGACATCCATCATAGAGAGGACCCCTAAAATTAATCCGTTTAAGGAAAAGACAAAAAATAATAAAAGGTCTAACCAAAAGGTGGGTCTAGCGCTATCTAAATGAACAAAATCTGTAATGATATAGGGGCTATTAGGTAAAAATAGAACCCATAGCAAAAGTATTATAACGCGTAATGTTTTTGATTTTCCAACCTGAACATTAAATAAAAACTGTTTGGATAGAAAAAGTGGAATTAGCGCTAAAAAAAGATTCCACAATAAAAAGGTGAAGTCTATGGACTGCGTCAAATACACCCTTAAGGCTAAGAGTACTGTGCCCAGTGCGGTGAGCAACAGTAATCTTTTGTGGAACAAATTGTTTTTTAATGTGCTGATAATCATGAAAAAAATGAAGATTTAGTCTATAAAGTAGAACGGGCGGTAGTTATATTTGTTGTTATTTAACCTGATTTTAACCCATGAATCCTGCAGAAAATTACATACTCGATAAGCCTGAGCCTTTTAGGGGTATGCTACTGCATTTGCAATCCGTCATTGAGCGAACGGTTCCACAGGTTGATTTAAAGTTCAAATATAGAGTTCCCTTTTATTATATCAATGGAACACCATTCTGTTATTTGAACCAAACCAAAGATTATATAGATTTAGGTTTTTGGAAGGGTGCACACTTTACGGTACATCAAGAACATATGGTTACCGAAGGTCGTAAGGTGATTAGGTCTTTGCGCTATACTTCTTTAGAAGAAATTAATGACACTGTGCTTATTGATATTCTTAAGGAAGCATACGCGGTTAGAGATGTAAAATTTTATAAGTGAAACCTAAATTCAACACTATATTAGAGTAAAAAAGAAGGGGTCTTAATTACTCAGTGATTAATCCTTCGCTTTTATAATGCTCAATGAATTGGGTATTAAGTTCATCGGAGTCTTTATATTTTTTCCGTAGCACCTCAAGTTTTTCTTTCATATCGGTAACTACATCGGCATATTCTGGGTCTTCGTATACATTGTTAATTTCGTTGGGGTCCTTTGATTGGTCATAGAGCTCCCATACATCCACATCATAATAAAAATGAATGAGTTTGTATTCTTTTGTAGCAATACCATAATGTCTTTTTACAGCATGTTCGGCAGGGTATTCGTAAAAATGGTAGTATACGCCGTTTCTGTTCCATTTTTCTTTTTCTCCCGTTAATAGGGGTACTAGGCTTTCTCCTTGCATGTCTTCCGGTGGGACAACACCTGCAACTTCTAAAAAGGTTTGGGCGAAATCGAGGTTTTGAACCATTTCTTCCTCTGTTGTTCCAGGAGTAATGACATGGGGCCATTTAATCAATAAAGGTGTTTTAAAAGATTCATTGTACATGAAACGTTTATCGAACCAACCGTGTTCCCCTAAGTAAAATCCTTGATCGGAGGTGTAAACCACAAGGGTATTTTCGCTCAGGTCGTTTTCATCCAAATAATCTAACAAACGACCAACATTTTCATCCACTCCAGCAATTGTGCCTAAGTAGTCTTGCATATAACGTTGATATTTCCACACCATTAAGGTGCTATCGTTCATGTCAGGAAAACGCTTAGCAAAATCTTCGTTGATAGGGTCGTAAACAGCATCCCAAGATTTCTTTTGTTCTGGGTTGAGACGGCCTATTCGGTTTCCTATGGTATTCCAGTTTTTAATATCAAGTTGTTCGGCGACACTGTCGGTGAGCTTTAAATCATATGAAAGTTGCATATGTTTTAGAATGTTCATTTCAGCCGTGCCAGCAGTAGTTTCCCGACTCACGTAGTTATCAAAAAGTGTTTCAGGAAAGGGGAAAGTCTTTTGGGTAAAATCTTTATAATGACGTTCTGCGGGCATCCAAGTTCTATGAGGTGCCTTATGAAGGTACATTAACATAAACGGCTTTTCGCTATCCCTTCGGTTTTCGAACCAGTCGATCGCTAGGTCGGTAATAATATCGGTGACGTATCCGGTAATGGTAGTGTCACCAGTTGCGGTAATGAATTTGGGGTTATAATAATCGCCTTGTCCAGGTAAGATTTTAAATTCGTCAAAGCCTTTGGGATTGTTTCCAAAATGTAATTTTCCAAACATGGCCGTTTGGTATCCTGCTTTCTTTAGTAGTTGCGGGAAAGTAACATTGGTCGTGTCAAAAGGGGAGATATTATCAATCTTTCCATTGATGTGCGAATGTTTACCAGTCAATATTACTGCTCTTGAAGGAGCGCAGATCGAGTTGGTTACGGAGGCATTGGTGAAAAGCATGCCTTTCTTGGCGATACGGTCAATATTTGGAGTTTGAATCAATCGGTCATCATAGGCGCTGATAGCTTGATAAGCGTGATCATCAGACATGATGAAAACAATGTTAGGACGTTTTTTGATAGGTACATCTGGTCCGGTTTGACAAGAATAAACAGCTATTAATAGTATTAGTATAGTGTATCGGTATAATTTCATTTAATAAAAAAATATAAGAATTAACCAAGCTCATTGATAGTCTTTCTAATAGCAGTCAAATCGGTCAATAATTTTTTCATCAACCCTAAGTCAAGCATATTGGCACCATCGCTTTTTGCGTTGGCACAATCAAAATGAGTTTCTATAAAAAGACCGTCAACACCTGCAGCCATTCCTGCTCTTGCCATTGTGCCAATTAATGAGGGCCTGCCGCCTGTAACACCCGAAGATTGATTGGGTTGTTGTAATGAATGGGTTACATCTAAAACAACAGGGGCAAATTGTTTCATGGTAGGCACGCCTCTAAAATCAACTATCATATCATGATAACCAAACATGGTACCACGGTCCGTAATCATAGCTTGTTGGTTACCTGTTTCCGTAACTTTATTAACCGCATGTTTCATGCTTTCTGGACTCATGAACTGTCCTTTTTTGATGTTTACGGTTTTTCCTGTTTCAGCAGCTGCAACCACTAAATCTGTTTGACGCGCCAAAAAAGCTGGGATTTGTAATACATCTACATATTCTGCAGCCATAACAGCATCTTGTTCCGTATGAATATCAGTTACAGTTGGTATTTGAAAGGTCTCAGAAACTTTCCGTAATATTTTTAATGCCTTCTCATCCCCAATACCAGTAAAAGAATCTAACCTGCTTCTGTTTGCTTTTTTAAAACTACCCTTAAATACGTAAGGTATTTTTAAATCGGTGGTAATCGTAACAATATGCTCTGCAATGCGCATCGCCATATCTTCGCCTTCTATAGCGCAAGGACCAGAAAGTAGAAAAAAGTTGTTGCTATCTGTATGTTTTATTTGAGGTATTAAGGATAAGTCCATTCGTCGAATATTTTAAACAAAGATACTATTTTAAGCAGCTTACGGTTGTATTTGGATAAGATTGTCGTAAACCCAAATCAAAATGTATTTCAAACAAAGTCTACCCTTGTTTTTGTTACTGCTGCTTGCAAGTCAGGCCAATGCTCAGTTCGGTAAAAATTGCGAATTAAGACAGATGAAAATTAACCTTGTAAATCCTGGGTTTGAATATGAAATGGCAATTGGTACCAATACTACCTTTGATGTCAAAGCAGGAATGCAAGTCGCACTAGACCCTTTAGTGTCTAATGTTTATGAAGAGTTAGGTTTTTTTCCGGCCATTGCTGGGCAGTATAGGTATTATTATAATTTTGAAAAGAGACAGCAGAATAGAAGGCAGATTTATGGTAATTCCGCAAATTACGTGGCGCCTGCTGCTGCAGTATTTTTCCCTGGAGCTAGAACAATTGAAAACAGAGAGGTAAAGGGTGCATTTGGGTATGCGGGCGTGGTAACCGGTCTACAGCGCAGTTATGATTCGGGATTCAATTTCTCTGTTGATGTTGGTGCTGCTTATTATGCAGGTCAGTTTAAAGGTGGAATTTATCCTGTAGCTAATTTAAGTATCGGGTGGATTATAAGCGAAAAACGATGGTGCGTGGGTAGATAGATGTTCTTGATTAGAATGGAGCATACATAATGTTCGAAAAGCAAAAAAATGATGTCTCTGAGTATTTATTATAGATAGTATTATTGAAGTTTCTTTTTCTTACAGATACGTTAGGAAAAATGTGTTTTTGGCTTGATGTTTGATAACTTCTAAAGCTTAATAAACACTAGAACACTCTTATGAAAAACTTCAATTTTTTATTTATTTTTTTCGTCTGCACGGTTTACGTAAATGCTCAAACACAAAAAAATGTTGAGAATCATCAAGTTCAGTTAGGATTGCCTGTGCCTGCAATTCTCTATGAAAAAGGATTAGGAAAAAATACAACGGCTAGTTTAGAGCTTGTTGTTGGTTTTGGCTTAAGAGGGTGTAGCGGTTGTGAAACAGATTTTGGTATTTATCCTACGCTAAGGGGGCAGTTCCGTTATTATTACAATATGGAGAGAAGATTGGACAAAGGGAAAAATATCTCTGGTAATTCAGGGAATTATATAGCTGCGGTAATGGTCTATCAAGATGCAAATCCAATATTCGGAGATTTAGAATTAGCTGAGAGTATTATTGGTGTTGGTCCGGTATACGGCTTACAACGAACCTATAAGCGTGGGTTTTTCTATCGCTTAGAGGGTGGAGTAGGGTATTTTAGTACGCAATCCGACAATGGTTTGGGCCCCATTCTATCAGCACGTGTAGGTTGGGTATTAGGTAAACGGCGTTAAGCTATTAATTGGGTTTTTTATGGACACTTTTTGTGCGAAAAAGAGCATCACCTATAGTCGCTTGTCTTAATTAGAGCGAACTGACTAGAAATCAACAACATAAAAATAACATAAGTTTGTGTTACTGCATGGAAAATAGCAGTATCTTTGCACGCTTAAAATAGCGGCTGACTGCTATTAAATAATTACATATGCCAATAACTAAAAACATTGCGATTATCGCACACGTAGACCACGGTAAGACAACCTTGGTAGATAAAATTATGTATCACTGTCAATTGTTTCGTGAGAATCAAAACACAGGAGATTTAATTTTGGATAACAACGATTTGGAACGTGAACGTGGTATTACCATTACCTCAAAGAACGTATCTGTTGTATATAAAGGAACAAAAATAAATATCATTGATACTCCTGGTCACGCCGATTTTGGTGGTGAAGTAGAACGTGTTTTGAACATGGCAGATGGTGTTTTGTTATTAGTAGATGCTTTTGAAGGTCCTATGCCTCAGACGCGTTTTGTACTTCAAAAAGCAATTGACTTAGGTTTGAAGCCTTGTGTGGTTGTTAACAAGGTTGATAAAGAAAATTGTACTCCAGAAGAAGTTCATGAAAAGGTCTTTGATCTTATGTATGAATTGGGTGCAGAAGAATGGCAGTTAGATTTCCCTACCGTTTACGGTTCGGCAAAGAACAACTGGATGAGTGATGATTGGAAAAACGAAACAGAAAACATAGAGCCATTGTTAGATATGGTTATTGAGCATATCCCAACTTTTGAACCAAAAGAGGGTAATACTCAAATGTTAATTACATCTTTAGATTTCTCTTCTTTTACAGGACGTATTGCAATTGGAAGATTAATAAGAGGTGGTTTAAAAGAAGGACAGCAAATTTCTTTGGTAAAAAGAGATGGGTCTATCGTAAAATCAAAAATAAAAGAACTCTTTATTTTTGAAGGTCTAGGAAGACTTAAAGTAAAAGAAGTAGTTACAGGAGATATTTGTGCTATAACAGGTATTGAAGGTTTTGAGATTGGTGATACTGTTGCTGATATTGAAAATCCTGAAGGTTTAAAAACCATTGCTATTGATGAGCCAACAATGAGTATGTTGTTTACTATTAACGACAGTCCGTTTTTTGGTCAAGATGGTAAATTTGTTACTTCAAGACATATTAAAGAACGTTTAGAGCGTGAACTAGAAAAGAATTTAGCGCTTCGTGTTAACGAAACAGATAGTGCCGATAAATTTTTAGTTTTTGGTCGTGGTGTATTACACCTTTCTGTATTAATTGAGACCATGCGTCGTGAAGGTTACGAACTTCAAATTGGTCAACCACAGGTTATCATAAAAGAAATTGATGGCGTTAAATGTGAGCCAATAGAGGCATTGACTATTGATTTGCCAGAAAATGTTTCTGGAAAGGCAGTAGAAATGGTTTCTATTAGAAAAGGTGAAATGACTAGTATGGAAGCTAAAGGCAACCGTATGGTTTGTGAATTCTTGATTCCTTCTAGAGGTATAATTGGTCTTCGTAACCAATTATTGACTGCTACAGCTGGTGAGGCAATTATGTCACACCGTTTCTTGGAGTACCAACCTATGAAAGGTGCTATTCCACAGCGTCAGAATGGTTCATTGGTTTCTATGGAGAATGGAAAAGCAATTCCTTATTCTATTGATAAACTTCAGGATCGTGGTAAGTTTTTTGTTGAACCAGGTGAAGATATTTACGAAGGTCAAGTAATTGGTGAGAATTCTCGTGGTGATGACATGACGGTGAATATCACTAAGACTAAAAAGATGTCTAACGTACGTTCATCAGGTGCTGATGATAAAGCTAAGATTGTTCCTGCTATCAAATTCTCATTAGAGGAAGCGTTAGAATATATTCAGAAAGATGAATATGTAGAGGTAACACCGCACTTTCTGCGAATTAGAAAAGTGTATCTAAAGGAAGTAGATCGAAAGAGATATAAAATAGCATAATTTAAAAAGCCCTGAATTTTAATTCAGGGCTTTTTTTTGCCTTTTTTTGAAAGGTATAATGTATTGATTCGACTTAAGGTTTTAACCCAAAAAGAATACCTATGAAATTTAATGTTCAAGTAGCCGGTTTTTTAATAATCGGTGCAATGTTATCATCATGTAACGAGCAACCAAAGGATAAGAAAGAAGCAACTGAAGTTGTTACGGAAGCAGTTACAGAAGATTATCTAATACCTGAAGCTTGGGTTAACAAGCGTGTAGAGAAGGCTAAAAGCAAGCTGGAAAAATCAGACGCAGGTAAAATTGTTTGGGCAGGAATGGAAGCTCATGGTGGACTTAAAAACTGGTATGGTAACGGAGCATTGTCTTTTCGTTTTAACTACCAGCCTTTAGACGGTAGCACGGTACGTGATAGTTATGAAGTAGTAGATGCATGGCGTAATAAAGCCGTACATACAAGTGTTACAGATAGTACAGCAACATTTGGTTGGGATGGTGAAACTGCTTGGGTACAGGCTAAGGATTCTACAGCCTTTGCATATGATACTAAATTTTGGGCATTGACACCTCTTTATCTTTTTGCACACCCATTTGTGTTAGATGGTGAAGGTGTAAATCTAGAGTTGTTGCCAGAAACAACCTATAAGAATAAAGCTAACGATGTGGTGAAAGTTACTTTTGCTGCTGGAACAGGAGATGCTCCGGATGATTATTATATCCTTCAGTTTGATAAAGAATCGCATTTATTGCCTGCCACCAGATATATAGTTTCATATCCTGAGTATTTTAAAGATGGAGGTCACAATCCTGAAAAGTTCATGGAAGTTGGTGAATTGGTAAACGTGAGTGGAGTATTGTTGCCAAAAGAACTAAAAACTCATTGGAGTACTAAAGAAGGTAAGCAAGGTGAATATGTCACTCAAATAGATATCTCAGATATCCATTTTGTAAAAGATATTGACCAAGATTTTTTTGAAGTTCCGGAGAATGCAAAAATTAAATAAACAAAAAAGGCCTTAATTCTTAATTAAGGCCTTTTTTTTGTTTTATAGGTGTTGTTCTTTAATGGTATGATATATTGTGAAAAGCTGCGGCAGCCGCACCTATGATTCCGGCATGGTTTTGTAACCCAGCAGGTATTACCGGTGTATCAATAGTGATACAATCTTTGAATTCTTCAAAATCTTTTGAAGCACCACCACCCAAAAGAATGGTGTCCGGAGAAACAATTAAATCTACCAATTTCAAAAACTTGTTGAAACGTTTACCCCATTTCTTATAGGTCAACCCTTCACGGTCTTTAGCAGAACCTGCAGCCCAAAGTTCTATTTTCTTGTATTTTTTATATGGAATTTGTCCTAGTTCAAAATTAGGAATCAATTTTCCATCTAGAAAAGCGCCGCTACCTAGTCCGGTACCAATTGTAAGCATTACCACAAGGCCTTCCATATCTTTACCGGTACCATAATTCATAGAGGCATAACCAGCTATATCAGCATCATTAACTACGGTAAAATCAAGACCGGTCTTTTTCTTGAAAAGCTCTTCTACATTAGTATTCAGCCAGCTTTTGTGAAGGTTTCCAGGAGATTTACAAACGCCCCTTTTTATAACAGTTGGAAAACCACAGCCAACTTTTCCTTTGTAATCAAAATGCTTTACAATTTGAGCAACTACCTTGGCCATATCTTCAGGCTTGCGCGACTCAGGGGTAGGTATACGATGGCGTTTCGTAACTAATTTTCCGGTTTCGATATTTACAATGGCACCTTTTATACCAGATCCTCCTACATCAATACCTAAAACTTCCATTATTTTATTTTAATATTTATAGCGCCAAAGTAACAAAAACTTTTCAGAGTAATCGAACGATACGCACTTGCTTCCATTTTATTTGGTAATAGTAAAAATACCCGTGTCACCTTTTTCTAAAAGTGGCATCAATTCATTTACAACCTCTGGGTTTTCTTCCGCAATGTTTTTATCCTCTTTGGCATTGCTCGCGTGATGGTCGTAAAGTTCAATAACGGGTTGGTCCTTTCTAAAGTATTTTGTTAACCTGTAATTTTTGGTTCGCATAGAAATTCCGTTCCTGAAATAACTGTATGCAACTTCTTCGGTATCTGGAATATTATACTTAATGTGTTTTTCAAAACTTTCGCCATCTGTAGATTTCGTTTGTTTAATGTCGCACATATCTAAAAGGGTAGGGTAGATGTCTATACTCTCAACAATAGCTCGTACTTTTTTTGCTTTGTGTTGGGAATAAGGCGAATTTATTATTAACGTGCTTCTTAATGCATTGTCAAAAAGGGTATGTTTTCCCCAAACACGCTGGTCTCCCAAATGCCAACCATGATCTCCCCAGATTACGATGATGGTATTTTTATCTAATTCTAAGTCTTTTAATTCTTGATAGAGCTTACCAATTTGTGCGTCTATATAGCTTATAGAAGCCAAGTAGCCATGTCTCAGTTTTCTGGCATAGGCATCTGATACTTGTTTGTCAATACCGGCCTTTTCTTCGCCTAAAGCATATTGGTTGAACTCACCGCTAGCATGTAGGCTTTTTAAGCTGATGTTTTCAGGGATGTTAGGGTTTGAAGACAACGGAATTTTATCTTCATCATAAAGGTCCCAATATTTCTTTGGAGCATTAAAAGGAAGGTGAGGTTTAAAAAAGCCCACGCCCATAAAAAAGGGTTCTCCATTCTTTTTTAATTCTTTTAATTTTGAAATAGCAAGGTTGGTGGTTAGTCCGTCAGGATATCCTTGATCATCAGTTTCGCCTGCTTCGTAAGGCTTTACTTGTTTTTTAAGGCTTTGTCTGTTTTCACCATTCGCATAGGCAAAAAAGGCATTCCAGCCGGTTTCCCATTTGCCCGGGTCAAAGAGCAGTTCACTCCAACTATAGGGTAGCTCTTTTTTTTCTGTGGGTTGTTCTTCGTAACCGTATACGAGTCCATCCGCCGAATGGCTTATTTTTCCTATACCTACCGTATGATATCCATCTTGTTTAAAGCGATGAATAAATGTTTCTGGAATAGATTTTTCAGGCTGACCTGATATTTCCTCTACAATAGCGTTATTGGCTATATGAATAGGTTTTGATGGGCGCATGCCGGTAAGTATAGCATGCCTTGAAGCACCACAAGTAGGCACTTGAACATAGTGGTTGGTAAATAATGCACCGCCTTTAGCCAGTGCGTCCATATTTGGAGATTTCACATAGTGTTTTCCATAAGCCCCCAATTCGGTGCGAAGATCGTCTACGCAAATAAATAGCACATTAGGTTTTTCTCTATTTTGAGCTGATAAACCGTTGTGGTTCGAAAAGCCTATTAGACAAAATAAAGCGGCAAAATAATTAAGCATTTAAAGCGGGTTTGGTGAATGAAAACTAAAGATACAGATTTTAGGTAAGCTCACCGTTTTGATATAAAACATCAAAAATTAACTGATCTACTTCGCTTAAGTTAGCTTTGTCTTCATAAGTTAGCCAGGCTATTTGGTTGATTTTAGTATCAGGTTGTAACTGGCCTTTATGAGTTGCCGTATAGCAAGTCATGCGGGAAAGAATGCCAGGTTTTTTTCCATTTGCCTGAGCCTCAAAAATACCAACGAATTCCATTGATGGCACATCAATATCTATATTAAAAATTTTCTTGGCGCTTTTTACTAGGGTTTGGGAATCGGTATCGCCAATAGTGCGCATGCCTTTAGGAATAAAATAGAAATCTTCGTTTATTTTTTTTAGACAGAGAATTTGTTCTTCTTCAATATGTATCCATGCTAAATGGTCTATGATATTCTCAGAAGGTTCCACATAATAATCAATGGAGTTAAGGGAGTGATTCGGGTCTATAATGTCTAAAATCTTGTCTATGAGTCTTCCTGCTGAGGTAAGTGTTCCAAGCTTTTTGTTGCGTCCTAGCGCACTAGAAATAGTCTCATCTCTATTACCAAATTTATAACCGTTCTTATCTGTCCAAAGTATATTCATTAAATGCTGCATCATTACATTTCCCAGCTGATCTATAGAGATAGCAATTTTTAAAAAATACTCGCCAACACCTTTAGTCCCTCGGGTAAACAGGCTATGAAAAATACCGTAAACAAAGCCAAGTGGCCCGGTTATTACCAATAGGATAATAGAGATTAGAAAAAGGAGTGCGCCAATAAAAGGGTTAGTGGGCTTGTCCGGTCTGTAGGTTTGCTTTTTTAAGATCATGATAACGGCTTGAGGTTGCCTAAGCGGCAAATCTTTAATAACATTTTAAAGATACCCGTTTCAATTTAGTAGAACACATTTTATGGTCTATTCTCAATAATTAAGTTTCAACTTTAAGGGTAGGTGATCTGAATAGCCACTGGGTACAAAATTAGGTTTTGAAGATTTGTATTTAAACGATCGTGGCCTTCCGCTAGAGGTTGCCAATGTGCCGTCATCCACAATGTCAAAAGTGTCTATTTCAGCAGTAATGCCGCTACCGGATAAAAATCCGCGCGTTACCACTAGCTGGTCTAACATTTGATAGCGGTTAGTAAATATTGTGCCATCAAATAATCCGCTTAAAAAATAAGTTCCTGTGTTTCCAGAAGCAGATTTATTTAAAAGAGTGGTACTTAAATTATAGAGAAAAGTTTCTCTGGCCCTGTATTTATAGGTGTGTACGAATTTATCAAAATCATTAGTGGCACCCTTTACTTTATCTAAGTCCCTTGAGGCTTTTAAATGCTGTATGATACTGCGGTCAAAAGGCTCGTCGTTAAAATCACCGACTACCAAAACTTTGCTTTCCCATTTAGCTTGAATAGCTGCCAGGTCATCATTTGCTTGAAGCGTCTCATAAGTAGTTGAATCTACTTTGGTGTGGGCTTCCACTAAAAATGCAATGTGTTCGGCAACGGCAATACGTAAAGGTTCTGAATGATATTGACCTCTGCTACGTGATGGCCAGTGAGATGCTATGACCACAAACTCTTCGCCTGTGTCATTAATTCTAAAAACTACTTCAAAAATATCTCGCGTACGGTACCTGAGATGAACTAGGTGAGAGGTTCTTGAGACGACCGTAAGCTTACTAGGGTTATAGGCCATTGCAACATCAATACCCCTTAAGTCACTTGTGCCTGCAGCATCAAAAACAACACTAAGGTGGTCCATGCCAGCTTCTTCCAATAATTCTTGTAGAAGTGTATCTTTTTCTATTTCACAAACGGTTAGCAAATCAATTTTCTCATTGGGCCAAATAAGATTAAGACCTTCGGCTAGATTTTCTTTTTTCTTGTTGAATACACTATCTGTCCAGCCTGCTGCGGGTGTAAAGCTAAAATCATTAGAAATAGGGTCGTCATCAGTATCAAAAAAATTCTGAAGATTCCACCAAGCAAAATTGATATGGGGCATAACGTCTCGTTTTTAAGAATTTATGTTACCACCGTAGTATAAGACCATCAAAAAATGAGATAGCAGCGGCTTGCCCTAAAGTTATGAAAATTAATAGCCTTATTTATTACTCTTCTGTAAGGATAAGGTTGTTTTATGTGTAATTGGTGCTTAAATCTACACAGCCCGTTGTACGACTTCAAAGATTTTGTTGCCGTCGCATTTAAGAGTTTTTGACGGATATTTTAGAATAAGTGCGTAATCATGAGTAGCCATTAAAATAGAACGACCAGATTTGTGTATTTCCTGTAGAACTTTCATGACCTCTACACTGGTCTGTGGGTCTAGGTTTCCTGTAGGCTCATCTGCTAGGATTAGATCAGGGTCATTAAGAAGGGCCCTTGCGATAGCAACACGTTGTTGTTCGCCACCAGAAAGCTGATGCGGAAATTTGAATCCTTTTGTTTTCATACCTACCTTATCCAAAACGTCCTCTATCTTTTGGCTCATTTTATGGCTGTCTTTCCAGCCGGTAGCTTTAAGGACAAAGTGTAGGTTTTTATTAATGGTACGGTCTGGTAATAATTTAAAATCCTGAAATACAATACCAATTTTACGGCGTAGAAATGGAATGTCTTTTTCTCGTAATTTGGTGAGGTCAAAATCTACAATGCTACCTGTGCCTTGTTTAAGAGGAAGGTCTCCGTAGAGCGTTTTCATAAAACTACTTTTTCCACTTCCCGTTTTTCCTATCAGATAAACAAATTCGCCCTTAAGTACATCAAGCGTTACCTCGTTTAATATAAGACTATCCTTTTGAAAAATAGCTACATCCTTTAGCTCTAAAATCGTTTCTGACATCTTTAAGGGTACCGGGTTATAAGTTCAATTTGTTAATCAATCGTTAAAGGTAGGGCGTAGTTCTGTATAGTGATCGCCAAATCTCGAACTTTGAATCTAAATAATAATATAAAAGTAATAAGTTAAAGATTAACGTACGGCAGGCACTGATAAAATCTTTTTGCTTTTTTAAAGATTGCCCGTGGTGTTAAATTATTAAGATGAAAACACTCCTTATTATATACTTAGATGCAATATTCAACGTTATTAAAATTAATTAACGGTAATACATATTTCTAGTTAGAACACTATGCTAAAAAAAATCACCGCGCTTATCCCTGTTTTTCTGGGGATGGTTTCTATGGGAATCGCTCAAGAAACTAAAATTTATACCCACGATCAGAAACAATATCAAGATGCCTTGTCGCTCTATAATAACGAGCAGTACCAAGCGGCACAGTCTATATTTGCTAAGGTTAAGGATAACACCAAGAATCTTGAGACCAAGGCTAATAGTGCATACTATGAGGCCAATGCTGCGGTTAGGTTGAACCAATTGGGAGCTGATCGGTTAATGGAAGACTTCGTAGCCAATTATCCAACGTCTACCAAAAGGAACTCTGCTTATGTGGATGTTGCCGAGTATTATTTTGAAACAGGAAAGTATCCGTATGCTTTAAAATGGTACAATAAGGTTGAGCAAAGTGCTCTGTCTCGTAAAGAGATGGACAAGTTTAACTTTAATTACGGGTATTCTCTGTATTCGTCTGGAAAGCAAAAAGAGGCAGAAAGCTATCTTCAAAAAGTAGAGAATTCTCCTGTATATGCTTCTCAGGCTAAATATTATATGGGCTACATTGCTTATCAGCAAGATGATTACGAAACGGCCAATCAGCGTTTTGATCAGATAAAAGATCCTGACATTCTTGAAGAGAAGATGGATTATTATCAAGCCGATATGAACTTTAAGCTTGGTAAGTTTGATCAAGCCATAGGTTTGGCAAAGAAGCAAATGGCAAAGGGTGACCGTAAAGAGAAGTCGGAGCTTAGCAAAATTATAGGCGAGAGCTATTTCAATTTAAAAGAATATTCCAACGCCATTCCTTACCTAGAAGATTATCAAGGTAAAAAAGGCAAGTGGAGCAATACGGATTATTACCTTTTAGGATATTCATACTACAAGCAAGGCGATTATGCCAATGCCGTCCAGCAATTCAATAAAATTATAGGAGGTACCAATAGTGTTTCCCAAAATGCATATTATCATTTAGCGGAATGTTATCTGAAGTTGGATAAAAAGCAAGAAGCGTTGAATGCGTTTAGAAATGCTTCTCAAATGGACTTCTCCCAAGAAATTCAGAAAGATGCGTATTTAAATTATGCGCGCTTAAGCTACGAAGTAGGTAATGCTTATGAACCAGTACCGCAGGTTATTATTGATTACTTGGCAAAATACCCGGACAGTGCCAACAAGGAAGAGATGCAAGAGTTATTGGTAGATTCATATATCACCTCTAAAAACTTTGCAGGAGCCATGGAGCTTCTTGAGAAAAACAAGAACTACGCCAGTAAGGCTACCTACCAAAAAGTAGCATACTACCGTGGTATTGAATTGTTCATGAATGCAGATTACCAAGGTGCAGCAGAGAATTTAGGAAAGTCGCTTGATAGTGCCGAGGATAATATGTTCCGTGCAAAAGCTAACTATTGGAAAGCCGAAGCGGAATATGCCCTAAATAATTTCAGCAAAGCATTGGTAGACTATATTCAGTTTCAGCAAAACCCGTCGGCTAAATCTACTGAGGAATATAAAGAGCTAGATTACAATTTAGCGTACACCTATTTTAAATTGAGAGATTACAGTAATGCTATTTCTTATTTTGAGAATTTCGCCAATGCGGGTTCTAGCGATACACAGAAATTGTACGACGGTTACCTTCGTTTAGGAGATAGCTATTTTGTGACCAGTAAATATTGGCCAGCTATAGAAACGTACAATAAAGCACTTTCACTTACTGGAACGGAAAAGGATTATGCGGCTTATCAAAAAGCGATTAGCTACGGTTTTGTAGATAGACGTGATACTAAAATTGAAGAGTTAAGAACATTTGTTTCGGCATATCCAAAGTCAAGTTTAAAGGATGATGCTTTATTTGAATTGGCAAATACCTTAATAGCTGCTGGACAAGAGCAACAAGGTCTTCAGACGTACCAGCGTGTAATTACGGAGTACAAAGCTAGTTCTTTAGTGCCACAGGCAATGATGCGTCAAGGTTTGGTGCATTATAATGCAAACCGTAACGAACAGGCGTTAACAGAGTTTAAAGCAGTGGTTCACAATTTCCCGAATACCCAAGAAGCCATTCAGGCGGTGTCTACGGCAAAATTGATTTATGTTGATTTAGGTAGAGTTGATGAGTACGGAGAATGGGTGTCAAAATTAGATTTTGTAGAAGTAACGGATAGTGAGTTGGATAATGCCACTTTTGAATCTGCCGATAAGCAGAATATGGAAGGTAAAAAAGATGGCGCCATTAAAGGGTATGAGAATTACATCAAACAATTTCCAAAAGGATTAAATTCCGTTAAGGCCAATTTCAACTTAGCACAACTATATTTTGCTAAAGGCGAAAAGGAAAAGGCATTGCCAAACTATAAATTCGTTGCCGATAAAATGGGAAGCGAATATGCAGAGCAGGCATTGACTAGGGTTTGTGAGGTATACATAGGTAAAAAGGATTATGCTTCGGCCTTGCCTTATTTACAACGTTTGGAAAATCAAGCGGATATTCAGCAAAACAGAATTTTTGCTCAATCTAACTTAATGAAAGGATACTATGAGCAGAAAGACTATGGTAAGACATTGGCTTATGCAGAAAAAGTATTGGCTACACCTACAATAGATAACCGTATTAAAAGTGATGCACAGATAATGATTGCACGTTCTGCAATTGCTACAGGAGATGAAGCGAAAGCAGAAACGGCCTATGGCGATGTATTGAAAATTGCGTCTGGTTCTACTGCAGCTGAAGCACTTTATTATGATGCTTATTTTAAAAGTAAGGCACAGGATTATGAAAACTCCAACATATCTGTTCAGAAGTTGGCAAAAGACTATTCGGGTTATAAAGAATGGGGAGGGAAAGGTTTAATTATCATGGCCAAGAACTTCTATGCTTTGGGAGATGCTTATCAAGCCACTTATATTTTGGATAGTGTAATCAGTAATTTCAGTCAGTTTGCAGAAATTGTTTCTGAGGCCAAAGGCGAGCTTTCTATTATTAAAGCTAAAGAAGCACAGAGTAATTCATCAGTGAGAACCGATTGAAATTAGAAATAGATTTAACAAGATTGAAAATTGAATTTGAACGAGGCTCTTTAGAACCGGCTTCGCTTTTAAGGTGTAAATTCAAAAAAGAACACAGAATGCACAAACATATAAAGCTTACTCTTATTTTCATTACTGGTGTTTTTCAGTTTGCCATAGCGCAAGAAGAAGAAAAAGACGATATAGGTACGGAAACCGTTACCGTAACAAAGGCATATACGCCAACGATTAACGATGCTTTTAAAATCAAGACCATACCCAATCTTAACGATTCTATTGTCTTGCAAAAGAAAAAGATAAACTACAGTATATTTTCTGTTCCTGTGGCCTCTACTTTTACACCGGCCAAGGGTAAGGCTTCTGCCGTAAAGAAAACGCCACCACCGGTATTGTACAACTCGTATGCTTCTGCAGGAGTTGGTAATCCTGCCAATTTAATGGGTAAGTTTTACACCAGTAGAACTATTGACCGCCAATCTGGTTATACGCTTGGCTTGGAGCATAATTCTTCTCGTGGCGATATTGATGGGGTTGCGTTAGATAATATTTACTCAAACTCTAAATTAGATGCTAGCTATACCAAAAGAGATAGTGATTTTGATTGGGGTGTAGATGTAGGTGCGCAGCACCAGTTATACAACTGGTATGGTATTCCGGACGCTACTTTTACAGAAGAAGAGGTAGATGGTATTGACGAGCGTCAAAATTATTATATGGCCGAAGCATCGGGTCATATTAATGTAGAAGATTCCTATTTTGAAAATGCAAAACTAGAATACAGAAGATTTTGGGATGCTGTTAAATCTGGAGAGAATAGAGCTGTTTTTAAAACAGGTTTTTCATTCCCTGTGGCTGACGAGAACTTTGGGGTTAAAGCTAAAGTGGATTACGTAAGCGGTAGTTTTAAAAACTCTAGCCTTAACAACCCAACCAATACACCAGAAATTAATTATAGCAATCTACAAGTAGGTATTAACCCAAGCTTAGCTTTGTTAAACGAAGATTTTTCGTTGAATTTAGGTGTAAATCTTGTGTACGGTCTTGATTCTGAAAATAGCGATAGTAATTTCTATATCTACCCTGCGGTTACCGCATCTTACAGATTGTTAGATGATATGGCTATAGTCTACGGTGGAGTAGAGGGTGATTTAATGCAGAACTCTTACTATGGTTTTGTAGAAGACAACCCTTACGTTTCCCCAACTTTGGACATTGTTCCTACGGATAAAAAGTATGATGCTTATGTGGGTTTAAAAGGACAGATTTTGCCTAATTTGAGTTATAATGTTAAAGTAAGTTACACTACAGAAGACAGAAAGGCACTATATAAACTGAATGCTATAAATGATTCTAGAACTGATGAAAAAGGCTATTACTACGGTAATTCTTTTGAAGTGTTTTATGATGATGTGAAGACTATTGGAGCTTTTGGAGAATTAAATGTAGATGTAAACCGTAACTTTAGTTTAGGAGTGAATGTAGAATATTTCAACTACAATACGGAAACGGATAACCCAGCTTGGAACTTACCTGATCTTAAAGGTTCATTGTTTATGGATTACCAAATAGGAGAAAAATGGTATGCAGGTGCAAATCTGTTTTATGTAGGTGAACGAGATGATGTAGTAACCATTGCTTCTGCTAGTGGCATTCCTGCAGATTTTTTTGCGACCCCGGTAGTTTTGGATAGCTATTTTGATGCTAATTTCCATGTAGGATATCGCTGGAATGATCAGCTTTCTTTCTTTGTAAAAATGGCAAATATTGCCAATAACAATTACCAACGTTTTTCTAACTATCCTGTTCAGGGCTTGCAAGTTATGGGAGGTTTGACCTATAAATTCGATCTATAGTTTCTTTATAAAAATAGGTAAAGTGTGTTTACCCGATTTTTTTAGGGTCTTATCTATGCTGTCGTAAGATTCGTGCTAGAATACTTATTTTTGTTTTAGTTGCTAATAAGAAAATACATCATGTTTCAGAATAATAAAAACGCCCAGGCCAATCATAGAAGTTTTAGGTTTCTTTCGGGAAGAAAAATCGCTGGTACTGTACTTGTAGCATCAATGATTCTTTTTGCTGCTTGTGGGTCCGATGATTCTGAGGCTCCGGTTTCTGTTGATGTAGATACAGACGGCGATGGAATTCTTGATTCAAAGGAAATTTTAGATGGTACAAGTAAAACCAATCCTTGTGACCCAAAACCCAATTCTGGTTATACAGGTTACGATGCGGATAATACCATTTGGCTAGGTGCCGATTGTGATATTGATGGTATAACAAATGCAGAAGAACTTACCAATGGTACAGATCCATATGTAGATGAAACCAAAGATACGGATGGTGATGGTATTCCCGATTTTCAAGAAGATGCGGACGGAACTGATAAAAACAATCCTTGCGATCCTATTCAAGATGAAAATTATACAGGTTACAACGCGGCAAACAACGTTTGGAAAAATGCCGATTGTGATGCAGATGGCGTGAATAATGGTGATGAGGTAACAGGAGGTAGTAATCCGTATTTAGATGATACCGTTTATGCTGTTGCTGAGTTTCTTCCAAAATTATCCGATTTAAAAATATTCAGAGGAAACCCAAGCGATTTGGTTCCCAATACCACCTCATACGAGTATAGTTTAAGCACGCCTTTGTATAGTGATTATGCCCAAAAATTCAGAACTATATCTCTTCCTGAAGGTGCACAGATGACTTACACTGATGAAGGGTTGTTGCAGTTCCCGGATAATACTATAATTAGTAAAACCTTCTTCTATTATAATGATGAAAGAGATGAATCTCTTGGTACAAAATTAATAGAAACCCGTGTGATGATTAAATCTAATGGAGCATGGAGTATGGGCAATTATCTTTGGAACGAAAATCAGACAGAAGCTAACTTTAGTAATGATGCACCCACTGTACAGGTAAGCTGGATAGATGGTTCGGGTAGTAATCAATCCGTTGGCTATAAAGTGCCGTTTACAATTAATTGTACTCAGTGTCATGATGTAAACAATACAACTATTCCAATTGGTCCCAAAGCGAGAAACTTAAACTTTGTGTACAAGGGTAAAAATCAACTTCAAAATTTCATTGATAAAGGTTTGCTTTCCGGGGCACCTGCCACGGCAGCAATTGAAAGACTTCCAGATTGGTTAGATGATTCTTTTACGCTTACGGAACGTGCCAAAGCTTATATGGATGTGAATTGTGCACATTGTCACCAACCTGGTGGTCTACATAATTCAAACGAAGGTATTCGTCCAGATTTTAGATATGAAACTTTGTATGCAGATAGCAATGTAGAAGAATTTAAAGCAGATATTAGAGCAAGAGTTGATACAGACCCTGCTTACGGACCTTCTATGCCACTCATAGGTATTACAGAATTACACACGGAAGGTGTAGACTTGATCCAAGCTTATATTGATTCTTTAAACTAACCTATTCAATAGTCCTTTATACCTTAAAAAGACTACTCTGCTTAGATAGGGTAAATTTGAGTATGTTTTTATTTGTCTATTTTAGAGCCGACTTAAACGCTCATGATGACTAAATTTCCACTCGGGAATATGATGTTTTTTTTATTCGGGATGTACTTTTTGCAAACGCTGAATTCACAGAACTTAGTTGAAAACCCTAGTTTTGAGGCTTACGTAAATTGCCCTAAACGCTTGGGTAATTTTAGTACAGATGTTAAAGGTTGGTCAACTCCTACGGAGGGTTCTACAGATTACTTTAACGGATGCAGTACGGAAATGGGTACGCCAAAGAATTTTAATGGATCGCAACCTGCAAATTTTGGTCAGGGTTACGCTGGGCTTTATCTTTTTGCACCAGATGATTACAGAGAATATTTTCAAACTAAATTACTTCAACCGTTAAAAGAAGGAACAAAGTATAGGGTATCTTTTTATGTGAGTTTAGCAGAACGTTCAGATTTCGCCATTAAAGAATTTGGAGTTCTATTTTCTAAGGATAAACTGCGTATTCCTGTAAAAAAGGAACTGTCAAAGAAGCTCCTCTATCAGCAGAAAGAAAACGCTTATAATTATTTAGAAATAGGGTATTCCAATTTCTATTCGGATACCCAAGATTGGATATTGGTGCATACAGAATTCGTAGCTAAAGGCTCGGAAAAATATTTAATGATCGGTAATTTCAAAAGCAATGCCCGAACCCGGCTTTTTAAGACCAAACGCAATGCCAAGCAAGGTGCGTACTATTATGTAGATATGGTTGAGGTATCGGAAGCAGAAACTAATAAAGCCAAACAAGAAGTTATTCTTGCAAATGTGGAATCACGCACATTTGAACTAGATAAAATCCACGTCTTTGAAGACGTTCTTTTCGCTTTTGATAAAGCTTCATTGTTGGAAACTGCTAAGAAAGAGCTTGGTGGTATCTATATCTATTTGTTAAAGAATAAGACATTACATATTTCAATAAACGGTTTTACGGATTCTATTGGGAGTAATAAGTATAATCGTTCTTTATCTAAGAAACGAGCAAAGGCTGTCGCCGAATACCTTGTGCATTTGGGTCTGAATAAAAATCGCGTAGTATGGCAAGGTCACGGAGGAGACAAGCCAATAGCTAATAATGCTACTTCTGAAGGTAGAAAGCAAAACAGAAGGGTGGAGTTTATTATTAGTAAGCCCACACCCTAATTTAATTTTTTATTAATAATCTGAATATTCAGTAGGGTAAAGCAGTATAATATCTGCCTTGCTAACATTATTTTGATAATTTGGGTCAGCCTTTAATTCCAACCATTTTGGAGCTGTTCTAAAAGCATCCCAGTGGGCGTCTCTAGATTCCATATTTTCAAAAGTGGTCATATATATTAAGTTGGGCATACGGTCTCCGGATAATACTTCGGCATAAAAAACGGCATTAAAACCTAAGGAATCAAAGAGTGCTACCTCACCTCCTGCATTGAACATATCTACTTTGTTCTGGTAAATGGCTTCGGTGGAAGATTCATAACTACGAAGTTCGTACACACGTTCTTTTCTTGGCCCTTCTATTTTGGATGCTTCCATTATAGGCATTTCTGGAAAAGCTTTCATTAAAGTGGAACTGATACGCTCATAAGGGGCGTTATCATGTTTTGCATGGATATAGCTATCACCAGCGGAAATATAGCTTTTATCCTGAGCTAACATATTATCCAATGTCAAAAATTGGTCAAGAGAGCTAAAAGGTATCAGTACATAAATTTTAAGGTCGTTTATGTCTTCTGAAGGAATTAATTTAAAAACACCAACATTCTCTATTCCCGCTCTTTTTAAAGCAGGTAAATAGGCATCTTTTAAATAAGTGTCTACAACCTTTTCTTGATTTCCATCTTTTAGTAAATAGGTTTTTAATTGATAAAACTGTTTGTCTAGATTTTGTGCGTTTGCAGAAAGGGCTACAGCAAAAATTAAAATGAAAGCTATAAAAGAACTTTGGATGGAATTTTTCATAAAAATATAGGGTTTGGAAAATCAAACTTAGTGAAGAACCTTCTTAAAACCTAATAAAAAGCAGCGAGGCCAGAAATGAATGGATTGTGGTTTTTTATGTAAAAATCGCTTCTTTTTTTTGGAAGAATCAACGTAACTTGCAGTAAAGAAAATATAATCATGATGGATTTAAATCTTGCGGTACTTATAGATGGTGACAACATTCCTTCGGCTTACGTAAAGGAAATGATGGAGGAAATTGCTAAATACGGCAATCCTACCATAAAGCGTATTTATGGAGACTGGACCAATCCACGTCTTGGGAAATGGAAAAATGTTCTTTTAGAGAATGCTATAACCCCAATACAGCAATATGGGTATACCCAAGGTAAGAACGCAACGGATTCTGCTATGATCATAGACGCTATGGATGTGCTCTATGCAGGAAAGGTCAACGGATTTTGTATCGTGAGTAGTGATAGTGACTTTACTCGTTTGGCTACGCGTTTGCGTGAAGCCGGTATGCAGGTATTTGGGATTGGTGAAAAGAAAACACCCAACCCTTTTATAGTGGCTTGCGATAAATTTATTTATATAGAAATACTGAAGAAGGAAGACGAGGAAGAAGATAGTTCTGTTAGTGCCAAGACGCCAAAGGCCGCCAAGAGTAATGTAGATAGAATTACAGCTAAAGATATTAGATTAATAGCCTCTACAATAGATGATGTAGCCGATGATGACGGATGGGCCTTTTTGGGTGATGTAGGGAGTCTTTTGCAGAAAAAACAACCCAACTTTGACTCTCGTAACTACGGTTTTCAAAAGCTAACGCCGCTTATCAATTCCATCAAATCAATAGAAGTAGATCGTCGCGAAGATTCAAAAGGACGTAAAAAACTAGTTTACGTTAAAATGGCAGACAAGCCTAAATCGCGCTCAACAAAATAATAAGGGTCTTATGTTCGTTTTATATAGATGGTTCCATTTTTAAATAAGAAATGTGCCTGAAATTAGTACGAATTAATTTGTTGAAGAAATGAGAACTTTTAAGAAAAATTCCCTCGCAGTATTGGCCGCTTTTTTAACTAGCATGACTTTTGGTAGCGCTCTGAGCGCAAATGTTTTGAATACCGATGATAAGGAGTGTGAAGAAGTAAAGCCTGTAGAGAGTGAACTACTTGGAAGTTGGGAATATTCTGCAGAAAATGCACCCGAACAATATAAGTTAGGGGCGCTTTCTATTTTTCATGAGAACGGAGAGAATAATGTATTTGTTCAGCTTGATGAAAAGGAGGTTTTTGGCAAAAAAGTTAATTTAGTAGGTAATACTATTAGTTTTGAAATAAAGTTAGAAGGCACTGTTTTTAACGTTAAACTAACTGCAAAAGGAGAAGTCCTTTCTGGTACGTATACTTATGCTGAAGGTACTTTTGAAATAAAAGGAGCGCGAGTAAAAATCATGTAATTTAAAGAATGTGGAAAAGACTTTTTTCCACAACTAGAAGTAGTAAGGGAGTAGTACATAATTTATGTACTTTTGGTAACCTCCAAATTCTCTTACTATGAAAAAGATACTTCCTTTATTATTGTTGTTCCTCACAGGTTGTGAATACCTGAAAGAAAATGTGGACTTGGTTATCGTGAATGCTAATGTATACACGGTTGATGAAGAGTTTTCTAAAGCAGAAGCTTTTGCTGTTCATGACGGAAAATTTATAGCCGTAGGTACTACCGAAGAAATTAGGGATAAATACACTTCAGACCAATTGGTAGATGCAGATGGTCGTACCATAACCCCAGGTCTTATAGATGCCCACTGTCACTTTTTTGGTTTAGGTCTTAAACAGCAAGTGGTTGATCTTGTCGGAACCAAAAGTTTTGACGAGGTTCTGGAGCGCGTTCAAGCTTTTCAAAATGAAAATCCCAAAGATTTTGTGCTAGGTGAAGGTTGGGATCAGAATGATTGGGAAGTTAAAGAATATCCAACCCGTAAAGAATTAGATGAAATTTTTCCTGATACTCCTGTGGCTTTAAGTCGCGTAGATGGCCATGCTTTATTAGTTAATAAGGCTGCATTAGATTTGGCCGGTATTGACTGGCGAACAAAAGTAGAGGGAGGAGAAATTGTAAAAGGGGCAATGGGTATTACCGGAGTACTGGTAGACAACCCAATGGATTTGGTGTATGCTAAAATTCCGATGCCAGACTTGGATGCTCAAGTGAAAGCATTAAAAGACGCTGAAAGGATTTGTTTGAATAATGGATTAACTACCGTTGATGACGCGGGATTAAATCGCGCTACTATAGAGCTTATAGATAGTTTGCAACAAACAGGCGAGCTTACGATTAAGGTGTATGCTATGGTTAGCAATATTCCGGAAGACGTAGATTATTTTATTTATAAAGGACCCATAAAAACAGATAGGCTAAATGTGCGTTCGATAAAAGTATACGGAGATGGGGCACTCGGCTCCCGTGGAGCAGCATTAAAAAAACCATATGCCGATAAATGGGGTCATTATGGAGCTATGGTAACACCTGTAAATGAAATTGAAGATTTAGCACGCCGTTTAGCAATTTCCGAGTATCAGATGAATACCCACGCTATTGGTGATTCTGCCAACGCAGTGGTGCTTAGAACATATCAAGAAGTTTTGAAAGATAAACCCAATCGCCGTTGGAGAGTAGAGCATGCTCAGATTATTGACTCATTAGACTTCAACTATTTTGGTAATGGAGTAATACCTTCCGTACAGCCTACACATGCTACTAGTGATATGTATTGGGCAGAAGACCGTCTAGGTGAGGAACGAATGAAAGGAGCTTATGCTTATAAGAAACTTTTAGATAAAGCGGGAATACTTGCGTTGGGTACGGATTTTCCGGTAGAGCAAGTGAGTCCGTTTCTAACTTTTTATGCAGCAATAACTAGAAAGGATGTGGAAGGTTATCCAGAAGGTGGGTTCCAAATGCAAGATGTGCTTACAAGGGAAGAAGCATTACGTGGGATGACAATTTGGGCAGCGTATTCTAATTTTGAAGAAGAGGAGAAAGGAAGTATAGAGTCTGGAAAGTTTGCAGATTTTGTAATCTATGATAAAGATATGATGACTATTCCTGTTGCTGAGATTCCTACTATTATGGCAGAGCAAACCTTTATAAACGGTAAAACAAGATAGTTGACAGAAGTTAACGCATAAAAAAAACCGAAGCTCTTAAGGCTTCGGTTTTTCTAATTATAGATTTCAGGATACTTTAATTTTTTGCAACAGTAATAGGAACTGCAACTCTTGTTTTGTCCCATCCCATAACCATTTTAAAACCAGCTCCGTCTTCTTTAAAAGCAATAGAAAATTCTTCCAGAGAGTTAGAGTCTTCTGAACTAGGTACGTTAACACGAGCAACATCTGCACTTTCGTCATAAGAATATGCACCCCATTGGTTCAAGTTTTTGTTAAGAACAACTGTCCATTCGCCTTGTCCAGGAATAGTAAAGATAGAATAGGTTCCAGCTTTAATATCTTTCCCGCCAAAATTCACATCAGCGTAAAAAGTTACCTCGGCAGCTTCATTAGCACCCGTACGCCATACTTTTCCTGCAGGAGCAAGTTCTGATAGAGAACGACCTTTTAATTGTGGGCGACTATAAATTATACGAGCAGTTTTTGTAGACACTTTGTAATCGGTAGGGAAGGCCGCCATATCCATAGGGCTTTTGTCTAGTCCACTAAATTTTTGAGCTAATGCATCGGTTGAAACGGTCATGGCGAATGCAATTAAAGCAATAAAAAGTACTTTTTTCATAATTGGATTTGTTTTGAGATAAAACTAGTTAGTATTCAATATAAATTCAACTAAAAAGTCGTTAAATTTTCCACTACTTACAGAACGAATGATTTTTAATCTAAATAATTAGATATAGTGACGTATTGATGTCTAATAGCATTTTAAAATTACAATATGAAATCATTTATAGTATATATGTTTTATAATTGAAAGTTTAGTCGCATTTTTGACTTCAAATTAGAAATAAACAAATTGTTATGTGTGGAATTGTATGTGCATTTGATTTAAAAGAAAGTTCAGATGTTTTAAGACCCCAGTTATTGGAGATGTCTAAAAAAATACGTCACCGTGGTCCGGATTGGAGTGGTATCTATGCCAATGATAAAGCAATCTTAGCGCACGAGCGTTTGGCAATTGTTGATCCAGCTTCCGGTACGCAGCCGTTGTTCAGTGAAGATAAAAAATTGGTTTTGGCCGCTAACGGCGAAATCTATAATCATAGAGAATTGCGTAAGCAATTTGAGGGAAAATATAATTTCCAGACAGAATCTGATTGTGAAGTTATTTTAGCCCTTTATAAAGAAAAAGGAGCTGATTTCTTAGATGAGATGAACGGTATTTTTGGTTTTGCAATATATGATGTAGAAAACGATTCTTATTTCGTTGCACGTGACCATATGGGTATTATTCCACTTTATATTGGTTGGGATCAAAACGGTACATTCTACGTTGCTTCTGAATTGAAAGCTTTAGAGGGTACGTGTTCAAAAATTCAACTATTTCCTCCGGGACATTACATGAGTAGTGAAGATGGTGAATTCAAAAAATGGTATACAAGAGATTGGATGGAATATGATGCCGTTAAGGATAACGAAACGAGCATTCAAGAAATTAAAGAAGCATTAGAAGCTGCGGTACACCGTCAGTTAATGTCAGATGTACCTTATGGCGTATTGCTTTCAGGGGGATTAGATTCTTCTGTTACATCGGCAATAGCTAAAAAATACGCACAAAAACGTATTGAGTCAGGTGACACAACAGATGCTTGGTGGCCTCAGTTGCACTCTTTTTCAGTAGGGCTAGAGGGTTCTCCAGATTTGGCGGCTGCTCAAAAAGTAGCGGATCATATTGGAACGGTACATCATGAAATAAAATTTACTATTCAAGAAGGTTTGGACGCAATTAAAGATGTTGTTTACAACTTGGAGACGTATGATATAACTACCATTAGAGCTTCAACGCCCATGTATCTTATGGCTAGGGTAATTAAATCTATGGGTATTAAAATGGTACTTTCTGGTGAAGGTGCAGATGAGCTTTTTGGAGGTTACCTTTATTTTCATAAGGCACCAAACGATAAAGAATTTCACGAAGAAACTGTTCGTAAACTTAGTAAGTTGCATATGTACGATTGTTTACGTGCCAACAAGTCTTTAGCGGCTTGGGGTATTGAAGGTCGTGTGCCGTTCTTAGATAAGGAATTTATGGACGTAGCTATGCGCATCAACCCAAAGGATAAGATGATCAATGGCGAGCGTATGGAGAAATGGGTTGTTAGAAAAGCTTTTGAAGATATGTTACCGGAGAGCGTAGCATGGAGACAGAAAGAACAATTCTCTGACGGAGTAGGGTACAGCTGGATAGATACTTTAAAAGTTGTTGTTAACGATGAGGTTTCAGATGAACAATTGGCAAACGCTAAATTCCGTTTCCCTATTCAGACACCAACTTCCAAAGAAGAATTCTATTACCGATCTATTTTTGAATCTCATTTTCCTTCAGATGCAGCAGCATTATGTGTTCCTCAAGAAGCTTCTGTAGCATGTAGTACACAAATAGCTTTGGATTGGGATGAGGCATTCAAGAACATGAACGATCCGTCCGGTAGAGCAGTGGCTAACGTACACGATGACGCATATTAGAACCATTTTTGAAGGTTATTTATATAATTAGCTAGGATTTGACCTGTTGCGCGATAAAAGCCAGCAGGTCTTTTCTTTTGTGACTGTAACTACCAATTATGGTCTGGGTTCTTTAGAAATAATTAGCGGTTCATGAAATTCAAAGATGAGTCTCAAGAGAATACCTGGTTTTTATAGTTTGATTTTGAGAAACTTAGGCTTTAAATCAAGGTAGATATAGACAGAATGCTATAATCGCATTTTTCCACAATTTTTGTTGATAACTTAGAGGTTATGACTTCTCTCAGAACCCCATATTTTATGGGGTTTTGCGTATATTTGGGAGATTGCCAAAAATTAAGTCTAAAACTAGTTAATTTTATGAGCGAAGAAGCTAATAAAGAAGAAAAAAAGAATCAATATTCCGCGGACAGTATTCAGGCCCTAGAGGGTATGGAACATGTACGTATGCGTCCATCCATGTATATTGGAGATGTGGGCGTTAGAGGTCTTCACCACTTGGTATACGAGGTGGTTGATAACTCCATAGATGAAGCTATGGGTGGTCATTGTGATACTATTAGTGTCATAATTAACGAAGATAATTCCATTACCACTCGAGATAATGGTAGGGGTATTCCGGTAGATTTACATAAAAAAGAAGGTATATCCGCTCTAGAGGTGGTAATGACCAAAATTGGTGCCGGTGGTAAATTTGATAAGGATTCCTACAAGGTGTCTGGTGGACTTCATGGTGTTGGTGTTTCCGTAGTGAACGCACTTTCTGATAACTTAAAAGCTACCGTTTATAGAGATGGTAAAATTTGGGAGCAGGAATACGAGCGCGGAAAAGCAATGTATCCTGTAAAGAGTATTGGTGAGACAGATGAAAGAGGTACAATGGTTACTTTTCATCCAGATGATCAGATCTTTCAGCAAACAATAGAGTATAGCTATGAAACTTTGTCTAACAGAATGCGTGAGCTTTCGTTTTTGAACAAAGGAGTAACTATTACCATTACGGATAAGAGACAAAAAGATGAGGAAGGAGAATTCGTTTCTGAGGTCTTTTATTCAGACGAAGGACTAAAGGAATTTGTTAAGTTTCTTGATAGTAACAGAGAGCCGTTGATTAACGGTGTAATTTCAATGGAAGGCGAGAAAAACGATATTCCAGTTGAGGTTGCTATGATTTATAATACGAGTTACACAGAAAACTTGCACTCGTATGTAAACAACATTAATACACATGAAGGTGGTACACACCTATCAGGTTTTAGAAGAGGTCTTACAACTACTTTGAAAAAGTACGCAGATGCTTCAGGAATGCTCGAGAAGTTGAAATTCGAGGTTCAAGGAGATGACTTTAGAGAAGGTCTTACTGCTATTGTTTCCGTTAAGGTTGCAGAGCCTCAATTTGAAGGTCAAACAAAAACTAAGTTAGGTAACCGTGAAGTTTCATCTGCAGTTTCGCAG
Organism: Zobellia laminariae; assembly: GCF_009725995.1. The sequence continues at coordinate 342,317 of NZ_RCNS01000001.1, read as the reverse complement.
GCTGTTTCAGAAATGTTATCTAATTACTTAGAAGAGCATCCGGACGATGCTAAGATCATTGTACAAAAAGTAATACTTGCGGCTCAAGCACGTCACGCAGCTACAAAAGCTCGTGAAATGGTACAGCGTAAGACTGTAATGAGTATTGGAGGCTTACCTGGTAAACTTTCCGATTGTTCTGAGCAAGATCCTGCGCAATGTGAAGTATTTCTTGTTGAGGGTGATTCTGCAGGTGGTACGGCCAAGATGGGTCGTGACCGTAAGTTTCAGGCAATTCTTCCTTTACGAGGTAAGATTCTGAACGTAGAAAAAGCCATGCAACATAAGGTTTTTGAAAACGAGGAAATTAAAAATATCTATACCGCACTAGGAGTAACTATTGGTACGGAAGAAGATAGTAAAGCATTGAACTTAGAAAAACTGCGTTACCATAAAGTAGTGATTATGTGTGATGCCGATGTAGATGGTAGTCACATTGAAACACTAATTCTAACGTTCTTCTTTAGATATATGCGTGAGCTTATTGAGAGCGGGCACGTTTATATTGCTACACCACCTTTATACTTGGTGAAAAAAGGAGCCAAAAAACGTTATGCATGGTCTGATAAGGAACGTGATGAGATAGCAGATAGTTATAGTGGAGGTGTAAGCATCCAACGTTATAAAGGTCTTGGTGAGATGAATGCTAATCAGTTATGGGATACTACAATGAACCCAGAATTTAGAACGCTACGTCTAATTCAGATAGATAATGCTACTGAAACTGATCGAGTATTTTCTATGTTAATGGGTGATGAAGTTCCTCCAAGAAGAGAATTTATAGAGAAAAATGCTGTATATGCGAACATTGATGCATAACAATTAGTGTTTTCACAACAAATATTCGTCCGCCACTTGGCGGACGAACTATTTTAGGGGCAGTACAATAACCTTAAACCCCTATTATGAAATTACAATTAGTATCAATGGTATTATTTATGTCCAGCGTTGTTTGTTTTGGACAAGAGAGTTTAAAAGAGCGCGAACAACAAGCCGCGTTCGATCCAGCTTATTCTTCTTACTCTCGAAAAAAACCAGCTTATGTTACGCTTAAAGATGGCACCAAATTGGAAGCCGATATTAAAGATGTAGATCGTAAGAAAGGTCAGATTAACGAAATCAAGTTCATTAAGCCAGATGGCGAAAAGGTTCGTGTTAAAGCGGAAGAAATTGTTGATTTGTATATGGCGCCTTCTGGACTGGAGAAACTGAACAACCAAAGTAACTTCATGAATGATGCTACCAAATGGGGAAAAACCGATGCTTCCAAGTATATGAACAAAGGGTATACTATGTATACTAACCAAATGGTTTCTTTGAAAAATAAAAAGAAAGAAGAAGAATACTTAATGCAAGTTGTTAATCCAAAATACAGTCAGTTTATCGAAGTGTATTCTGACCCATGGGCTAAGCAGACTGCTAGTATCGGAATTGGAGGTATGAAATTAGCTGGTGGTATAGCTAAGTCATATTACATCAAAAAAGGTGATGAAAAAGTATTATGGTTAACTAAAAAGGACTTCGATGAGCATTTTGAGTCTTTATTCATGGATAATGATAAGTTTAAAGCTAAGTATGGTGGCGAAAAATTTAAGTGGAGTTTGTTAGGCGTATATATTTTAGATTACACAGAGTTTCTTTTAGAAGATAGTAAATAGAATTCTTAGATAGCTAACTGCTAGTATAGAATACGAGGCTGCAATCATTTATGATTGCAGCCTTTTTTATAGTTTTTAAGTTGTCAATTATTTAAATATTTAATAATCTGTAATGAGCAATACATTTCATATGAATGTTCTTTATTTGCGGCAAAATATAAAACCAGCACATTTTGGATTTTTCAGTTATAGTTATGTATTTAGGTTTTATTTTGGCTGCATACTCCGTTGTAGGAAATGATACTATACAAACCCTAGGTACATTTTTAAGTTCCAATGAAAGAAAGAAATGGTGGGTACTTTGGTTGTTTGCTGGAGGTATTCTGGCGGGAACCCTAATTTATGGGTATATAACACATAATGGGGATGTTTCTTATGGTAGGCTGGATAAGTATCCTATGCCAGAACTATTTTCTTGGTACTATTTACTTCCACCATTAATTCTAATGCTATTAACCCGTACCGGTATTCCGGTAAGCACATCATTCCTAATTCTTACCTTTTTCAATGAGGAAAATTTAGGTGTTATGGTCACTAAATCGCTGTCTGGTTATGGGGTAGCATTTGTTACGGCTATTGTGCTCTATTTAGCAATATCGCGCCTAGTGGAGAAAAAGTTTTTAGAAAGCCCTATTACGGACAAAGAGGAGAGACTTTGGACTATATTACAATGGTGTTCTACTGGTTTTTTATGGTCCCAATGGCTAATTCAGGATTTTGCAAATATTTATGTTTACTTACCAAGAGAATTAGATGTGTATACATTAATCTTTTCATTGGTGATTATTCTGGGCTTGTTAGCCTATATAATAGCTTCAAAAGGTGGGGCTATTCAAAATATCATTAAGTCTAAAACAAATACTGTAGATATTCGATCAGCAACAATTATAGATTTTGTTTACGGTGTTGTTCTTTTCTACTTTAAGGAAATGAATAATGTGCCTATGAGTACCACTTGGGTGTTTATTGGTATACTGGCAGGTCGTGAAATAGCTTTAAACTATATGCTTAGAAAAAATGAACCTAGAGCCAAGATGTTTAAATCATTAGGTGTGGATTTGATTAAGGTGGTGATAGGTCTTGTAGTAAGTATTATTTTGGTCTTTGCCGTGAAATATCTGGCAACATCTTTTTAATTTTATTTATAAATGGCACTTGAAAGCCACTTAGCGATTACATTTTTACTCAGTGAACTTAACCTAGGAATATCATTATAAAACAATTACTATGGACTGCATACTTTTCCCTACGGATTTTTCGGAAGTTTCAATGAATGCCTTTTTGTACGCAGTGGAATATGCAAAAAAGACCGAGAAGAAAATCATCGTTTTTCATGCTTACAATCTTGAAACGGAAACTACAGAGGTAGAGCAGGAATTATATGAAAAAGTAGATATACAGAGCTTTAGAAATAAAAAGGAAACCTTTCCGCCTTTTGAAAAAATACTTAAAGAAAATAAGGTTGATAGTTTAAAGGTAAAGTATGTAGTACGTGAAGGAGATTTCATTGACACATTTACTCAGTATATAGGGAAAAGGGAGGATAAGATAGATGTGGTGGTCATGGGTACCCAAATTAGTAAAAGCGGCCTATTTCAGCTATTTACAGAAACTAGTACCTTAAAGATTTTAGACGAAATAAATAAGCCCGTTGTTGTGGTTCCTGGTCATGCTAGGTTTGATGGTGATTTAGATAATATTCTGTTCTTGGTAGATTATCAAGAAGATGAAAAAGAACCGTTGGAAGATTTAATCAATGAGTCTAAGAGTTTTAAAGCAAAGCTACACGTTGTACATTTTGATTTAGCGCATGGAGATTCTATTGTACCAATGATGGATCGTTTTAAAGCCTCGCTTAAAAATCATGATGTGAGCAATGTAACCTTTAAGACCATAGATTCTATAGATATAAAAAAATCGTTATTGGACTATTGTATAGAAAATGAAATAGATATGGTTTGTCTGATCAATCACAAACGTAATTTCTATCAACGTTTATTTACCTATAGTCTTACTGAAGATCTAATACGAAACATCAATACGCCGGTGATGGCTATATATAGGGATTAGAAACGAGAAATTTAAGGAAAGTCCGTTGAGGACAATAGGTAGATAGAGATCTACTTAATTTAAAAACCCATATTCAATTAAGAATATGGGTTTTAGCGTATTTGAAACCTAGTAATATTTTTATTCTCTTAAGGCCATTGTATGTCCTTCTGAATCTGCTAATGTGTTTCCTTCCTCGGAAGTTTTCATAGAGACAATTTGGCTCTCCATATCTGTTCCTGGGTATGATATTGTATAGGTGTCATTTTCGTAACTCCATTTAAAGTCTGTTTTAAAAGTAATGCTACCGTTACTCTTACGGTGGTAACGTCCTAAATAAGCATCGTTGAATATCCACTCCTTACGAACGGTTTCTGATTTGCCGGTTAGGCTGGCAGGTGCTACTTCTACATCTGACCATATACCTATAACAGGATTATCATTTTCGGGTATCTGTGTGCAGTTACTGACGAGTATGATGGATATTATTGCTAAAAATGAAAAGACTTTTTTCATTGTGGTAGGTTTTAATTATTTGGGGGTTTTGTTATATTAAGAACGCCCAATTGCAATGTACTATTGCTACAATTCGATGTATGGCAACAAAACCCTTTTATCTTCGTTAAAGCGCATTCTTTTTTAACAGGAGTGCATTTGGTCGAGCATTTGGTCGATAATGTTTCTGCCATTTAACCCAGTATTCACTATATTTTTCCTTTAAGATTGTTTATTTTTGAGAACCTATTTCAAATATTGACATTATAGGTTACATGTGTCCCTTACTGAATGCTGTAGGAGAGGTAAGTCAGCCTTTTGAAAAAGGATATTCAAAAAAAGTTTTAATAACAAATAAATTATAACAAATGAAAGTTACCGTAGTAGGGGCAGGAGCAGTAGGAGCAAGCTGTGCCGAGTATATTGCCATTAAAAATTTTGCATCTGAGGTAGTCGTTTTAGATATCAAAGAAGGATATGCCGAAGGTAAAGCTATGGATTTGATGCAAACCGCATCTTTAAACGGTTTCGACACTAAGATAACAGGTGTAACTAACGATTACTCTAAAACTGCTAATAGTGATATTGCAGTAATTACCTCTGGTATTCCAAGAAAACCTGGTATGACTCGTGAAGAGTTAATAGGAATCAATGCAGGTATCGTAAAAACGGTATCAGCTAACTTGGTAAAGCATTCTCCTAATGTAATTCTAATAGTCGTAAGTAATCCAATGGATACTATGACGTATTTGGTACACAAAACAACAGGTCTTGCTAAGAATAAGATTATAGGTATGGGTGGAGCTTTAGATAGCGCACGCTTTAAGTACCGTTTGGCTGAAGCTCTTGAAGCTCCAATCTCTGATGTAGACGGTATGGTTATAGGTGGTCATAGTGATACCGGTATGGTGCCATTAACATCTCATGCTACAAGAAATAGTATACGTGTTTCAGAATTTTTATCTGCAGACCGTTTGGAGCAAGTAGCTGCGGATACTAAAGTAGGTGGCGCAACATTAACTAAATTGTTAGGAACAAGTGCTTGGTACGCGCCAGGTGCAGCAGTTTCAGGTTTGGTTCAGGCAATTGCGTGTGACCAGAAAAAAATATTTCCATGTTCTACCTTATTAGAAGGAGAGTATGATCTAAATGATATCTGTATAGGAGTACCTGTAGTTTTAGGTAGAAATGGAATCGAAAAAATAGTAAATATTCCACTAAGCGATGCTGAAAAAGCAAAAATGCAAGAAAGTGCAGCTGGTGTAAAAAAGACCAACGGTCTACTAGAATTATAGTCGTTGAGACAATAATAAATTAGAACATCTGTCCTAGAAGTATTTCTGGGGCAGATGTTTCTGTTTACAATAACTCTAAATATATTGTCAATTCCTATGGGAAAATCATATATTTGCACGCTGTTATAAAAAGCACGCAATTAATTCACACAACCAATGCAGAATAAAGGACTTATTAAGCTTTTTGCCCTACTCTTCGGGCTAGTAAGTATCTACCAATTATCATACACTTTTATAGGTGGTAAGGTAGAGGACGAAGCAAAATCATATGCGGAAAGCCGTATTTCAGATGCAGAAGATAATTATGTTTCTAAACGAGAAGCTTTAGAAGCTAGTTATTTAGACTCGATTGGAGACAACTCCATTCTTGGTTTCACTAACTATAACGAAGCCAAAAAGAAAGAGCTAAACAAAGGTCTTGACCTTAAAGGTGGTATTAACGTAACCCTTCAGATTTCCGTAAAGGACATTTTAAAAGGTTTAGCTAATAATACTAAGAGCCCTATTTTCAACAAAGCTTTGGCTGATGCAGACGCAGCTTCCAAAGATAGCGATGATACCTATGTAGAGCTTTTCTTTAATGCTTTTGAAAAAATAAAGGGAGATACTAAATTAGCTTCTCCGGATATTTTCGCCAACAAAGGACTTAGTGGCGAGGTTAATTTTCAGATGTCAGATGATGAGGTTAAGCCTATCATCCGAAGAAAAATTGACGAATCTATAATTTCTGCTTTTGAAGTACTTCGTGAGCGTATCGATGGTTTTGGTGTAACACAGCCAAACATTCAGCGTGAAGGTAATTCAGGTCGTATATTGGTAGAATTACCAGGTGCAAGAGATATTGCTCGTGCACAAGGGTTATTGTCAAGTACTGCACAGTTAGAGTTCTGGGAAACCTATGAGCCTAACAATCCAGAACTACAAGGTTTCTTCTTTCAGACCAATGAAAAATTAAAATCACTTATTGATGTAGCTGATGTTAAGGAACCAATAAAGAAAGAATCGGAATTAGATTCTCTTCTTTCTGATGTTTCTGCAGACTCATTGGATATTGCTGGACAGGTTAATCCATTGTTCGATAAGTTTCAATTAGGTGCACCTAGCTATGCTGTTGGTGTTGCCGCTATTCAAGATACTGCCGAAATTGGTGAGTATCTTAGAATGAAAGAAGTTAGAAGGTTGCTTCCTGCTAGCTTACAGTTTGTAAAGTTCTTGTGGGAAAGACCATCTGAAGGTTCTGAAATAGCTGAGCTATACGCTTTAAAATCAAACAGAGATAACACACCAAGAATTAGTGGTGATGTTGTTAGTGATGCACGTGATGAGTTTGTAAACGGTAAACCAGCCGTTACTATGAGCATGAACACAAAAGGTGCTAAAGAATGGGAAAAACTAACTGGTGATGCATATACTAATAGGACTGGTATTGCTATTGTATTAGATAATAAGGTATATACTGCTCCTGGCGTTTCATCAGGACCTATTTCTGGAGGTCGTTCAGAGATTACAGGTACATTTACAGTAAACGAAACAAAAGATATCTCCAACGTATTACGTGCTGGTAAGTTACCGGCATCTGCAGAAATCATTCAATCAGAGGTTGTAGGGCCATCTTTAGGTCAAGAAGCTATTGATAGTGGTTTTACATCATTTATGATTGCAATGGCAATCGTATTGGTTTGGATGATCTTCTATTATGGTAAAGCGGGTGGTTTTGCAGATATCGCTTTATTATTGAACATCCTATTGATATTTGGGGTTCTTACCAGCTTAAGTGCAGTATTGACCTTACCGGGTATTGCGGGTATTGTTCTTACCATTGGTATGTCGGTAGATGCTAACGTACTTATTTTTGAACGTATAAAAGAAGAATTGGCGAAAGGCAAAGGAAAATCATTAGCTGTGGCAGATGGTTTTAGCAATGCACTTTCATCTATTCTCGATGCGAACATAACAACAGGTCTTACCGCAATTATCTTATTTATATTTGGGTCAGGTCCTATTAAAGGTTTTGCAACTACCTTACTTATTGGTATTTTAACTTCTTTGTTTACTGCAATTTTCATCACTCGTCTATTAGTAGATTGGTATGTTGAAGGTCAAGGTCGTTCGTTGGATTTTTCAACAGGACTTACAAAGAACTTGTTCAAGAATATTAATATCGATTTCCTTTCAAAAAGAAAGATTGCGTATATTTTCTCTGCTATTTTAGTAGGGGTAAGTGTTTTCTCTTTAGCAACGAATGGGTTGCAACAAGGTGTTGATTTTGTTGGTGGACGTTCATACCAAGTTCGTTTTGAGCAGTCTGTTAATCCATCTGAGATAGCAGCTGAGTTGAACGATGTATTTGGTAGCGGTACAAACGTGAAAACGTTTGGAGATGCTAATCAGATTAAAATAACTACAGCTTACAAAGTAGATGTAGAAGGTATTGAAGTAGATAATGAGATTCAGGATAAACTATATGTTGCTTTACAAAAATATCTACCGGATGGTATCAGCGAGCAGAGCTTCAAAGTAGGCTCAGGTGATAAGTCAATTGGTATTTTGCAATCTGTAAAAGTAGGTCCTACAATTGCAGATGATATTAAGAACAATGCTTTCTTGGCCATTTTAGGTTCGCTTGCAGTTGTGTTTTTATATATCTTATTCCGTTTCCGTAAGTGGCAATTCTCTTTAGGAGCGGTAGCAGCAGTTTTTCACGATGTTATGATCGTGTTGGGTATATTCTCTTTGTTTGGTACAGTTATGCCTTTCAACATGGAAATTGATCAAGCGTTCATTGCGGCTATATTAACCGTAATTGGATACTCGCTGAATGATACCGTTGTTGTTTTTGACCGTATTCGTGAGATTATTGGTGAGAGAGGATGGCGCGGAGGCGACAACATTAACTTGGCATTGAACAGTACATTAAGCCGTACGTTGAATACCTCTTTAACGACCTTGGTCGTGTTATTGGCGATATTCATTTTTGGTGGTGAATCATTAAGAGGATTCATGTTCGCAATGATAATTGGTATTGTTGTAGGTACATATTCTTCATTATTCATAGCAACACCAGTAATGTTTGATACGCTGAACAAGACTTCAAGAGCAGGAGGACTAGAAAAAGATACGGTTGAGCCGGAAACGGAGGAAGTAAAATAAATTTCTCTATATTTGAGGCGTTAAGAACTAACTAACTCAAGTAATTACAAAAGCCGTTTGCATATGCAAACGGCTTTTTTGTTTAATGATTTTTTTTTGGATTTTTATAAAATATAAGAAGGAGCTATGAAGTCAATACTTCTCCTGTAGAACCAGTTTCTGATTTTTCTAGTTGATAGATGAGTTCTGCTTCAAGACCTGGTTCTTTTCTATGTGATACAAAAATGACCGTAGTATTACTTTGCGTGGCAAATTTGTTAACCAAAGCCACGAATAGGGCTGCGCTGTCATCATCCAATCCCGCTGTTGGTTCATCAAGAATAAGTAATGGTGGATGTTTGATCATGGCTCTTGCACACATAATCAATCTTTTTTGACCCATAGATAGGTCATGAAAAAGAGCATCTTTCATATCCCATAACCCAATAAGGGTTAACCACTCTTTAGCTAATCTTAATTGAGCTTCGGTTGGGTTTATGTATAGGCCAACGGAGTCGTAAAAACCTGAAATTATCATATGGCTGACGGAATGATAACCAGTAAATTTATCAGTCATAGAAGGCGTGAAATAGCCTATTCTTTTTTTTATCTCCCAAACACTTTCTCCTGTACCTTTCTTACGTCCAAAAATATAGAGTTCTTGACCATAACCTTTGGGGTTTTCTCCCGTTATCATGGATAGGATGGTTGTTTTTCCACTACCGTTCCTTCCTCTTAATTCCCAGAATTCACCTTTCTTAATATGCCAATTAATATCTTTTAAAATAGGCTTTTCGCTATAGGTAACTTCAACGCCTTTTAACTCAATTAGAGTGTTGCCCTCAATTTCATAGGCACTAATGGGTTTTGGAACGTCATTTTTAAGGAGTTCTTTTTCCTGTTGATTTGAAAGTGCATCCGCAGAATCTGCAAAAACTAAATCGTTGCCTTCTAATTTGGCAAATGTATTGGCGAAAGGCAGTAAATCTGTTCTACGGCTTAATAACTGCACCATTGGAGTATGTGCTGAAACTTCTTCTAAAGTTAATTTCAAGTCTTCCTGAGCAGTGGTGTCAAGGTTATCGAACGGGTTGTCCAGAACAATAAAATCCGGCTGAGAGCTGAGTATATGTTTTAGTAAGGCTTTTTTTTGCTCGCCACTGGACATTGATTTTAAACTTTGTGCTGTACCTGAAGTGATTACTTTATTGCCATGACGGTCCTCTATATCAATAAAGCGCGCAACTGCCAATTTAGATAAAAGAGCGCCTTGTAGATTTGTTAGTTGATCAAAGCCTTTAGGTAGAGGACCTTCAAAGAAAGCTTCAATCAGTTCTTCTTTATGGGAAGTGTTTGCTGTAAAAATGGCCCAATGTTTTTGTTTCATAGCAGGACTCTAAAAATATGTACGGAATTATTGTGATATGTTGTTGTCTTATCTAAGTACATGCCGTTATTAATGGCAACCTTTTGAGACGGAATATTATCTACATGAATTATGGAAATCAAAGAATCTGTAAATTGTTGTTGTCTTGCATAGGTCTTACATTTAATGGCAGCTTCACTTGCGTAACCTTGTTTCCAATAATTAGGTAGAATGGAGTAGCCTATTTCTAGCTCGTCTATTTGATCTACGGTCTGTTTAAGAATTCCGGATAACCCAATGAATTCTCCAGTAGATTTTGAAATAAGGGCGTTCATCCCCCCTAGGTTATTTTCGTAGCGTTCAAATATCCGGTCAAACTGTTCTTGGCAAGCAATTTTAGGGTCTGATGGCAATCCTTCCCAGAATTCAGAAGACCGCTTGTCTTTATGAAAAGGTAACCAAGCTTCAAAATCGGAAGGGAGTACTTTTCGGAATAGCAATCGTTCGGTTTGTTCTCCTTTCAAAAGCAAATCCATCTGAAATCATAATTTTTTAAACGCAATGCTATCTCCAGACTGTATTCCTAATTTTTGAACAAGGCCTGCATTTAACTCAAGAACATATTGTACTGCACCTTGGGAAGGTAGACTGGATTCATCCATAGGCTGTGCGTTCTCGTGATAATTAGCGATGGTCATGTCCTCTTTTATGAATATCAAATCCAAAGGAAACTCGGTATTTTTCATATAAAATGAATGTCCTGCTACTTCTGGAAAAACGAATAACATGCCGCGATTTGCCTTCATGCTCTTTCTGTACATTAAACCAGTTTGTGTCTCGTATTCGCTATCGGCAATTTCAATATCAAAAGAAGCGATTAAACTGTCCGTTTCTTTTTTGAAAACAGAAAGTTCACCTTCTTTTTTAAAAACTACCGGCTCTGCTTTTACAACTTTTTTCGTCTCTTCTTTACAAGAGTGAAACGCAAAAGCCATAAGGACTAAATACAGACTAATTTTAATATGTTTCATTTTAGTATCGCTTAAGTTTTAAAGTCGATGATAAATGAAGCGATATGCCTTTTGGCAAAGCGCTGATTTAATTTTTTCAGGAATCTCTATTATATTAAGATTTGCCAGTTTTTGGTCGAAACATAAAGTAAAAACCAATAAGGATGAATGGAATACTCAACCACTGACCAGTTGATAGTAACCCAAGGCTCTCTTCAAAACCACCTTGACTTTTCTTTACAAACTCTACAAAGAAACGAATGGTCCAAAGCAATACTAAGAACAAGCCAAAAAGGTAGCCTGTACTATTTTTCTTGTTAGTATGCCAGTAGAGGTAATAGAGAAGGATAAAAACAAAAATATAAGCAACCCCTTCATACAATTGCGCTGGATGACGAAAAGGAATCTGTGCCAGTTGATCGGCAAATTGTGGGTTGTTCTCTATGGCATCGTAAGCGGCATTTACAGTTTTTTCCTGTGTAATAGCCAATGCTTTTGATGGATGCATATCATCTGAATCACGAATAAATTTCGTAGCGAATATGAAAGATTCGTCGGTTATTTTTCCGTTGATTTCTGAATTGAAAAAGTTACCCAATCGAACACAAAACGCACCAATAGCAGCCGGAATAACCATGCGGTCCAATAGCCAAAGGGTTTTCATGTCTGAGTGCTTTCTTTGGTATAAGTAAGTTCCAATAAGAATACCTATAATTGCGCCATGACTTGCAAGGCCTGTAAAACCGGTAAATTCATAACCTTTAATAAACCCGAAAAGCACACCTGAGGCGCTCTCGCGAATAGGTAGCAATATTTCGGCTAAATGATTTTGATAATAAGGCCAATCGTAAAAAAATACGTGACCTAGTCTTGCGCCCAGCATAGTGGATAAAACCGTGTATATGAAGAGCGAATCTAACTGCTCTACAGTCTTATTTTCATTAGTGAAAATACGCTTCATGATATACCAGCCAAGAGCAAAAGTGGTAATCCAAAGTAGATTATAATATTTAATCTGTAACGGACCGAGTGTGAAAAGTGTTTCGTTCGGATTCCAGATAATGCCTAAAAAGTACATGTAAAGGAGTTTTAAGGGCACTAAGATAATAAAATAGATAACCGTTAGGCTTTACTACATCTTAAATCGACGTTATAAATTTGAAGGATTGGTAAGAATTGGCACAGTCAATACTAATAAAATGAATTAAGGTACTGGGTCATAACCTTTTCCTCCCCAGGGGTTACAACTGAAAATCCGTTTAATAGCCAACCAACCACCTTTAAAAAGTCCGTGTTTTTTTAGGGCTTCTAAAGTGTATTGAGAGCAAGTGGGTGAGTAACGGCAGGTTGCAGGTGTGTAAGGTGAGATGGCAAGCTGATAAAACCTGACTAAAAATACGAAAGGTGCTATCATTATTTTCTTAAAGGTCAATGCCAAAATAAGTTGTTTTAGAAGTGTAAAAGTACGGTTTTTTGATTAAAATATGTAAAGGGAAGGTTGGTGGTATAATGTAAAAAATCCGCATTCTTCAATGCGGATTTTTGTTTGTTAATGCAAACTTTATCAAGTTTTAAGCATAATGGATAGGCTCTAAATCAAGTGCTTCTTCTTCGGAAAACAACCTTGATCTAACAATAAACCGAATTCCCAATGGTATTTCTAGAGAGAAACTAGCACCTCTTCCTTTGGTAATGTCAATGGTCAATTGCGTGTGCTTCCAATACTCAAACTGGTCTTTAGCCATGTAAAAATCACAGTCGGCTATATTTCCAAGCCAAACATCGGTTTCGTTCAGCATAAGTTCACCTTTACTAAAACACATGGGAGCAGAGCCATCGCAGCATCCGCCGCTTTGGTGAAACATAAGTTCACCATGTGTTTCTCTTAGCTGTTCAATGATTTTCTTGGCCTCATCTGTAACTAAAACTCTTTTTGTCTTCATATTAAAAGAAGCCCATTGCCTTTTTGTCGTATGAAATCAGCATGTTTTTAGTTTGTCTGTAGTGAGCTAACATCATTTTATGGTTTTCTCTACCAATACCTGATTTTTTATAGCCTCCAAAAGGTGCATGAGCAGGATATAAGTGATAGCAATTTACCCAAACTCTACCGGCTTGTACCGCTCTGGATATTTGGTAAGCCTGGTGTGTATCTCTAGTCCAAACCCCAGCTCCTAATCCATAAGGGGTATCGTTTGCAATTTCTATAGCTTCAGCTTCATCTTTAAAGGTAGTTACACAAAGCACAGGTCCAAAAATTTCTTCTTGGAACACTCTCATTTTATTGTTTCCTTTTAGGATGGTAGGTTGAATGTAGAAACCACCTTCTAGACCTTCAACATAGGCAACATCTCCGCCTGTCAATAACTCACAACCTTCTTCTTTACCTATATTTATGTAGCTCATTACCTTTTCAAATTGATCATTTGAGGCTTGTGCACCCATCATAGTAGTTGGGTCTAACGGATGTCCTAATTTTATAGCTTTAGTGCGCTCGATGACTCTTTCGATAAAGCGGTCATAGATACTTTCTTGTACTAATAATCTAGAAGGACAGGTACAGATTTCACCTTGGTTCAATGCAAACATAACGGCACCTTCCAAACATTTGTCAAAAAAGTCATCATCGGCATCAATAATACTTTCGAAGAAAATATTTGGTGATTTTCCGCCTAACTCTAAGGTAACTGGAGTGATATTTTTAGAAGCATATTGCATGATTAATTGCCCTGTTGTGGTTTCACCGGTAAATGCCACTTTATCTATTCTTGGACTTGATGCCAATGGTTTACCTGCTTCTGCTCCAAAACCGTTGACGACGTTCAATACGCCTGCAGGTAGAATGCCCTCAATAAGTTCCATAAGAATCATGATGCCCGCAGGAGTCTGTTCTGCTGGTTTTATTACAACACAATTACCTGCTGCTAATGCTGGCGCTAATTTCCATGTAGCCATTAATAGCGGGAAGTTCCATGGAATAATTTGAGCTACCACACCTAGAGGTTCGGTAACGTTCAAAGCTACCGTGTTAGAGTCTAACTCACTTACGGAGCCTTCCTCTGCTCTGATAACACCTGCAAAATATCTGAAATGGTCTATAGCCAAAGGAATATCTGCTGCAGTGGTTTCGCGAATGGCTTTCCCGTTGTCCCAAGTTTCAGCTCGTGCCAATGTCTCAAGATTACGTTCCATGACATCGGCAATCTTCAATAACATATTACTTCTTGTAGTAGCAGATGAAGTATTCCATTCCGGAGCAGCTTCCCAAGCCGCATCAATAGCTAATTCAATATCTGCAGCTGTAGACCGTGCTATTTTTGTGTATACCTTACCATCAACAGGCGAGAGGTTGTCAAAATATTCCCCTTTTACGGGTGCAACCCATTTTCCACCAATATAATTTTCATATTGATCTTTAAACTTAGGCTTTTGTAGAAGATTGTGTTCAACTGTCTGTGTGCTCATAGTTAAGTGTATTTAATTAATAGTATGTTAATTATTATATACCTGTTTATCAGACGTATATAAATGGTTTTCTAAATGTAGTAGAGTTGAACCTAAAATGTCTGACCAATTCTACTATTAGCATGAACAATTCTATCATTCTTTAAGAAATTAGTATTTTAATAACAGTTGTTTTGTATATTTCTTAATAATTTCCTTGTTAAATTGATACTTGATTGGTTATGGTAGAGTTGACTAATAAATTTCTCTCAAATAGAAAGTTGGAAACATTGGTGGAGAATCAAACCTCTTACACACTTAATAATGCCGCTTTACATGTATTTGAAACACACCAACAGGCAGACCGTGTAATATTGAAGTTTGACCAGCCGGTATTGGCTAGTATGATAGAAGGAAAGAAAATAATGCATCTAAGGGATTATGAATCTTTTGATTTTTTACCTGGTGAGTCTTTAGTGCTTCCTGCAAATGAAACTATGTGTATAGATTTTCCGGAAGCGATGCGAAAAAATCCAACGCGCTGTTTGGCATTGGCTATTTCTGAGGATAAGATAGATAAGGTATTGCAGCTTATGAATGAGAATATGCCCAAGCACGATAATAAGGAGTGGGGGTTAATGGATTACAATTTTCATTTTGTAAACGATGCGGGTATCTTCCAAATTCTACAACGTTTATTGTTCTTGTTTTCTGAAAACCATCCATCCAAAGATTTCTTTGTAGATAATATGTTGCGGGAACTTATCATTAGAATCTTGCAAACCAATGAACGTAAAATTTATTCAAGTTCTACGTTGCAACTAAATTCTAATAGTAGATTGGCTACGGTTATACGTTATATTAGAGAGCATCTCCATGAGCCTTTAAATATTGTAGAGTTAAGTAATAAAGCATGTTTGAGCCCCTCTCATTTTCATAGAGTCTTTAAAACTGAATTAGGAATCTCTCCTATAGAGTTCATTAACAACGAAAGAATAAAACTGGCCGTAGGTCTTCTTCAAGACCCTAAGCGGAGTATAAAGAATGTCTACTTACAATGTGGTTTTGAAAGCCGCTCGTATTTTAATAGAGTATTTAAGACACGCCAGCATCTATCGCCAAGTGAGTATCAGGCAAAAACAATGAATATTCGTAATCAGATGTAATCTTAGATGCTAAAAGTGGTTCCTTCTTTACCATCTTTTAGTTGAATGCCAAGTTCTGCCAATTGGTCGCGAATTTTATCCGAGGTCGCAAAATCTTTATTTTCCCGAGCATCTTTTCGCAATTGAATCAAAAGTTCTACAACACCAGAAAGCTTTCCGGAATCTTCAGAAGTACCTCCTTTTTGCTCTAGGCCTAAAATGTCAAAAATAAATGCATTTAAGGATTGGGTGAGTGTTTCTTTATCCCCAGCGGTAATGCTTTCTTTACCTTCTTTAATTAGGTTAACATGCTTAACCGCTTCAAAAAGGTTGGCAATTAGGATTGGGGTGTTGAAATCATCATTCATGGCATCGTAGCATTGCTGCTTCCATGCTTTCACGTCAAAATCACTACTTGTACCAGTCTCTAAAGCTTCTAAAGTTGAAAGCGTATCCATTAAGCGACTGAACCCTTTTTCAGAGGCTAATAGAGCATCGTTACTTAAATCTAGAATACTTGTGTAATGTGCCTGCATCATGAAAAAACGAACTACTGAAGGCGAAAAAGCCTTACTTAGAATGTCGTTTTCACCAGTAAAAATATCACCAGGAAGAATGTTGTTCCCAGTAGATTTAGCCATTTTTTTACCATTCATCGTAAGCATATTGGCATGCATCCAATACCGTACGGGAGAATGTCCATAACAAGCTTCGGCCTGAGCTATTTCACATTCATGGTGTGGAAATTTAAGGTCCATACCGCCACCGTGAATATCAAAGGTCTCCCCTAAATATTTGGTACTCATTGCTGTACACTCTAGGTGCCAACCAGGAAAACCATCTCCCCAAGGAGAAGGCCAGCGCATAATATGCTGTGGCTCGGCTTTTTTCCAAAGTGCAAAGTCTTGTGGACTCTTTTTCTCATCTTGACCAGCCAACTCACGAGTATTGGCAATCATATCTTCTAATTTTCGTCCGCTCAATTTGCCATATTCATAGCTGTCATTGAACTTGGAAACGTCAAAATATACGGAACCATTAACTTCGTAGGCAAACCCTTTTTCAAGAATATCCTTTATAATTTCTATTTGCTCAATAATATGCCCCGTAGCCGTAGGCTCTATACTTGGAGGTAAAAAATTGAACTGTTCTAATATATTATGAAAATCTATGGTGTAGCGTTGCACAACTTCCATAGGTTCTAGCTGCTCTAACCTTGCTTTCTTTGCAATTTTATCCTCGCCATCTTCTGCATCATCAACCAAGTGACCTGCATCTGTAATATTACGTACGTAGCGCACTTTGTAGCCAAGATGTCTTAGGTACCTAAATATCATATCAAAAGACATGAAAGTACGGCAGTTTCCTAAGTGTACATTACTGTAAACTGTAGGGCCGCAGACGTACATGCCTATATGGCCTTCATTTAAAGGTTCAAATATTTCTTTTTTACCGGAAAGGGAATTGTAAATCTTTAACTGTTGGTTCTGATACAAATGCATGTTATGCTTGGGCTATTGAAATTTGGTATCTAATTTTATGTACTCTAAAAATTCGCGGCGTACGGAATCTTCTTTAAACTTACCGCCATACTCAGCTGTTACCGTGCTGCTTTCTATGTCGCGTATGCCTCGTGAGTTTACACAAAGGTGTTTAGCGTCAATTACACAGGCAACATCTTCAGTACCCATAACTTTTTGAAGTTCTCTAACAATCTGGATGTTCAAACGTTCTTGTACTTGTGGTCTTCTAGCATAATAATCTACCACACGGTTCATTTTTGAAAGACCAACAACCGTTCCGTTAGAGATGTAGGCAATGTGTGCACGACCTACTATTGGTAAAAGGTGATGTTCACATGTAGAATAGAGCGTAATGTTCTTTTCTACAAGCATCTCGCCGTATTTGTACTTGTTGCTAAAAACAGATGATTTTGGTTTTTTATCCGGGTTAAGCCCACCAAAAATCTCTTTTACGAACATTTTAGCAACTCTGTTAGGAGTTCCTTTAAGACTATCGTCATTTAGGTCTAGGCCTAACGTGAGCAATATCTCTCTAACATTATCTTGTATTTTTTCAATCTTTTCGTCATCGCTTAACACGAATGCGTCTTCACGTAAGGGTGTATCTTCCGATGCGGAAACGTGATCGTCTCCTAAATCTTCAAATTGCTTTTCCAAAGTACTATCAATTTTCATCTGCTTATATCTATTGGTATTTCTAATGCCCAATTCGTCTTAAAAAGTTTCGATACATTACACTTCGTGCCAAGTAAAACGAACTGCAAAGATATACATAATATGGCACTTTATGTTCTATAAGTCCTGATACACAACATAAATTGCTGTTAACAAAAGTAAGGAGGTACTTTTATATTATATAAGTTCTAACCCGTAAAATGAGTCGTTTTATAATCTTATGGTTTGTGTTATTCTTTTGGGGAATAAGTGTGGTTTCTGCACAAGTTTCTTCAGATTGTAGCAATGCTATACCTATCTGTAATAATACTCCTGTAAATGGAGGTACAACAGGTTTTGGTATAGATGATTTTAATAGTGCCGCGACTAGTGGCTGTTTAGAGCAGACTTTAAGTGGAGTAATAGAATCCAATTCCGCTTGGTACAGATTTAGAACTGGTGCCTCAGGGCAATTAGGGTTTAATATTGGAATTGATACTTTAGAAGATTGGGATTTTGCTTTATATAAAACCAATGACTGCAATAATTTAGGTGAGCCCGTACGATGTAATTTTTTCGATAATCAAGATGAAAATACATTTGTTGGGGTAGGAGAGGACCCTTCTGGAAATACGGAAAATGTTCAATATGAAACTTGGTTAGAAGTAACACCAGGTGAAGATTATTATTTGCTACTTAATAATTTCAGTAACAATAATTCTGGATTTTCCATACAGTTCTCTGGTCATATATTCGTTACCAACCCTTTTGATGCTTTAGATTGCTCTATCATAAATAATCTCCTTGGGCCTCCAATAGCGGCGTGTGAAAATGAAACCGTTATTTTAGATGCTACAACTGTAGACGCATTGTCTTATAGTTGGTTTATGGATTCGGGTAGTGGTTTTACGCTGGTGTCAGGTGAAACTGGTTCTACTTATGAAGTAAGTACATCTGCCAATTATAGGGTAGAGGTTGCTCGTTCCGCTGGAAATATTATTAGTGATGTTCAGGTCTTTTTCTCAACCATGCCAGTAGCAAATACAGTGTCTAATGATGCATCCTGTAGTGGCTTATCGGTTTATGACCTTACTAAAAAAGATAGTGAAGTTTTAGGTAATCAAAGCGCGAATGAGTTTTTAGTTAGCTACCATCTTACTATGGCTGATGCAGTTGATGGGGCAAATGCCTTGCCCAAACAATACCCGACTCAACCTGGTTCTCAAACTATTTATGTACGTCTTACTTCAATTGGCAATTCTAGATGTTTTGATGCTTCGCAGCAATTTCAACTGGTTAATTTAGAAACGCCTAGTTTAGATTTTTCTTCAGAAGCTTTTTTGTGCGAGGATAATGCAGGGATTACTATTGGTCTGGAAAATGGAAGTTCAAATTACACTTACCAGTGGGATTCTGGTGAAACAACGTCTAGTATAGTCGTATCCGTTGCAGGAGAATATAAACTGACCGCTACAAATACGCAATCTGGTTTAAGTTGCAGTGCTGCTAAAGTGGTTAATGTACTAACTTCAAGACCGCCGCAAATCATAGATATTGAAATTGAAGATCTTCGAAATAACAATACGGTTACTGTAATTACTGATAATTTGGAAGAATACGAATACCGACTAGACGATGGTGCTTATCAATCCGGTCATAAGTTTTATCAAGTAGAGCCGGGAATGCATACGGTATCCGTGAATAATCCAAAAGGATGTGGAGATGTTACAGAGGATATCGTTGTGGTAGGTTTTCCAAAGTTTTTTACACCAAACGGCGATAATTCTAATGATTATTGGAGTATTACCGGAGTAGAGCTATTGGATTCTCCTGTAATAACTATTTACGATCGTTTTGGAAAATTACTAGCTCAATTAGGTTCAACCGATTCTCAATGGGATGGTTCTTTTAATGGTAAGCTTTTGCCAGAATCTGATTACTGGTTTAAACTAACATACACCGCAGGAGATGGCCAAACTGTAACGGCCAAATATATTAATAACCACTTTTCTTTAAAGCGGTAGGGTTCTGAATCTACATTTTGATTAGGTATTTCATCGATAAACCGCCTAAAATTTACGTCTAACATACTAAAATAACGCTCTTTGAGTTATTTAATAGTATCGTTTTAGCCCCATACTTATGCGCTTTTTACTATCTATTGTTTGTGTATCTTTTTTCTTTAGCACAGAAATTCAAGCACAAAATTCAGCTGATTGCCGAACGGCCATTCCCGTTTGTGCTGATGCACCCATTATGGGCTATGCAGATGGTTCAGGTGCAATAGATGACTTTGATCCAGAGGTGATAATTGAAACAGGCTGTCTTGAAAAAGGTAGTGTCAGTAATGCTAATATTGAAAATAACACATCTTGGTTCGTATTTAGGGCCGGTACCGAAGGTCAGGTTGGGTTTGATTTAGAGGCGCTACCCGTTAGCGGTTCTGGAACTCCAACAGCTGAATGGGATTTTGCCGTTTATGGCCCCGATGTTAGTTGTGTTGATATTAGTTCTGGAGCGGTTGAGCCTATACGATGTAACTACGAAGTAAATACTACAAGGTTTACAGGGCTAGGGGTTAACCCAGAAGATGGGAAAGCCGGTGTACCTTCTATCACTCAGAATTTGAATACGTATGATGAGTATTTAGATGTGTTGCCTGGTGAGTTATATTATATTCTAATCAATAATTTCAATACTAATTTTGATGATGAACGGGAGCCTTTTATGCTCACATTTACAGGAAACTCAGTGAAAGCTAACCAGAAGACGGCTCTTGACTGTACTTTGCGTGATGAGTTTTTAGGATTGGATATAATCGCATGTGAAGGTGATCCAGATATTCCATTGATTGCATTGAATTCTCCGGCAGGTCCAAATTTCACGAATGTTGCTTGGACGGTAGATTATGATGACGATGGTGTAATTGACGCACCATTAGGTTCAGGTCCTTCTGCTACTGAGATTGCGGTATCAAGTCCTAATTCGGGCAGATATTATGTTGCTATAACTACAGATGAGGGAACTATAATTGAGGATGATATTCTTATAACTTATTATGGAATTCCTGTACTTGATCGTGTTGAAACGCTGCATACCAACTTGTCATTAGATCCGGACATGAACAATATAGAAGTTTTTGTTGATGGCGATGGTGAGTATGAATATGCTATTAACGAAGGTGAATTTCAAGACGATGCTGTTTTTAACGATGTTCCTCCCGGCATTAATACCGTAGTTATTAATGATAAAAATGGATGCGGAACAACAGAGGCAATTGAATTTTTAGTGGTAGGTTATCCTAAATTTTTTACACCTAATAACGATGGTGCTAATGATACATGGAATATTAAGGGTATTGAAACCTTAACGGATCCGGTGGTATTTGTTTTTGACCGCTATGGTAAGCTCTTAGCGCAATTAAGTACAGGCACAGATTGGGATGGAACATTAAACGGAAATCTATTGCCTTCTTCTACGTATTGGTTTAGATTAGAATATGGTGAGCAAGAAAATAATATAGAGGTGGCTAAATTAACTAAGGCCCATTTTGCCTTAAAAAGATAAAAGTCCGGCATAAGCCAGACTTTTAAATCAATAATAATATGTGTGTTTCGTTAGAAATTCAAAGTATATCCTAAAGTAACATTTGTATTCACGTTGTTCAATAAGGCAGGAGTATTAATTCCTGTATCAAAGAAGTATTGAAGCACATCTTGTTCCGTACGGCTTACAGCTAAATCTAATCGGCTTCTGCCAAAATTATAACCTACACCGCCTGAGATTCCATTAAGGTCTCCAACGATATTTCCACTTTCATAAGGGCTTTGCTCGTAACGATATCCAGCTCTTAAGCTTACTCTTTGGATTCGGTATTCACCACCAACTCTAATAGAGGAAACACCACCTAAACTTTCTGAAATAAATATATTTTCATCGGCAAAACCAGAATCACTAGTAGGTCTTAACTCTGCATTAGACATATCTTGATAACCATAATCAAGACTTAAAAGTCCGCTTTTACCAAAAACAGCAGAAATACTTCCTGTTACCTTTCCAGGTGTTTTTATTTGGTAATCAAAGATGTTTACGTAATTAAGGTCGAAAAAATTGAAATCACTATCTTTATTAGGATAGTCAGAATCTATTCCTTGCGAGAAATTATCCGTTAAGCGGTACCATGTTGGTGATTGGTAACTAGCACCTACACGAATAACATCGTTTACCTTGGCAATAGCACCAAGACTTAGCGAAAAACCTGTGCCTTCAGTTTCTAAAAAATTATCAAATGCTACAAATCTAGATTCGCCTTCATTGGAATATGATTCATCAAACCTATTTAATCTTTCATAGCGAATGGTGTGAAAGTTTAGTGAAGCTCCAAAGTAAAAGTTATCTCCATATTGCGTAGCTCCGTTTATAGTAAACTTGCTATTATAACCAGAAATATTCTGGCGAAAATCTTGGTTTACGTTATTGTAATTAGCATTTGAGAAATAACTGGTATTGTCTTCTTCATCTAAAGTAGGCTCAATTATACCTGCCTGAAAACCTAAGAAAGCTTGCTGCCCTTTATAACCTAGGCCGTTAGTTGCGCCTATGTCTAAATAAGCGTCACCAATTCTTTCGTTGCCTTGTAATTTTAGAGGTTCTAGCCTAATGCCATCTGCATAGTCTAGAAAATAGTTGTCAATTCCTTCATTGCTTGACCCTTTTGTAAGAAGACGATCATCAAAATTTTGAACAACATCGTAGTTAAGAGCTAAAGATAATTTTCTCCATTTGCTATCAGGATTTGTGGATTTGAAAACAAACGCACCACCAACCTGGTTGATATCAAAATTGTTATTGGTAGAGTTGCTTAGTGTACCGTTGTAATCAGAATCTGTATTTCTGTTATAATTAGTTCCCGATATTGAGAATATCCCATTATTGAAAACAGCACTACCGGCAGGGTTGATGTTCAAGGCGGATAAATCACCACCTAAAGACCCAAATGCACCTCCCATAGCTTGAAAACGTGCCGAGCCTTGCAGGTTCTCTGTGCTGTAGCGTAATACATCATTTATATTTTGAGCACTTGCAATAGCACATGCAAACAGCCCTATGAATGTTATATATTTTCTCATTCCTAGCAATTTTAAAGTAAGTTACTTTTGATTTTGGACTTAGTTTCTACGACTTGATGACGACGATGATCTTGAACTTGATCCAGAAGATCTAGAGCTGGATCCAGAAGACCTGCTTGAACTACCAGAACTGTATGTTCCAGAACTTCTTGAAGAGCTTCCAGAGCTTCTGTAAGTACCTCCGCTAGAGCTACTTCTGCTCGTTCCAGATGATCTAGAAGTACTTGTTCTAGGTGTTGTACTTCTGTACGTACCACTATTGCTCGTTCTTGTTCCGGAACTTCTATAGGTAGAAGAACGTGGAGTAGACGACCCGCTGCTTCTATACGTATTGCTACGCGAAGAGCTGTTATATTTTGGTGTAGCTCTTGTGCTTCTACTTGTTCTGTATGAACTATTTCTATCAACACCTACAGTTCTTCTTGATGCTGTCGAAGAACGGTTCGTGCCAGTGCTTCTTGAGCTACGTGCAGTTGTACTTCCATTCGCATTAGATCTTGATCTAGTAGCGGAGTATCTAGGTGTAGATCTACTGCTTCTATTTACATTTGATCTAGATGCATATCTAGAATTGTTTCCTGAAATAGCATTGGTATTTCTGCTGTAACCTCTTCTACTGCGATTATATGCATAGTTTCGGTTTCTGTACGAGTAATTGTTGTATCCGTTGTAATAGCCATATGGAGGGCACCATGTTCCGTAACCACCCCAGCCAAAACCGTTGTAGCCTCCGTATCCAAATCCAAATCCGTAGCCACCCCAGCCCCAAGGGTTATATCTGTTTCTCCAAGGACTGTAAAAGCCACCATATCCGTAGCCGCCCCATCCATAAGAATTATATAACCATGGAGAGCCCCAGGCAAAACCCCCGTAGCCATTCCATCCATTATCATAAACGTTGATTTCTACACCGGTCGCATTATCACCCCATCCTGCATAACCGGCATAATCATTGTCGTTATTATAATAATCGGTAAGCTCTCCGCCAGAAATACTATCTTGAGCTGTTCCGCTTGAATAAGAATCTACATCTGTGAAAATTTCACCATCTAGCATTTGGTCATATTGACCGGCTTGTTGTCCGAAATAGTCCGAATATGGTTCATCATTAGCCTGAGCTTGTTGCTTAGCCTGTTGCGGTCTTGTCTGGCGCTCTACACTAACTTGATTGTCACTGGAATAAATTCCGTCATTATCATAATAAGAGGCTGATTGGTATGAGCCGCAAGACACTGCAACAATGCCAGTTAGGGTGCAAAGTGCAATGAGACGAATTTTACTGTGGGATGGTAAATGTATCATGGGTGCAATTTTTATTGTTGAACATAGTAAAAATAAGTAGTTTTACCCAATTATTTTCCTAACATAAGCACAAGTTTTGTGCCAAACTAAATATAATGGGTAAGAATTTGACTAAACGCAGCGAGGATTATTCCAAATGGTATAACGAACTCGTGGTAAAAGCTGACATGGCTGAAAATTCAGCTGTAAGAGGTTGCATGGTGATTAAACCTTACGGTTTTGCTATATGGGAAAAAATGCAAGCAGAACTAGATAGGATGTTCAAAGAAACAGGGCATGAGAATGCTTATTTCCCGCTATTTGTGCCCAAAAGTTTATTTGAGGCAGAAGAAAAAAATGCGGAAGGTTTTGCAAAAGAATGCGCAGTAGTCACTCATTATAGACTTCAAAATGATCCGGACAAACCTGGTAAATTAAGAGTTGACCCAAACGCTAAATTAGAAGAAGAACTAGTTGTGCGTCCAACCAGTGAAGCTATTATCTGGAATACGTTTAAAGGTTGGGTACAATCATACAGAGATTTGCCTTTATTAATCAATCAATGGGCCAATGTAGTTCGTTGGGAAATGCGTACACGTTTGTTTCTTAGAACAGCAGAGTTTTTATGGCAAGAAGGCCATACGGCT
This sequence comes from Zobellia laminariae, assembly GCF_009725995.1. The sequence continues at coordinate 317,453 of NZ_RCNS01000001.1, read as the reverse complement.
CATGCTACTGAGGCTGAAGCAATAGATGAGGCTAAAACAATGAACGGGGTCTATGCTCAGTTTGCTGAAGAGTTTATGGCTATGCCTGTTATACAGGGGGTTAAAACTGAAAGCGAGCGTTTTGCCGGAGCAATAGAAACTTTTTGTATTGAAGCATTAATGCAAGATGGTAAAGCATTACAGGCAGGTACTTCTCACTTTTTAGGGCAAAACTTTGCTAAAGCGTTCGATGTTAAGTTTGCTACAAAAGAAGGAAAACAAGAGTACGTTTGGGCTACTTCTTGGGGGGTTTCTACAAGATTGGTAGGAGCACTTATAATGAGCCATAGTGACGATAATGGTTTGGTATTGCCTCCAAAATTAGCGCCAATACAAGTGGTGATTGTGCCTATTTACAAAGGGATAGAGCAATTAGATGCTATTTCTGAAAAGGTTGGGCCATTGGTGAAAGAATTAAAAGCTAAAGGTATTTCAGTAAAATTTGATAATAGGGATACACATAAGCCTGGTTTCAAATTCAATGAATATGAATTAAAAGGTGTTCCTGTTCGTTTGGCTATCGGTCAGCGTGATTTGGAAAACGGTACGTATGAAGTTGCCCGTAGAGATACGTTGGCCAAAGAGACCGTTCCTATGGATGATGTAGTAGCGAAAATTGAATTTCTATTAGAAGACATTCAAAAGAACATTTATCAGAAGGCACATGCTTTTAGAGAGGATAATATTACCGAAGTAGATACATACGAGGAGTTTAAGAAGGTTTTGGAAGAAAAAGGCGGGTTTATTTCTGCTCATTGGGATGGTACTAACGAAACCGAGGAAAAAATAAAAAATGAAACTAAGGCAACAATTCGCTGTATCCCCTTAGCTACTGAAAACAAAGAGGGGAAGTGCATTGTAACCGGAAAAACATCATCAAAAAGAGTACTTTTTGCAAAAGCTTATTAAAAAATATATGCTAACTATTGTGTTAGTAAAAAATAATTGTATTTTTGCATCCGCAATTGCGCAAAGTATGGTCCGTTCGTCTAGGGGTTAGGACGCCAGGTTTTCATCCTGGTAACAGGGGTTCGATTCCCCTACGGACTACAAAGTACAATTGAACGGTAGATGGGTTTTCAAGTAGAATTCGCGAAGTCTTAAGTTTAGTGTCGTACTTAGAGTGTATTTATTGGTCCGTTCGTCTAGGGGTTAGGACGCCAGGTTTTCATCCTGGTAACAGGGGTTCGATTCCCCTACGGACTACAAAAGGTTCGATGAGCATTGGCGAAAAGGAATTTTTAAAAAAATTAACAAGTTAGAAAAAGATGGCAAATCACAAGTCAGCATTAAAAAGAATCAGAAGAAACGAAGCAGTACGTTTACGTAACCGCTATCAACACAAAACTACTCGTAACGCTATTAAGAAATTACGTAGTGAAGAAAGTAAAAAAGATGCTGAAGCTTTGTTGCCTAGCATTGTTAGCATGATCGATAGATTGGCTAAGCGTAATATTATTCATAATAATAAAGCGGCAAACTTGAAGAGTAAATTAGCAAAGCACGTAGCTGCGTTGTAAGATTTATAAAATCTAAAAAAAGCCCTGATGTAATCTTACATCAGGGCTTTTTTTTGTGCCCATAAAGGAGTGAAATAGCTTTATTCTGGTAACCTTCTTCTCATTCGTAAAAAGCCGATTATAAAACATAAGTAGCTTACTATTATTAAGACAAAATGGATTCTTTTGACTATTGGAGGGTTTGGTGTTTCATGTATTGTATGGATATAACGTATTACCTTTATTGGAAGATAACCTGCATAAAAAACTATTAACCCGGTGCTTAACCAGAATAGAAGATTTTCTTTTGTTGTAAAAAATTTCTTGAGAGCAAAGAACTTTTTCAAGTATAAAATGGAACAATAAATAAGAACCAGGCCACCTGTTATATAGGAGTATACTTGTGGTAGTTTGCTAAAATCATCAATAAAAGCATTTGTAATACAGACTACCAAAAAGAAAATAGCTCCATATAATATATTTCGCTTTTGTTTTAAATCTTCAATATAAAACCGAAATATATAATAGAAATAGAGGTAGAATACCAACATATAAATATTGTAAATCAACCAATTATAGTTGTGGTAGGCGTCTGCCGAAATTAAACTAAATTCTTCGTAGCTATTTATTAAATAGCCTAAGAGTTCGTTTAATAAGGTGTAAAAAAATATAATAGGTAGATACTTAAGTCTTGAATCAAAGTATTTGGGATACTTATATAAAGACAAAAGCAACGTTACCCCATAGATGGGGATGTATGAGTTTTGTAAAAAATAATCTACGTTCTCCAAAAGATATCTATTCTGTTAGTAATGATTATGGATTTGAACCTCCCTCATTCTTTGTGGTACTTCTTGCTGCATAAAAGGGTGCGCTTGATGAAGAGAAAAACCCTGGTAAAAACGAAGCTTCGTTTTTGGTGTTTGGAGATGTTTGGTTTCCTTCTTGGCCTTTTCTGCGATTAAAGTTGTCATCTAATAAAACAATTCTGCGCTTGCCATCTGCAGCATCATCGGTATAAAATATATGGTCAGCTCCATCTTTATTTACAGTAGGTGACATCATAATTGAATTTTGCCTTGGGTGTTGTACTGGTCTACCATCCTTATACTTTTTCTCATTGGCATAATTGGCAAAGTAAAATCTCATTGTGGTAAGTTCTTCACCTGATAACTTAGCTTCATTCTCAATATAAACTAGGTATTCTTTTAAATCTTTATAATTATAAGATACATAACGGGCAACCTTAAATCTTTCTGGGTCTGCTTCTGTGTTATTTTGTTCTTTGGGGTTCTGAGCTTTTTGCTGATATAATTTTTTAGGGTCTCTTTGCTTTTTGTCTATAGCGTCTTCATACCCTTGAATGAGGTTTACGCGTCTATTTTCATAGTTAGCGTATAGTTTGTGAGCCTTTTCTGGGAGAATGATGCCATTGTCGTAAGTTTCGTTCAATACTGGCTCACAAGGGCAGTCTGGGCAAGGTTCTGGTTTGTCGTTTAGTCGACATCCTGTAAAAATTAATAAAAGAATTAGGGTCGCGCTAGTAAGCACGGATTTTCGCGAATTTTTCATGACATAAGTTTTTTAAAGTTCTACTTTGTTATACATGCAAAATTCGGGGGAAGAAAAATTTTTGCGCTATAAAGATATCCGAAAAAACGGATAAATAAGATGTGATTTACAGAATTCCTTAACCTTTAGACTATCAGCGTTGAGAAAAAGAGAAGGTTTTATGCTTGTTTTGAGGAAAAACGTAAGAGTTGTTGCCTGTAAAAAAAATCCCGAATTCCATTTTATAATTAGGAATTCGGGATTCTGTAGTTTGATATTTCTGTAAATCAATTGCTCTTATTGATTCATAGTAAGCAAGAATTCATCGTTATTCTTAGTTTGCTTAATACGTTGTTCAATGAACTCCATAGCTTCAACAGGATTCATATCTGCCAAATATTTTCTTAAAATCCACATACGTTGTATCGTGTCCTTGTCCAGTAATAAATCATCTCTACGTGTACTAGATGAAGTAAGGTCAATAGCAGGGAATATTCTTCTGTTAGAGATTTTACGATCTAACTGTAATTCCATGTTACCTGTACCTTTAAACTCTTCAAAGATAACTTCGTCCATTTTAGAACCAGTTTCTGTAAGTGCAGTAGCTATGATAGAAAGCGATCCGCCGCCTTCTATGTTACGGGCAGCTCCAAAGAAACGTTTTGGCTTGTTTAATGCATTAGCGTCTACACCACCACTTAATACTTTACCAGAAGCTGGTTGTACAGTGTTGTATGCTCTTGCCAAACGGGTGATGGAGTCTAATAAAATAACAACATCATGACCACATTCTACTAATCTTTTTGCTTTTTCTAATACGATATTTGCTACACGAACATGTTCAGAAGGTTCTTTATCAAAAGTAGAAGCAATTACTTCACCTTGAACATTACGTTGCATGTCGGTAACCTCTTCCGGACGTTCATCTATTAAAAGTATAATTTGATAAACTTCAGGATGATTGGCTGCAATACCATTTGCTATATCCTTCAATAGCATTGTTTTACCCGTCTTAGGTTGGGAAACAATCATACCTCTTTGTCCTTTACCAATAGGAGAAAATAAATCTATAATTCTTGTAGAAATATTACTCTGTCTTTCGGCTAAATTGAACTTTTCATCCGGGAACAAAGGTGTTAAGTGTTCAAAAGAGACACGGTCACGAACTATTTGAGGGTCAATTCCGTTTATTTTGTTCACCTTAATAAGAGGGAAATATTTTTCACCTTCTTTTGGAGGTCTTACGTTTCCTAAAACAGTATCTCCAGTTTTCAATCCAAATAATCTAATTTGAGATTGTGATACATAAATATCATCAGGAGACGAAAGGTAGTTGTAGTCAGAAGAACGTAAAAAGCCATAACCGTCTTGCATAATGTCAAGAACGCCTTCACTTTCTATAATACTGTCAAATTCAAATTCAGGCTCCTTGTAGCGATTTTTTAAATCCTTGTCAAAATTACTTTTGTCGTAGGTAGCAGGCTTTTGGTTGCGCTGATTTTTGTTGTTCCCGTTGGGAGTATTCTGGTTTTTGTGCTGAGGATTGCTTTTAGGCTCTCTTTTAACAGGTCTTGGGCGCGGTTTTTTAACTTCTGTTGATTGCTGCGCTGGTGCAGTTTGTTCTTTGCTTACCGGTTTTTCGGGAGCAACTACAGCCTTAACTTCAGGTTTCTTTTCTTCGGTTACCGTTCTTGGTTTCCTAGGTCTTGGTTTCGGCTTAGGTTTTGGCTCTGTTGCTTTTGGTGCAGTTACTTCTGCCACAACTTTGGGGTTGGCTGCTTGTACATCCAAGATTTGATAAACAAGGTCCAGTTTTTTTAGGGTTTTGAACTTTGGCACATTAAGGCCTTTGGCAATTTCCTGCAATTCAGGCAGTTTTTTTGCTTTTAAATCTGAAATTTCAAACATTAAGTATGATATAAATTATACGTCTCTTGAGATTGATAAGAAGTGAATTGTTATCTGAGTATTACGAAGGAAAGATTTCCCGATAGGTAAGATAATAACTAATAGTCTCACAATATTACGAATTATTTTGCTTTCGACACTGCTTTTTTTGAAAAAGACGTGTATTTTTGTGGTGTACAATGACGTTTAGATAATGATTCAAAGAATACAAACTATTTATTTATTGATAGTAGCCCTTATTGCGGGTATACTACCATTCTGGATAAACCTTTGGTCAGATGTAGAAGGAAATGAAATATTTGCCAGAAATGACGTTTTTATATCTGGAGCCTTTTACATATCGGCAGTACTTGCTATAGTTACTATAGTATTATTTAAAAATAGAAAAAATCAATTTGTGTTAAACAGATTGAATATGATATTAAATATTTTTTTACTAGGATTTTTCGTTTACCGGTCGCAAAATTTATCCGGAGAGATTTCGGTCTCGGAGAAGGGTATTGGGATGCTGATTCCTGTCATTTCTATCGTTTTCTTGGTTCTTGCAAATAGAGCCATAAAGAAGGATGAGGATCTTGTAAAATCTGTGGATCGTCTACGATAAACCTTACATCTTAGTAGTATTAGTGCGTAAAACCCGGAGTAGTTACCGGGTTTTTTTGCGCCTTGTTTTTAGCTAAAAATCTTCTTTTTTTCTGAATGTATCACAGAAGTGTCTCATAATACCAGGTTCTTGTGATAGACTCTTTATACTTCCTTGAATACTTCGTGATACCACCTTTCTATGTTTGTCCCAAGAAACAGCAGAGCTATCGATAGTCGATTGTAAAACTGTTTAAAAAATGATAAACAATTTAAATTTTACGATTATGAAAAACAGAAACTTTTCTATTGCACTTTTAGCGTTGGCCATGACAACATTTGTAGTAAGTTGTTCAGATGATGATGTAGAAACTGTAACAGTTACTGAAACAGAAACAGTTGAAGTAGATTCATCCTTACCTATTGGTGACTTAACGGTAGCTAGAAGTGGAAACTTAACAGCAGAGAGCGGTACGCCAACAGAAGGTTTAGTGGAGTTGGGCGCAGATACGGAAAGCACCAATTTTGTGCACTTTGATGATGACTTCATGACGGAATTAGGCACAGGTACAGTTGGTATATTCTTGTCTACCTCAGAAACTTTTACAGCAGATCCAGGTAATGGAAACCCAGATTTAATGTTAATAGGTAACGTACAAAGCAATGGTGAGATGTTTATTAAGTTAGATGTAGCACCAGACGCAAAATATACACACATCATCTTATGGTGTGCTACGGCTAACATTCCGTTCGGAAATGTAGCATTGAATTAATTAGAATTTTATGGCCTTTGGGAATAGAGACACATGATTCTGTTTTTCTATGTCTCCCAAAGGCTTTTTCTTTTTTAGGTATCTGGCCTTCGGGACTAAAATATCTACTTATAACCTAACAGAATTATGAAACAGAATAAATATATCATTCTCTTAATGCTTTCTTTTTGTGCTACTTATTTACAGGCACAAAGCGGATGGACCAGAGAAGCAAAAGGGTTTTACATTCAAGCCACAGCATCCTATTTTTCTTCTAATGATTACTATACAACCGAAGGTAGATTAGCTGATCAGGGTAGTACATTTAATAGCAGCGGACTTTTGTTGTACGGAGAATATGGTATTTCTAACAGGCTTACGGCTATAGTAGATGTTCCGTTGGTAAGGTTGAATAGCTTTAATACAACGGAAACAGTAGGGGGTGTTGGAAATATTCAACTAGCTGTAAAGTATAAATTATTAAAAAAATTCCCGTTGTCTTTACAGGTAGCATTGGATATACCTAGCAATAACGGAGAGAATTTTACACAATCTAAAAGTCCTGATGACTTCGGGCAGATTAACGAGATCAACTTGCCTTTGTCAGATGGTGAGTTTAATGTATGGACCACCTTAGCTGCATCTCATGGTTTTGCTAATGGAAAGACTTATGCATCCGCATTTACAAGTGTCAATTTTAGAACAGAATCGTTTAGCAATCAACTTCAGGTTGGGGTAGAGGTAGGCCACTTATTCTTTGATAAACTGTATTTGATAGGGAAGTTGAAAATTCAAGAAAAATTATCTTCTGAAATCAATAATCAAAGTGGCTCATTTTTATACGGAGAGGGAACCACCTTTACAAACATTGGAATTACATCTATGTATAAGTTGAACGACCATTTAAACCTAGTAGCTAATTATTCTGATTATGCGGGTTTTTTGGTAGAACGTAAGAATATTTATGACGGAGGAACTATTTCATTAGGATTGTCTTTTGAATACTAATTGGGAAAATTGAGATTGCCATTCTATTCAGGATAGTTCTTTAGAAAAAAAAGTGTTTTATTGTATTAGCTATTTTAAACCCGGGTTAGGTACCGGGTTTTTTTTGTTTCTCAAAATCACTGAGATACGCATTTATAAAAAAATGAACTATTACGGAACTTTCTATTTTCGTAGATTTTTCCTCTTTCTCATTGTAGTTTAAAAACTACTGGAAAACCACTATTTTTATACGAATATGATCTTCCGTAACTATATTTAACTACATTTGGTTGCCTTCAAGTAGAGAATTACTGTACTTAGGTAGACCATTATTTCCAAACCAATTTTAGTACTCTAATAACTTAATCAGTGGGCAACTTTGAATTTTTCATCGATGTTCTTTGCAGAGTTTGTATAGAATTTTTTAACCCTAAAAACTGGAATAATGAAAGCTCCCCCAATTTTCTTGTCTGGCTAAAGTCAATTTTTTTAGTAACCAACTTTAGTTTCCGACCAGCCCCTTTTCAAATACATCGCAAATAGCTTCAGGTTTATAGCACGTCCGATAATCGGATGCGCAATTGAATACCCCTAAATTTTGAAGTTATGAGAACAAAAATTACTTTATTTTCAGCCATTATGCTTTTGGTGATGGTTTTTGCAGTACCAATTTATGGTCAAAACTCTCTAATTTTTTCTAGCCCTCCAAGCTCGGTTAAGGTAGGAGATAATAAAAAAGTAAGTGTAGCCTATACGAAACAAGGCACAGGAACAGCCTATGTTCAACTCTGGATTATGCATTTAGATGGCTCCAAGGTAAAAGAATGGACAGAAACAGCAACCAAAAAAAGAGGTACGGCATCTTTTGATATTGAAATTCCGCAAACCTCAAATGGAAGTTATAAGTGGTATGCACAATTAATGAACAGTACATGGAGTGATAGATTAACTTACGTAACTGGGCCTTCGCTGACAATAGGCTCAGCAGAGTCTTCTGACACTGCCTTTGGTGAATGTTTGCCGTCCGATCCAAGAAATGGAGTTAAATGTTATGATGCCAGCAAGAGTGACAGGGTTTATGATCAAGATATGGGTAACGGATACTGGAGTAATTGGTATGTTTCAAAACCTAATTCTAGTCGTTGGGCCGGTGAGTGGAAAGGTCCCTTAAAGGCTAATTTTAAAAGGGGGACTAATCCATGGGTAGAATGGACAAACACAACCACAGATGCATATGAACACAATGAATTCGATTTAAAGATTCGAAAATCTGCGGATAGAGGAAATGGTGGTTTGCCTGCTAAAATAAGTACAATACAGGGTTCGATAAATACGTCAATGACAGGCAAGTATTCTTCAGGAAGTAAAGGTAAGGGACATATTAATATGACCGCTTGGCTAACTGAAACGGGTGCCTGGAGCGGTAATAGGGTTGATATTATTGTTCATGCTTTTGATAATCAAGGAAAATTTTATCAAAAGTACATATATGATGGTTCGGGCTACGAAACTTATGTTAACATGGGTTCTTTCGGGGCAACTAATGGTAAAAATTATAGGGTGTTAAGATCAAGACCTGGTGGAGCGGGTGAGCTTGCTTCTTATAATCTTATTCCTGATTCTGAGGTACAGGCGAATCCAACTAGTAATATTAGTACTTCTTTAATCAGATCAGACATTGATATGAAAATGATTATTGATAGGGTGATAGAACTAGAGAGTAAGTTCGATGGATATAAAATACCTATAAATAACAGTTGGCACATATTTAATTTAGAATGGACTGTGGTAGGTCAATCTGGTGCTTACAATAATGATGGCAGTAAAAAATTTATACCAAATAGTAAAGGCCGTTTTACATTTACTTCATATAGCATACCAAATGTTAGAACTTCTACTTCTCTTAAAACACAAATAGCTCAAAAGGATTCTATAGTTGAAGCTAAAGATTTCAGCGTCTCTCCCAACCCTTTCATCAATTCATTTGAGTACGAATACAGCGTAAAAAATTATGATGATGTTACGGTAGATTTATACGCTCTTAATGGCAGAAAAATAGAAACCTTAAAGAATAAAGAAAGCCATAGACCAGGAAATTACAGTGATGCGGTAGATACTAGTAATCTTGATGCCGGTATTTATATTTTAAGAATCAACACTTCTAAAGGCGAGCAGGCAATCAAACTAATCAAAAATTAAATTTTGAAAGTTCCCGTTCCATTGTGGGGTGGAGCGGGTTCTTTATCCAAGGTTTACGTCCTGTATCTAATTCAAACAAAAGTTAAGAACACTAATATTGAAATTATGAGAACAAAAATTACACTACTTTTTACAACTATCTTTTTAATAACTACCATTTTTTCGGTTAGTGGGCAAAGTTACGATCAAGGCACCGTTAAGTTTATGTATGCTGATACGGAAATTGTTCAATCTCCCAGTCCTGCTCCTCTTGTTTTTGTTTCTTACCAAAAGCAGACTCCAGTTAAAGTTCATATTCAGGTAAGACTGTTGTCGTCTTCAGGGAAAGTGCTTCAGGAAAAAACAGTTACAAAAAGTAAAACAGGTGCATTCGATTTTCCATTCCCCTCTGTAACTATTCCTGTGGGTAGTGGTTATAGGTGGCATGTTCAAATGTATAATAGTAATTGGACTAAGAAGCTTTCTGAAGATTTATATAGGGCCACTGTAGTTGTAACAGGAGGAGCAAAGCCACCAACCAGTAATGTATTTACTTCTATAGATCCGCCATATAGTGCTCGTATAGGGCAGAGTGAACTAATTATTTTTGAATATGAAAAAAAGTATGAAGGAAAAGCTTTTTTTCAAGCAAGACTATTGTCTAAAAGTGGTAAGGTAATCGCGGAAAGTACTACTGACGATATTGAAGCCAGAAATGAGATTGCTATTAGGGTTAAAATCCCAACAAATATTTCTCCTAGAGAGGATTATCAGTGGAATTTGCAGATGTATGACCGTAATTGGAAAACAAGATTGGCTACTAAAACTAAAACAGGGGCTAGGGTTGTGGCTAATAAAACCAATTTAATTACAAAGGTATCTATTGCAAGTGATGATATCCAAGAGGAAGACCTCAATGCTTTTACAGTCTCTCCAAACCCATTCGTCAATTCCTTTGAACATGAATATAGCGTTGAAGACTATGATGATGTTACCGTGGATTTATACGCACTTAACGGTAGAAAAATAAAAACTTTAAAAAATAAAGAAAGTCATAGGCCTGGAAATTATAATGATGTAGTTGATACCAGTGATCTAGATGCGGGAATCTATATTTTGCGCATCAATACTTCTAAAGGTGAAAAAGCATTAAAACTAATCAAAAACTAATACCCTCGGAACCTTAGAGTTGAAAACCTGCACTATAAAATAGTGCAGGTTTTTTTTATTTAAGCCCCGCGCTTCCCTAGTTCTATAACTTCTAGGTCTTTTATTTCTTTTCCTTCTATAGTAAAGCGGAGCATTGTTCGTATTTGGTGAAAACCGTGTTTTCCGCATGCACCAGGGTTCATATGTAGGACGCCCAGTTTTTTATCCATCATTACTTTAAGAATATGAGAATGTCCAGAGATGAATATTTTTGGGGGGTTAGCCTTGATGATGTCACGTGTTCTGATATTGTATTTTGGAGGGTATCCGCCAATATGAGTCATAAAAACTTCTACACCTTCGCAGAAAAAACGGTTGTTAAGAGGAAATTCTTTTTGAATTACGTGGTCATCAATATTTCCATGAACTGCTCTCAATGGCTTAATTTTCTGTAAAGCATCGGTTACTTCTAAAGTACCTATGTCACCAGCGTGCCATATTTCATCCGCTTGACGGGCATATTTTAAAATAGCATCATCCATATGCGAATGGGTATCAGAAAGCAATAGAATTTTGGTCATGTACTGAACTAAAAGTTATGTGGTTAGATTTGGCTTTATCAATAGTTTTATGAGCCTTCTTCTGTTTAATCAAAGAGAAGTATCTTTGAAGTTCACAAAATTAAAGGTTTAGGTTGAGATATTTTATTGAATTTTCATACTTAGGTAAAGACTATCATGGTTGGCAAAACCAACCTAATGCCATTACCGTGCAAGAAGTTCTTGAAAAGGCATTTTTCACCTTATTGAGAGAGCCTGTTGCTTTGGTAGGTGCTGGTAGAACTGATGCTGGAGTTCATGCCAAGCAAATGTTCGCCCATTTTAATTTTGATGAAATTAAGGACGTGCAGTTATTCGTTTATAGATTGAATGCGCTTTTGCCAGAGGCTATTGCTGTTCAGGATATTTTTGCTGTAAACGAACATGCCCATGCGCGTTTTGATGCAGAAGAACGCACCTATGAATATTGGGTGTTGCAAGATAAAAATCCGTTTTATGGTGATTTTGCACATTACATAAAACACCCTTTGGATGTTGCCGCAATGAATAAAGCGGCAGAATTGCTTTTGGAGTTCAAAGATTTTGAATGTTTTTCAAAGTCTAATACAGATGTAAGGACATATCTGTGTGATGTTAAAAAAGCAATTTGGGAGGTGAAAGGAGATAAGCTTGTTTTTACAATAACCGCAGATCGTTTTTTGAGAAATATGGTGCGTGCCGTAGTAGGTACGTTGCTAGAAGTGGGCACAGGAAAAACAGAGCCAGCCCATGTTAAATCAATCATAAATAGCAAGAACAGGAGTAAGGCTGGCCCATCGGTACCGGCAAAAGGGCTATATTTGACCTCTGTTTTATACCCCAAAAAGATTACGGAAAAACATGGATAAAGATTCTGGAAAAGCATTTGATATGCGGCTGTTTAAACGCTTATTGGCGCATACGCGTCCATATCGCGCAACCTTTTATGGTGTTGCTCTAGCGGCTATTCTGCTATCCGGATTTGCCGTAATGACTCCTATAATAGTTCAAAGAATTATTGATGACGCCATTAAAGTGGGTGATGAAGAAAAGTTATTGATTCTGACCCTTGCAATGGCCGGTGTTCTCCTAGGGCAGGTTATTAGTCAACTTTCATTTAATTACTATGCCAACTGGTTGGGGGAGTCAGTAATAAAAGATATTAGGATCAACTTGTTTAAACACATGTTGGGCTTTAGAATGAAATATTTTGACAGTTCTTCTCTTGGAGTACTGGTAACTCGTGCGGTTGCGGATATGCAGCGTATTGGTGAAATTTTTAGTCAAGGCTTTTTTGTTATTGTTGCCGATTTGTTGAAAATGTTGGTTGCCGCTGTGGTAATGCTAATAATGAACTGGCGTTTGGCACTGATTGTTTTTGCCATACTGCCGTTAATTCTTTACGCAACACGTTTATTTCAAAAGGCAATGAAAGTTGCTTTTGCTGAGGTTAGAACACAGGTTTCCAATCTCAATTCTTTTGTGCAAGAACGTTTAACAGGTATGAAAATCGTACAGTTGTTTACGCGTGAAAAGATTGAAAGTGAAAAATTTAGGGTTATCAATGAAAAGCATCAAAATGCTTGGTTAAAAACAGTTTGGTACAATTCCATTTTCTTTCCGATCGCAGAAATTTCTTCTTCTATAGCAGTTGGTCTTATCGTATGGTACGGTGGACTTCAAAATGTATCCAATCTTTCTAAGGAAGAACTAGGTACGCTGTTTGCATTCATCTTGTTGATAGATATGCTTTTTCGTCCTTTAAGACAAATTGCGGATAAGTTCAATACGCTACAAATGGGAATGGTAGCCGCTAATAGAGTTTTTAAAATTTTGGATACTCAGAGTAATATACAAGACTTGGGTACTGTGGTTAAAGAAGATGTACGAGGAGATATAAAATTCAATGATGTACACTTTGGATATTTAGAAGAGGAAGAAGTGTTGCACGGTATTTCTTTTGAAGTAAAAGCAGGGGAAACCGTTGCTATTGTAGGAGCTACCGGAGCAGGAAAATCTACCATAATTAATTTATTAAACCGCTTTTATGAGATTAATTCGGGCTCTATTCTAGTTGATGATGTTGATATCAAAGACTTTAGTTTGGTTTCGCTTCGATCTCAGATAGCTGTTGTACTCCAAGATGTTTTCCTTTTTGCGGATACTATAGAAAATAATATTTCTTTAAAAAATTCGGATATAACTCACGAGCTTATTGAAGATGCTGCCAAGCAAATTGGAGTGGATGAGTTCATAAGCAGTCTTCCTGGCGGATATCAATATAACGTAAAAGAAAGAGGAACAATGTTGTCTAGTGGCCAACGCCAACTGATTGCATTTTTACGGGCTTATGTAAGCAATCCAAGTATTTTAGTTTTAGATGAAGCTACGTCATCCGTAGATACCTATTCTGAGCAGTTGATACAGAGAGCTACAGAGAAAATAACCGAAGGAAGAACTTCTATAATTATTGCACACCGTTTAGCCACAATTAAGAAAGCCGACAAGATAATTGTAATGGATGCAGGTAAAATTGTTGAAACGGGAACTCATAAAGAGTTGTTGAAAAAAGGAGGTTATTATAGTGGTCTTTACGAAGCTCAGTTTCTTTCAGAAGAAGTAGCTTAAGCTATTAGGTCTTCTTTTATTATGGCAGTTAATTCATCCATATTTCCAAAATCAACAAACTTTCCATTTCTGATATACGAGATATTTCCAGTCTCTTCACTAACTACTAGGGCAAGAGCATCTGTTTTTTCAGAAACACCTACAGCGGCTCTATGACGAAGTCCAAAACGCAATGGAATATTACGTTCATTGGAAACTGGTAAAATTGCTCTGGTGGCAACAATATAATTGTTTTCTATTATGGCTGCGCCATCGTGTAATGTGCTGTTTTTGTAAAAAATGCTCTCTAAAATAGGGGTGTTAACCTCACAATGCATTTTGTCTCCGGATGATTTTATAAAGTCTAAAGAGTTGTTTCTTTCTAAAACAATTAATGCGCCCGTTTTTGTAGAGCTCATTTTTTTACATGCTTCAATAATAGAATCCACATCCATGCTTACGGTTGCACCATCTTGTCTTAAGAATTTGAAATGTTTAATGAAGTTTCTTTTGTTGGCAAAATTGGTAGAACCCACCATTAAAAGAAATTTTCTGATCTCTTGCTGAAAAACAATAATAAGAGCAATAAGTCCTACTTGCATAAACGCACCTACAAGACTACTGATCATTTCCATGCCCAATAGCTCGGTCAGTTTCCAGAATCCCCAAACGATTACGATACCAAGAAAAATATTAATAGCAACAGAGCCTCGTACCAATTTGTAGATGTAGTACAAGAGTATAGCTACCAGAATAATATCTAGTATATCGGTAATCTTAAATTCAAGAAAATTCAGAAAATCCAATGTGGAGACGTTTTTGTAAAATTAATGAAATCCATACACTTTTAACAAGGCATTAATTCTTCTGCAAGTTTAACACATTCATATGCTTCTTTAACGTCATGAACCCTTAAAATATTGGCACCATTCATTAATGCGGCCATATTGAGGGCTGTGGTGCCGTTAAGTGCACTTTTTGCATCGGTTTTCAGCACTTTATAAATCATGGATTTTCTGCTAATACCAACTAGTATAGGGTGTTCTAAATTTTGAAAAAGGTTCAGTTTTTGTAGAATTTCATAATTCTGCTCTAAGGTCTTGGCAAATCCAAACCCTGGGTCTACAATAATATCAACCATACCTAAGGCTTTTGCAGTTGCAATTCGTTCAGAGAAATATTTAATGATGTCAACTAAAAGGTTGTCATAATTAGTTTGTTGTTGCATGTTTTGTGGCGTTCCTTTCATGTGCATCATAATGTAGGGTACATGATGCTTGGCCACTGTAGGCAACATATTATCGTCTAATTTTCCTGCAGAAATATCATTTATAATAGCAGCACCTGCATCAAGACAGCCAGATGCAACAGTGCTTCTGAAGGTATCTATAGATAGTATAATTTCAGGAAATTGTTTAAGCAGTAGTTCTGTTAACGGAAGCATGCGTTTCATTTCTTCTTCTTCCGTAACATGGTTGGCCCCGGGTCTAGAACTGTAGCCTCCAACGTCAATAAAGGTGGCGCCATCGTTCAACATTTTTTCAGTCTGCTTTAAAATGGCGTTATCATTTAGATATTTTCCGCCGTCGTAAAAAGAGTCTGGTGTGCAGTTTAAAATACCCATCACTTTTGATGTGGATAGGTCTATAAGGCGGCCTTTACAATTTAGAGTCATATGTGATAAAGTTGAAGCCGTATCACTTGATTAACCAAGTTTAAAACACGAACTTTGAGCAATTCAGAATTTTGAGTGAAATTTACGCAAATTAGAAGGGATAGCCATGCAGAAGACATCCGAACAATATGATGAGGTAATAAAAACCTGTAGAGACCTCTTTGAAAAAAAAATGAAGGACTACGGTAGTGCTTGGCGTATTTTACGACTTCCTTCATTAACGGACCAAATTTTTATTAAAGCGCAACGCATCCGAAGTTTGCAGGAAAATGAGGTGCGTAAGGTAGATGAAGGGGAACGTTCTGAATTTATTGGAATTATCAATTACTCCATAATGGCACTTATTCAGTTAGAAAAAGGAGTGGCTGATCAGCCAGACCTTTCTGTGGCTCAGGCAGTGGAACTTTTTGATAAACATGCTACGACCACAAAAACGCTCATGGAAAATAAAAACCATGATTATGGAGAGGCTTGGCGCGATATGCGAGTAAGTTCTTTAACAGATCTTATTTTACAAAAGCTTTTACGGGTTAAGCAGATAGAAGATAATAAAGGTAAAACTTTAGTGAGTGAAGGTATTGACGCAAATTATCAGGATATGGTTAATTATGCGGTTTTTGCCATGATTCATCTCGGTGTAAATTCAAAATCCTAATATGAAATATCTTGTTGGCATTAGCCGAGTTTTTGTAGGTATACTTTTTATCATCAGTGGTTTTATAAAACTGAATGATCCCGTTGGTTTTTCTTTTAAGTTAGAAGAATATTTTAGTCCGGGAGTTCTTGATCTTCCATTTTTTGAGCCCCACGCTTTAGCTATTTCTATTTTTGTAGTAATTCTAGAGGTCCTTTTAGGAGTGATGCTTTTAGTAGGTTTTAGGGTAAAATTTACCGTATGGAGCCTGCTGCTAATGATAGTAGGGTTCACTTTCTTAACCTTTTATTCTGCATACTATAATAAAGTTACGGATTGCGGTTGCTTTGGAGATGCTATAAAACTTACCCCTTGGGAGTCATTCACAAAAGATATTGTTCTTCTGGTGTTTATAATTATCCTTTTTAAAGGCAAGCAATACATTACGCCTATTTTTGGAGCTAATGCAAAAAGAATTGCAACTCTAGTTGCGTTGGTGCTTTGTGTTGGGTATTGCAATTATGTGTTAAACCACCTACCGGTTATAGATTTTAGACCCTACAAAATTGGGGCGAACATTACTGAAGGTATGAGCGTACCAGATGATGCACCCAAGCCTATTTACGATTACGCTTGGCGATTCAATGTAGACGGTAATGACAAAGTTATCGTTACCCAAGGAGATTATCCTCAGGTTGATGGTGAATTTATTGATGTAGAAACTACGGAAGTGCAGAAAGGCTACGAACCACCTATTCATGATTTTACCATAGAGATGGACAAAATCAACATGGCAGATACGCTTTTACAAGAACCTAAATTACTTATGATAATAGCATACGATCTTATGAAAACCAACAAAGATGTGTATTCTGAGGTTAAAAAAGTAACGGACAAAGCTATCAAAAAGGGCTATAAGGTAATTGGTATGTCTGCATCTAATGATGAACAAACAAGTGCCTTAAAGAAATCCTATAGATTAAATTTTGATTTTTACTTTACGGATGAAACGGCCTTAAAGACTATTGTTCGTTCCAATCCCGGAGCACTGGTTTTGGAAAAAGGAACTATAAAACAAAAAGTACATTATAATGATTTGGATGATTTGACTTTTGATTGATTTTTAAGTTGATGATTTTAAATTGAACCCTATACAATAACACTAAACACTTTGAAAATGAGAAGCAAAATTGTTGCAGGAAACTGGAAAATGAATAAAAATTTACCTGAAACGGAAGCATTATTAACTGAGTTGGCAGCTAAGTTGCCAGATACTCAAGCTGAGGTTATGGTTGCACCAACATATGTAAACTTGGCTTCTGCTGTAAGAACTTTAGAGTCTTCGGTTATAGAAGTTATTGCTCAGAATATGCATTTTGCTGAAAGCGGAGCGTATACAGGTGAGATTTCAGCAGATATGTTGTTGAGTATTGGTGTGGATACTGCAATTATTGGTCACTCAGAAAGAAGAGCTTACTTTGGAGAAACTGATGAGATATTGGCTAAAAAAGTGGTTACAGCTTTAGATAAAAACATTCGTGTAATGTTTTGTTTTGGTGAAGAATTAGAAGATAGAAAATCTGATAATCATTTTAAGGTAGTTGAAAGTCAACTTAAAAATGCACTTTTCTCTTTGGAAGCATCTGCTTGGAGTAAAATAGTATTGGCTTATGAGCCCGTATGGGCCATTGGAACTGGTGAAACCGCTTCAGCGGATCAAGCACAAGAAATGCACGCTTTTATCCGTAAGACAATTACAGAGGCTTATGACGCAACTATAGCGAACAATGTTTCTATCCTTTACGGAGGTAGTGTAAAACCTGGTAACGCAGGAGAAATTTTTGGTAAGCCAGATGTAGACGGTGGTCTTATTGGTGGAGCCGCTTTGGTTGCAGATGATTTTGTTGCCATTATAAAAGCTATCTAAATTTAGATTGCAATGTTATTTTGATAGCCCTTTCCCAGTTTATGGAAAGGGTTATTCATTTGACAATAAAAATACAAGTAGAAAAGTAAAGAAAACCTATTAGGGGTTTTGTAAGTAATGGAAGGTAAGCCCGACCAACAACCCGTCAAAAAACAGTAAAATGTCCAATACTATTTATATTGAATACAATTTCTCCGTAACCCCATTACAACCTGGGTCGGATATTTTAATTGCCGAGCTTGGAGAGGTTGGTTTTGAGAGTTTTCTTGAAAGTGAAGACGGTGTATTGGCTTATATTCAGAAGAATGACTGGAACGAGAATATTCTTGAAACAGTAGAAATTTTGGATAGTGAACTGTTCAAGGTCAGTTTTGAGTTAAAAGAAATAGAACAAGAAAACTGGAATGCCACTTGGGAACAGAACTTTGAAGCTATTCAGGTAGCGGACCAATGTGTGGTTCGTGCTCCCTTTCATGAGAAGCCCAATGTGCAATATGATATTGTTATTGAGCCAAAAATGAGCTTTGGAACAGGACATCACGAGACTACCCACATGATGCTTCAGTTTATTCTTGAAAATAATTTTGAAGGAAAAGATGTTTTGGATATGGGAAGTGGTACGGGAGTTTTGGCTATTCTAGCTGCCATGAAACATGCTAATCATATAGATGCTATTGATATTGATAATTGGTGTTACCTCAATGCTAAAGAGAATGTAGAACGAAATAATTGTGAACATATCTCTGTCTTTGAAGGTGATTCTTCATTATTGGGAAACCGCAAGTATGATATCATTTTAGCAAATATCAATAGAAATATTCTGTTAGCGGATATTTCTGTTTATGCTGATAATTTAAAGGAAAATGGAACCCTTTTCTTAAGCGGTTTTTATGAAGAAGATATTCCCTTAATTTCAGAAACATGTCTAAAGGCAGGGTTAAAGTTTGAAAAAAATCTGCAAAAGAATAATTGGGTTGCAGTAAAATATGTATTTTAGAGAGGTATACTATTTTAAATTGATTGATATGAGTTTCAAAGAAAAAGTATCGGAAGAACTATTATTGGAAGAAGAAGTTTCAAAACAAAATGAAATTGTTGTTTTTAATGATGATGTAAATACTTTTGATCACGTCATAGACACCTTGGTAGATGTGTGTGATCATACACCTGTTCAAGCAGAACAATGTTCTCTTATCGTACATTATAACGGTAAGTGCACCGTTAAAACAGGTGATTATAAAGACTTAGAGCCACGTTGTAGTAGGTTGCTAGAGGCGGGTCTTAGCGCAGAAATTGTTTAATTTATTCTTGCAGGTATCGCTATTAATGAGGTAACTTATCTCTAAGTACCCCGTAAGCGAAAGTACCCAACATAGCCGCTGCTATTACTATTAGCATACTAAAAACCCCAGTGCCTAATAGAATATACATAGGACCTGGGCAAGCACCTGCTAACGCCCATCCCAAACCAAAAATACTACCTCCTAAGATATAGCGAGCATAGCTTTTATTTTTTGGAGGAAGAACAATTTCTTGGTCTTCAATACTTTTTACCCTGAACTTTTTAATAGCCCATACAGAAATGGCGCCAAGAACTACGGCAGAACCAATTATGCCGTACATATGGAACGACTGAAATTTAAACATTTCATATATTCTGTACCAAGATACCGCCTCTGATTTAACTAGTACGATACCAAAAAATATACCTACAAGTAAGAATTTTAGATATTTCATGCTGTAAAGATTAGGGGTATTAGAAAGTGTGTCATTATAAGTCCACCAACAAAAAAGCCTATCACGGCAATTAGTGAAGGTAACTGCAGGTTGCTTAATCCCGTAATGGCGTGTCCTGAAGTACATCCACCAGCATAGCGTGTTCCAAAGCCAACAAGAAAACCAGCAACAATTAATATGGCTAATCCTTTTAAAGATAAAGCGTTATTCCAATCATAGATTTCACCTGGTAAAAAGGAAGCCCCTGCATTTTCAAAACCAAGTTCTTTTAAGTCTTTTACCGTTTCAGGATTCAAATCCATGACAGATCCGTCAGAAAGAAAGGTTACAGCAATAAAACCGCCAATAATAGCACCAAGTACTACGGTAAGGTTCCACCTTTGAGCTTTCCAATCAAATTTAAAGAAATCAGAATACTTTCCTGCTCCTCCAATACTACAAAGGGTTCTTAGGTTTGAAGACATGCCAAAAGTCTTTCCAAAGTATAAAAGAAAAACCATTACCAAGGTAATCAAGGGGCCGGAAACGTACCAAGGCCAAGGTTGAAGTATGCTATCCATATTTAAAATTTGTGCGAAGTTAAAGCTAATGAGTTTAGTTAATGTAATATATGTTACATAAGGATTTATTGCAGTCGATATTGTGGATAATCCTTACAAAAATAAATATCTTTGATGTAAATTATTCAAGAGTAATTTTATGTGGTTTTGAGGAGGGTTAAGCTTGTAATCTTTTAATTATTAAATATTTAACTTATAGTGTTAATGCCTCTTCAAGTATCTAATATATCATGTTTTTGCATATCTCTAATATGACATACGAACTATCTGATTTTGAGCCTTCTCTACAGAGTTTAATTCGGTACTTTTGTTCTGTTAGGTATATAGATATACTAAAAATATCCCATTAAAACTTTAGTCCTATTGATGTTGAAAGTGCTTCAATGTCTTTGCTCTGAGCTTGATAGGTAATTTATCCTAGAAAGATAAGTTATCCTTTTCGTACGCTTACGTAATGGGTTTGCAGGAAAAAAGTTGCGATTAGAAATGAGACATATTACATTTAAATTACTTGTAGTTCTTTTATTGGGTATAGGTAATTGCTCGGCGCAGTTGTCGGATTTGGCTAAAATAGATTATACACGCCTTCCCAAAGGGGATTCAGAAGTGGGGTATGATCGGCTTAGGGGAGTGTTCAATTATCCTATTAAGGTAAATGACGGCAGTTATTTTCTTGTAGGGATGGACTATAGCAAAATAGAACTGTCTTTTGATGAGAGCGTAACCAATTTCGATATTACTGCGATTGAAGATTTTCAATTACTGGATATAAACTTGGGTTATACATACAAAATGAAAGGAGACTGGCGTTTTGGAGCTCGGTTTTCTACGGGATATAGCTCCAACTTGGTCAGGAAACTATCCGTGGAAGATGCGGTTTTTTCTGGGGATGTAGTTTTTATCAATGACAAAAGAAAAGATAGTACGGTATCTAAACCCTACAGATTAATTATTGGAGTTTCCTATGCTGAAAATAGGGGGATTCCATTTCCTATTCCATTTATTAGCTATTATAGAAAGTTTCATCAAAATTGGTCTTATAAATTAGGGGTTCCCAAGATGAACTTGCAGTATCATCTTTCCGAGAAATCTAGATTTAAACTGGTAGCAGAGCTTGACGGATTTACGGCAAACATTCAGGATGGGATTTTAGTTAATGAAGATGAAATAGCGCATACGGCAAATATGTCCATTATCATAGCAGGCTTGCGATATGAATATAAATTTACAAAGCACCTTGAGCTTTATTTCAACGTTTCCAATATTCTACGCAGTAATGCTAAACTAAAGGATAATGATAACAATACGGTAAACTCCGTTAGAAAGAACAATATTTATTATTTAAGGACAGGAGTTCGTTTTAAGATTTAATACTGATTATCTGAAAACATTCTTCTTATTTTATAAAATTTTTGCTTGTTAGAAATTGTTTAAAACGTAGATCCAATACTAAATAGTATTAGCGCAGATTCTTCATCTGAAAATCCTGCCGAGACACCAATTGCAAATTCTTCAGAAAGAGGAACAAGATAAAGTCCAAAGCCGTATCCTTTATGCCAATCGGAATTCGTGTCAAAATCAGAATAGACTCTACCACTGTCATAAAAACCTTTTATACCAAATTTCATTGGTACAATAGATGTTCGGAATTCTGCCAGTTGCAGCCGTAATTCTGAATTTAAATACAAAGTAGATTTTCCTGTAAATCGGTTATTTACATAACCTCGTAAATTGGAGTTTTGCCCCAGATATTTTAATTTATAAAAAGGAATAGTGCCTTCGCCATAAGTAGTAGAGCCTCCAAAGCGAAGTCCTAATGTTATTGGTATTTTACTTCTAGTAGTCAGATATTGTTCAAAGAAAGCTTCAGTGATACCATAATTGGAATTCACGTTATCCGAAACCAAACCGCTTTGATGTTTTAGAAAAAAGCGGGCTCCTTGTTCTGGAAGACTAGCGCGATCTCTAAAATCAAAATCTAGTTTTGCTATGATTTCATAAAGATTGGCATCTCCAAGGCCAAAAACTCCTGGTAGCGGATTTACGTTGTCTGTAGCCAAAATAGTACCCTCTTCCCGGATGGTTTTATTGTTCTCATAGTTCAGTTGAAAGCCAAGGCTACTTTTTTTCCAAAAGTCTTTTATTAGACCAGCTTGAAGGCTGTAGGAATCATACCTAGTTTCGTAAAAATCATCAGAATCAAGGTCATCGTCTTTTATAGTGCCGTTACCAATACCATAGAAATCTGTAAACCCAGTATGGTCTGCGTACAAGCCACCAATCTGTATATCCCATTTTTTAAATACATGGTGAAACCTACCCTCATACTTTAAAATGTTCATATTTTCAGTTGTGAAAGTGCCGGTTATTTTATGAATAGAACTATAGTCTTTCTTCATGGCGTTCTTTTGAGTAAACTTAACTCCGGCATTTAGTCCAAGTCCTTGATTACTGTTGTACCGGATTGCGGCAATAGGAAAATACCTGTTGAAACCAAATCTATGTCGGTCATAAGAATAAAGTTCCTTGTTCCAGTGGTTAATCATTTTACCTTCTTCGCCAAAATTGAGCTCAGATGTATCACCCTTTTCGTATATCAATGTTTTTTTACTTCCTTTTTCTACTTCAGAATTGTCCGTAATAACGTCAGAATCAGGTCCTCCAATTACTCGTATTTTTATAGACTTTTTAGTTACTCCTGAAATATTAAAAACATCATGACCATCTAATCCATAAAGCCGGATTTCTTTAGTTTCTTTTGGGTCAAAAGTCCGGTGGTAGTAGAGTCGTTTGCCTTTTTCATCCTTATCATCTTTAGTATTGTACATAGCCACCTCTACAGACCCATTATCGTTTCTGGTTACCTCAAAATATTCCCGTTTGTTGGATCCAACTACCTCTACGCCTCCAATCATTAATTGCTCGTAATATTGATTGGCATAGGTGTTCAAGTCTTTGTTGCGTTGCTTTAATTTGTCTGCTATTTCCTTACCTGAAAGTTCATAAATTTCTGGGGGCATTGCTTTAATGCCCTCTTCAATAACTTGGTCTGTGATATGGGTCTGGATATAAGCTGCAGCTTCTTGCCAATCTTCTCTAGTGAGCTCGTTTAGCAAACGACGGTCTGCTGGTTGTGAGCTAAACGTTAGGCTACGAATATCTTTAATTTTGTATCCAAAGTTTTCTCCTCGTTCTAGGCCCCATTTCCTGTCTGCAAAGTAGGGTAGGAGACCATTCCAAAGCGAAAAGACATAATCCCTATCTCGAGGAATTGGTCTATAAAGGTTATCATGTTTTTTCTTGTAACCTGCCCATTTCCAATTGTCCTCGTGTTTTCCCCAGTCTCCCACTAAAATATCGAACATTCTCGCCTTGGCATACTCCTTAGCATCTACCTTGTTATCATGGTCTTTATAAAGCTCCCTGAACATTTTGCGACTTTGAAGAATCTCATTGGCATCTCCAAAAGGCTTTGTAACCTTTTTTACATTCACCGGTTTCTCTTCCAACATGCCCAGTAAATTGGAATACTTTCTTTTAAATGCACCTAATTCATCTGAAGGTGGCATCATATAGAGTTTTGGCGTAGCGTGTAATATATTAGTAGCATTTAGCATAGAGCCAACTGCCATGGCGCCATAAGGTTGCTGCCAAGAAGTAACATCTTGCATTACTCTAGCTATTATGGTTCCTTGAAGTTCATAGGGTAGTAACTGAAGAGGGTCTTTGTCTACAGAACGGAACGCATATTCTCTGCCGTCTCCTCCTTTAATTTTTAAAGAAGTGGTCTGGTGTCCGCCTCCCTTTTCGTAAACCGATAATCCGCCAAAGGTTTGCTCAAGGTCTAAATAAGGTACTTTTACGGGAGCCTTCCAAGTGGTTCTATAGTGTTCGCCCATAAAGAACTTTGTTACACTTCCAATAGTGTAATCGCCGGCTATTGCGGTAGTGTCCGAAGCCCATGTTCTTTTTCCATGGCTTGCTGTAACTGAGGGTTTGCATGGATTATAAGCTGAATTAAAATTGTCCTCGTTATCTGCTTCGCAAGGAGATGTAAATAGAGTTTCAGTTGCATTTAATTCAAGTTTTCCTGATGGTTCAAAACGGTGTATAGTGTAGTCTACTTTGCCCGAAGCATAATAGTCCAATTCTACTAGTCCTGGAATGGCCTTTGCAAAAAGTGTATGTTCTTTGTCTTTCGCTACGTATTTTGCTTTGGTTGGAGCACCACTATTAATGATATAATTTTCACCCATCCGTAATACTTGCAAATTTTTCTCGTGTCCCGCCGCGTAGATTACAGACCCTTTACGGAGTACAATGTTTTTAATGCTACCGCGGATGGCATCAAAACGAGAATTAACAATATCTACGGAAGAACCTATGTTTTGTCTATAGCCAGCATTAAGACTTCCTATAATAGGAGGGGATAAATATTTAGCCAATTGAAAATGTCCTCCGTAATTACCTAATGACTCCAGAGGGAAATGGCCCGCTACCAAAATATTCTTATCCTCAGAATCCTCAACAGCATTTTCTAGTTCAATAAGAAAATCGCGTTCAGTGGCTATTCCGCATTCCGCGGTAGAAGCTTCGGGTTTGTCATAAGGGTGGTTGTACCATTGGGTGTTTATAGATACCAATATTAAATGGTCGTTCACTTCTATGATATCGGGACCTGGACAACCCTTTCGAATAGCCCATTTTACATTTTTGAAATCCATGGACTTAACCAACTTTTCAAGTTTATTCACACTACTCAACCCTTTTTTTCCGGAATTGGCCCAATCTCTATCTCCAGGAATGATAACGACCCTTCCATTCTCATGTTGGGTTATACTTCGTAGGAGTTTGCCTATTTTTAGAGAATCTTGGGTGATGGGTTCTTTAGTCTTGCCACTGTTTATGAGGTCGCCGTTAAGAATAACCGTAAAAGGGTCTGTTGTTGAAAGAAGCTCGAAGAGGCTGTCATAAAAAGGAGACTCTAATCCAATATCCGTAGTATTACCTAATAAATATACTCGGTGTTCAATTTTGGAAGATTGCGCAATTGAGTAGTGCGTTCCAAAAACTATGAGAAATAATAGGGATAAAGTAAGGTATAGACGGTTGTACATAGCTCAAATTTTAAGTGAAACTCTAATAGATAATATGTAGGATATAATAGATTAGGTTTCAATTTTGACTTGTTGCAGAGGTAATAGCTGCAGAGAATTTATGAAAATTGAAAATTGAAATTTGAGGATTGGGGTTAAGAGACCATAAATGTGCTCCGTCAATACAAAATATGCTTTTTTAAGGTGATATAGTCGGCGAAAATTAAGAAATTTACAAGTAGCCTATCTTAATGGTGAGAATCTATTAAAAAAAAGAAAGCAGCTACAAAAAATGTAACTGCTTCCTATTTAAGTGACCCTGACTGGATTCGAACCAGTAACCTTCTCATTCGTAGTGAGATGCGCTATCCAGTTGCGCCACAGGGCCAATAAAAGTATTCCTGTTAGGTCTTTCCTTAACGGAAACTAGTTTTAGCTAGTTTTTTGCCTAACGGGGTGCAAATATATTTCTTTTTACATTTACGGCAAAATATAAGTTACTTATTAAATGAATTTAAAAGCGTTTATTAGAGATATAGACAATTTTCCGCAAGAAGGTGTCATCTTTAAAGATATAACACCTCTGTTGGCAGATGCCAAAGCTATGCAGTTTACATTGGATAGACTTCTTGAAATGGTGGGTGATGTTAAGATAGATAAAGTTGTTGGTATGGAAAGCCGCGGATTTTTTTTCGCCCCTTTATTAGCTCAGCGATTAAATGCCGGATTTATTCCTGTACGTAAGCCTGGTAAGCTACCTGCGGAGAAAACTAGTCAGACCTATGATTTAGAGTATGGTACCGATACTTTAGAAATGCATAGCGATGCAATTTTAACCGGAGAAAAAATATTAGTGCATGATGATGTTCTTGCTACAGGTGGTACAGCAAAAGCTACGTGTGATTTAATCAAACGTTTGGGAGGGGAAATCGTTCAATGTAATTTTTTAATTGAACTAGATTTTTTAAAAGGAAGAAGTAAATTGGGTGAAACTGATGTAAAGGCACTTTTAAATTATTAATCCAGAGCGCGGGTAGTAACAAAATAACGCCAGCCAATTAAAGCCATCTGAAACTTTGATGCTTTAGAAAGGTCAAGCCTTTTTTTAGAAAAAGAAGGAAGAAGTAACTGGTTTACTTTGGCAAGAAATTTAAATACTAGTTTTTTCATCGGTTAGTTTATCAAAGATGCTAACTTATTGAAAATAAAGTAAAAGACCGCTGTACGGCGGTCTTTTTATTATATAGGCCTATATGATTTAACTTACGCTACTATCGTGATCAGCGATACTAGGAGTAACAACAGAAGTTTAGCAAGTGTAATCATAATTAGGGATTTTTAAGGTTAATAGATAGTTGATAATAATCGATTATCCAATCAAGATAATTAAAAGAAATATTCATATCCAAGCAAATAGATGCGAATTAATCAATTCTAATGCGATTTTATAAGTGTATTAATGGTTTGTGTTTATAATTTAAAAATATTTTCTTCAGGGTGATTTTAAATTGTTATTAAAATCGGTATATAATATTTCAGTATGTAACATGTGAAGGCATGTTTTGATACCCCTTTTCTTTTTTAAGCATAATTTTGGTTCAGAATTGGTTGTTTTTGAATGAATCCATTTTTGTCAACCTCATTTATTTGGGTAAATGATGCTTTGGTAACTCGGTGAGAAAGGCATCAATAAGTTAAAATGTTCGTATATCTTTGTTTTTTAATTCCCTGAAACCAGTACATGCAGAATCTTCTTTTTATTGCGCTAGGCCTTACTCTTTTAATAGCTGGCGGTAATTGGCTATTAAAATCCGCCGTTGCTCTTTCTTTACGATTAAATATTCCAAAAATTGTTATTGGTATGACGGTGGTTTCTTTTGCTACCTCTGCTCCGGAGCTTATTGTAAGTATAAAAGCAGCTTTAGACGGTTTTCCGGATTTAGCGCTAGGTAATGTGGTTGGGTCTAATATTGCTAATTTAGGTTTGGTGTTAGGTATAACCATACTTATGGGGAGCATAGACGTAAGAAGAACTTTTTATACAACCGATTGGCCGGTTATGATGGCCGCTTCACTATTGTTTTTTGGTTTTATCTATTTTGATGGAGAATTGCAGCAGTATGAAGGTATTATTATGGTTGTAGTATTGTTCTTGTTCCTAGTCTATTTACTACGCTTTCAAAAACAGGCGGTAGAAGATGAGGCTCCAGAGGATGATGAACCTCTACCACTATATAAGTTGGTACTATTTTTAGGACTTGGTGGTACGGCGCTTTGGGGAGGCTCAGAGTTGCTTATTAACGGAGCGGTAGGTTTGGCTACTTTATATGGTGTTAGTGAGCGTATAATTGCTGTGACAATTGTTTCCGTGGGTACCAGTATACCAGAATTGGCAGCTTCGGTTATTGCGGTTATCAAAAAGGAAAAAGCTATTTCTTTGGGGAACCTTATTGGGTCTAATATTTTTAATCTTTTGGCTGTACTTGGTATTACCTCTATTATCACACCAATTAGAGTAATGGATGAAGGTTTGTTAAGTAGCGACATTTTTTGGATGTTAGGTATTTCTTTTCTTATTCTTCCTTTGGTTTTTATTCCTAGAGGTTTGCGCCTGGGGTGGCGAGATGGTATAATTTTGCTGGGAGTTTATATTGCGTTTGTTTATACAACCATTTCGTAAATCTTTTATGTTTTACTTGCAGAATACTTTACATTCTCCTAAAGATTACATTATCTAATCGTATTGATATGGTAACTTTCTTTTACGCTTAGCTAATATTCGTTTTGTTGTTTTAGTGTTAACTTTAAAACCACTAAAATGAAAAGAATGAATTTTTTATCAATGGCAGGTTTCGCACTGTTAACAATGGGTGTCTCATGCGATAAATTAGATGATTTTATTGGAGGAGAGCATCAGGAAGAGCAGGTGCACGAACCATTGATAATTGCGCATAGAGGAGCGCAATCTATTTATCCAGAGCATACGTTAAAGGGGTATGCAAAGGCTATTGAAATGGGTGCGGACTATATTGAGCCAGACTTTGTAATGACTAAGGATAGCTTTTTGGTAGCAAGACATGAGCCTTTTATTTCTGGTACAACAAACGTTGCTGATTTACCTGAATTCGCCAGCCTTAAAACCACTAAAAATCTCGATGGGAAAGAAATAACGGACTGGTTTGTTTCTGATTTTACTTTAGAACAAATCAAGAAATTGAAAGCCAAGCAGGCTCGTTCTGATCGTTCTGATCAGTTTGATGGGGTGTTCGAGATTCCAACAATAGATGAAATCATTGCTTTGGCTAAATCAAAAAAGACTCTAAAAGGAAACGATGTTGGTCTTTATCCAGAAATGAAACATCCTTATTTTCATAACCAAATAGGTCTCGCTATTGAAGATGCCCTATTGGCTAAGTTATCAGAAGCAAAACTAGACTCGTATGATTCACCTGTATTCGTGCAGTGTTTTGAGGTTGCGCCTTTGCAATACATCAATTCAAAATCAGACGTTAAGTTGGTTCAATTAATTTCGACCTATAATGTAAATGTAGACGGTACTTTAGATTATAATGTGCCTGAAGGTGATTTTATTTCATACGCAGCGCCTTTTGATTTTTATGCCAATGGAGATGTAAGAACCTATGAGTATTTTTCTACCGAAGAAGGTTTGAATTTTGTGTCATCTTATGCAGACGGTATTGGCCCGTGGAAACCTTTTATAATTTCGTTTACAACTGATGAAAGCGGAGCTATTTCTCTTTTACCAAAAACTAATTTTATTGAGCTGGCGCATAAAAATGACTTACAGGTACACCCATACACTTTCAGAAACGAAGATGAGAAGTGGAGTAGCGGAGATGCGGAAAGTGAGTACCATCTTTTCTTTGATGCGGGTGTAGACGGTGTTTTTACAGATTATACAGACGAAGCTGTAAATGCCTTAAAAACATGGGAAAGCACAGATAAGAAGTAGATTTGCCGATACATTTAGATATAAAAAAAACGCCCGAACCAATTGGTTCGGCGTTTTACATTATGTTAACAACAAAAAATCTTATAATTAAATCTTAGCAGATTTAACTGTTTTGATAATTCTACCAGCAATCTTATATGGATCACCGTTAGAAGCAGGTCTTCTATCTTCTAACCAACCTTTCCAGCCTTGCTCTACTGTAATAATTGGAATACGTATAGAGGCACCTCTATCAGAAATACCAAAGCTAAAGTCAGTAATTGAAGCAGTTTCGTGAAGACCAGTCAAACGTTGGTCGTTAAATTCACCATAAACTGCAATGTGTTCTTTTACAACTGGGCGGAAAGCTTCACATATTTTCTCGTAAACTTCTTTAGAACCACAAGTTCTTAAAACCTCGTTAGAGAAGTTAGCGTGCATACCAGAACCGTTCCAGTCCATATCCTTACCTAATGGTTTTGGGTGGTATTCAATATAGTAACCATATTGTTCTGTTAATCTATCTAAAAGGTATCTAGCTACCCAGATTTCATCACCAGCTTTCTTAGCACCTTTAGCGAACAATTGAAATTCCCATTGTCCAGAAGCAACCTCTTGGTTAATTCCTTCAAAATTTAAGCCAGCATCAATACAAAGATCAGCGTGCCTTTCAACAAGTTCTCTACCGTGTGTGTGCAAACCACCTACAGAACAGTAGTACATTCCCTGTGGAGCAGGATATCCGCCAATAGGGAAACCTAAAGGAAGTTGTGTTTTTGTATCCATGATAAAGTACTCTTGTTCAAAACCGAACCAGAAATCATTATCATCATCATCAATACCAGCTCTACCGTTTGAAACATGTGGAGTACCATCAGCATTTAAGACTTCAGTCATTACTAAAAAGGCATCTCTACGTGCAGGATCTGGATATATAGCAACAGGTTTTAATAAACAGTCAGAAGACCCGCCTTCGGCTTGTCTTGTTGAGCTTCCATCAAAAGACCACATATCGCAATCCTCTAATTTTCCGCTAAAATCGTTTACAACTTTAGTTTTGCTACGCATGTTCTGTGTGGGGAAATATCCATCCAACCAGATGTACTCTAATTTAGTTTTGCTCATAATTACGGTAATTAATTTTAAATTTAAAGACGAACAAAAATATGTTTTTACTGAATTATACTAATTTTTAGGGGGGTAAATATGAAAAAATGAGTATAATTTAATATAGCCCTATTTTTAATGGGGTATTTTATGGTAAGTTGATTATTTTAAGTTTTTATTATTAAATCGTTAATCCTTATTTTAGCCGATAAAAATAAAGTAAAAGTATGTCTAGACAGCGATTTGATGCTATAGCCGAAAGTAGAAAGAGAGACCGTGTACGTGTTGATGAACAGGGCCGTAGGTCAGAGCTTTTTGCGAACAATGTATTCAATAGTGAGCGCATGTTGCAATACCTCACCAAAGATGCTTTGGCAAGTGTGCAAAGCGCTATTTTTTCCGGATCAAAAATCGATAGAAAAATAGCAGATCAAGTAGCCGAAGCCATGAAATGTTGGGCTATAGAAATGGGTGCTACACATTATACACATTGGTTTCAGCCACTTACTGGGGCTACCGCGGAGAAGCATGACGCCTTTTTTGATTTAATGCCAGACGGTAGGGCTTTGGAGAAATTTGGAGGTGGACAATTGGTGCAACAAGAACCGGATGCTTCTAGTTTTCCCAGTGGAGGAATCCGTAATACATTTGAAGCAAGAGGATACACTGCATGGGATCCAACAAGTCCGGCTTTTGTATACGATACCACCTTGTGTATACCAACAATATTTGTTTCGTATACGGGAGAGGCCTTAGATAATAAAGCACCTTTATTGCGAGCTTTAGGAGCTGTTGATGAAGCTGCAACGGCCGTAGCTAGATATTTTGATAAAACAGTAGTAAAAGTAAATGCCACTTTAGGTTGGGAGCAAGAGTATTTTTTGGTAGATAAGGAGCTTGCTTTTTCTAGAATTGATATTAGTTTAACCGGGAGAACTTTGGTTGGGCATTCAGCGGCAAAAGGTCAACAGTTAGATGATCATTATTTTGGGGTAATTCCCTTACGTGCCATAAACTTCATGAAGGAGTTGGAGGTAGAGTGTATGCGCCTAGGTATTCCATTGAAAACAAGACATAATGAGGTTGCTCCTAATCAATTTGAATTGGCTCCTGTTTATGAAGAAGCAAATTTGGCGGTAGATCACAATTTACTTTTAATGGATGTTATGGACCGTATTGCCGATCGGCATCATCTTAAAGTTCTTTTTCATGAAAAACCATTTGCAGATATTAATGGCTCGGGTAAGCATAATAATTGGTCCTTAGCTACGGATACGGGTGTAAATTTATTGAGCCCTGGTTCTACACCAATGAAGAATCTTCAGTTTTTGACGTTTTTTATAAATACAATAAAGGCTGTTGATACCTATGAAGAATTATTGCGATCGTCTATTGCATCAGCAGGTAATGACCATAGATTGGGCTCTAATGAAGCACCACCAGCCATTTTTTCCATATTTGTAGGTAAACAGTTAAGTAGTGTTTTAGATGAATTAGAAGGTGTGTCCAAAGGGAAACTGTCACCGGAAGAGAAAACAGAACTGAAACTAAATGTTGTTGGTAAAATCCCTGAAATTTTATTAGATAATACAGATCGTAATCGTACTTCTCCTTTTGCGTTTACTGGGAATAAATTTGAAATGCGAGGTGTTGGGTCAAAAACCAACTGCGCAAAACCAATGACCATTTTAAATACTATTGTTGCGAAACAGTTACAAGAGTTTAAAAAGGAGGTAGATGCTTTGGTGGATAAAAAAAGTCTTAAAAAAGATGAGGCTGTTTTTAATGTGCTACGTGAATATATCAAAACTTCAAAACGTATTCGTTTTGATGGTGATGGATATAGCGATGATTGGGAGAAAGAAGCAAAAAGAAGAAAATTAAGTAACAATAAAAATACGCCACAAGCTCTACAGATTTTGACCTCAAAAGAGAGTCTACACCTTTTTGAATCTATGGGTGTTATGAGTAAAAAAGAGGTTGTAGCAAGACAAGAAGTTGAGCTGGAAGCCTATATTTTACATATTCAGATTGAGGGTAGGGTATTCAATGAATTAGTGTACAATCATATTATTCCTTCAGTAATAGAATATCAGAATATTTTGATTAAAAATGTTTTGGGCCTAAAAGAAATTTATGGTGCCGTACACAGAAAATTAACAGATGGCCAATCTGGAATTATTGAGCAAATTGCTGAGCATGTTACCGAGCTTAAAAAGCAGACAGATGCTATGATTGATGCCAGAAGAAAAGCGAATAAGCTTACCGATACCCATAAAAAAGCATTTGCTTACTGTGATAATGTAAAACCATATTTTGATGAAATACGGATGCATTGCGATAAATTAGAAAGGCTAGTGGATAACCGCTTTTGGCCGTTGACTAAGTACCGTGAGTTGTTGTCTATTAAATAGGTGTAACCTAGGTGCTCTATCAGCTACGTTTTAGATAACAATTAGCTGAGAGGCGTAAATATTGGTCAAAGCGATGTAAGGCAGTGGTGAAAAGTTATACTAAGTAAAGAATATTATAAATATTCTCAATATGCATAGTACCTTAAAAAAATACCTTTTCACCCTGCTTTTTTTATTTTCTATTTCTCTTTTCTCTCAAGGAGCGTGGACGAAAGCAAAAAACGAAGCTTACGTTCAATTATCTTATTATAACATAGCCGGTTATTCGGGTATCTATGGAAATCCGGATTATAGAACCGAGCGTAAAATAACAGATAATACTCTTCAACTTTTTGGTGAATACGGTATTTCCGATAAGACTACTGTTTTGTTAAGTTTACCTATTAAAATAATAAAAGCTGGCGATGTAGTATCATCTGCTGCTGGTGTACCCTTAACTTCAGATGGTTCTGAAACTGCTTTGGGTAATTTGGTAGTTGGTGTAAAACACCAACTTTATAATAATAAATGGGTGATTTCAGGTCAGTTTAATGTTGAGGCTAACACCGGAAACTATTTTGAAGCATCAGGACTTAGAAGCGGCTATGACACGTTTACATTATCTCCGAAACTGAATATTGGTAGAGGTTATGATAACTTCTTTGTTCAAGCGTCTACAGGAGTAGATATCCGTTTTAACGACTATAGTTCAAATTTTAGAGCTAGTGCTGAAGCAGGGGTAAAACCTATAAAACGACTTTGGTTAATTGGTTTTCTAGACTTTTCAACCTCTTTTGAAAATGGAGA
Source organism: Zobellia laminariae (assembly GCF_009725995.1). The sequence continues at coordinate 283,735 of NZ_RCNS01000001.1, read as the reverse complement.
TGTTATACTTCCCGAAGCTAATTTGGCTACTGGATTGTATCTTAATGATCAGGAGTATGTTGCCTATGGTATAAAAGCCATAGTAGAAATTACAGAAAAATTTGGAGTGCTAGCTAACTATACTTCAGCAATTTCCGGAACCAATGTACCTAAAAGAGCGGTTATTGGTGGAGGTGTTTATCATAAATTCTAATCTGTTGAAGAACTTTTAGAAAGTTTTTTTCGTCAAGCTATGATTATTCGGTGAATACCTTATTTTTGCCCAAAAGCCACAATAATGAGTTCGTCTACTAGTGAAAGATATAGCCAAAGAGGTGTTTCAGCCTCAAAAGAAGATGTGCACAACGCCATAAAGAATATTGATAAGGGACTCTTTCCAAAAGCGTTCTGTAAGATTGTGCCAGATTATTTAACGAATGATGATGATTATTGCTTGGTGATGCATGCAGATGGTGCCGGAACAAAATCTTCATTGGCTTATATGTACTGGAAAGAAACGGGAGATTTATCCGTTTGGAAAGGTATTGCTCAAGATGCACTTATCATGAACATAGATGATCTTATCTGTGTTGGGGCTACGGATAATATTATGCTTTCTTCTACCATAGGACGGAACAAGAATTTGATTCCCGGTGAAGTAATATCCGAAATAATTAATGGAACAGAAGAGCTAATCAAAGATTTGGCGGCGCACGGTTTAACAATCCGTTCTACAGGCGGCGAAACGGCAGATGTGGGAGATTTGGTACGTACTATTATTGTAGATTCTACGGTTACTGCTCGTTTAAAGAAGGAAGATGTTATAGATAACGCCAATATAAAAGCAGGAGATGTTATTGTTGGTTTGGCCTCATTTGGTCAAGCTACTTACGAAAAAGAATACAACGGAGGTATGGGTAGTAATGGACTTACCTCTGCCAGACATGATGTGTTCTCTAAATATCTTGCGGAGAAATATCCAGAGAGTTTTGATGCTTCCGTGCCAGATGATTTGGTGTATTCGGGTAATACAAAATTAACTGATAAGATTGATGATGTTCCTTTGGACGCTGGTAAGTTGGTGTTGTCGCCAACACGTACTTATGCGCCAATTGTAAAGAAAATACTTAATAAATATTCTTCTGAAGATATTCATGGTATGGTGCACTGTAGTGGTGGTGCGCAAACCAAAATTCTACATTTTGTAGATGAGCTTCACATTATAAAGGATAATCTTTTTCCTGTTCCACCGCTTTTTAAATTAATTCAAGAACAATCTGGTACAGACTGGAAAGAAATGTATCAGGTTTTTAACTGTGGCCATCGTCTTGAAATTTATACAAATGAAACTGTAGCCAAAGAACTTATTGCTATTTCAGAAAGTTTTGGCGTAGATGCTCAAATTGTGGGTAGGGTAGAAGCTAGTGCTTCTAAAAAACTAACAATTGAGAGCACTTATGGCAAGTTTGTTTATTAAAAGCATACGAATCGATTCAATACTTCGTTTTCTATAGTAAACCTCAGTACTATGGAAAGAAAACAGTTCTTAAAAACTTTAGGAGCCAGTGCGGCTTTTGCACTCGCTTTTCCATGTTTGCATGGTTGTTCTAATGATAGCGAAGAAGATGAGGGTGCGGAAGGAAACACCCCCGTGCCTACCGGAATAGATTTTACCCTAGACTTAAGTGATCCCGAAAATGTAAAACTTGCTAATAATGGCGGATTTGTATTGAAAAATTTAGTGGTGGTAGCTAAAAACTTGGAAGGAGAATTTGTTGCAGCTAGCCAAGTTTGTAGCCATCAAGGTTATGACGAAGTGCGTTTTGTTGATTTGGATGGCGGTATATTTTATTGTGATGTACACGGGTCTCGTTTTGAGCAAAATGGCACGCCAATCAATAAAGTAGATGGGGCAACAGCAAAGACATTGAAGATTTTTAAAACTGAATTAACTGATAATATGTTGCGCATTTTTGAATAAATGGCACCGAATTTGTTTTAGCCTAGGTATGAAGAAAATTATATTTTTATTTTGCATGAGTGTTGTCACCTCTCTTTCTGCCCAGGATTGGCAGGAAAATTATGCAGAAGCTCAGGCTTTGGCAAAGAAGAACGATAAGAATTTACTATTGGTTTTTGCCGGGTCGGATTGGTGTGCCCCTTGTATAAAACTAGAAAAGACAATTTGGGAATCTGAAGAATTCAAGAAATTTGCTGAAGCCGATTTAATACTTTATCGAGCTGATTTTCCAAGAAAAAAAGCAAATAAACTTAGTGAAGAGCTAACAGCCCAAAATAACGGCTTAGCCGAAAAATATAACGCTCAGGGTCATTTTCCCTTAGTAGTTCTGTTGAATAAAGAGGCTGAGGTCTTAGGGGAGACAGGTTACCTCAAACTCTCTCCTAATGAATATATAACACATTTAAAATCTATGTTTTAGTGAGAATAGTATTTTACATACTTTCTTTTTTTTTCTTATCCAGTGGCTTTGCCCAGGAAAAGAAACTAGTAACTGTACATAAGGCTATGGAACTTATGGGTACACGGTTTGATATTACCGTTGTATCTGGTAATGAAGATTTAGGGTATATAAATATTGAAGAGGCTACAGCGGAAATCCTTCGTATAGAAAATATGATTTCTGCATGGAACCCAGATTCCGAAACTTCATTGATAAATAAAAATGCGGGTATCAAGCCCGTAAAAGTAAGTATGGAGTTGTATATGCTTATTGAACGCGCCAAACAGATTTCTGAAATTACGGATGGTGCATTCGATATTTCTTTCGCTTCCATGGATAATATCTGGAAATTTGATGGTTCTATGAAGGAGATGCCTAGTCCTGAAGATATTCGTGAGTCGATTAAAAACGTAGGTTACGAAAAAATTATTTTGAACCCTATAGAGAGAACAGTGTATTTGAGTCAAAAGGGCATGAAGATTTCTTTTGGAGCAATTGGTAAAGGCTATGCTGCAGATAAAGCTAAGGAGTTTCTTGTTTCTAAGCAGGTTTTGGGTGGTATTATCAATGCCGCAGGAGATTTAACTACTTGGGGAACAAAAGCAACAGGAGAAAAATGGTTAATTGGTATAGCGAATCCATTAAGTGAAGAAAAGATTTTTTCTTGGTTACCAGTTGTAGAATCTTCAGTAGCAACCTCTGGGAATTCTGAAAAATACGTCACTTTTGATGGAGTTAAATACTCCCATATTTTAGATCCTAGAACTGGTTATCCTTCTATAGGAATTAATAGTGTTTCTGTTTTTGCAAAGAGCGCAGAACTTTGTGACGCTTTAGCAACAGCAGTATATATAATGGGCAAAGAAGATGGGTTGGCTCTGATAAATCAATTGGGTGTTACCGAAGTTATTTTGATTGATGCTGATAATAAGGTGTATAAGAGTAGTGGTATTCTATTGAGTGAAGAACCTAAATAACCTCAATTTTCGAATAATTGCTTCATTAAGAAAGATACCCTTCATTCTTTAAATCTTTTTTGGAGCTTATCGGTTTACAATATCCTTCTTTTAATAAGTAAATGGTGTCGCTTATTTCCATAATTTCTTGGTAGAAATGGTCTGTAATAATTATCGTGCAATGTTCCTTTTTTCTTTGAATAATCTGTTTTATTTTTTCCACGTAGATAGGAGCTATAAACGAAAAAGGTTCATCTAGTAAAATTATTTTTTTATTTGAATTAAGTACCAAATATGTCTCTATTACACGAAGTTCACCTGAGCTTAATTCGCTAATTCGGTTTTTTTTATATTTTTCGAAGGAAGGAAAAATAGTGATAAATAAATGCCATTCCACATTGAAATAATTGAACGCTGCATGTATTTTTAGTCCAGTCGGCAGTAATTGATGCTGGGGTAAATAGGCGGCCTCTCCAGTTTTATATAATTTCTTCTTTTGATAAACTCCATCAATTCGCACATTGGAATATTTGGAGGAAAGACTACCGAACAAGATGCGCAGTAAGGAAGTTTTTCCACAGCCGTTTCTTCCAAGAATTCCGGTTATTTTTCCTGTTTCAGCCTTAAGATAAATACCGTATAGAATACGTTTATGGTTATAGCTTAGTTCTATGTTGTCTATTTCAAGTTTCAAAATAGATTTAAGATTTTGATGATTATTAGGGTTAGAAAGCTGTCCATAATAAAAGAGGTTAAAAATAAACGAGTGGTAGAAATACCAAAATTTTTATAGAAAATCAGTTTTTTAGAAGAGAGTCCTGAAAAGGTAAATGCAAAATATAAGAGTAGTAAAATGAACTTTGCTATCAGAACTTTTGTAACAAGGCCATTTGTGCCAGAAGATTTAAGTAGGAAATACTGAATTAGCGTAATGGCAAAGGAAAAAGCTAACAAAGATCGATAGAAAAGAAAGAAAAGGGGATATCGTAGACGGAAAATGCTTTTTATCAAAACCAAGGTATATCAATAAATGTACAAATTTGTCGTAAATTCGCAACACAAGTGATGTAAGATAATGATAGATAAACTTAATATTGTTAAGCAGCGTTTTGATGAGGTTTCTGACCTTATTATTCAACCGGATATTATTTCGGACCAGAAACGCTATGTAGGATTGACCAAAGAATATTCCGATTTAAAAGAGCTTGTAGCTAAACGTGAGCAGTACTTAGAGCTCATGAGCAACATTGAAGAGGCGGAAGAAATTATAGCGGACGGTAGTGATGCAGAGATGGTAGAAATGGCCAAAATGCAGCTAGATGAAGCAAAAGGGGGTATACCTAAAATAGAAGAGGAAATTAAATTAATGCTCATACCTAAAGATCCTGAAGATGCCAAAGATGTGGTAGTTGAAATTAGGGCTGGAACTGGTGGAGATGAGGCTAGTATTTTTGCTGGGGATTTATTTCGTATGTATACCAAGTATTGCGAAGGCAGGGGCTGGAAAACTAACGTTATAGATTTAAGCGAAGGTACCAGTGGTGGTTATAAAGAAATTCAGTTTGAAGTAAGTGGTAAGGATGTTTATGGTACCCTTAAGTTTGAGGCAGGTGTACATCGTGTGCAGCGTGTGCCGCAGACAGAAACACAAGGTAGAGTACACACCAGTGCCGCAACGGTAATGGTACTTCCTGAGGCTGAAGATTTTGATGTTCAGATAGATCCAAAAGATGTTCGAATAGATTTTTTCTGTTCTTCAGGACCTGGAGGTCAGTCTGTGAACACCACGTATTCTGCAGTACGTTTAACACACATTCCTACGGGATTAGTTGCGCAATGTCAAGATCAGAAATCACAGCATAAAAATAAAGATAAAGCCTTTAGGGTATTGCGCTCACGTCTGTATGATCAAGAACTTGCAAAAAAGCAAGAAGAAGATGCAGCAAAACGTAATTCTCAGGTAAGCAGTGGTGACCGTTCAGCTAAGATTAGAACGTACAATTATCCACAAGGTCGTGTAACGGATCACCGTATAGGGTTGACTCTTTACGATTTGCAAAATATTATTGATGGTGATATTCAAAGGATTATCGATGAGCTTAGTTTCGTGGAGAATACCGAAAAACTAAAAGAAGCTTCCGAGATTTTTTAATGTACCAATTTTTAAAAACTTAATTATAGCCGTAGCTCCTCTATGACTACTGAAGAACTTGTTGCCCAGATTAGAAAGAAAAAATCATTTCTATGTATTGGTCTTGATACCGATTTAGAAAAAATTCCGGCGCACCTTCTTGGTGAAGAAGATCCAATATTTGCTTTTAATAAAGCTATTATTGATGCTACGCATGATATATGTGTGTCGTACAAGCCTAATATAGCTTTTTATGAAGCGTATGGTATCAAAGGATGGCAGTCCTTAGAGAAGACTATAAAATTCATTAACGCTAACTATCCAGAGCTATTTACAATAGCTGATGCTAAGCGAGGAGATATTGGTAATACTTCCACACGTTATGCAAAAGCGTTTTTCGAGGATTTAGAGTTTGATTCTGTTACTATAGCCCCGTATATGGGCAAAGATTCGGTTGAACCTTTTTTGGCTTTTAAAGATAAGCACACCATATTATTGGCATTAACATCTAATGTTGGTGCTTTTGACTTTCAAACAAAATTGATAGACGGAAAGGAATTGTACAAAACTGTACTGGAGACTTCAAAAACCTATGCTAATTCTGAAAATCTAATGTACGTAGTAGGTGCAACTAAGGCAGAGTACTTGAAGGATATTCGGAAAATTATTCCAAAAAGCTTTTTATTGGTGCCAGGTGTTGGAGCACAAGGAGGAAGTCTAAAGGAGGTTTGCGAAAACGGTATGAGTGAAAATGTAGGTCTTCTTATAAATTCTTCAAGAGGAATAATATATGCCTCAGCAGAAGCGGATTTTGCGGATGCAGCAAGGCTTAAAGCTTTGGAGCTACAACGTCAAATGGCCGAACTTTTATAATTTCCGAAGAAACTACTTCATCATATTTTCTAGAACTCTTTGAATCTTCTCGGCTTTTTGCTCGAAAAACTCAACCAATTTAGCATCAGTGTACTTCATGTCACTGGCTTTGTTCAAAAAGGTCTGATACTGATACTCTAAAAGCGAAATCACGTTTCTGTTTGATGTGATCGGAGTAACTGTTCCTACTTTGCAATACTGATTTTCCATAATTATAAATGCTTTACTACAAATATACGGACGGAATCCAACTTTGGATCTCGATATTCGCTGTAGATAGCAAAAATTAAGTTGAATTGATGATTTATTAACAGTAACCAAATACAAAGCTTGCGAATCTCGTTTAAGACTTGTTAATAACTCTTTTTTTCTTGCAGTTCTGTCAAATCGTTTTTAGTTAAAATGATAAGAAATCAATAATCTCTTTCAGGGCACATAGGGAGTTGTGGGTCAGATTCTTAGTATTCTTCAGTTTTTATTGAATTTTTCGTTGTCTAACATCTTTGTGGATTATATTTTTTGGTCAAGGCAATAATGGATCAAAAGATTTAATACATTGCAAGATTCCCAAATGGGAGAAAATAATAGAACACTTGCTGAATTACGTTACATATCTAAATCAAGAATCAGATTCTTGGGTCACCTTCGTTCACGGAGCCGGAGGAAGTTCTTCTATTTGGTTTAAACAATTAAGGGAGTTTAAGAAACACTTTAATATTTTATTACTAGATCTTAGAGGTCATGGTGATTCGCAACCAGGCTTAAAAGACGCCTTTGACGATAAATATACTTTTGACTATATCACAGAAGATATCTTAGAGGTTTTGGATTATCTTAAAATTCAAAAATCTCATTTTATAGGTATTTCCTTAGGTACTGTACTTATAAGGAATTTGGCTGAAAAATATCCTGGCCGCGTGGAGAGCATGGTATTGGGCGGTGCTATTATTAGGTTGGATATGCGCTTTAGGATTTTAATGGGCTTTGGCGGTCTTTTCAAATCACTTGTTCCTTATATCTGGCTTTACAAGCTTTTTACTTTTGCGATAATGCCAGATGGCAATCACAAAGAGTCTAGATTGCTTTTTGTTCGTGAAGCAAAACGAATGTATCAAAAGGAATTTGTGAGATGGTACAAAATGGGCTCGCAAATAAATAGACTCTTACGCTTTTTTAGAGCAGGAGATATTAATATTCCTACATTATATGTTATGGGCGGTGAAGATTATCTTTTTCTTCCTTCTGTAAAGAAAATGGTTCAGAAACAATCACAATCTAGTTTGTTAACTATTGAGCATTGTGGTCATGTGGTGAATGTAGAACAGCCCCAACTATTCAATCGGTTTGTTATAGATTTTGTTGCTGACGTAGATAGAGGGTAATAAACTTCAAGTATATATGGAAGGAATCTTCTCCTTTCGAAATTAGAGTTTATCGGTATTTAAAAAAAGAACATAAAAAAACCGGTGCTCCCACCGGTTTTAAACTAACTAACTCAAAAATTACTAACTCAAAAAATTCAGTATCACAATCTCTAATTTAAAATGATCAACAAGGTCTTAGAGATTGGTAGTTGTTAAAGACTACTTATGAATTTAACGGGTTAATTTTCAAGTTATTGTAAGGTTAATACAAAATATTTATTTTTAATCCTGTAAGCTAAAAACACGTCTTAAAAGATCAGTTGTTCTAGAGCTTGCGTCGTTTCTTATTTCTTTTTCTTCAACGGCAATCATCGTGAAAACACCATTAAGTGCTTCTTGAGTTACGTAGTCCGTCAAGTCTGGGTTAACCTTCTTCGTAAGCGGTATGTTATTGTATTTTGTAATAAGGTTGCTCCAAATTTTATCGGCTCCTACTTTGCTAAAAGAATTCTTGATAACCGGATTGAATTTAGCGTAAAGTTGGGTTTGTGTAGCTGAAGTCAAATATTGAGTAGCAGCGTTGTCGCTTCCTAATAAAATATTCTTGGCATCACTAAATGTAATTCCCTTTACTGCATCAACAAAAATAGGAGTAGCTTCACCAACAGCATCTTCAGCGGCTCTGTTCAATACCTTAAGGCCTTCATCGGCTAAACTACCAAGTCCAATGTCACGAAGAGTTTTGTCTACTTTCTGAAGTTCTTCAGGGAGAAGTATTTTTACGGCTTCATTTTTTAGAAAACCATCTTCTTTGGTTAGTTTGCTTACTTGACTTTGAATGCCTTTATCTAGCGCTTCTCTAAGTCCTGCAGCAATTTGGTCATTGCCTAAGGCAACGCTTCCTTGTGGTAATTGATTTACGACCTGTTGAAGTTCGTGACAAGAATTTAAGCTCAATGCAAGAAATAATATAACCAGTTTTTTCATAACTTTTTTAAAACTTAGTATTGAGAAAAAAGAGCAGCCTATTAGGTACAGGTATTCTCTGTAACTAAGAACCTTGAACACTTCTTTCTATGTCTTAGGATATACTACGAAAAAATTACTGTCTTATTGTTGTAGACCATAGTCTTTCTAAGAATATGTAGCTTAACTGCTCTGGAAAGCACAATTTTCTCTAAATCACGACCTTTGGCAATAAAATCTTTTATACTGTGGGCATGTGTTACCGTAGTAACGTCTTGTTCTATAATAGGGCCTGCATCCAGTTCTTCGGTAACATAATGACTTGTGGCTCCAATAATCTTCACACCACGTTTAAAAGCCGCGTGATAAGGTTTGGCGCCCGCAAATGCAGGTAAAAATGAGTGGTGAATATTTATAATACGATTAGGAAAGTTGCTTATGATTTTTGGACTTACAATTTGCATGTACCTTGCCAAAACAATAAAGTCAACTTCATATTCCTTTAAGAGTTTTAATTGTTTCGTTTCAGCTTCCGCTTTGGTATCTTTTGTTACCGGTATGTGGTAATAAGGAATGTTAAACTGGTCTGCAATAGGTTTAAGGTCCGGATGGTTACTGATAATAAAAGGAATATCAACTTCAAGCTCACTAGAATTAAATCTACTTAAAAGGTCGTATAAACAATGGTTGTATTTAGATACAAAAAGTGCCATCTTGGGTTTTACGCCCGCCTGGTGCATACTCCATTGCATGTTGTATCTATCGGCAAGTTCGCTTTGGAACTCCTGTTTGAATGTCTCGGCGGAAAAATTTGAATCTTCAAAATCACTATCCAGACGCATAAAAAATACGTTGGTTTCTTTGTCTACGTGCTGGTCAAGATAAATGATGTTCCCTTTATGTTGGTGTATAAAGTTAGTGGTAACACTTATGATTCCCGCTTGATCGGGACAATGAATAAGAATAGTTGTTTTCAAAATCGATAATTTAAAATCCAAAATTAGAACTTTAAACTAACAATTTTAGTATATCGTAAATTTAAAACAAAAAGAAGAGGAGGCTGTTTAATTAAAATAATTGGTGCCTCCGTCAGGAAAAGAATTTCGCCATTTCTTAAAAGAACGTCTAAAGATTTTAATTTCCTTTCTTAGAAGGTTCAAATATTCTTTTTCTTTAACCCCGTCGTTTTCTAAGCCATTACAATAAGAATTAATATTACGAATCATAATATTAATGAAGCTAGCGCTTTTCATGCGCTCTAAATGACACCCACTTATTTCTGCGGAAGCAATTTTTTTTGGTATAAGAATAGCATCGGTTAACAAAGAATTTGCAATAGTATCTCTATGGCTATTAGATTGATAGAGTTTCATAAGGTCTTTGTTCAAAGAAACGTACGAAGCAATCTCCCTACTCATATGGCAGAGCTCTAAAGCTTTTTTGTAGACCGGTAAGGCCCGAAGATTATCGTAAGACATTTTTCTATTACTAAGAATTAGGATTATTAAAGTTACGGCCAGTTTCCAAGTTTTACCTTTAGAATCGAAAGTGATTTCATATATTAGCTTTGGATAACAAGCTATTTACGAATTTTAGGCTCGAAAATGAATATAGACGATTTAAACTGGAAAATACTCAAACTTCTACAAGCAAATGCTCGCGAAACTTATGTGGATATTGGTAGGCAAGTAGGGCTTACCGCACCTGCTGTTGCGGAACGTATAAAGAAGATGGAAGACTTGGGTATCATAGAAGGTTACAATACAAAAGTTTCGCATGCTAAAACAGGACATCATCTTAAAGCTATTATAACGTTGAGAGCTTTTATGGGGAAACTAAAACCTTTTTTAGAGACCGTAAAAACATATAAAGAGGTGGTGAACTGCTATCGTATTACGGGGAATGAGAATATTGTTATGGAGGTTGTATTAAAAGACCAGTTTCATTTGGAACGATTTATAGATAAACTAATTCAGTATGGTGAGACGCGTACCCACATTATACTATCTAACGTAGTATCAAGTGCGCCAATAGGAAAGAATCCCTTTTAGAAAGGAGTTATAGATGAAATAATTCCGTTGCCCGAAATTTTTAAATAAGTGCTAAAAACCTGTAAAGAGTTTCTTATATTTAACTTTCAGGTTTTCTGAAATCATGCTATTGAAAATGAAAATATTAGGTTTTTTAGTACTATTACTGTCGTCTATTGGGCTTAGGGCTCAGATAAACGTTGATGTCACCACTTATTCGGTAGAAGAGTTGGTGAAGGACATTCTAATAAATAGTAATTGCGCAGAAACTGGCAATTATACTTCAAAGACCGGTACCGCAGAAGGTGTGAACGGAATTGGTTATTTTGATGCTAATAGTTCTGGCTTTCCTTTTGAAGAGGGCATTGTTCTAAGTACAGGTAGGGCTAAACTGGCTGAGGGACCTAACGATGATATTCATAATTCAGGAAGTGATGAATGGCTTGGTGATGCCGATTTGAAGTCTATTACGGGGTCAGATTTGCTATTCAACGCATCTTATATTCAATTTGACTTTGTTCCTCAAACCAATAGTATCAGTTTCAATTTCTTGTTTGCATCAGAAGAATATCAGGAAAATTACCAATGTACTTTTGGGGATGTTTTTGCATTTATATTAACCGATTCAAAAGGTGTTTCCACAAACTTGGCGGTAATTCCTAATAATAAATTGCCTGTTAGTGTTACGACTATTAGGCCTGGAGTGACAGGGGAGTGCAATAGTAAAAATCTTTCTTATTTTGATAAGATTAACGGAGATGATTCGGCAATATCTTTTCATGGTCAAACTGTTAGTATGACAGCGGAATCTTTAGTGGTGCCAGGCGATTCATATACTATTAAGTTGGTAATAGCGGATAATCGTGATTCTCAAGTAGACTCTGCAGTTTTTTTAGAAGCAGGAAGTTTTTCTTTAGGGTATGATTTAGGAGATGATAGAACTGTGGCTAGCGGAAACCCTGCATGTGTTAATGAAACCATAGCTTTGGATGCTACTGTTGTAGGTGTTGATGATTATGTATGGTTTAAAGATGATGTTGAAATTGCAGCTTGGTCAGGACTGTCCACAGTAGATGTTACTGAGGGCGGCGAATACCGTGTAGAACTCGTTTTTTCTGAATCTTGCGTTGCTACTGGAACTTTAGAAGCAGATTTTATTTCCGTTCCTGTTAATATTGAGGAGCCAGATTCTTTAATTTTTTGTAATGTAGACGGCGGTGATGGTAAGATAGTGGATCTTACGGTTAATGATAAACTAATACTTGGTGCACAGGACTCACAAATCTATCAGGTTACATATTACTTATCGTTAGAAGATGCCGAGGCTTATCAAAATGCAATTGAAACTCCCGAAGCGTATGAGATAACAAATGCATCAGAGACTATTTTTACTAGAATATCATCTGGAAATAGTTGTTATAAAACCTCTTCTTTTGAGGTAGAGTTATTAGGGGTAGATTTTGAGTCAGGATTAGAGGAGGAGTATATTCTTTGTTTGGATTCTAATGGAAGTACAATAGACCCGTTACCAGTTTTAAATACAGAACTGTTAACTTCAGAATATGGTTTTACATGGTATAAGGACAGTATTTCTCCGGAAAACTTAATAACGGGAGCAACAGATGCTTTTTATACAGCAAATGAAGAAGGTACTTATGTAGTCAATCTTCTAAATAAAGAATTGGGTTGTCAATTTTCGTTGTCTACCCAAGTAGTTACTTCCCCACAAGCAGAAGTTTTTGAAGTAGTGTTTGTTTCCGACCCTTTTACGGATAATAATACCATAGATATTATGGCCGAGGGAGATGGCAGTTATCTCTATAGTGTTGACGATTCAGATTTTTCTTCAGGAAATAGATTTGAAAATCTAACAGCAGGAGAGCATACGGCTTTTGTAACGGATATTCATAACTGTAGTACACTCTCAAAAGAATTTACAGTAGTAGATTTTCCACGGTTTTTTACACCTAATGGTGATGGAGATAATGAAAGATGGTCTATAGTTGGTTTTGCAGGTATGGAGGATCCTAATGTAAGTATCTATAACCAATATGGAATGTTGTTATTTCAGTTAAGCGGAAATGATAGTTGGGACGGTACTTTTAATGGAAAAATAGTTCCGTCAAACGATTATTGGTTTAGGGTAGAATACACCAAAGACGGGGAACGAAAGGAATTCAAGAGCCATTTTTCCTTAAAAAGATAGTAGCCCTCTATCTTCTTTAGAAACATCAAACTTTATTTTTAGTGTTATTTATTAAGTTTTACAATGTAAAATGTATAAAAAACACAAACTTTCTGTAGGAGAATGCTCGCTAATCATTAATTTTAATTCATGGACTTGGAAAAAATTAATGAGTACGCTCAGATTGCTACCGACAAGGTAATTTTTTACGTACCGCGAATTTTCTTGGCGGGACTTATTTTATGGGTTGGCTTTAAGGTTGTCAAAAAAATAGTTGAACTTGTAGGTAAAGCCTTAGAAAAGACTGGGTTTTCAGAAACCTTACGCCCTTTTTTATCATCTATAGTAGGGGTGCTTCTAAAAGGTACTGTGCTATTTGTTATAGCCACCGTGCTTGGTGCAGATCTAACAGGTTTGTTTGCAATACTTGCCGCAGCTGCTTTTGCAGTAGGTATGGCTTTGCAGGGGAGTTTAGGAAATTTTGCCTCAGGTATTTTGATTTTAACACTCAAACCTTTTAAAGTAGCAGATTGGATTCAGGTAGAAGACAAGTTTGGTAGGGTGGTTGAAATTGGTATTTTTAGTACAGATGTACTTACTCCTGGTAATAAAATATTAATTATTCCCAACTCAATGATAACAGAATCTGTAGTAACGAACTACTCAGAAAAAGGGATGATCAGGTTGGAATTGGAGGTTACCATGCCTTATGAAGAAAGTTTTCCAAAAGTAAGACAGGTTTTAGAGGAAGCTCTAAAAGAGGTTTCAAAAATACTTCCTGAGCCTGTGCCGGAAATTGGTATTGTAGATTTTGACTCCCATAATGTACAATTAATTGTACGACCATATGTGTTGCCCGATGATTTTTGGGAGGTTACTTTTAGCGCTAACAAGGCTATAAAAAAGGCCTTTAGTGCACATGATATTAAAGTGGCTTACTCAGAAGGTGTTGAAATAGGTAAAATAGGAGAGTAGTCTTGTCTCCCTATTAATTTATGGAACATACATCTAATAAAGATCTTTAGGTACCGGCCGTTTGGCTAGATTTTTGATGATTAAATTTTATGAAAAGAATACTACTGTTGTTGGCATTAAGTGCTACGTTTATTGGTTCTGCACAAAATATTACATTAAAAAAAGGTGTGGTAATAGATTCATTAGTAGTCAATGATACCGTTCCCGAAACATTTTCCTTGTACCTGCCAAAGAAATTTGATGTTTCTAAAACTTGGCCGGTAGTATTTGTTTTTGATATGAACGGTAGAGGCAAACAATCTTTAGCCATGTTCAGTGCTGCTGCCGAAGAACAGGGGTATGTACTTGCAGCTTCCAATAATATTAGTGATACACTATCTATTTCTAAAAATATACTAATTACAAGCAGAATGTTGAATACAGTGACTACTATGTTACCTATTCAAAAGAACGGCATATATACAAGTGGTTTTGCTGCTGGAGGCCGGTTTTCTACTCTAATTCCAGTTTTTATAAAGGGTGTGAAAGGTGTGGTTGCCTGTGGTGCGTCAGTAGCTAATATTGAGGTGCTTACGAATAGAAACCCGTTTCATTTTATCGGTATTGTTGGGGATGAGGATTTTAGTTATCCAGATATGTTAGCGGCAGAAAAAATTCTGAACAAATTAAAGTACCCTAACCAATTGTTGATTTTTGATGGTGGTGAGGAATGGCCTAAAACAACAGATCTTAGTGAAGCCTTAAGAATATTGACTTTGGCAGCAATGGCAAAAGGTAATGTGTCAAAAGATGAAGCATATATAGATGCAAACTACAAGTCAGATTTGGTAAAAGTAAATAGGTTATATTCTGCAAACAAACCTCTATTAGCTGATAGTTGGTTGGAAGAGATGTCTGAGATATACCAACCTTTTATGCCTTTGGATTCTATAAAAGCGAGTAGAAAGACGTTGCGAAAAAGCCGACTATTCAAAAATAAAAATAGAACTCAGAATGCACTCTCTTTAAAAGAGAGCTTAATTAAAGACGAGTATAATTATTATCTAGAGGAAGATATTCTTACCTATAATTACAATAATTTAGGATGGTGGAAATATCAAATGGAAGAGCTTCAGAAATTTCGTAAAAATCCTGAGGTACTTCAGCAAAAAATGGGGAAACGTTTGGAAGGCTATTTGAAAGCATTGGTTTCTGATAATGTAGATATCCTAAGCGCAGAGGACCCGATTGATGGAGAAGCCTTGAATTTTTTATGGATGCTGAAGACAGTCATTGAGCCAGATAATTTTGAAAGTTATCTAAAAATCATATCCTACACCGCCAAAACCGACGATTATGGTACAGCTCTTTTTTACTTAGAAGAACTTCTAAAAAAAGGATATAAGAACCGAAGCGAACTTTACGCTCTGGAAAATACTGCGTTGCTACGCATAACACCGGAGTTTAATGAATTGGTGGAGAAATATTTAAAAGGGGCTCGTTATTCCATTATTGAAGAATAATGGCTGTTATTCCGCAATAAGATGTGGAGTTTCCTGTAAGTTCCAGTCAATGACCAAGCCTTTTGCTAAAGCATCGGCAACTTCTTTTCCGTATAAATGCTCGCATAAGTAGAGGGCAGCTTCAAAACTTTTAGCACCTCCTGCCGAAGTAATATATTTTCCATCATGAACAAATAGAACACTGTCGGCTACTTTTAAGCTGGGAAACATCTTGCGGTATGCTTTAATATCGCTAGGGAAGGTGGTAGAGGTTTTTCCTTTAAGAACATCGGCTTTAGCCAAAACAAAAGCACCATCGCAATGGCTTGTCATAAATAAGGCAGAACTATCTATTTTACGAACAAAATCAAGCATTACGGTATCCTTTAAATCTGTGTCTAAATGATGTTCTGCACTAGGTATTACCAGAATATCTATTTGTGGCAGCTGGTCTTTGGTATAATCAAAGTCAGGCAATAAGCGCATACCTTCAAAAGTGGTAATAGGGTCTAATGTGTTGGCCACGGTAAAGGTATTCATGGCTTTTATGTTTTCCCGGTATTTGGTATGTTGAAAAATATCGAACGGAGCCGTTAGCTCAGTGTTGAAAGTCCCATCCATAATTAGAAAAGCTACATTGTAACGGTCAGGAGAAATTTCGGGTGCAATCCGTTTTAAATCCGCTATTGTCTTAGGTTGTTCTTTTGGTGTGTTACAGGAGTAGAACAGAGTCAGTATGAGTAATATTGGATAAATTTTGTTCATTTTTAATCTTTTACGTCGCAATGTACAATTGGTTCAATTAGGTTAATAACTTTATATTGTATTTTTGTTGCAAAAATTGATTGTATGCGAATTCTTGTTTTGGTTTTTTTTCTTATGGTTTTGGGATGTAAGACCGATAAAAAATACCACGATGCGCCTGAGGAAAAGGTAGTTGTTGTTGAAACCGATGCGTTACAGGCCATCTTGGACCATCAAGAAAAATTAAATAAGGAGTTTAAAGACCCGGAAACTTCGCCATTACCGGATCGTTATCGCAAGAATTTTGAGGCATTGGATTTCTTTGCGCCTGATACTAATTATGTAGTAACGGCCAAGTTTGTTCGTACGCCGGAGGCTTTGCCTTTTTTAATGCCTAGTACTACCGGAGATTCTTCTGAGGAAACGGTTTATGGTATAGCCCATTTTACTTTAAATGGGAAAAACAGACAATTAGAGGTGTATCAAAATAAGGAATTGATGCAACAAGAAAAATATAGGGATTACCTATTTTTACCTTTTACTGATAATACCAATGGTGTAGAGACGTATACAGGCGGTAGATATATTGATCTTTCTATACCTGATGGAGATACTATAGTTATCGACTTTAATAAAGCTTATAATCCGTATTGTGCTTATAATAAGAAGTATTCTTGTCCTGTTGTGCCTAGTGTAAATAATTTGGATACAGAGATACTAGCTGGTGTAAAAGCTTTTGACCCTTCCAAAAAATAAAGACCCCAACGTTAAACGTCAGGGCCTTTACTTGAATTAGCTTTAAATTATAAACACTTAACCATTATAATTCTTTTTTAGAAAGAGTAGACTGCAGCTAGAACAAAAGAAGATAAGCTCTTTTGCGCCATTAAGTCACTATCAAGAAAATATCCAGAATCATCTGAAGCCGTATCTAAACGAAGTTCAGGCTTGATCATTAAATTTCCTATAGTTGCACTACCAGTTAAAGTAACAGCGAATACACTTGCATCTCCATCGGCAGTACTTGTTCCAATAGCTCCGAAAGAGTCAGTTTCAGCAAAATATTCTGCTCTAAGACCAATAGCAAAGTTTTCTGAAGTTGTTAACTGAGGGTAAATTGCTGCACCAGCAAAGCTTCCTGCACCGTCACCATCAAAATAAGCAGCGTTCAATCCTAGGAAGAAAGAATCAGATAAATCAAATCCACCAGTATAATCAACTTCGTAAGCACCGTTATCAATCAATAGGTTTAAATACTGTCCGCTATATCCTATTTGAGCTCCGTATGTATATTTACCTGTAACATTCAATTCGGTCATATCTGTTGGGTTCATTACTGCTAACATTAAGCTAAAATCATCTGATAAAGCAATATCAGCCTTTAAACCTGTATGAGAAAAAGGACCGTAAGAAAACAAGTAAGAAGTACTATAGTTAAAGTTAGCAACCGGAGATATAACTTCGTAACCTAAGAAAGTATTAAAGTTACCAAAGGTTAATGTAACAGCATCGGATACATTCCAGTAAGCATATAATTGATTTACTATATTACCTGTTGCAGAATAAATTGGAGAAGCAAATATGGCATCCGTTCCTCTTGGGCCAAATACTAAATCTGCTACGAAACCAACTTTTTCGCCTTCATAACCTGCAACAAAATTTGCCATACCTAGAGAGAAACCTGGTAAGTTGGCGAATGATGAACCTGGCGCAGCGTTTGGAGCACCATCTGGTGCAGAATTATCTCCGTTTAGATTAGCACGGTAATATGCATCAACAGAACCAGTAAAAGTAAATGATGGCTTAGTTTCTTCCTCTTCTTCTTCCTGTGCAACAACAGCGGTCGCAGAGAAAAGTAATATTGCTAGGAAAAATAGATTTTTTACGTATTTTGTATTTGTAATCGCTTTCATCTGTATTTTTATTTTGTTATCCCTGTATGGAATGATTTAATTGAAATCTGTGAAGATTTTGAAAGTGTTATATAACGGAGCGTTCTGCAAAACGCTCCGTTTCTAATTAATATAATTTAGTCGTTTATGAAATCTGGGTAAGCATCCATACCGTGTTCATGAATGTCAAGACCTTCAATCTCTTCTTCTTTACTCACTCTAAGTCCCATTACCGCTTTCAACGTTCCAAGGATAATAAATGTGCACACTACGCAAAAGACACCTATGATCAATACACCATATAGTTGTGTCATGAATTGCTCGCCGCCAGCTTTGGCTCCGAAGATACCTACAGCTAATGTTCCCCAGATACCACATACCAAGTGAACTGCAACTGCACCAACAGGATCATCTAATTTTAATTTATCAACTAAAGAAACTGCAAGAACAATTAATAGACCGGCTAAAAAGCCAATTACTACCGCTTCGTTAGGAGACATTAAATCAGCACCTGCTGTAATACCTACTAGACCACCAAGAATACCGTTAAGGAACATGGTTAAATCTAAGTTTTTGTATAATATGGTAGATAAGATCATAGATCCAAAACCACCAGCTGCCGCTGCTAAACTAGTTGTAACTAATACTAGAGATGTTAATTCTGGATCAGCAGAAAGTACAGAACCACCGTTGAAACCAAACCATCCTAACCAAAGGATAAGTACACCTGCTGTTGCCATAGGTATGCTATGACCTGGTATTGCTTTTGCTTTACCTTCATCATCAAATTTACCAATACGTGAGCCTAGTAAGAAGATAGCAACCAATGCTGCCCAGCCTCCTACAGAGTGTACCAAGGTAGAACCTGCAAAGTCATAAAAACCCCATGAGTCTAAGAAACCACCACCCCATTTCCAAGCGCCTACTATAGGATAAACAAGTCCTACGTAAACAACTGTGAAAATCATAAAGGCTCCAATTTTAATACGTTCTGCAACGGCACCAGATACAATAGTAGCTGCTGTAGCTGCAAACATACCTTGAAACAAGAAGTCTGTCCACCATGTGTAACCTCCATCTGCATATTCTGGAGTCATTCCGTTTTCAGGAGCTGATATTCCAAAGCTATCCATAGAGAATTTTATTATCCCTGAAGATCCTTCTTCAAATCCTGGGTACATAAGGTTAAAGCCCCATGCGTAATAAAGTAAAAGTCCACCTGTAATAATAAAGATGTTCTTAAATAATATGTTGATTGTGTTTTTTTGTCTTGTAAGGCCGATTTCCAAAAAAGAAAATCCGGTGTGCATGAAGAATACCAGAGCGGTAGCCAACATCATCCAAACGTTATTTGCTGTAAATAATCCTGCGTCCATTTCTATAAAGTTTAGTTATTGGTGATTTTTAGTTGATTCCAGATTGTCCGTTTTCTTTTGTACGGATTCTGTATGCTTCTAAAATTTCAGAAACAAAGATTTTCCCATCTCCAACATTACCAGTGTAAGCTGCTTCGAGAATGGTGTCAACAGTACGTTGTGCAAATTCATCAGATACCACTATAGAAAGATATCTTCGTTGAATGTCGCTCGTGCTATAAGAGATACCTCTATAAACATGACCTTGTTTTTCATTTCCAACTCCGGTTACATCCCAGTAACTGAAGAAGTTAACCTCTATTTGATGTAACGCTTTTTTGACGTCATCAAACTTAGATTTTCTAATAATTGCCTCGATTTGTTTCATAAGTATTGTATTAATTAGAATAGCAAATGTATGTTAAAATAATTAACACCCTAAAAATTTTGGGGTCTAAGAAGTAATTTTTATGTTTATAGGAATATTACCCCCTATATTTTTTGGGGTATACAATTAAATTTAGTCAAAAATGCATTTTCGTTGATTGGTATCTACAAAAATTAACGGAAAATTGAAAAAATCGCGTAAAAACTGCCATAAGATTAGATAATCTTAATTTTACTACTTAAAATTCTATATTTTTAACAAAAGGGGGGTAGAACTGTTATAAAATTTTAATCTATAACAATTTAGATAGCCATAAACCGAAGGATACAGCAGCAATGCCAACCACTATACTGGCTATAAGGTAGATAGAGAAATGTACGAGTTCGCCAGAAGTTAAAAGCGAATGTTTTTCAAAAGCAAAAGTAGAGAAAGTAGTGAAGCCTCCGCAAAAACCTGTTGCTAATAAAAGCGTTTGGTTTGGGGTTAAGTAATTGGTTTTAATAGAAAGTCCTAAAATAAGACCAATTAATAGGCAACCTATAATATTGACTAAAAAAGTACCTAAAAAGAAATGTTGAAAGTGAGTGTTGAGGGATTTAGAAACTAGATAGCGAAGTGTGCTACCTATGCCACCTCCTAAGAATACGAGTAACAATTGTTTCATCGGTGCAAATTACGTAAATAATTTATCAGATGAACTGTGCTTGTAGCACTTACTTGTTAAACCGCTTTCTTAAGTTTTGAAGAAAGATTGTTTAAAGGATAAACTTTAGGAGATGTAGACTCATTTCCCTGAGATTTTTTACCTCCATTATTTATTCCGCTTAAACTAAATACCATAAACAGAGCATTTGCTCCGATAAGTACTAAAAGTATTGTGAAAAAAGTCATCATAATATTGCCCCTTTGGAATAGATAACGCAAAATTACGCTATTTGTTATGTTATACGTCAAAAAACGGCTTTTGGTCGTTAAAAATGGTGCTTTTAACGAATCTGTGAAGATTGTCTTAATATTTCAAGAAATGCTTAATAAAGAGGAGAATTATTACGAATGCTATGAATAAAAGTCCTACCCATTTCACCCCTTTGTAGTTTTTAGCATGTAATTTTTTGTCTTTTTTGTAAGAAAAAAAGATAATAATGATAAAACAGCTAGCAAAAATCGTTGCAAAAGCTATTTGTCCGGTGGTGAACATATTCTTTATTTTTCGGCAAAATTACGCTATTATTGGCAGAAACTATTTTTAAATCAATACAACTATAGATGAAAAACAAACTAAGTGCCGTAGCGCTTTTTCATACCTCTTTTGGGCAAGGCGTTTCAGAAACCATGAAAGCAGATTTGGGAGAAGCTAAGAATCTGCTACGTTTTAATTTGATGGACGAGGAGAACAATGAATATCTGGAAGCTGCAAAAAATGATGATCTAGTTGAGGTTGCAGATGCTTTGGGAGATATGCTTTATATATTATGTGGTACTATATTAGAACATGGTATGCAGCACAAAATTGAAGAGGTCTTTAATGAGATACAGCGTAGTAATATGAGTAAGTTGGGTGCAGACGGTAAACCTATTTACCGCGAAGATGGCAAAGTACTTAAGGGGCCAGATTATTTTAAGCCCAAAATTTCCGAAATTTTAAAGGGATAATGGTATTCTCTGCGAAGTATAAAAAAAACGGTCACTAAGGATTTAGTGACCGTTTTTTTTAGTACCCTTAATATATTAGGTCTAAAAAAATCTTTAATTATTAAAGACCAACTCTCCAACCAAACGGGTCTTCGGAACGGTTATATTGTATATCTGTAATCTCTTTCTTCATTTGAGAAGCAAAGCTGTTTTCTATTTCAGGTAGATCATAATCTACGTCTCTGTAGCCAAATGCAGAAATTGGTGAAATGACAGCGGCAGTACCTGCTCCAAACATTTCTTTCAATCTTCCGTTCTTAGCAGCTTCAACTACTTCTGTAACAGTAATTTTTCTTACTTCTGTTTTTATTCCTTTTTTCTCAGCTAGCTGTAGAATACTTTTTCGGGTAATACCATCTAGTATACGATCGCTAGTTGGGCCTGTAATTAAAGTATCGTCAATACGAATGAAAATATTCATTGCACCTGCCTCTTCTATATATTCATGTGTGCTATCATCCGTCCAAATAACTTGGTTGTAACCTTTAGCTACTGCCAATTGCGTAGGGTAGAACTGGCCAGCGTAATTGCCACCGGTCTTTGCGTAACCTACTCCCCCATTTGCTGAACGGGAATACTTTTCTTCAATAAGAACTTTTACCTTTCCTGAAAAGTAAGATCCAGATGGGGCAAGACAAATTATAAACTTATAAGCGTCAGCAGGAGAAGCGTGAAAGCCATTTCCGGACGCAAATATAAAAGGTCTTATGTACATAGAACTTCCTTCGGTCTGAGGAATCCATTTGTTGTCTAATTCCAACAGCGCTTTAAGTCCTTCCATGAAAAACTCTTCTGGTAATTCTGGAATAGCCATACGATTTGCCGAGACGTTCAATCTTTTAAAGTTTTCTAACGGTCTAAAAAGCCACGTTTTGTTCTTGTCATCTTTGTAGGCTTTCATTCCTTCAAAAATAGATTGACCGTAGTGGAAAATTTTTGCAGATGGATCAAGAGTAATAGGCTGGTAGGGAGTTATTTTTGGAGTTTCCCAAGCACCATTTCTATAATCGCAGACGAGCATGTGGTCAGAGAATAAACTGCCAAAGGCAAGATTGTTAAAATCTACTTGTTCGATTTTGGATTCTTTTACCTTTTCTATGCTGATTTTTTGCATGGTCGAGTTCATAATTTTTAGAATTAAAAAATTAAAATTAACGAATTATCCTTACCTGTTCTTCTTTTTTCGTTATAAAATGCCCAGTTTTGCGGTACATATCTAATTTTTATCGGAAATGCGTCTATTTAACAATTTACTTGCGGTTTTTATGGTGGTTTTAGCCTGTAGGGGTCAAGAAACAGAAAAGGTCACTTTTGATGGTGTTGACTATCAAATTATTGGTGCTAATCTAGAGGCTAGTAATGTCTTGACAGATGCGGAAATGACAATGAGGTTTGATAAAATGACGGTTAAAGATACGCTTCGGACAAAATTTAAAGCCACAGTAATAGATGTTTGTAAAGTAAAAGGTTGTTGGATGAAGTTAAAGTTAGATGACGAGCAAGAAGCAATGGTGCGCTTTAAGGACTATGGTTTTTTTATGCCAAGTGATATAACAGGGAAAGAAGTAATTGTAAATGGATATGCTTATGTTGAAGCTATGAGTGTGGAAGATCAAAAGCACTACGCCAAAGATGGGGGAGAAGCAGAGTTGGAAATCGCAAAAATTACGGAACCTAAGAAAACCTTTGGTTTTGAGGCAGATGGTGTTTTGATTAAAAATCAATAGTTTGGAAAGAAAGATTATTACCACAGGAGATGGATCTAAGACCATTCAGATTTCTGAATGGGATGAGCAGTACCACTCAAAACACGGTGCTGTACAAGAAGCATATCACGTTTTTATAAAACATGGTCTCTCACTCTTCTTTGGAAAAAAGGTAGCTATTCTTGAAATAGGTTTCGGTACAGGACTTAATGCCCTAATTACCCACATTGAATCAAAAAAAATAATACAGAAGTTGCTTATAGAGGCGTGGAAGCTTATCCTGTTTCTACAGAAGAATTAGAACAGCTCAATTATATTTCAGAATTAAAGGCTGAAGAGTTTCAAAAGGATTTTGAAAAGATGCACCAGTCGCCTTGGGAAAGCGATATTTTGATTTCCGAAAATTTTATTCTTAAAAAGGAGCAAAAGCTTTTTGCCGATATAGCAGATGAAAATGTTTTTGATCTTGTTTATTTTGATGCATTTGGTGCACGGGTTCAACCAGAGTTGTGGACCGAAGAGATATTTTTAAAGATGTACCGTGCCATGAAAGAAGGTGGAGTTTTAGTTACCTATGCAGCCAAGGGTAGTGTAAGAAGAGCTATGCTCGCGGTAGGTTTTGAGGTAGAACGCTTGCCTGGCCCACCGGGAAAAAGAGAGATGTTAAGAGCCAGAAAGTAGTTTTTTAGTTCTAAAGAAAAGTTAACAAAACACAGGTCATCCCATTTTCTTAACATATGGACACGGTTTAGTGTTAAATCCGAATTAAATGATAGTCAGTTGGTTTGGAAATCCTATATCTTTGGTTTATGAGAATACTGATTACAGGGGCAACAGGTCTGGTAGGCAGTGCGATTGTAGAGCAATGCCGCAAGAAAGATATTGCAGTAAATTATCTTACTACCAGTAAAAGTAAAATTACTTCAGAGCCCAAATTTCAAGGTTATTATTGGAACCCTGATAAAGGAGAAATCGATTTAGATTCCCTTGTCGGAGTTTCTGCTATTATAAATTTGGCAGGTGCTAGCATCTCCAAAAGATGGACCTCCAGTTATAAGAAAGAAATTATGTCCAGTCGGGTTAATTCCTTACGTACGCTACATACTGCGTTGGAAAAGGTAGATACCACAGATATATTCTCTTTTGTCTCAGCATCTGCAATTGGTAGATATCCAGATTCTTTAAGCAAATTTTATACGGAAGAAGAAACAGCCGTAGACGATAGTTTTTTAGGAGAAGTAGTAGAGGTCTGGGAGAATGAAGTAGATAAATTCAATAGTTTTGATTTTAAAGTTGCCAAAGTAAGAATAGGTTTGGTAATGTCTTGTAAAGGCGGGGCGCTTCCGGAAATGGCAAAACCGGTCAAAAACTATGTTGGAGCTGCATTTGGTAGTGGCGAACAATGGCAGTCTTGGGTTCATGTTTCAGATTTAGCACGGATTTTTATGTTTGTCGTGGAGCATGGTTTGGAAGGTGTTTATAATGGTGTAGGTCCTAACCCGGTAACGAATACTAAGCTTGTTAAAGAAATAGCCAAGGTTTTAGATAGGCCAGTTGTGCTACCTAATATACCTAAGCTGGTTATGAAGATAATTTTAGGTAAAATGTCTTATTTGCTGTTTGCCAGCCAACGGGTAAGTTGTAAAAAAATAGAGGAAGAAGGTTTTAATTTTATCTTTCCTAATGTATGTGTAGCGTTAGAAGCAATATACAGTAGCCCAGAATGTACCGAATCATCTGAATTGGGTTCTTTAACCAAGGAATACAGTTCTTAGGGCAGATAATTATACGGGAATAATGAATAGAACATCTGTAATTAACAGGTGTTTTTTTATGACTTGTACCCATTGTTTTGGCGCATTGTTGTCTTTTAGGTCCATAGAGGCATGTTATGTAGTTTTTTTAATGACATTTTGACATTTTTAAAGAAATGGCAGTACTTTTGCCAACCTAAAACGAGAATTCAAATTGTATCACAATGAGCGATAAACAAAATACAGAAGATTTTGAAGAAGTTTTGGATGAAAACCAAACTGAAGCAACGTCTGAGAGCAATATAGAGCAAGAAGAACTAAGTGTAGAAGAACAGTTAAGGGAAGACCTTGCGAAGGAAAAAGATAAATTCCTTCGGTTGTTCGCAGAGTTTGAAAACTTCAAAAGAAGAACTTCAAAAGAGCGAGTAGAGCTATTCAAAACAGCCGGACAAGAAATTATGGTTTCTATGTTACCGGTTTTGGACGATTTTGAGCGAGCTTTAAAAGAGATGGCCAAATCAGAAGACAAAGAAATGTTTAAAGGTGTAGAGCTTATTCGTGTAAAGTTTCGCGAAACCTTGAAATCTAAAGGATTAGAAGAGGTAAGTGCTGAAGCAGGTGATGTTTTTGATGCTGATATACACGAGGCTATTACACAAATACCGGCTCCAAGCAAGAAGCTCA
This sequence comes from Zobellia laminariae, assembly GCF_009725995.1. The sequence continues at coordinate 258,118 of NZ_RCNS01000001.1, read as the reverse complement.
AAGGTAAGATTGTTGATGTAGTTGAAAAAGGATTTAAGCTTGGTGATAAAATTATTCGTCATCCAAAAGTGGTTGTAGGAAACTAAAAATCAAGAATGAAGGAAGATTATTATGAAGTACTTGGCATTAGTAAAAATGCCAGCGCAGCGGAGATAAAAAAAGCCTATAGAAAAAAGGCATTGGAGCATCACCCAGATAAGAATCAGGGTGATCCCAAGGCTGAAGAAATGTTCAAAAAATCTGCGGAAGCGTATGAAGTTTTGAGTAATGCTGACAAAAAAGCACGTTATGACCAATTTGGACATGGCGCTTTTGACGGTTCTGGCGGTTTCGGCGGCGGAGGCGGAATGAACATGGATGATATCTTCAGTCAGTTTGGAGATATTTTCGGTAGCGCCTTTGGCGGCGGCGGAGGTTTCGGTGGCGGAGGTTTTGGCGGAGGCCAACGCAGAGTCAAAGGAAGTAATTTACGTATACGCGTAAAGTTGACTTTAGAAGAAGTAGCCAATGGCGTTGAGAAAAAAATAAAGGTCAAAAGAAAAAAACAGGCAAGCGGTGTTACATACAGGACCTGTGGAACTTGTGGAGGTGCTGGTCAGGTGACCAAAATTACCAATACAATCCTAGGGCGTATGCAAACTGCAGCTACCTGTAGTACTTGTGGTGGTAGTGGTCAGGTTTTAGATAAAAAACCTAGTGATGCCGATGCTCAAGGGCTTAAAGTCTCTGAAGAAACAGTATCAATCAATATTCCAGCAGGGGTAGAAGATGGTATGCAGTTAAAGGTGCCTAATAAAGGTAACGATGCACCGGGTAGCAATGGAATACCAGGAGACCTGTTAGTGGCTATTGAGACTATAGATCACGAGACGTTAAAACGTGAGGGAGATAACCTGCATTATGACTTATACATTAGTTTTTCTGAAGCCGTTTTAGGTACTTCTAAAGAAATTGATGCTGTTGTTGGTAAAGTCCGCATAAAACTAGAGTCCGGTATTCAGTCCGGTAAAATATTACGCTTAAGAGGTAAAGGTATCTCAAGCATTAATGGTTACGGTAGTGGCGATCTATTGGTTCATGTAAATGTTTGGACTCCAAGAGAGTTGAACAAAGAGCAAAAAGACTTCTTTGAGCGAATGCAGAACAATGAAAATTTTATGCCAAAACCTGAGAAATCTGATAAGTCATTCTTTGAAAAAGTGAAAGATATGTTCTCATAAATCCATTTTATTGGGTTTTAAATAAAAAACGTATATTTGGTTTAATATTGGATTCCAATATTAATTTTCTTTTTCATAGCAATTTTTTTCCCATCCTTATTTACTTAAGGGTGGGTTTTGTTTTTAAAGACATTGGCAACGTCTTGTGAAGACAAAAAACTATCTTTGACAAAATTCTTGTATGAACAATATTTTGGTCACTAAAGAGGTCACCAAACAATTTGGAGAATATACCGCTCTAGACAAAATTTCTTTAGAGATTCCTGAAAATAGTATCTACGGACTTCTTGGTCCTAACGGTGCAGGGAAGACTACCCTTATTCGTATTATAAATCAAATTACATACCCGGACAGTGGAGAGGTTTTATTTAATGGAAAGCCATTAAAAGCAGAACATATTGCCCAAATTGGGTACTTGCCGGAAGAAAGAGGCCTATACAAGAGTATGAAGGTGGGGGAGCAGGCACTTTATCTTGCACAATTAAAAGGACTATCAAAAGCCGAGGCAAAAAAGAGATTAAAATTTTGGTTCGAAAGATTAGAGATAGGCGATTGGTGGAACAAGAAAATTCAAGAACTTTCTAAAGGTATGGCGCAAAAAATACAGTTTATTGTAACTGTATTACATGAACCAAAACTCTTAATTTTTGATGAGCCTTTTAGTGGGTTTGATCCTATTAATGCCAATGTGATAAAAGAAGAAATACTAAGGTTAAAAGATAATGGAACCTCAATTATATTTTCGACCCATAGAATGGAATCTGTTGAAGAACTTTGTGAGTACATTGCATTAATTCATCGCTCCGAAAAAATATTGGACGGCAAGTTATCCGATATTAAAAAAGCCTATAAGAACAACATATTTAATGTGGGCTTGCAGACAAATAATGCGGATATACTTTTAAAAGAACTATCAGATAAATTCACAATAAGCGGTTCTCAATTTGATGTTAAAGAAAATCAGTTAGATTTTACGCTTCAGTTACCTACTGACGATTCAGGGGAATTATTGACATTTTTGGCATCAAAAGCAAACATCAATCATTTTGTAGAGACCATTCCGTCTACAAGTGAAATTTTTATACAAACGGTACAAAGTAAAGGAAAAGGTCTAGATGAATAAATTACCACTTATTATAAAAAGGGAATATTTGGCCAAGGTGCGGAATAAGTCTTTCGTTATAATGACATTTTTAAGTCCCATTCTTATGGTCGTAATGGTGGTACTTGTTGCGTATTTGGCCAAAGTGAATGATAACGAATCTCGGGTTATAGGCATATTGAACGAGAGTAATTATTTTTCAAATGATTTTGTACCTAGCGCAACCACAGCATTTGTTGATTTTAGGGATGTTACGTTACAAGAGGCAAAAGACTCTGTTGCTAGTTTAGGTTTTGATGGTCTGTTGTATATACCAAAAGATTCAACTGTAAGAGCAGTAACAGAACGCTCTTTTTTTTATACGAAAGATGCGCCTCCTACGCAGGTGGTAGAAAGACTTGAGAATACTTTTCAAGAACGATTACGTCAAGAAGGATTGCATCAATTGGGTATCTCTGCGGCAGATTTCGCAAAGATGGATACGCATTTTCAGATGAATACAGAAACCTTTTCGGGAGAGACAAACCTTAAGGGTATAAATGAAATAAAGGCTTTTATTGGAGGTGGTTTTGGCTACTTGATTATGATGTTCATTATCATCTACGGAGGTTTTGTCATGCGGAGTGTCATAGAGGAAAAAACTAGCCGAATTATTGAGGTGATTATCTCATCAGTAAAACCGTTTCAGCTCATGCTGGGAAAGATTATAGGTACTTCTTTGGCGGGACTTACTCAATTTGCCATTTGGATTGTATCCGCAAGTATCCTTTTATTAATATCATTTGCCGTTTTTGATATAGACCCATCTGCAATGAATGCCGGAGCATCCATTACCCCAAATATGGGGCCTAGCTTACCTACGGTAGACCAGACCATGCAGTTATATGCCCAAGAACTTTTTAAGATTCCGTGGGCAATGCTTATTACTTTCTTTTTGATATATTTTATACTGGGTTATTTAATTTATAGCTCAATTTATGCGGCTATAGGGGCTGCAGTAGATAATGAAACGGATACGCAACAATTTATTTTCCCGATTATTTTACCCTTAATGCTAGCAATTTATGTGGGTTTCTTTTCGGTCTTCAGTAATCCACATGGTCCTATTGCAGTTGGGTTTTCATTGTTCCCCTTAACCTCGCCAATTGTTATGCTCATGCGTTTGCCAGGAGGTATTGGAGAAGGAGGTGTACCCGTTTGGGAATTGGTCACTTCTATTATCCTATTAATTGTTACATTTATAGGTATAGTATGGCTGGCTGCAAAAATTTATAGGGTAGGTATTCTAATGTACGGTAAAAAACCAACCTATAAGGAATTGTTCAAGTGGTTAAAATATTGAGCATGATTCAAGAAACGCAAAGTAAAGTAGAAGAAATTCTAGAAGTAGGCCTTTGGCAAGGGGTTAAGGATTTTCTTAATCTTGGACTCAGGTATGGGGAAGGCGAAAACTCCATTAATATTACTATTGGACTTTTGTTGCTAGTAACCGTTGTTTTTTTGATTACCGGGTTTGTGCTAAAATGGTTGCGTATACTTTTAACGCAACGTATGGAGGCGGAAGACAAACTTAAGTTTGTTAGTGTTTTTAAGTTCATAAGATACTTGGTCTATGTAGTTGTTATACTCTTAACTATGAGTGCGGCCGGTATAGATATAACACTGCTTCTAACGGCATCTGCAGCACTTTTTGTTGGTCTGGGCTTAGCGTTACAAGAGCTTTTTCAAGATGTAATTGGAGGTATTTTTATCATTATCGATAAATCTCTTCATGTTGGTGATATTATAGAAATAGATAGTAAAGTTGGCAAGGTGTTTGAAATAAAATTGAGAACGACCAGGGCAATAACTAGAGATGATAAAGTAATTATCATTCCCAATCATAAGTTTATCAGCGACATAATTTATAACTATACCCAAAATCATAAGACAACCAGAGAACAAATTAAAATTGGTATTGCGTATGGCAGCGATATTAATTTGGCAACAAAAATCTTAGAAACTCTTGCGGGAGGGCAAAAGGGTATATTAAAAAGCCCAAAACCATTTGTAATTTTTGAAGATTTTGGAGACTCAGCCTTACTGTTTACTCTTAATTTTTATACAATAGATAGTTTTAACGTCACTAGAGTTAAAAGTGAAATGAGATATAAATTAGACGCGGAATTTAGAAAAAACAATATTTCTATACCCTTTCCGCAAAGAGATATACATATTATCCAACAGAAACCGTTTCAACATAGTAACACTAATAATATAGAAGCAAAATAGAGTGAATTGCAGAAAATTTAGTGCCTGTGCTGTCTTTTTTCTTTTGTGTTCTTTTGTTGGTCTAAGCCAAACTCCAGACATAGTAAGGGCAGAATATATGATGATGCCAAGAAATGGTTCGGATGCTGAACTATCTAGGATGAAGCTTTTGGTGAACGTACCTATAAAAGTGCAAGATTCTAATAACTTGGTGGTAATTGGAGTAGAATATAACCGATTGGCTTATAATTTACAGCGAGAGCTCCCTTTTAGTAGCGCTGGTTTAAAGCAGTTTCATGTGGTAGACTTCAATATGGCCTACGTTTGGAAATTTACACCAGACTGGCGGTTTATAGGAGTGGTTACACCTCGTTTGTCATCTACCTTATCAAACCCTTTGGAAAACGGAGATTTTTCGGTAAATGCTACAGCAGGATTTCTTAAAGAGAAAAAGAATATAGATAAACCTTCTATTATGGTATTGGGTATTGCTTATAATTCTACAGTAGCCCTTCGTGTGCCCTTGCCTATTTTCTATTATGAAAAACGTTTTCATAAAAACTGGAGCTATGTTGTGGGAGTCCCAAAAACCGGAATGAAATATCACATGAAAGAAAAGCATCAGTTTCAGACAGAATTTATTTTTGATGGTTATTATGTGAATTTGCAAAATAATATCGTTTTACCTAATACCACAAGTGCTTCTTCGGTATCATCCTCGGCAGCATTAGTTACTGTGGGCTATCAATATAAATTAGCTGCAAATACATTTCTTTATGCTTATGCTGGTCATACGGTGTTTCAAGATGGCGTTTTGAGGGACGAAGACAGAAATGATATTTTTACATTAAATGATAATCCTAGTTTTTATTTTAGAACAGGATTTAGAATAGGACTTTAAAATTAAGATACTATGCCCAAAATATTAGTAATCGAAGATGAAGCTGCAATTAGACGTGTACTGGTTAAGATTCTTTCTGAAGAAAGCGACAGTTATCAACTGGAAGAAGCAGAAGACGGTTTAAAAGGTTTAGAAGCTGTTAAGAACAACGATTATGATCTTGTGCTCTGCGATATTAAGATGCCAAAAATGGATGGTGTAGAAGTGCTGGAAGCTGCTCGAAAAATAAAACCAGAAATTCCTTTTATAATGATTTCCGGTCATGGAGATTTAGATACTGCGGTAAACACCATGAGGCTCGGTGCTTTTGACTACATTTCAAAACCACCAGATCTTAACCGCCTTTTGACAACTGTACGAAATGCGGTAGATCGCAAAGTATTGGTTGTTGAAAATAAGGTCTTAAAGAAAAAGGTGAGCAAGAATTATGAGATGATCGGTAATAGCGAAGAGATTTCCGTCATTAAAGATATGATCGAGAAAGTTGCCCCTACTGATGCTCGTGTGCTTATAACGGGATCAAATGGTACCGGTAAAGAATTGGTAGCGCATTGGGTTCATGAAAAAAGTTACCGTAGTGGTGGGCCGTTTATTGAGGTGAATTGTGCTGCTATTCCATCAGAATTAATAGAAAGCGAACTTTTTGGTCACGTAAAAGGTGCTTTTACATCTGCTGTAAGGGACCGTGCCGGTAAATTTGAAGCAGCTAATAAGGGTACTATTTTTCTTGACGAAATTGGTGATATGAGCTTATCTGCCCAAGCCAAGGTACTTAGGGCTCTTCAGGAAAGTAAAATTTCTCGTGTAGGTACTGATAAGGATATTAAAGTAGATGTACGCGTTATTGCTGCAACGAACAAAAACCTTAAAAAGGAAATAGAAGATGGTAATTTTCGAGAGGATTTATACCATAGATTGGCGGTAATTTTAATTCAAGTTCCTGCCTTGAACGATAGACGGGATGATATACCGTTGCTTATAGAGCATTTTGCCAAAAAAATAGCTTCCGAACAGGGTATTGCACCCAAAGTTTTTTCGGCTAAAGCTATCAAACTTCTTAAAAGTTACGATTGGACAGGGAATATTAGAGAGCTAAGAAACGTAGTTGAACGTTTAATTATCTTAGGAGGGAAAGAAGTGGCAGAAGAAGATGTGAAACTTTTTGCCAGTAAATAACCTATAAATTCACGTAGCTTTAATATCTGGAAACTTAGAGTAGGATTATGAAATAGTCCTACTTTCTTTCGCAATTACCCAAACGGTCAAGAGCCTTCTCTGTAATTTCTTTAGTCTTTAAATTGTAGTATTTCTTGCTTTCAGACAAGTGTGGCTTCAAAAGTTCTTGCTCACAATTTTCGTAAATATTTTCAGCAAAAGCGCGAGCTTCGGCACAATCTACGGTATTGATAACATGATCTAAAGAAGTTTTATATTTCAATAAAGAAGTGTCTATTCTCTGACGTATTTTATTCTGGTCAAGAAAAGCCATAGTCTCTTCATTGTTAGAACTGGCAACGTTCATAATCAAATTATCAGAACCGTATATACTACCATGTTCATCATGGTTTGCAATTGCTTCAAGGCTTTCTATACTAAATAAAAGTGCTTTGTTCAATAATATTCTAGCACCTGCAAGCGAAGTGGCTTTAGTGGCGTTTTTTAAATATTCAATATTCTCTAGAGCACTGTCCGAAGCTTCTTCACAACCACAATCTGCAATATTTTTTTTTGATTTTTCAAGGGCAGTTAGTGCCTTATATGTATAAAAACGAGTCATTTGCAAGTCTTTCATAGAAAGAGCTTTTTGGGTCTGACTTTTTACATAACCTAGATTAGAGGTTGCGTAATCACAATCCTGACTTGCCCCATAAGAGGAAGAGAATGTAAATATGAATAGAAATAGTATAAAGTAAAATAACTTCATATGTTAGGTTTTATGTGCTGTAAAATTTGGGATTATTACAGTGTAAAGTTACCCCGGTCAGGTGGTTAACGTGTAGTTTTTTCGATGGATGGCGCCCTCTCTATGGTATTTTGGATGAACCGGAAGTTTCTGTTGCTAAACGGTCATTTTTTTTAACATTCACGACCGTTCAACGGTAAAATAGTTTTATATTCAACCTATGTATGGAAAAAAAATAACCTCATTTAGGGTAGATAAGAGCATCAAGTTGTCAAAATGTGCTACCCAAGAAGATTTTGGTGTCAGCGATAAAAAACTGAAAAAGGACTTGGAATCCATCCGCGAGGAGCTGGGTGATTTTCAAGATACACTCTACGCTCACTCAAAATACAGCGTGTTAATCTGCCTACAGGGTATGGATAGCGCCGGAAAGGATAGTTTAATTCGTGAAGTATTCAAAGATTTTAATGCACGTGGTGTTGTAGTGCACAGTTTTAAGGTGCCAACCAAATTAGAGTTAGGTCATGATTTTCTATGGAGACACTATATAGCCTTACCGGCAAAAGGAAAGTTTGGCGTATTTAATAGAACACATTATGAGAATGTTTTAGTAACCCGGGTACATCCAGAATACATAATGGGTGAGCATATTCCAGGTATTCATGAGGTGTCAGATATTGACCAGAAATTTTGGGACAAACGTTTTGAGCAGATAAACAACTTTGAGCGGCATATTGCTGAAAGTGGTACAATTGTATTTAAGTTTTTTCTTCACCTTTCAAAAGAAGAGCAGCGCTTAAGGTTGCTTAGAAGATTGGAGTTGAAACGTAAGAATTGGAAATTTTCTCCGGGAGATCTTGAAGAACGAAAGTTATGGGATACGTATCAAAAATTTTATGAAGAAGCCATTAACGAGACTTCAAAACCACACGCCCCGTGGTATGTTGTTCCTGCAGATAATAAAAAGGCGGCACGAGTAATTGTCGCTTCAGTCTTACTTGAAGAGCTTAAAAAATATAAGGATATTAAGGAGCCAGAGCTTGATGATAAAATTAAAGCCAACTTGGCGGAATATAAAGAACAATTAGAAAAAGAAGCTCAATGAAGAAAATAATCCTTCTCCTACTATGTATAGGTATTAGTGTAAATGGGTATACCCAAAACGAAGATGAGAAACAGTTAAAAAAAATCTATGATCAAGCACTTACTGATGGCAAGGCATATGACTGGCTTAATTATCTTTCTAATCAAATAGGAGGTAGGTTATCTGGTAGTCTTGAGGCACAAGAAGCGGTAGAATATACTAAAGCTCAATTAGATTCATTGGGTCTTGACCGTGTTTGGCTTCAGCCTGTAAAAGTTCCTAAATGGGTTCGCGGCACACCAGAATTTGCCTATTTTGAAACAAGCCCTGGTCTTTCAACCAATGTGTCTATTTGTGCACTTGGTGGATCTGTAGCAACTCCTCTGCAAGGAATTAAGGCAGGTGTTGTTGAGGTGCAAGGTATTGAAGATTTGCAAAAGTTAGGTAAAGCCAAGATAGAAGGTAACATCGTTTTTTATAATAGGCCAATGGATCCTACCGTAATAAGCACTTTTGCTTCCTATTCTGGTTGTGTAGACCAGCGTTATTCAGGAGCAGAAGAGGCAGCAAAATACGGCGCTGTTGGGGTAATTGTCAGGTCTATGAATTTACGATTAGATGATTATCCACATACGGGCTCTATGAGCTATGGAGATACACCGGTATCAAAAAGAATTCCTGCTGCAGCTATAAGTACTAAAGGGGCGGAATTGTTGAGTACTACTTTAAAGTTAAGCACAGAGACTCAGTTTTATTTCAAACAGAATTGTAAGCAGTTTAATGATGTTGACTCGTTTAATGTTATAGGTGAAATAAAGGGAAGTGATTTTCCAAACGAAATTATGGTAGTAGGGGGGCATCTAGATTCTTGGGATTTAGGAGACGGCTCTCATGATGACGGTGCTGGTTGCGTACAAAGTATGGATGTTCTCCGTCTTTTGAAAGCCACAGGGTATAAGCCAAAAAGGACTATTCGTGCTGTGTTGTTTATGAATGAGGAAAATGGATTAAGAGGTGGTAATAAGTATGCAGAGGTAGCCAGTAATAAAAAGGAAAAGCACGTTTTTGCTTTAGAAAGTGATGCGGGTGGTTTTACGCCACGCGGATTTTCTTTTGACTGTTCAGACGAAAATCTGAAACAAGTTCATAGCTGGAAAAGCCTTTTTGAACCTTATTATATTCATCTTTTTGAAAAAGGATATAGTGGTGCGGATATTAGACCTTTAAAAAGTGATGACATGGTTTTGGCAGGTCTTAGACCTGATTCGCAACGTTACTTTGTGCACCATCACGCAGAAAACGATACGTTTGAACACGTTAATGAGCGCGAGTTGGAACTAGGTGCTGCTACAATGGCTAGTTTGGTTTACTTGTTTGATAAATATGGAATCATAAAGTAGATTCTATAAAACCAAGGAGAAGTCCTTTAGGGTTTCTTTTATTCTTCAAATAATACGGTTTTTTCTTAGGATAAAAAGATGTAGAATTGATTAGTGCCAAGGTTTACGGTCAAGATTTTTGAACAAATTTGCCTATCTTTGCCGCTCATTAAAAAAATGAAAAATGCAAGACGGAATCTACGCAAAATTCAATACGGATAAAGGTGAGATATTAGTAAAACTAACTCATGATAAAACTCCGGGAACGGTAGGTAACTTTGTTGCCCTTGCCGAAGGAAAACAAGATAACTCTGCAAAAGCTGCAGGTGAGCCATATTATGATGGATTAAAATTCCACAGGGTAATTCCTGATTTTATGGTACAAGGTGGATGTCCACAAGGTACTGGTAGCGGTGATGCCGGTTATAAGTTTGATGATGAATTTCATCCAGACCTAAACCATTCGGAGCCAGGTGTACTTTCTATGGCAAATGCAGGCCCTGGTACTAACGGTAGCCAGTTCTTTATTACTCATGTACCAACACCATGGTTAGATAATAAGCATACTGTTTTTGGTAAAGTAGAAAGTGGTCAAGATGTGGTAGATGCTATTGCTCAAGGCGATAAAATAAACAGTGTTGAAATCGTTCGTGTAGGTGATGAAGCTCAGAAATGGGATGCTCTTGCGAGTTTTGCCAAGTTTAAGAGTTCTAAAGAAGAACGTTTAGCTGAAGAAAAGGCTAAGCAATCTGCAGAATTAGATAAAATAGCTGCTGGCTTTGATGAGACTGAAAGTGGATTGAGATATAAAATGATTCAAAAAGGAAATGGTGCACAGGCTGAAAAAGGTCAGACGGTATCAGTTCATTATGAAGGTTCTTTATTGAACGGTCAAGTTTTTGATTCTTCTTACAAGCGTAACGAACCAATTGATTTTCAATTAGGAGTTGGTCAAGTAATTCCAGGATGGGATGAAGGTATTCAACTTTTAAAAGTAGGAGATAAGGCCAGATTGGTGATACCTTCTAGCTTAGGATATGGTAGTGCAGGTGCAGGCGGTGTTATTCCTCCAAATGCTACATTACTGTTTGATGTTGAATTAATGGGCGTAAAATAAAAAAGCAATTTTGCTATTTTAATAGATAATGAAAAGCCTTGACAGAAATGTCAGGGCTTTCTTTTTTTTTATTGCTCCACTTTCTAGGAGCATTCGTCTAATGAGTGTATCATTAATGTGTACCTACGCTAAGTAGTTACGTAAATAAACTAATGTTGGTGGTTTTTAATTCAAAAAAAACATGGCGGAGGAGGGCAGGGTGGTTTTTCGCCACTCAGCTAAAGAATCAATGAATCTACCCAATGCCGTTTATCGGGAATTCTTGGCTCTGTTTGTGCTCAGAATTAGTAAAATGATATTTACTACAAGCAACACGAAAATAATACCAAAAAAAGCAAGCATATTCTATTGTTTGGTTAATTGGGGAAAACCTAGTCTTTAACTAGACGCACAAATAGCAAAAGGGTTGCGTTAAAAACTTTAGAACAAATGTATGAAAAATACGACAAGATTGTCAATACTTACTTATATGAAATAAAAAAAAAGCCCTGTTACCATTGGTAACAGGGCTTTTGTATAAAAAAAGTTTATGCGTCTTTCTTAGTCAACTACTTTCACATTTACCGCGTTCAATCCTTTTTTACCTTGTTGTAGCTCAAATTCTACAACGTCACCTTCACGAATTTCATCGATTAAACCAGAAATGTGTACAAAGTGATCTTCGCTTGAACCATCTTCAGTGATAAAACCGTAACCTTTGGAATCATTGAAGAATTTTACTGTTCCTTTACTCATAATACAAAAAAATTAAATTAAATTATGCCACAAAGATAACTATAAAAAATTAATTCAATGATTTTAACTAAGTTATCTTTACTTTATCTGAAGGTTATTTAGAAAATATTTCTTCCATCTTATAAGTTTGCTAACAGCTTTCGTGTGAGATTTTTACAAATTTTAGAATAGACTCTCAATTGAATAAGAAGAAAGCAATGTGCTTATAGATATCTACCCTTGTTATTTCTTTTGTAAGAATTATAGAAATTACAAAGCCATCTATATTTTTAAATTATAGATGGCTTCGTTATTAATTAAAAAGACCTTTATAATGTTGGGTCTGGTGTCATGCGTAAATAAGGTTTAACCTCTTTAACACCTTTAGTAAACATTTGTTTTGCGTCTTCGGTAGAAATTGCCGGGCTTACTACAACATCTTCACCATTTTTCCAGTTGGCAGGTGTTGCTACTTTATGATTGGCAGTAAGTTGTAGAGAATCTATTACACGTAATAATTCATAAAAATTACGACCAGTGGAAGCTGGGTAGGTCAACATTAATTTTACTGTTCTGTCTGGTGCTATAATAAATACAGAACGTACTGTTAAAGTACTGTCAGCTTTTGGGTGAATCATATCATACAGGTCAGAAACTTTTCTGTCTTCATCTGCTATAATAGGAAACTCTACATTAGTCTTTTGAACCTCGTTAATATCTTTTATCCATTCAAGGTGAGATGCAGCACCATCTACGCTTAATGCTATCATCTTAACATTACGTTTGTCAAATTCACCCTTAAATTGAGCAGCTGTACCTAACTCTGTTGTACAAACCGGTGTAAAATCTGCTGGGTGAGAAAAAAGTATACCCCAACTATCTCCTAAATAATCATAAAGGTTAATTTTTCCAATAGAACTGTCTGCTGTAAAATTAGGGGCTTTATCGCCCAATCGTATTGTTGCCATTATATATGTTTTTAGGTTTGAAACTTAATCCTATAAAATTAGTAGATTATAGAAAGACGACCTTAGGTTTATGGTTAAAAATGTATTAAAGTTTCCTATTTTTAGTGCATGGAAAAAATAGATTTAGAGCAGTTAAAATACCCGATAGGGAAATTTGAAAAACCTGCACAGATAACCCATGAACAAATTCAGGAATGGATTCATATTTTGGAAATGATTCCTGAAGAGCTAGAGAACCTGGTTAAGGATTTAACAGAGGAACAATTAGAAACGCCTTATAGACCTGGTGGGTGGACGGTAAGACAAACGGTCCATCATATAGCAGATAGTCATCATAATAGCTATCTACGATTTAAATGGGCACTTACGGAGGATAACCCTATTATAAAAGCTTACGATGAAAAGGCCTGGGCCGAACTTTTTGATACCAAGACCGCACCTATTCAGTTTTCTTTAGATCATTTAAAGGCTATTCATGGTAAATTAGTCTATTTGTTAAAAGGACTTTCTAGCCTTCAACTTAAAAAGACTTTTATTCATCCTCACAATAATACGGAAGTGTCATTAGATGAGAATATAGGAACTTATGCGTGGCATGGAAGACATCACTTTGCTCAAATTTTTAATTTAATCGAGAGAAAAGGCTGGTAGTATTATCTACTACTTTTAAAAAAAATGGAAAAGTTACTTTTTCCATTTGATGTTGCAACCAATACTAGGCTTTTGTAACTCGCTTATCGGTCTATTTTCAATTAAAGCGTCAATGGCATTTCTTAAATCTTTTCCGGTTACGGGAATACCATTTTCTGGTCGGGAATCATCTAACTGACCACGGTACACTAATTTCAAATTCGCATCAAATAAATAGAAATCAGGTGTGCAGGCAGCATCATAATCCTTCCCAACTTGCTGAGTTCGGTCATATAAATAAGGGAACGTATACCCTTCCTCTACAGCTACTTGTTTCATGAGGTGTGGAGCATCCTGCGGGTAATTGTCAACATCATTGCTAGAAATGGCGATGAAACCAATTTCTTTGGATTGATAATCTCTTGCCAATTTTGCTAATTCCGGGTTAACATGCTTAACGAAAGGGCAGTGGTTACAAATAAAGGCTATAACAGTTCCTTTTCTGCCTTTCAGATTAGTAAGGGATGCTTGCTCCCCGTTCTGGGTATTCAATAAATTAAAATCTGGGGCTAGCGTTCCTAACGGAAGCATATTACTGGGAGTTCTTGACATTATTAGTTGTATTTAAAACTTAAAGTTATAAAAAGTATTTTGAGTGCCTTTGCAAAACCATAATCTATTTTTACCTTCATCTTCTGTAAATAATCTAAACACTAAATAATAACATGGGCGATACGATAAACTGGCAGGACTTTGCAAAGATAGATATGCGCGTCGGAACGGTTATTAAAGTAGATGATTTTCCTGAAGCTCGGAACCCTGCATACCAACTTCATATAGATTTTGGAGAAGAAATAGGAGTAAAAAAAACATCTGCACAAGTTACCACGCTATATACTAAAGAACAACTTTTAGATACCCAGGTGGTTGCTGTTGTAAATTTTCCTAAAAAGCAGATTGCGAATTTCATGAGTGAATGTCTAATATTGGGTGCCGTTAATGGCAAGGATGTGGAGCTTTTACAACCAAGAGCTACAGTCACAAACGGACTGAAAATATCGTAATTGATTGACTGAAAATTTACTAGATAACGTCTCCCTTAATTTTGACGCACAGGCGCAGTGGATATTGAATGTTTCTCTTGCATTTGTAATGTTCGGCATTGCTTTAGAAATTTCTATATCAGATTTTAAGGGGCTTCTTAAGAGCCCTAAACCAATATTTACAGGTCTAGTTAGTCAGTTTTTTTTACTTCCGCTATTAACTTTTCTTCTGATATTAATAATAAACCCTATACCTAGTATTGCTTTGGGTATAATAATGGTGGCAGCTTGTCCGGGAGGTAATGTTTCTAATTATATATCTCATGTAGAAGGTGGTAACACAGCACTATCTGTAAGTCTTACTGCGGCTGCTACATTGTTGGCGGTTGTAATGACTCCTTTAAATCTTCAGTTTTGGGGTAATTTATACGTGCCTACACAACAGCTTTTAACAAAAGTAGCATTATCGCCATGGCAAATGATTCAACTGGTTTCGCTGTTATTAGGATTACCGTTAGCTTTAGGTATTTGGGTAAATCATCTCAGGCCCAACTTTGCGAAAAAATTAGGCAAAGTTCTTAAAGTAGTATCATTGGTCTTTTTTATACTATTGGTATTTTTGGCGCTGTATAATAACCGCACAGTATTTTACGATTACATTTTGTACGTATTCTGGATTGTAGTTTTACATAATATCTTGGCTTTTTTAACGGGGTTCTCGTTCGCCAAAGTTATGGGGCTATCAAAAAGAAACATACGTTCAGTAACCATAGAAACGGGCATTCAGAATTCTGGATTAGGCTTAATTTTGATTTTTTCCTTTTTTGATGGCCTAGGCGGAATGGCGCTATTGGCTGCGTTTTGGGGAATTTGGCATTTGGTCTCTGGCCTTTTGCTAGCTGCATTTTGGGGTTATAAACCAATTAAAACAGAAACACTGACTTGAAAAATATAGGCTACCAATTATTAAAGAACTGGATTAAAACCGGATTGTATTTTTACTATGGCAAAATTCAAGTTTCAGGGCTAGAGAATGTGCCTAAGGGTAAACCTGTACTCTTTTTGCCCAATCACCAAAGTGCGCTGTTAGACGTGCTTTTAATAGGTGTAAACTGCAATCGTAAACCATTCTTTTTAACACGGTCTGATGTTTTTACCAAACCCACACTTAAAAAGTTTTTTGCCTACCTGAGGATGATTCCCATTTACAGGATTAGAGATGGAAGGGAAGCTTTAAAAAATAACCAAGCCGTTTTTGATCAATGTGCTGAAATTTTTGGGAACGGACATGCCATTCTCATGTTTCCAGAAGCTAATCATAATATTAAGCGTCGTGTAAGGCCTTTAAGCAAAGGGTTTACCCGTATTCTGTTCAATGCTGTAGAACAATTGCCAGACACAGAAATTCATATTGTTCCCGTAGGGCTCAATTATAAAAGCAATTCTGGTTTTCCGGATAGGATGGCTATTTACTTTGATAAAAGTATTGTGGTAAATAGAATGTACGACGCCAACGATGTGCAAGGTTCGGTGAATAGGGTAAAGGGAATGGTGTCCGACAGACTTAAAACGCTAACTACGCACATTGCAGATGAGAAGCAATATGATAATATTTCAAGGCAATTAAATGCTTTAGATGTTGATTTTCTGAATCCTTTTGAGACCAATAAAGTTATTGAGACCATAGACCCAACAAAGTCTGTAAATCCTGTCAAAAAGAAAAAAGGATTTTTTGGCGTGGTGGGCAACGCTATTTTTACGGTATTAAATTTTCCGTTACTTCTATTGTGGCGCAAATGGGCCAGACCCAAGGTTTGGGAGCCAGAATTTATGGGGACCCTGCGGTTTGGTTTTGCCCTATTGGCTTATCCTGTGTACTATGCGTTATTGTTTACGGTAATAGCTTTGCTCTGCAATGGAATTGTAGGTTTAGGAGCTATTGTATTCTTGTTTTTATATAATTGGTTATACGTGCGAACCAATTAATTTTTTGAGTGCAGTAAGAACTTATTAAAATAGAAAACGACCCGAAAGGGTCGTTTTAGTATAGTATTTGGTGCTAGTTTTTAAATATCGTCAAAACTAACATCGGTAAAGCTTTCTGTTTCTGTAGGTTTCAATTCTTCAGTAACCTTTACTTCCTCTTCTTTCTTAAAGTCTTTTTGGTGACGTTCAGAGATAACTTCAGAGCCTTTTTCTTCAATAATGAAATTCATCATTTCCTCTACATTTTCCTTAAAGGCCTCAAAATCTTCTTTATATAGATAAATCTTGTGCTTTTTATAATGAAAAGAGCCATCATCGTGAGTGAATTTTTTACTCTCTGTGATGGTTAAATAATAATCGCCTGCCTTGGTACTTCGTACGTCAAAGAAATACGTGCGTCTTCCCGCCCGTAAAACTTTGGAATGAATTTCCTCCTGGTCCATTGAATCTTTTTCGTTCATCGCGTTTAAAGTGTAGTTAATAGTTGTTAATCTTTCAAAAATGTAAAAAAAAAGCCAATACGGCAACAATTTTTTAGTTTTCTTTTTCTGACAGTTGGGTGTAGTATAAATCTTTGTAATACCCTTCAACACTGTTTAAATCAGTGTGGTTGCCTTCTTGGAGAAGTTTACCATTGGAAAGAACTAATACTTTGTCCGCATTTTTAGCAGATGATACCCGGTGACTAACTATAAGTGTAGTACGATTTTTAGAGGCCTTTTTCAGGTTATTTAAAATATCTTCTTCCGTTTCTGTATCTACAGCGGACAAGCAATCATCAAAAAGATATATCTCTGGTTTTTTCAATAATGCCCTGGCAATAGATACCCGTTGTTTTTGTCCGCCGCTCAACGTAATTCCCCTTTCGCCTAAAACCGTATCATATCCTTTTGAAAAGCCCATTATGTTTTCATGAACTACGGCATTCTTAGCAGCTTCTATAACTTCTTCATCAGTAGCATTTTCTTTTCCAAACTTAATATTGGTCTTAATAGAATCTGAGAATAAGAAAGCATCTTGCGGTACGGCACCTATTGCTTGCCGTATACTATTTATATTCAACTCTTTTATAGGAGTGTCATCTATCAATATTTCTCCAGAGGTTACATCGTATAATCGTGCAATCAAATCTAATATTGTAGACTTTCCAGAACCGGTTTTACCGAGAATAGCTACTGTTTCACCTTCATTAATAGTAAATGAAATATTATCCAGAGCGGTAATTTCTGTATCCTCATAAGTAAAGGTTACATTTTTGAATTCTATTTTTCCTTTAATCGGTGTTTCTTCAAGTACTGTATTCTTAATATCTGGAGTTTCGCTCAAGAATTCGTTTATACGTTTTTGCGAGGCTTCTGCGCGTTGTACAATAGAGGTTAACCAACCAATAATGGCCACTGGCCAAGTAAGCATGTTTACGTAGAGAACAAATTCAGCAATGACTCCTGATGAGGCTATTTCTCCGTTTATATATTGTTTTCCACCTATATAAATAACAAAAATATTACTGATACCAATAAGTAATACCATTAATGGAAAAAACCATGCATTTACCTTGGCTAAATCCATGCTTTTATCCTTGCCCTCAACAGCCAAAGTACTTAAGTCATTATTTATGTTCGGTTCTAAGGCATAGGCCTTAATTACGGAAACTCCAGAAAACACCTCTTGTGTAAAAGTTGATAGTGTGGAAAGATACTGTTGAACAATAGTACTGCGTTCATGAATTATCTTGCTGATATAATAAATCAGAACCGATAAAATAGGTAGCGGAATTAATGTATACGCGGCCAGTTTAGGTGCCGTCATAAACATAATAGGTATAATACAGGCAAATAAAGTTATAGTGTTGATGCCGTACATTAATGCTGGCCCGGAATACATACGTACCTGGTTAACATCTTCACTAATGCGGTTCATGAGGTCACCAGTCCTATTTTTCTTGTAAAAGTTTAGGCTCAAAAACTGATAATGGTCAAATATTTCATTTTTAAGGTCATACTCTATATACCTAGAAACATTGATTATCGTCTGACGCATTAAAAAAGTGAAGAAACCCGATAGCAGGGCAGCCCCCACAATAATTAAAATATACTCTAGTAGGAGTCCTTTTGCAGCTGATTCCTCAACCTGTCCGTCCATAAAATTTTCGATAACCACTATCGACTCTTTTACATACCTAGGCATAACCAATTGTAGCACACGAGCAATAATGGTAATGAATAGCCCAACCAGTAATTTGGACCAATATTTTTTAAAGTACTTATTTAGGTGTGCAAGTTCCTTCATGCAGGGTATAAACTAAGGCTATATTTAATTGGCCAAAGATAATGGTTTGGGTATAAACCATATGTTATAAATACCATAAGATGTTGATGGATTACAAATTGACCGAAATTAATTATAAGAAGGCTAAAAGTTAAGTTTATGGTAATTCTTTATCTTTTTTTAGCTGTCAATAACCTTAACAACAGGCTTTTGTGGTCGTGTTTCTCTCCGATAATCAAAAGCTATGATTGTTTCATCGTTTTGTATAGTAGTCTTTTGGGGTTTATTCTTATTTTTGCCACGTGAAAGTCAAACCAATACTATTCCAAAAAAGTTCTTTAAAATGCTAACACGAAGACACATACGGGTAAAAGTAATGCAATGTATTTATGCAATTACCCAATCTAAAGACGATTCTTTAGAGAAACAAGAAAAATTTCTACGGTTTAGCATAGACAATATGTATACGCTTTATCTTCTAATGCTGAGCTTAATCATTGAGATTCAGAAAAGGGGGTCGGACCAATTAAGAATTTCTTCCAAAAAATATCTAGCTACTGAGGCAGATAATTTACCGGATCAGGCAAAATTTGTAAATAACAAATTATTGCTTCAAATGGTACATAACGAACCATTATTGGCTGAGCTTAAAAAAAGAAAGCTAGATAACTGGTATTTGAACGAGGAGTATGTAAAGATTATTTACAACAACATGGTTTCAAGTGAGGCATATCAGAAATATATGTCCGTTAAAGGCAGCACTTATGCAGAAGACAAAGAGTTTATTATTACTTTGTTCAAAGAGATTATTGCTCCCGATGAAAAAATTTACGACTATTTTGAAGATAGCAACCTTACTTGGGTAGATGATATTCCTATTGTAAACACTTATATCTTAAAAATGTTTAAAAAGATTAAGAGTGATCAGTCTACCTCTTTCTTCTTGCCTCGTTTGATAAAGGATAAAGAAGATGTGGAGTTCGCCAAAAATCTACTTAGAAAAACGTTGTTGAAAGATGGGGAACTTACCAAGGAAATAGAAGGTAAAACTCCTAATTGGGATAAGGACCGTATTGCAGATATGGATGCTATTTTATTAAAGATGGCAATTTGCGAACTTTTGAACTTTCCGTCCATACCGGAAAAAGTAACTATCAATGAATTTTTGGAGATAGCTAAAGAGTATTCCACTCCAAAAAGCAGCATCTTTATCAACGGTATTTTGGATAATCTTGTGAAAGAATACAGAAAAGAAGGTAAGCTTAATAAAATAGGTAGAGGCCTGATTTAAAATAATTGATTAATTTTACCCCAAATTAAAGTTATAGATATGAGAAAAACATTTTTTGCCTTGAGCATGTGTTCACTTATGGCGTTCGTTTCATGTAAAGAAAACGCGTCTAGTAAAGTAAAAACAGATAATGTAGTTGAAGCTGCACAACGTGATGAAGCTGGTAAGCAAATTCCGGTAATGGAGTTTGAGAAAGCAGAGCACGACTTTGGTACAATAGAACAAGGTACACCTCAAGAGACTATATTCACGTTTAAAAATACAGGTAATGCACCTTTAATTATTACAAATGCAACTAGTTCTTGTGGTTGTACTGTTCCTAATCCTCCAAAAGACCCTATCGCACCAGGAGATACAGGTGAGTTGGTTGTTAAGTTTAACGGATCGGGACAGAACCAAATAACTAAAACAATTACTGTAAATGCAAATACTGAAAAAGGTACTGAGCAATTACGTATTAAGGCATTTGTGAACCCTAAAGGAGCTGCTCCGGTAGGACCAACAAAATAACAATAGATTAGATATTTAAAATATGGGTGATATAGGACAGTTTCTTCCGATGATTTTGATTTTTGTGGTAGCGTATTTCTTTATGATACGACCTCAAATGAAACGCCAGAAAGATGAAAAGAAATTCGCAGCTGAATTAAAAAGAGGCGATAGGGTAGTTACAAAAAGTGGTTTGCATGGTAAGATCATGGATCTTAACGATAGTGATTTTTCTTGCATACTAGAAACTATGGCTGGTAAATTAAAATTTGATCGTTCTTCCATTTCTATGGAAATGAGCAAAAAATTGAACGCTCCCGAAAAGAAATAACTGTACACAATCAGTAAATTAAAAACACCACTAAGCAATTAGCGGTGTTTTTTTTTTGGTCTCGTGCTACCGTAAATTAGTATATTCATCTTCTGAACAAAACAACTTGAACGATGTACCAAAATAGACGAAACTTTATCAAAAGAAGTTCATTGGCCCTAGCTGGGTCTAGTGCTGCATTTTTATTTCCAATGGAACTTTTAGCTACTATGCGCAAACGTGTTGGTCCTAATGACCGAATCAATGTTGGATTGATTGGTTGTAAGGGGATGGGTTTTAGCGATTTGACCTCAATGTTAAAGATGAGCGAAACGAACGTTATTGCGCTTTGTGATGTAGATGAAGCTGTATTAAAGACAAGAACTGCAGACCTTGAAAAAGCAGGAATTAAAAAGCCCTTGTGGTATCGTGATTATCGTAAGTTACTAGAGAATAAAGATATTGATGTAGTTATTATTGGAACGCCAGACCACTGGCATTGTCTACAATTGACTGATGCCCTTATGGCAGGAAAGGACGTTTATTGTGAGAAGCCAATAGCTAATTCTATTCAGGAGTCTAATATAATGTTGAATTACGTAAGCTCCAGCGACCGTATGGTTCAAGTTGGTCAATGGCAGCGTAGTCAACCTCATTTTGTAGATGCTATTAATTTTGTGCATTCCGGTAAATTAGGAAACATTCGCTTGGCAAAAGCATGGGCCTATCAAGGTTGGATGAAACCTGTGCCTGTTGTTGCAGATTCTGTAGCTCCGGAAGGCGTAGATTACAAAATGTGGTTAGGTCCTGCTCCGGAACGTGCTTTTAATGCGAATCGGTTTCATTTTAATTTTCGGTGGTTTTGGGATTATGCAGGAGGATTGATGACCGACTGGGGTGTGCATTTGTTAGATTATGCTTTATACGGAATGAAAGCAGGAACTCCTAAATCTGTAATGGCATTAGGTGGAAAGTTCGCGTACCCTGAAGATGCTTCTGAAACTCCTGATACCTTACAAACCGTTTATGAATATGACGGGTTTTCAATACTTTGGGAGCATGCTACGGGAATAGATGGCGGGAATTATGGTCGTAACCATGGCATTGCTTTTATTGGGAATAATGGTACCCTTGTAGTAGATCGTAACGGCTGGGAAGTTATACCGGAAGAAGAATTTGCGGGTTGGGGTAAAAAAGGAACCCCTAAAATGGAAGCAGTTTCTTATGATAACGGTAACGCTAGTGGTTTGGATCTGCATACAGCAAACTTTATAGAAGCTGTAAAGAGTAGAGATAACACTAAGCTTAATGCGCCTATTAAAGTGGGTTATGACGCAGCCTTAGTATCTCATATGGGTAACGTGGCTTTTAAAACGGGTAATCGTATTTATTGGGATGCTCCATCTGATAAGTTTAAAGAGGAAGATGCTAATAAGTTAATTACGGCCAATTATCAAAACAATTGGAAGCTACCTATGTTATAATAAAACGATGCTTCCAAGTTTTTGTAAATAAGAATTTGGAAGCTTTTCTATCGGTACATGTCGTTTAGACCTTTACCATCAATAATCATCGGTAAAATCTTCTCCAACCTGCTTGCTTTTGTCTTCTCGCGCTTGGCGTTTGCAATGTATTCCGTGTATTCTTTTTGCTTGTAAGGAGTTAATTTTTTGAAAGCACTTTTTGCTTTAGGATGAATGTCAAAAGCGCTTTTTAATTCAATGGGAATAACTACGCTTGTTGTTTTCTCTTTTGGAGCTCTAATTAACTCAATTCCTTTTTTCTGGTTTTCAATGGCCTCATTAATATATGCGGATACTTTTAAAATATCTACATGCTTTTCTGAGTAGAATTTCCAATGACGCATAGCTTGGGTTTTGCCTTTTTGGGCATTTTCCAGTATATCTTCTGGGTCGCTCAGAAGGACACCGTTAAAGAACCAGATACCAAAATGATTTTTGAATTTACAAATAGCTAGAACGTTCTTCTTATTAAGAGTATACGTTGGGAAGTTCCATTTGTATGTTTCTACCAGATCTGTTTTCAATACTAAATCGCGCAGTAAAGCAATACCCATTTTAAAAGGGTGCTCTTCCGCGTAATAAGCTTCTGTTTTTTCAGATATGTCCATAGAAATGTAGACCGTTATTAGGTTTCTTTTCTAAAGATAGGGATTTGTTGTTATACAGCCTTTTTCGCTGCTAACTCACAAATTTTAATAATAACCTCTGTTGCTTTTATCATGCTTTCTACCGGAACGTACTCATATTTACCGTGAAAGTTATGTCCCCCAGCAAAGATATTAGGGCAAGGTAATCCCATATAACTTAGTTGTGAGCCATCGGTTCCGCCGCGTATGGGTTTTATGATAGGAGTAATACGCATGGCCTCCATAGCTTCCTTTGCAAGTTCTACTATGTGGAAGACAGGTTCCACCTTTTCACGCATATTAAAATACTGATCTTTTATTTCTATGCTTATGCAATTGCCATGAATATCGTTAAGCCTATCCGTAATATCACGAAGCAATTGTTTTCGATTTTCAAAAAAGGTTTTGTCATGATCACGAACAATTAGCTCAAATTCGGCATGTTCTATTTCTCCTTTTATATAATGCACGTGAAAAAAGCCTTCTCTACCAGATGTGTTCTGAGGCGTTTCTTCAGGTGGTAAGATTTCTAGAAATTCGCTGGCTATACTTATGGCGTTCACCATTTTATTTTTGGCGTAACCAGGGTGTACGCTTCTCCCTTTAATGACCACTTTGGCACTGGCGGCATTAAAGTTCTCGTATTCTAGTTCGCCAATTTGGCTTCCATCCATAGTGTAGGCCCAATCTGCTCCAAATTTATCAACATCAAAATGATGTGCTCCGCGACCTATTTCTTCATCGGGAGTAAAACCTACCCTAATTTTGCCGTGTTTTATTTCTGGGTGGTTAATAAGGTATTCCATTGCTGTAACAATTTCCGTAATACCTGCTTTATCATCAGCACCAAGTAATGTTGTGCCGTCTGTTGTAATTAAAGTTTGACCTTTATATTGTAATAAGTCTTCAAAATAATCAGGGGAAAGCACTATGTTCTCCCGTGCATTAAGAATAATATCCTTACCATCATAATTCTCAATTATTTGAGGATTAACATTTGTTCCTGAGAAATCTGGTGAAGTATCAAAGTGAGAGATAAAACCAATAGTAGGAACATCTGTTTTAATATTACTGGGTAGGGTAGCCGTAATGTATGCCTTATTATCAATGGAGACTTCTTCCATTCCAATCTCTAATAATTCCTCAACGAGCAAATCTGCTAAATGCCATTGTTTTTCAGTACTGGGGGTAGTTTCGGAATTTGGGTCGCTTTGGGTATCAATTTTAATATATTTTAAAAAGCGATCAATGATATTTTGCATTATTCTAATTTTAAATCAAAAGTACAAAATAGGACTTATTAGGTACAAATACACTTTTTTTAAGACTATATTTTTAGTGTTTTTCTTACATAAAACTTAAAATTTAGTTAACTTCTCATAGAATTAACTCAAACTTATGATTATGAAAAAACAGTATTTTTTATGCTATGCACTCTTTATGAGTGTTATAGGTATTGCCAGTGCCCAAATATCGGGTACAGTATTAGATGAAGACGGCGGCCCTTTACCCGGCGCTTCAGTGGTAATTAAGGGAACAACCACTGGTTCCACTACAGATTTTGACGGTTTATTTTCAATAAATGCTGAGGTTGGAGACAAGCTTGTTGTCTCTTATATTGGTTATGAAAAGAAGGAAGTTGTTGCTGAAGCTGGCGGAATGAGTATACAACTCTCTTCTGGCGTAGCTTTGTCAGAAGTTGTCATTATAGGTTCGCGTAACCCTAATAGAACAGCTACTGAAAGTATGGTTCCGGTAGATGTAATAAGTATGAAAGAACTGAACAGTGTGGCCCCGCAGGTGAACTTGAACCAGATCCTGAATTACGTGGCACCTTCTTTTACTTCAAACACCCAAACTATTTCAGATGGTACAGATCACGTTGACCCTGCTTCTTTAAGAGGTTTAGGTCCTGATCAGGTTTTAGTACTAATTAATGGAAAAAGAAGACATACATCTTCTTTGATTAATGTAAACGGAACTTTTGGACGTGGTAGTGTTGGTACGGATTTAAATGCTATACCGGCAGCGGCTATTCAGCGTATTGAAGTTTTAAGAGATGGTGCAGCTGCCCAATATGGGTCCGATGCCATAGCTGGTGTTATCAACATTGTTTTGAATAGAAGTGTAAATGAACTGAACATGTCCGTTACCACGGGTGCTAATTTTTCCAAGAACGCCAATGATCAAACTGGTGGAGTAGATGGCGCAACAACTAACATTGCTGCTAGTTACGGAGTTCCTTTAGGGCAAAATGGAGGTTTGTTAAATCTTTCTGGTGATTTTGATGTTCGTCAGCCTTACGGTAGAATGAAAGAATGGGATGGTGATGTTTTTAATCAGTATAATGTAATCGAAAGAATTGCTAATGGTGACGGTTATAATTTAACTAATTTATTAGATGATGATGTAACAGATGTTATCCAATACGCAAATCAAGCGGGAATAAACTTGAACGGAGCCACTACGAAAGCAGAGCTTCAACCCATTTTATCTGCTGATGCTACGGAAGCAGAACTTTCCGCAAGAGGGCAACAACGAAACGATTATAACATGAGGGTTGGTCAGTCAGCCTTACGTGGTGGACGGATTTTTGCTAACTTTTCTTTGCCTTTAGATGATAACGGAACGGAAGTGTATTCTTTTGCTGGTATTAGTTCAAGAACTGGTAATTCAGCTGGTTTCTATCGTTTGCCTAATCAAAGCAGAACGTTTACACCGGCATATATGAACGGGTTTTTACCTGAAATTAATTCAACGATTAAAGACAGGTCTTTATCTGTAGGTATTAAAGGAAAGATTAATGAGTGGGATGTTGATTTAAGTAACACCTATGGAAAGAACTCTTTTCTATATACTATTGGAAACACATTTAATGCTTCTATGCAAAATGCATCACCTACTATTTTTGATGCAGGTGGTTTTTCTTTTGCACAGAATACAGCTAATTTAGACGTAACTCGCTTTTT
Organism: Zobellia laminariae; assembly: GCF_009725995.1. The sequence goes on along the minus strand of NZ_RCNS01000001.1, from coordinate 232,345 downwards.
TGAAGATGCTATGTCTGGTTTGAATGTTGCTTTTGGTGCGGAATACCGTGTTGAAAACTATGATATTGTTGAAGGAGAAGAAGCTTCGTATTCGCAATATACGGCAGATGGGCAGCGTATTACATTAGCGTCCCAACAGGCATCACAAGATTTCTTTGGAAATGGAAGACCAGGTGGGTCTCAGGTTTTTCCAGGATTTAGTCCAGGTAATGAATTGTCACGTGGACGTAGTAGTGTTGCAGGTTATGTTGATTTAGAAGCAGATTTTTCAGAAAAGTTCGTAGCTAGTTTTGCTACACGTTTTGAGAATTATAGCGATTTTGGTTCTACCATAAATTTTAAATTAGCTGCTCGTTATAAAATAAATGATAATATAAACCTTAGAGCTGCGGCCAATACAGGTTTTAGAGCACCTTCTTTACACCAGATAAACTTCAACTCTACATCTACAATTTTTGATCAGAATGGTAATCCGCAAGAGGTGGGTACTTTTGCCAATGATAGTAGAGCAGCCAAGCTTTTGGGTATTCCGGAATTAAAGGAAGAAACTTCAAGTAGTGTTAGTGTTGGATTCACAGCGAAAATTCCAGATGCAAATCTTACTTTAACCGTTGATGGTTATTATGTAGAGATTAATGACAGGGTGGTTTATACAGGTCAATTCAAGGCTTCTCCTGATGTTGATGATAATGGAGATGTAGTAGTAGATGTTGATGATAATCCTGTATATTCTGGTGCACAATTAGAACTGTTCAATTTACTTAAGCAGGCCAATGCAACTGCAGCTTCCTTCTTTGCGAATGCAATCAACACGGAGTCTCGTGGATTGGATGTTGTACTTACGCATACTGCCAATTTAAGTGATAAATGGAGGTTGAAATCTGATTTAGCAGGAACGTTATCTAAAACTAACCAAATAGGTGATATTAATTCATCAGAGGTGTTAAAAGATGCAGGTCTTGTAGATACTTACTTTCCAGAAGATAGTAGAGTGTATTTAGAAGAGGCCGTACCACGTACGAAACTTAATCTTTCAAATAGTCTTACTTCTGATAAATGGGTTATGTTCTTGAGAAATGTATATTTTGGTGAGGTTACTGAAGCTACTACTGTTGTAGCAAACCAACAAGATTTTGGTTCTAAGATAGTAACAGACCTTTCTATAGGGTATAAGGCAACAGATGCTTTAACACTTACATTAGGAGCAAACAACTTATTGGACATCTACCCAGACAGGGCAGAAGAGCAGTTTAATAATAGAAGTTCAGGCCGTTTTGATTGGTCTCGTAGAGCACAACAATTTGGTATTGGTGGTCGATTCTTATTCGCAAGAGTGAGTTTCACACTTAAGTAAAATAAAAAGTCAAAAATTTATTAATAAAGGCTGTCCTAAAGGGCAGCCTTTATTTTTGTTTAAAGATGTCATTCAAAGAAGAAATATAATTTTTCACTTAAATTGCTGTTTATATAAATGGAATTAAATTTTAAACAGAAATATATGTTGCCAAAATTATATAGTTTACTAGTGTTTTTAATGTTCTTTTCTGTTGTAAATGCCCAAAACTGTACATTAGATATAGGTGGTAAAAACAGCGAAACCATCAAGACTATCTTTCAATTAAATGAGGAGCAAATAGCCATTATGGAAACTTTGAAAGGGGAACTTGAGGTGAAAACAAAAAGTACGGAAGAGCAAATTGAAAAATTATTGGCAGAACATCCGCAAAGCACAGAAGAGGATCTTATTAAATTAGCTGATAAATATAAAGTTTTACAGAAGCAGCAGTTAGATTTAGCCTACAAGAGTGATAAAGAGCTTCTTTCTGTTTTCAATGCTAAGCAATATGAACGCTACCTTCAACTTTGTAATGAGGCTATACGACAACCAATTAAAGTAGAGCCCAAAATTTACGGAATTCCCGGAATAGAAGAGTAATTATTGGTGGTGTACTCGTTAATTTCTTCGGAAAGACTCCATTCTTTCATTTTTAAAAATAGTGATAAGTTGTACCTATACTTGGGGTAAGTTTGTATTTTTGCGCAAACACCACCCACCTTCATGTATAAGTCTCTTCTTCAGCCCTTACTTTTTTCGCTTGATGCGGAAAAAGCTCACCATGTAACCTTTTCATTAGTTCGTTTTCTTTGTAAAATTGGTTTTTCCGGTTTGTTCAAGGCTATATATAACATAGAAGACCCGCGGTTGGAAAAGGAGGTTTTTGGTATTAAATTCAAAAATCCGGTAGGCCTAGCGGCTGGTTTTGATAAGGATGCTAAACTCTATAATGAATTATCCAACTTTGGTTTTGGTTTTATAGAGATAGGGACGCTTACTCCTAAACCGCAGGCAGGAAATCCAAAGAAGCGATTGTTTAGGTTAAAACCTGATCAAGCTATTGTGAATCGTATGGGCTTCAATAATATGGGCGTAGAGGATGCAGTAGAACGTTTAAAAAAACAGCATAAAGTGCTTATTGGAGGTAACATAGGCAAGAATAAAGTTACACCCAATGAAGATGCCGTTTCGGATTACCTGATCTGTTTTAATGCACTTTTTGACCATGTAGATTACTTTGTGGTCAACGTAAGTTCTCCAAATACGCCAGGACTCCGGGAGCTTCAAGACAAAGAACCTTTGACTGCTCTTTTGTTGGATTTGAAAAAAGAAAATACAAATTTGGCTTTGCAGAAACAACAGAAGGAAAAACCTATTCTATTGAAAATTGCGCCAGACCTTACAGATGACCAGTTGTTGGATATCATTACTATCGTTGCCGATACAAAAATTGACGGCGTTATAGCTACCAATACCACCATTGAAAGAGAGAACTTAAAATCAGAAGTATCGCTTACAAAAGAAATGGGTGGATTAAGCGGAAAACCACTGACTAAAAGAAGTACAGAGGTAATTCGGTTCTTGGCAGAAAAGAGCAACAAGGCTTTTCCTATTATAGGTGTGGGCGGAATACATTCTGAAGAAGACGCATTAGAGAAGTTAGATGCAGGAGCAGATTTAGTTCAATTGTATACGGGTTTTATCTACGAAGGACCAGGTTTAATTAAAAGAATAAATAAGGCTCTTCTTAAGAGGTAGGGTAGTGAAAACTAGATAAGCTTATAAGATAGAATTTTCTTATTTAGCCCAATAGTCCACAACAAGTACACCACCTAGATGTGGAGTCAAAACTTCACCAAACGCTTTGTGGTCTGGATGAGGTAAGTAAATAGCACGGTCTTCTTCGCTTTCAAAAGTCAGGAAAAAACAATGGGTAAAACCTTCGTTTAAACCTTCAGGGCTGTTGTTCAGTCCCCATTCATAACTAACTATTTGCGGAATTTTTGAGGGAAGCGCAGTAAATGCTTCCTCAACTTTTTTGATATCTTCTTTTGAAGTTTCTGGTTTGAACTTAAACAACACTACATGGCGTAACAGGCTATCTTTCTGCATGAAGGTTTCTGATATTGGTTTAGTTTCACTTCTGATTTCAAAGGCTACTAAAAGAAGCGCTACCAAAACTAAACTCAAAGTGAATGTAATGTGACTTTGTTTCATGTCATTTATTTTTTTGTGATGCAATTACTCTTATGGCCTAACAGGAGGGGAAATTGCGACCAGCTAAAAACTCAGAACATAAAAAAATGAATTTTGTTGAAACCTGAATTTGTGACAAGATATAAAAAAGAGTACTTACTTTAGTGCACTCATTGAGGTTTCCAGAAGAAAATTTTGGAACCTATGATTTATACTTAAAATAGAACGGAATTTGGGTACAATTAATTACGAAATACTTTACACTTTTATGTTGGCCACTATGGCTTTGTCCGTTTCGCCCGGTCCAGACAACATTTATGTGTTAATGCAAAGTCTTGTAAATGGTAAGAAATATGGGTTAGCAACTACAGCCGGTCTTATTTCTGGTTGCTTAGTGCATACCAGTTTATTGGCTTTTGGGGTATCTATAATTATAAGAGAGAGTGAGGCGCTCTTTATGGGCATTAAAGTTTTGGGTGCTATTTACCTCTTATATCTTGCATACAAGGTCTTTAAAAGCAGTGGTGATTTGGATTTAACAGAAGGGGCTGTACCTAAAAAAGGACTTGGGCAATTGTTTAAGCAAGGTTTTATAATGAACGTGCTAAATCCAAAAGTGACCATATTTTTTCTGGCATTCTTTCCTGGTTTCCTTTTTAGCGAAGAGATAAGTACCATGGTGCAGTTTTACGTTCTTGGACTGCTATTTATGTTTATATCCTTTATTATTTTTAGCATGATAGCTTTCCTATCAGGGAGTATTTCCGTGTATTTTAAAGAAAACTCTGCAGCCGGTATTTATTTAAAGTGGCTGCAAATCATTGTCTTTGTTGGTATTGCAGTCTATATTCTAGTATCGGATAATTAATGTTAATTTTGAGTAGTTAAAAGGGTAGCTGAAACTGCCTACTTAGAATTTAATTTTCATGATGGAAAAGGTTAAGGTTATTGAATGTCCTAGAGATGCCATGCAAGGCATTAAACCTTTCATACCTACCAATGAAAAGGTAAAATACATTCAGGCTTTGTTAGGCTGTGGTTTTGATACAATAGATTTTGGGAGTTTTGTTTCTCCAAAGGCTATTCCGCAGATGGTAGATACCGCTGAGGTACTCTCAAAGTTGGAACTTTCAAAAACAAATAGCAAACTGCTAAGTATTGTGGCTAATGTTAGGGGAGCAGAAGATGCTTCCGAGCATCCTGAGATTCAATATTTAGGATACCCTTTTTCTATTTCCGAGAATTTTCAGATGCGGAATACGCATAAGACCATTGATCAATCTGTAGAAACCCTTCAGGAAATACTCAATATTGCCGATGCTTCTGGTAAAGAGGTAGTGACCTATATATCTATGGGTTTTGGTAACCCTTATGGTGATCCATGGGATGTAGATATAGTAGGGGAGTGGACCGAAAAATTAAGCGGAATGGGAGCTAAAATTCTTTCGCTCTCAGATACGGTAGGGTCATCAACACCAGAAGTAATTGAATACCTCTTTTCACAATTAATTCCAAGATATCCAGATATTGAATTTGGTGCTCATTTGCATACAACACCTACCAAATGGCATGAAAAGGTAGATGCTGCTTACAAAGCCGGCTGTCGTAGGTTTGATGGGGCCGTTCAAGGATTTGGAGGTTGCCCTATGGCAAAAGACGAATTAACCGGTAACATGCCTACCGAGAAAATGCTTTCGTATTTTACTGCAGAAAAAGCAGATTCCGGTGTTAATTGGATGGTTTTTGAAGCCGCTTATAACAAGGCTACGGAGCTTTTTTCAAAGTACCATTAATCATCCTGTCCATTACACATTTTGTTCAAGTAGGTGTCCAAATTCAATTGAAACAAAGTGCCTTCTACCAAATCCTGAACTGCGTTTAGTTCCGTTAAGTTCATAGCTAAAGTTATTTGTGGGGCAGGTGTATCTAAAAGTAATGACCTGCAAGTATCATGCTGGTTACAATCAGCACACGGCGTGTTGCTGTTCATGGTACATTCAATATTTTTCTGAAACTTTTCCAGCTCGTTTCTAGTCAAGAGTAGACCTGTATCCCTAAAAACTATCTGTATTTTTCTAACGTCCTTTAAAGTATTTCTCTTCCACTGGAATGCTACGCCAAAAGGGTTGTGGTAAATTGGATTGATATCGTCCATAGTGTAATTTTTAATTAATCTGGGGTTAGCAACATTGGGCAAACTCTTTGTGGTTAGAGAAAGAACCTCACCCGATATGATAAATCAAAAATAGTATTTTTATTTAGATTAATTATAAATAGTGAATAGATTGATTGAAATTCTTGTCGAAAAGGATGATATAATCACTGTTTAAAATTTATTGATTGTAATATTATTTAGATTTAATAAGAATAATTTTGCGTAGCTAAACTTCATGTATTAGTTTTGCGCTTTATTTAAATCAAGTCTAAATAAACAATAATTATATAATGAGAAGAGTCCTTTTTACATTAGCCATTAGTTCGGTAGTTTTTCTAGCATCGTGTAGTTCAGATGATGACGCAACAGGAACAGAAATGGATGAAGCTATCGTAATAGATAATCCTGCTAGTTATACTTTTGAAAGAAATGGAGAGACTACTGTAAGCTTTGGAGGTCAAACCACTCGTATTTTAATGGCTCAAGAATTTTTGGGAGCTCTTACTACCAATACCAATACGGCAGAAACATTAAAATCAATATATGCACATGAAGAAGGTGCTGCAGATTTTGAAGATGCAGATTTAAATGCTTCAGATAAAAATCTTCGGAGTAAAACTGCTGCTTCGGTAGATTACTTTTCTACCAATGCTACGGATCAAGCATTGATCCGTGCTGATTTTGAATCATGGATAGATGGTCAAGTAAATAATGTTTTTACAAATTGGAATGTTACTGCTGAGGCAGGTGTAGCTGGTCAATTGGCCGATGGTGAAAAAACACGTTACATCAATGCACAAGGTCTTGAATACAACCAATTATTTGCAAAAGGTTTAATAGGTGCTTTGATGACTGATCAAGCATTAAACAATTACTTGAGTACAGCGGTTTTGGATGAAGGTTCTAGTCGTGAAGACAATGATGCAGGAACAGTATTAGAAGATAAATCCTATACCAACATGGAACATAAATGGGATGAGGCTTATGGCTACATTTATGGACTTAATGCTGATGCTTCCAATCCTAATGCAGATTTAGGTGCGGATAGCTTTTTAAATGAATACATAGGGAAGTTAGAAGAAGATCCTGATTTTGCAGGTATTGCAGATGAAATTTTCCAAGCCTTTAAGTTAGGTCGTGCGGCTATCGTGGCCGGAGATTATGATGTTCGTGATGCTCAAGCAGAGATTATTAGAGAGAAAATATCTTTAGTACCTGCCGTTAGGGGTGTATTTTATATGCAACGTGCAAAAGCAACTTTAGCAGATGCAGTACCTAATTATGCGAGTGCTTTTCATGCACTGTCTGAAGCTTATGGTTTTATCTATAGTTTACGTTTTACACGCAAACCGGGTACTGACGCTCCTTATTTTTCAAAGGAAGAGTCCGATGAGCTTTTAGAAGAATTAATGGAAGATGGCGTAAACGGACTATGGGATGTTGAAGCAGAAACTATCGATGAGATTTGTGAAGATATCGCAGAACGATTCGGTTTTACTGTTGCGCAAGCCGGTGAGTAACCTTACTTGTATAGAATTAAATTTTAAGTGTTGAAAAAAAAGCAGCATCTGTTAGGAAATAACAGGCTGCTTTTTATACTTTTGCTTAATTAGAATAAATAAAAATAAGCTATGAAGAGGTTTCTTGCCATTTTTACTGTGGCGACAATGATATGGGCATGTAGCTCCGATAGTAGTGGAAGTGATGTTACAGATGATGTTGTAGATCCAGAACCAGAAGAAGTGAGTTTTGAGCGTGGCTCAATGCTAACCAATTGGGCAGATAATATAATCATACCTTCTTACGAAGCGTTTTCTAGTGAAATGTCTGGTTTGCAAACTGCTTTTGATACCTTCAAAGGAGATGCTAGTGAAGTTAACCTTGTAGCTTTTAGAACATCTTGGTTATCCGCTTATAAAATGTGGCAACGGGTTTCTATGTTTGAAATAGGCCCAGCCGAAACGGTTGGCTTACGTTTAAACATGAATATCTACCCTACTGATGGGCCTAAAATAGATGGTTTTGTAACCTCGGGAACTTATGACCTTGCTCTTGCTTCTAATAGAGATGCAAAAGGTTTCCCTGCTTTAGGTTATTTAATTAATGGACTGGGAGATACTGACGAAGACATTGTTGCAAAATATAATGGAACTGACAAGGAAAGCCTAATTTCCTATACAGGTGATGTTATTGCTGATATGGAAGGTCTTACCACGGGAGTGCTTGCTGAATGGAATTCAGGGTATAGAGATACTTTTGTAGCAAACGATGGAGCATCTTCAACAGCATCTGTGGATCGTTTTATAAACGACTATGTTTTTTACTATGAGAAGTTTTTGAGAGCTGGTAAAATGGGAATCCCTGTAGGTGCTTTTTCTGAAAACGTACTTCCTCAAAATGTAGAAGCTTATTATAAAGCAGATGTTTCTAACATACTTTTCTTAGAGGGTTTTGAAGCTGTACAAGATTTCTTTAATGGTGTACACTACGGTAAGAGTACTTCAGGAGAAAGCTTAGCATCTTATTTAGATGCATTGAACACGATTAAGGATGGTGATGATTTGACAAAATTGATTAATGATCAATTTGATTTAGCTAAAACTAAAGTTGAAGCATTGGCACCTTTCCGAAAGGAAATTGAAAATAATGTGCCGCCAACTAATATGCTATTGGCGTACGATGAGGTGCAGCGCATTGTTCCTATGTTAAAAGTAGATATGGTTTCTGCTATGAGCGTAAGTATTGATTTTGTTGATGCGGATGGCGACTAGAAAATGAACCATTTCATTGGCAAACATATTACAGCCCCTATAGAGGCCGCCCCTTTGGCGGTCTTTCGCATTTTATTTGGTGTAATGATGTTGCTGAGTATTGTAAGATTTTGGAGCTACGGATGGATTGAAAAATTATACGTTCAGCCTAAGTTTTTCTTCTCTTATTATGGTTTTGAATGGGTTAAACCTTTGGGAGTCTACACCTACCTCATATTTATTATCTGTGGACTTTCTGCAATTTTTGTGACTTTAGGATATAAGTACAAAGTAGCTATCGTTACTTTTTTTATCAGCTTTACCTATATAGAATTGATGGACAAGACCACCTATCTTAACCATTACTACTTTATTAGTCTGCTTAGCTTTCTAATGATTTTTCTGCCTGCCAATGCTTACTTTTCTTTGGATGCCCAACAAGATTCTAAAAAGGCATTTCAAAAAATACCAGCGTGGACTATCAATAGTGTAAAACTCATGTTGGGCATAGTTTATTTTTATGCAGGACTGGCCAAACTAAATTCCGATTGGCTTTTTAAGGCTATGCCTTTAAAAATTTGGTTGCCATCTAAATTTGATACTCCGCTTTTAGGTCAGTTTTTACATGAAGAATGGGTACAGTATGCTTTTAGCTGGTTTGGAGCCGGTTATGATTTGGCTATTCCATTCTTATTATTGTATAAGAAAACACGGCCCTTTGCTTTTGTCATGGTAGTTGTTTTTCATGTAATGACACGCGTGTTATTCCCCATTGGAATGTTTCCGTATGTTATGATAGTCTCTACATTAATATTTTTTGATTCATCTTTCCATCATAAGCTCTTATCTTATTTTAGTGGTCTTTTTCGTATTGAGAAAAATAGATTCGATAACAAACGAATCTTAGCTATGCCACTGAATGTGGTAACCAATTCCAAGCTGGTTTTAATCTCATTATTTTTTGTGATTCAGTTGCTAATGCCTTGGCGTTATTTGGTCTATCCCGGAGAATTATTTTGGACAGAAGAAGGGTACCGGTTTTCATGGCGGGTTATGCTGATGGAAAAGTCAGGTTACGCCCAATTCAAAGTGGTTAGCAAAGATTCTGGTAAGTGGTTTTATGTGGATAATTCCGATTTTTTGACGCCTTTTCAAGAAAAACAAATGTCTTTTCAGCCTGATTTTATTTTAGAATATGCTCAATATCTAAAAAGACATTTTGAAAAAGACGGACATAAAAACGTGCAAATATTTGTTGATAGTCGAGTTGCCCTGAATGGGCGGTTGAGTACTACGTATATAGACCCAAAAGTTGACCTTGGCCAAGAGCGGGAGTCATTTGAACATAAAAATTGGATAATACCTTTTACTGATGAAATTAAGGGAATTTAGTATCATATTCATAGTATTCTTAACCTCGTTCTCTGCCTTTTCTCAGATTACGATTTCTGGTAACGTCACCGATGAAAAGGGAAATCCCGTTCAAGATGCAGAAGTATATTTAAAAGAGGTGCAACTTCTAAAAACTACGGATTCTGATGGTAATTTTGAGTTCTCTAATATTGCTGGAGGTAAGTATACGGTAGTAGTTTTCGCTTTTGAATATGATGTATATGAAAAGGAATTAACATTTGATACCGCTTTTAATCTCAATGTTCAGCTTCAGCGAATAAAATCTCAACAACTTTCAGAAGTGGTTTTAACCGAGAGAAGAGAAAAAGTATTCGCATTAAAACAATTAAAAAAAGTAGAGGGTACTGCTATTTATGCCGGTAAAAAAACAGAGGTAGTACTTATGGAAGGCCTTACGGGGAACCTTGCCGCCAACAATGCCAGACAAATCTATAGTCAGGTTGTTGGGCTTAATATTTATGATAATGGCGATGCTGGTTTGCAATTAAATATAGGCGGTAGGGGATTGGACCCTAACAGAACAGCTAATTTTAATACGCGTCAGAATGGTTATGATATTAGCGCAGATGTGCTGGGTTACCCAGAAAGTTATTATACACCACCCGCAGAAGCTCTAGAGGAGATTCAAGTAGTGCGCGGTGCAGCTTCTTTACAATACGGTAGCCAATTTGGAGGTTTAATCAACTTCAAATTTAAAAAACCAAATCCTAACAAAGAAATAGAACTCATTTCTCGCCAAACCGTTGGTTCATATGATCTGTTTACAAGCTTCAATAGTTTGAGTGGTACGGTGGGTAAATTCAGTTACTACACCTATCTGAGTTATAAAGCTGGAAATGGGTTTCGTCCTAATTCAAATTTTAACAGCAAGAACTATTTTACGCATTTGGGGTATGAGATTTCCGATAAAACCAAAGTAAGCTTAGAGACCACTTTCTTGCACTATTTAGCGAAGCAGCCAGGTGGTTTAACAGATGCCCAATTTTATGAAGACCCAACTTTTAGTAATCGTGATAGAAACTGGTTTGAGGTAGATTGGCGCTTATATTCGTTTCGTTTGAACCATGCATTTTCTCCAAAGACAGATTTTAGTTTAAACGTTTTCGGTTTGAATGCCTCTCGTAGAGCACTGGGTTTTAGAACCAACAGAGTTTCACAAGAAGATGTTATAACTGAGCCACGGGAATTATTGATCGATGATTTTAGTAATTGGGGAGCTGAAGCCAGGGTATTAACGAGATATAATTTGGCAGGAACCGAATCTGCCCTTTTATTAGGCTCTAAAATTTACAAAACGAATAACGACCAAAGGCAAGGACCGGGCTCTGCAGCCGCGGATGCCGATTTTAATTTTGCCGATACCAGTTTCCCGAATTACGAAAGACAGTCACAATTCAATTTTCCGAACTTTAATGTGGCTTTGTTCGGGGAGAACATCTTCAACCTTTCAGATAAATTAGCGGTAACGCCTGGTTTTCGTTTGGAACATATTAAAACAGAAAGTATAGGTAGTTACCAAGAGATCACTTTAGATTTGGCGGGTAACCCATTACTTAATAGAGAGATAGATGATAATAGGGTTTTTGATAGAACCTTTGTTTTGTTAGGGTTGGGGGCTACATATAAGCTATCGCCTAGTGTAGAGTTGTATGGCAATTTTTCTCAAAATTACCGTTCTGTAACGTTCAGTGATATACGAGTCGTAAACCCTTCTTTTCAAGTAGATCCAAATATTTCAGATGAAGATGGGTTTACTGCAGATTTTGGTGCCAGAGGAAGATTTAAAGATATTCTATCGTATGATGTAAGCGTATATGGGCTCTATTATGATAATAGGCTAGGAGAAATATTGAAAGAAGAAACGCAGGTTAATGCGGCTGGTGAAGAAGTTTCAACTGGGAAATTATTAAGAGCAAGAGGGAATATTGGAACTGCTTTTATACATGGTCTGGAAAGTTTTGCAAATTGGAGCTTAAAGGAAACCTTCTTTCCACAATCGGAAAAAGTGAAATTGAACTACTTTGCCAATTTAGCAATCACTAAATCTGAATATCTTTCTTCTGAACGAAACAATGTGGAAGGTAATGAAGTAGAGTTCATTCCAAAAGTCAACCTTAAGACAGGGTTAAACTTTGGTTATAATAACCTTTTGGGTAGCCTTCAATATACTTATTTTGCTGATCAATTTACAGATGCCACCAACGCATTACAAGATGTAAATGATAACCAAAGAGGAATAGAAGGAGTAATTCCTGCTTATGATATTTTAGATTTTTCACTCTCTTACACGTATAAAAAATTGAAGCTAGAAGCAGGAATTAATAATCTTTTAGATAATTCATATTTTACTAGAAGAGCTACCGGCTACCCGGGGCCAGGTATTATTCCGTCTGAACCAAGAACATTTTATACAACGCTTCAATTTAAATTATAAAAGAGTTTTAAGATAGAAATTAAAAATTCTGATGGATTTTTGTTTCTCACTTTTAAATCGCTTTGTATAAAAATAGATTGGTATTTTTTATGATGTGATTTAAAGATATTAGGCAGAGGAATGTGAGTGGTTTCTTAACGATTGCCTTTTGAAGCAAACGAGTATTGATTATAAGGAGATAACGAATTTATTTCACTACATTTGCACGCAATTAAATCATTAATTGCTATGGAAGCTCACCTGAATAAAATTGTTGGAGAAGGTCTCACTTATGATGACGTACTTCTAGTCCCTGCCTTTTCTGAAGTACTCCCCAGAGAAGTTAATATTCAAACCAAATTCACACGTAATATTACTATAAACGTACCAGTTGTATCAGCTGCTATGGATACGGTTACAGAATCGCGAATGGCTATTGCCATTGCGCAAGAAGGAGGTATTGGTGTTCTTCATAAAAATATGAGCATTGCTCAGCAAGCGGTAAAGGTGCGTAAAGTAAAACGTGCAGAAAGTGGTATGATCATAGATCCTGTTACTTTACCATTAAATTCTTTTGTTCGTGATGCTAAAGCGAATATGAAAGAATTTAGCATTGGTGGAATTCCGATAGTAGATGGCGAAGGAAAATTAATTGGTATTGTTACCAACAGAGACCTTCGTTTTGAAAAAAATAATGACCGTCCAATTTCTGAAGTAATGACCACTAAGAATTTGGTTACGGTAAGTGAGGGTACTTCATTGGCCCAAGCCGAAGATATTCTTCAAGAAAATAAAATTGAAAAACTTCCGGTAGTCGATAAGAACTATAAATTAGTAGGTCTTATCACTTTTAGAGATATTACAAAATTGACCCAAAAGCCTATGGCTAACAAGGATACCTACGGTAGGTTACGTGTTGCTGCGGCCATTGGTGTTACGCCAGATGCAGTAGATAGGGCAGAGGCTCTAGTAAATGCAGGTGTTGATGCTGTTGTTATTGATACGGCACATGGTCATACTAAAGGTGTGGTTACTGTTTTGAAGGCAGTTAAAAAGAAATTTCCAGATTTAGAAGTTATTGTAGGTAACATTGCAACAGGTGAGGCAGCTAAATATTTAGTAGAAGCCGGTGCAGATGCCGTAAAAGTTGGTATTGGTCCAGGTTCTATTTGTACTACTCGTATTGTTGCAGGGGTTGGTTTTCCACAGTTTTCCGCTGTGTTAGAAGTAGCAGCAGCGATTAAAGGTTCTGGTGTTCCGGTAATTGCCGATGGAGGAATTCGCTATACAGGTGATATTCCAAAAGCTATTGCAGCTGGTGCGGATACCGTTATGTTAGGTTCTCTTCTTGCGGGAACCAAAGAATCTCCAGGTGAAACTATCATCTATGAAGGCCGAAAATTTAAGTCATACCGTGGTATGGGCTCTGTTGAAGCTATGAAAGAAGGTAGTAAAGACCGGTATTTTCAAGATGTAGAAGATGATATTAAGAAACTAGTTCCAGAAGGTATTGTAGGTCGTGTACCATACAAAGGAGAATTATATGAGAGTATTCACCAGTTTGTTGGTGGTCTTCGTGCAGGTATGGGTTACTGTGGTGCTAAAGACATCAACGCATTAAAAGAGAATGGCCGTTTTGTTAAGATTACAGCAAGTGGTATTAACGAAAGTCATCCTCACGATGTAACTATTACTAAGGAATCACCTAATTACAGTAGATAGATATTAATTATCTTCAAATAACAAAAAAGAGCGCTCTTAGAGTGCTCTTTTTTGTTACTTGATATACTCTTAAAATCAAATGCTACTTGGCAGGAACTGAATCTTCTTTTTCGCTAAAAGTATGCACCCTATATAAATCATCGGACGCTTGCAATAATTTACTCAATAGAGTCGGTTCTAAATTGGGGTTATCTTTTAGGAAATCATTTAAAATAGTATAAGCTTCGGCATATGTATGTTTACCGATGGTATTATTAAGCCATCCTTTAGGAAAGAAAATATCACCTGTTTTTTGAACTTCCTCTAACATGTCTAGACTTGTTCTTAAGTTTTTAATGCTTTCTTCGTCTCTTAATGGATGATTTAGATTACTTAATGCGCTTAATACCCAAGATTCTCTCTGTCTGTTTTTCTTGTCTTTAAGTGATTCAAAAAACTCCCGTCTAACAGCTAAATCATTTGATAACGAAGGGATTAGAAAATTAAACTCCGTCAAATCATCAGGGTTTTTAATATCTTCCTTGGCTTCTTGTAAAATGTTCTCATAGTCCGTATGATTGAACAGAGCCAAACTCATAGCCATTTTAGTATAATCATTTTGGTTGAGCTTTAAATTAGGTATGATATGGTCTTTATGCCAAACGCTATACAATTGGGTAATTGATTTTTTAGAAAAAGCAATTGAACGAAAAGTAGAAAACAACGTTTTCTTTATGTTAGCAGGTATCTCCATCTGTAATTGAGACCAAAGCATGTCTCCAAGAAGAGGTTGGTATTTTATTCTTTCTTCAGGAGAAAGGTATTTCCAAAAAAGGTTGCTAATGTAACCAGAAAGTAGATTGGTCAAAAGCTCGTTTTTCTCAGTAGCTAAGCTTTCGCGGTAGAATTCTAGTATAGTTTCGGGCTTAATTAAACCGTTTAATGCACTTTCATAACTATTAATGTATATGTAGCCGCGCGTAATATCATCTTTAATTTCAGGAGTTTCTTGGCTTTCTATATCGTACATGGGGAAAACGCCATAACCCATGCCATTGGAATTATAGATAATAGATAAGGGTTTTGATTTTCCTACTGCTGCGCTAAGTTCAACGCTACTCCCTTTCATGTCAACTGCAATGTTCTGCAAACTATCTTTGTAGACCAGAGTTATGTCAAAAGTTTGGGGCCAAACCCGGTAACTATCATCTTCTGCAGTTTGACTTATGGTAAAAGACATTATTCTTTCATTGGAATCGTACACTATTTGTTCGTGGAATATAGGGCGACCGGGACCGTTTACCCAAACCTCACTCCATTTTTCAATATCCACGTCTGTATTTTCTACAAATAGGGCAATTAAGTCGTTCCACGTAGCATTACTGTTACTGTAGGTCTTAATATATTTTTGAACCCCTTTTTGAAAAGCCTCTTTGCCTAAAGCGGCTTCTAGTTGTCGCATCATTATAGGTGCTTTGCTGTAGATAATACTTCCGTAGAGGGAACCGGCATTCTTTAGATTGTCTAATTCTTGGCGAATAGGATTAGACCCTCTGGTCCTGTCTTCACCATATGCCCTAGGGTAGTGCGTGGTCATAAAAGCGAGGTCGTGATTAATTTCCGGGAAAACCGGATTAGCTATTTTATCGGCCATAAAATTAGCGAAGACTTCTTTCATCCAAACATCATTGAACCAATCCATAGTTACCAAATCTCCAAACCACATGTGGCTTGTTTCATGAGCTATAAGTTTTACCCTTTGTAGTTTTTGATTTTCAGTAGATGTTTCATCCAAGAACAGAGTACTTTCTTTGTATTGAACGGCACCCACCTGTTCCATGCCACCATATTGGTACCCGGGAATAGTTGCAAAATCTAGTTTCTGAAAAGGGAATTTGTGGTCGGTATAATCTTCTAAAAAGGATATTGATTGTTGATGAAGATTAAAAATGGTATCTGTACTAAAGGCAATCTTATCCTCATTGGTTTCCCTGTAAAGCATTTTCATATCAAACTTACCCGGATTTTGGTGGGTAGTTTCAAATTCGCCAGCAACAAAAGAGAACAAGTACGTGCTCATTTGATCACTTTTGCCAAAATGATGTTTGGTAAAACCTTCAATTTCTTCTTTATTAACTTCTGGAGCACCGCAAAGTACTGCCCAATCTTTTGGTGCGGTAATATCTAAGGAGTAAGTAGCTTTTAGATTGGGTTGGTCAAAACAAGGGAAAAGGGTTCGGGCTCTGTCCGGAACTAGAAGTGTATAGAGATAGGTGTCGTTTCTGTTTAAAGATGATTCACCGGCAATAAATTCAATTTCTATAGTGTTTTCGCCAATATTAAGGTACTTAGCTGCAATTATAATATGTTCTTCTTCATGAACAACGGTAATCTTTTTGTTGTTGGCCACAATAGATTTTAAGTTGGCAGTTTTTTCTTTAAAGTCTAGATACAACGGAGCCTCTAGATTAGAAATTTCTACATTTAGAACTAATTTGGCGGGTATAGGCGAATTTCTGTCTTTCGGGATATTAAAATCTAGTTGATAGTTTATATCGGAAATTTGGCTTTTTCTATAGTTTGCCAGTTCTAAAGAAACTCCGTCTTCCAATTTAAAAGGAGCATTATTTTTGTCTGCGCAGGAAAGAAGGGCGAGACTTGCAATTAAGGTGATTAAGAATGTTTTCATGAACTTTTGAACTGGAAATTTGCTTTGGTAGAATGAAAGTACTCAAAAGTAAAAACGAATACAAGAAGAATAGAGTAATCTAGCTTTTGAATCATAAAAAAAAGCCCGATATCATTTGAATGATATCGGGCTTCGTAATGTCTTATTATAGCATCTTATTTTCCTTCGCCGGTATAGGTTTTCCAGTCTTGATCTTTATAAATATTGTCGCCAAAGTATTTAGCGATATTTAAGAAAGGCTCTGGTTTCTGATAGCCAGGTACCGGAGAAAGCATATTCATTTCTTCATCTAAAAAAATAGTGGTTGGATAACTCATTCTGCCTTGCATAAGTGCAGCAGCAAATTCATGATACCCTTTTTTTCCTGATGGAATAAATTTATAGGTTTTTCCTTTAAAATCAATAGGGTCCTTGCCTTCGCCATCTAGCTTAACCATGTAAAAATTATCGGCCATGTAAGCGGCTACTTGAGAATCTTGAAAAGTATCCTTGTCCATTTTTTTACACCATCCACACCAATCTGTATAGACATCTATAAAAATCTTCTTCGGATTCTTTTCGGTAGCTACCAATTCAGCTGCTTCATCCCAACTCAACCATTTAACCTCTTGGGCACTAATGTTTGTAGCTGTAAGTCCTATAAATAGAAATAGAGCAAATTTTAAAGGGTATGTGGCGGGTATTTTCATCTTGATTTTTGCGGTATTAGTCCAACTAATGTACCAAAACTAACGAAAATGTGACAAGTTTATTTTGCTAAAGCTTTTTCCTTCTTCTGAGAAAAGAGATTTTTAACATCTATTTGATGTTTAGTAAGATCCTCAAAAGTCTCTCGTTCCCTAATTAATATGGCTTTACCCTCATGCCATAGAACCTCTGCAGGTCTAAATCTTGAGTTGTAATTACTGGCCATAGTAAAGCAATAAGCACCTGCGTTTTTAAAACAAAGAATATCTCCTTCACTTATTTCGTTAATTCTCTTGTTGCTGGCAAAAGTATCGGTCTCGCATATATAACCTACAACAGAATAATAACGCTCTCTGCCACTAGGGTTAGAAATGTTCAAAATTCTATGAGTAGCTCCATAAAGCATAGGTCTGATCAAGTGGTTAAAACCTGAATCTATACTAGCAAAAACGGTAGAAGTAGTTTGTTTAACCACATTTACTTTTGCAAGAAAGTTACCTGCTTCACTAACTAAGAATTTCCCTGGTTCAAAAGCCAAAGTAAGTTGTTTGCCATATTCTTTACAAAACTCGTTAAAACGAGTACCTAATTTTTTACCCAACTCTTCAACATTGGTTTCAATATCACCTTCTTTATAAGGAACTTTAAATCCGCTTCCAAAATCAATAAAATCTAGGTTTTTGAAGTTTTTAGCGGTATCAAAAAGTATTTCAGAAGCGTATAGAAAAACGTCAATATCTAAAATATCACTTCCGGTATGCATATGTATACCGTTTATGTTCATGTTGGTAACATTAACAATACGCAACAAATGCGGAATCTGGTGTATACTAATACCAAACTTAGAGTCAATATGACCTACTGAGATATTCGCGTTCCCACCTGCCATAACATGCGGGTTGATACGAATACAAACAGGTACATCTGGATGCTTACTACCAAATTGTTCTAGAATAGAAAGGTTGTCTATATTAATACGAACGCCCAATTTAGATGCTTCCTCTATTTCTTCTAGAGAAACACCGTTAGGGGTGAAGATTATTGATTCTGGTTTAAAACCAGCAAGTAATCCTAATTGAACTTCTTGTATAGAAACAGTATCCAAACCACTGCCTAAACTATTCATTAGCTTAAGTATGGCAATGTTGGATAATGCCTTTGCAGCATAGTTAAGTTTCAATTTCTTTACGCTACTAAAAGCGCTCGTAAGTCTCTGAAACTGAGAAATTATTTTTTCCGAATCGTAAACGTAAACGGGATCTCCATAGGTTTTTGCTATATTTAGCAAATCGGCATTATTCATATCCTTCGGTATTTGATACAAATTTAATCCGTTAATCCCATATGGGCAAAAAATCAACCACAAATATAAAAAATACAACAAATTGTTATTTTTAAAACAAACAAGGTTTTAAAATAAGTTTGTGGTTAGTCAATTCAGTTGTATTTTTAGACCAAATTTCACATTATGAAGCTGGCATTATTACCCTTACAATCTATTTTTTTTCCAGGTGAAACAGTACCCCTGCATATTTTCGAAGATCGCTATAAGCAGTTAATAGTGGACTGTAGAAAAGAGGCGGTTACCTTTGGTATTCCAGTTTATATTAATGATAATATGATCTATGGTACAGAGGTGCAATTGGTAGAGATAGTGAACACATATGATAATGGTGAGATGGATGTAACCTGTGTAGCACGCCAAGTTTTCCGTATTCTTAGTTTTGAAAAACAAATGAAAGGGAAACTCTATGCCGGCGGTACCATTCAGTTTCTAGACAGTGTAAATGATGCTGAAAAAGAGATAAAGCAAGAAGTATTAGATAAAATACATGAATTATATGAGCTAATGGGAGTGCCTTATACCCCGTTGCCATTAGAGAAGTTCAATAGTTATGTATTGGTTCATAAGATGGGGCTTTCGTTCAATCAAGAATACCAATTGCTGCAAATGCCAAGTGAACGAGACCGATTATTATTTATGAAATCTCATTTAATTTCAACCATTTCTATGTTAAGCGAAGTAAATCGCACCAAAAAGACGATAGAAATGAACGGGAATTTCAAAAATTTTGACCCGTTAGATTTTGAGGACTTCAATCTTTAGAGCTCTATCTTATGGGTTAGAGGCCTATGTGTTAGGTTAATAATAATGGTGTTTTTGATTATTTTACATTGGTTTTAGGCTAATTTTTCTCAACTAAGATTTTCTTTGCTTGCAACTAACTCCATATTTCATTAGTCTAAATCCTTTGTGTTTGCTATTTTTGCTTCTGAATCTAAATATACCTTAATATATGAATCTTCACGAGTACCAAGGAAAAGAGATTTTAGCCAGTTTCGGTGTGCGCATTCAGCGCGGTATCGTGGCCCATAATCCAAAGGAAGCGGTTGAGGCTGCAAAACAGTTAACGGCAGAGACCGGAACCGGTTGGCACGTTATAAAGGCCCAGGTGCATGCAGGTGGTCGAGGTAAAGGTGGAGGCGTAAAATTGGCCAAAAACCTTAAAGAAGTAGAAGAAATTGCAGGAAATATCATAGGAATGAACTTGATTACCCCACAGACATCTGCTGCGGGTAAAAAAGTACACCAAGTTTTAGTTGCCGAAGATGTATACTACCCAGGAGATAGTGAAACTAAAGAGTTTTACATGTCTGTTGTATTGAACAGAGGTACAGGTAGAAACATGATTATGTATTCTACAGAAGGTGGAATGGATATTGAGGAGGTTGCAGAAAACACTCCTGAACTTATTTTTACCGAAGAGATAGACCCTTCTACAGGTCTTTTAGGATTTCAAGCTAGAAAAATAGCCTTTAATTTAGGTCTTTCTGGTACGGCATTCAAGGAAATGACAAAATTTGTTACTGCCTTGTATAAAGCGTATGTAGAGAGCGATTCTAGTATGTTTGAAATCAACCCTGTGTTGAAAACATCAGATGATAAGATTATGGCTGTAGATGCTAAGGTATCTATTGATGACAACGCACTTTACCGTAGAAAGCAATATGCAGAAATGCGTGATTTACGTGAAGAGAATGCAATTGAAGTTGAAGCTGGAGCATTAGGTCTAAATTATGTTGATTTAGATGGAAATGTTGGCTGTATGGTAAACGGAGCCGGATTGGCAATGGCCACAATGGATTTAATCAAAATGGCAGGTGGTGAGCCAGCTAACTTTTTAGATGTTGGTGGTACAGCTGATGCTAAAAGAGTAGAAGAAGCTTTCCGTATCATTCTAAAGGATGAAGGTGTTAAAGCAATTTTAGTTAATATTTTTGGTGGAATCGTACGTTGTGACCGTGTTGCAAATGGTATTGTAGAAGCTTACAAGAATATGGGAGACGCTATTAAAGTTCCTATCATTGTTAGATTGCAAGGTACTAACGCAGAAATTGCAAAAGAAATCATTGATAATTCTGGTTTAGCAGTACATTCTGCAGTTCAGTTTCAAGAAGCGGCTGATATCGTAAAAGAAGTATTGAGCTAGGCTCTTACACTTTTTATAAATTTTAAAGAGGGATGAACCATGCGGTTCATCCCTCTTTTTTTGTTCTAAATAAAGAGTTTTTTTATCCAGTCTTGCCTTACATGGAAAGGCTTTAGGGTAAAAAGCTGAGGTTTCGTTAGTTTTTACCTCTATTTTATGACATTACTGTTTTGTAGTGTTAAAATTTATTAAATTAACAATATCAAGGCTTTACATTGTGTTATCTTTAATATGAATTAGTTATCTGAATTAGCAAAACAAAACAAAATATCATGAAAAAATCAGTTTATGCACTTATGGTGATGATGGCGTTGAACATAGGCTATGCATTTGCCGGCACTCCAGAATCACATCAGCCAAAAGCTTTACAATTGCTTACTTCTCAAATTTATGAGATGCTAAGTGATAACGTAATTCCAAATGAAATTAGAGGCTCTAAAGCAGAAGTTAGAGTTGCTGTTGATGAAGGGAATTATTTAAAAATTCTTTCTATCGAAACAGAAAACGAAGCACTAAGAACCTATTTGAAAGGAGCTATTGATTACGAAAAATTATCAAAAGGTACTTTCCAAAAAGGTATTGTATATCGTATTCCAATTGAAGTTGCAAAACGATAAGAAAAGCTTCTCATTTTATAATTGAAAAACGGTCTCTTTATAGGAGACCGTTTTTTTTTTTTAAATTATGTTGTATTCAGGAAATAACTTTTTTAGAAAGCTTCCATTATTCCGTCATAAACTACTTCTCCATTAATAATATTTAGTCCCTTCTTTAGCGCTGGGTCTTTATCAGTGGCAGTTGCCCATCCTAAATTCGCTAACTTTAATACGTACGGTAATGTAACGTTAGTAAGTGCTACGGTAGATGTGTAAGGTACGGCTCCGGGCATATTTGCTACAGAGTAATGTACAACATCATCAATAATATAAATAGGATCTTCATGAGTTGTAGGTCTCGTAGTTTCTACGCAGCCACCTTGGTCTACTGCAACATCTACAATAACGGTTCCTGGTCTCATTTCTTTTAGCATATCTCTAGTAATAAGATTAGGTGCTTTTGCTCCTTTTAAAAGAACACCACCAATAATAAGGTCATGTGTTTTTATGTACTTTCGGATATTGAATTCGTTAGAAAACTCGGTTATTACATGAGGAGGCATAACATCATTTATATACCTCAGACGTTTCATATTAATATCTAAAACAGTTACTTGAGCACCAAGGCCAGCAGCCATTTTTGCTGCTTGTACACCAACTACTCCAGCACCTAAAATAAGAACTTTGCCAGGAGCAACACCAGGTACACCGCCTAATAGAACACCTCTGCCTTTTGCAGGTTTCTCTAGATATTTAGCACCTTGCTGAATTGCCATTCTTCCTGCAACTTCGGACATTGGCGTTAAAAGAGGTAAGGTGCCATCTTCATCTTCCACGGTTTCGTAAGCAATACAAATAGACTTACTTTCTATCATTGCCTTGGTTAATGGTTCGCTAGATGCAAAATGAAAGTACGTGAAAATGATTTGATCGGGCTGCACCAGATCATACTCTTCAGCCATAGGTTCCTTGACCTTTACAATCATTTCACTAATACCATAAACTTGGCCAATGGTGTCTAAAATAAGCGCACCCGCTTTTTTGTAGTCATTATCAAAAAATCCGCTGCCATCTCCTGCACCGGATTGCACATAAACGATATGGTTGTTTTTGGTTAGTTCAAATACACCGGCAGGAGTCATACCTACACGATTTTCGTTGTTCTTAACTTCTTTGGGGATACCAATGGTCATGTTTTATTTTTTTTGATAAATTTAAGGAAGTTATTTTTTTAAACTAGCTTTCCTCTGAAGTTTGTGAATCAATTCCTACGTAAGTGTTGAACTGACCGGACAATTCTGCTTCTTTATTTTTCTTTACTTTCTCAATTATATATGGGATAAAGGAAACGGTAACCATACCAAAGCCTATTAAGAGTAAAATTGTAGGATTGATAAAGAAATCACTAAAAGAGAATATACCAATAGCTAACATAGTTGAAAACGGTAAAGACAATGCTAAAACATTTACAGCAAAGTTGATGTCAAAGGTTGGTTTGTCCTGTTTGTCATTTTCTTCCATAGAACTAATGGCACTCATATGTGCAAATGGCCAAAAACTACATGAGCTTTGTGGGAATACTATTAGTAAAAGTACCAATGGTGCCGATAGGGCCGGAAATAATAAAATGAAAACAGCGGATAGACAGAATGTAATTCCTGCTCTTCTTGTTAAAAGAGAGAGAATCAATCCAAATTCTCCAGATTTTATACGTACCGCCATGCCTATGAACAATAGGATAAGAGGGGTCATGATTACTTTAATATGTAATGCAGTATTTTGTACGAACAATGGTAAAGATTCTAAATTGAACCCAAAGGATAGAAGTAAGAGACCAACGATTATAACCAAATTAATAGGTTCTTTTATAAGCGCTAAACCTAATCCCTTTAGTTTGTTAGAGGTTGAGGTTTGTAAATCTTTTATAGCTCTTTTTTGATACCAATGCATGGCAACCATATAAAGCAGTATAAGAACAAAAATTTTATTTCCAACATCAGCAAGAGCAGCTAGTGCTACAGAATCATCGCCTAAATAAATGGCAATGAAAGGGAAGCATGATAGACCTGGTGCCAAAGAAGGCATCAGCATCATTATAGTTCGTTTTTTTGAGTTTTCTTCTTTAGATAAGGTTGTGTTCAGAAGATATTTTGATGCTAGTAACATAACTAGGTTAAATGCTAGAGCAAGCAAGGGGAATATCAATAAAGAACTATCTAATTTTATTTTTAAAAGCGCAACAAAAATTACGGCTGGTAAGGCAACACTTAGAATAATAACTTTTACACCTTTAAGGTCTTGCTTCGCTACTTTTTTCTGTAATAGTAACCCTAGACCAATAATGAGTAATAGTTCTAGCGTATTTTGAAGGGCGAAATTCATAGGGAGATTAGTTTAAGAGTTATTGATATGAGTAGGTAAAAAGGGTTGAATAACCCGTTGAGAGCCAGCGTCTAAAATATCAAGGCAATTGACTATAAAAACCGACTCTCTGGGGGCATTGCATAATTTTAAGCCAGTACTTTTTGTAAGGCAGCACCAAAAAGTTTCATTTCTTCCATAGTACCCATACTAACACGGCACCAGTTTTTGTCCATAATATTGAAAGCACGAACACCAACACCTTCTGCGGTCATTTTTTCTAAGAATGCTTTTCCTTCCATTTCAATAGGAAAGATTATAAAGCTTGTAGATGATGGTACATAGCTATAGCCCATTCCGTCTAATACAGAATAAACATACTCTCTACATTCAGAATTCAATTTTCTTGTTTTATTTGAAAATTCAATATCATCCATACTTGCCATTGCAGCATAAACTGATGGTAATGAAATACCCATACCACCTCTTGTTATCTTTTGAATGATAGCCAATGTTTCTGGTTGAGCAACCATATAACCTACACGTAAGCCGGCCATACCTTGAATTTTAGAGAAAGTACGTGCAATCATTACATTTTTACCTTCGTTTATTAGAGATACCATACTTTTTTTGGCAGCATCATCTAAAAATCCTAAATAGGCTTCATCTACAAAAATTGGAACTTTTTCAGAAACCCTAGAGCAAAAATCAACAAGTTCTTCGTGGTCTGTCATACTTCCCGTAGGGTTGTTCGGGTTACAGATGTATACCAATTTTGTGTCAGCGTCTATTGCAGCTTCCATAGCTGGTAAATCATGAGACCAATCATCTTTTAGTTTGATGGGCTTCCATGTTGCTCCTGTAGCTTCAGCTACTTTTATCAATGACATGTATGCAGGATCCGCAGAAACAATATTTCCTCCATTTTGGAAAAATACCATCGCAGTTTTTTCTAAAAGGTCAGAAGAACCAGGCCCCATCATAATAGTTTCGGCTTCAACTCCTTCTAATACTGCAATTTTATCTATTAGTGTATATAACTCCTTCCAGGCATATCGGTTACCTTTTGGCGCATATTTTTGCATAGCGGTAACTGCCATAGGAGATGGTCCGTAAGGGTTCTCATTGGCGTTTAATTTTGCTAGAAGTTCAACAGGTTTGTCTACTTCATAAGGCAAATACTCTTTAAAAAAAGGAGTATATGGAAGATTGCCTTGAGCATCTATGGTTACTGGCTCGTTACCAAATGCCCCATAACTCAAATACGGTGCAGCTATTGCCCCAGCAGCTGTAAGTGCTCCTCGTTTCAACCAAGCTCTTCTGTCTAATGTTTTCATAATAATATGTGTTTTAAGTTAAAAAGTTTAAGTTTAATTTGATTCCACAGGTTCTGCGTTTAAGCCTAAATCACTAGACGCTACAATAGTATCGTCGGTAGGGCTTAAGTAAATGTTTATGTGAGCATCCATGGTCTCGATAGCGTCATAATAAGACTCATCGGTAATCACGAAAAACTTACTTGATGCAAATTCACCAGTAGATCCGTCTACAGTATCTAAAGTTGTTACGGTAGTGGTTTCTGTACCAATAGCGCCATCTAGAATAAGTGCAGGGTGCATTAAGCCGTCTACTGTATTATACAAGGAAACCTGAACCAAAGTTTGGTCTAAGGTTGTCTTGTAAAAAACAACCCTGCCATAAACGTTTGACCCTGTTGGGTCAGTAGATTCAATCGTGTATGCTAGATAGGTGCTTAAAGTACCGCCACCTTCAGCTGTAGTAAGTACGGGTTCTAGTCTCTCTTGCTCACAGGATAAAAGCCCCAGAGCTACGGTAAAAATTAAGATAATAGTTTTATATGTTTTCATAATCTTCTTCTTCTTAATTGTTAGTTGAAATCATTACAGGGTAATAGTTAATCTACCAAAGTAATAAGCCCCTGCAGATCCTTGCTGATATTGTGAGTAAAGGTTGAAGCTACGTAGTTCATATCTTAAGATTTCTGGATATTCATTGAAAACGTTATTTCCTCCAACAGTAAGGCTTAAGGTGTCGTTAAATTTATAGGTAAGACCTATGTCTGTAGTGAATTCAGGTGTAAAAAACTGATCAGCATAACCTAGGGTTCCTTCAGGAACTAATGTTCTTAAGTTGTTATCTCTAGTTTGAACCGATCCGAATCGTGTGCCTCTAAGCATAGCAGAGAATTTACCCACAGAATAGTTAAGCGTACCTATTATTTTGGAACTTGGCGTACCCGTTTCAAATTGACCGATAAGCGAACGGCTTACGTAGTTTTCTTCTAGTTGAGCATCTGTTAAGTTGGTATTTAAATCAGGTAAGTTTACACCTTCAAATTTGTTTTCTCTAAAAGTACCGGCCAATACCAATCCAAGCTTTCCAGCTCCTAAGTTGGTGTTATAGTTAACAACGGCTTCAATACCTTGGGTACTTATATCACCACCATTGATTCTGAACGTTGCTAAACCACTACCGATTACAGGTTCGAGTGCAGGTGAAGAGGAAGCATCAAATTCTCCTGTTTCAAAAATTCTATCAAATATGTCAATTTTATAGGCGTCAACTGTTATGTCAACTTTTCCAATTTTGGTCGTGAAACCTAAACTGTAGTTTCTTGATCTTTCTTCGGTTAAAGCACTAACGCCCAAAGCGCGAGAGGCAGAACTGTTATTAGGATAAAGGGTACCATCAAAAGGAACAAGGTCAACGAAGAATGTGTAACTATGCGAGTAGTTCAGTTCTTGTAAAGAAGGAGCTCTGAAGCCACTACTGAACGAACCTCTGAAAGAAAAGTTTTCACCTATTTTATAACGTCCGGCGAATTTTCCAGTTAATACGTTACCGAAATCAGAATAATTTTCTACTCTAAGTGCACCAGATACTAAAAAGTTTTCAGTAAGGTCTAGTTCCATATCTACGTAAGCAGCCATAACTGATCTCCAGTTATTGCCTTCGTTTTCTGGGGCATAACCTCTAAAACATTGACAGTTTAATGCGTAGTTCTTTACCAATTCTTGACTTACACCTGCATACTCAAGAGATAACGGATTTCCCAATTCATCAATGAAGGGATTTCCATTAAGGTCTTCCAAAGGAAACCCATCAGGACCTATAAGTGCTTGATTGTCTTCTGTTGCTGTAATTACACCCGCATCGCCAGCGGTATAACTTTCTTCTTGACCAGCTCTAATAATATAATTTTCAAATCTCAATTCTCCTCCAAAAGCGACGTTCAAGCCAGATAGGATATCTTCATAAAAATGAGAAGCATCTAAGTTTATAGTGTTTTGTAAAAAACTATGCGTACCAAGATTCATATCTGTAGGAGAGCCAGAGCCAATACTTGCATTCCATGTATTGAACATTCCGTATTTGGCCCAGTTAGTACCAAATGTGTTACTTAAATCAAAATCATAATCCCCAATCATACCTGTAATTCCAGTAGCAAGGGAGATGTTATATTGATCATTATAGATTTGTGGTCTAAAACCGTTAGGGTACAGATCATAACTAGATCTGTCCGCTTGTGCGGATCTTCTATAAAAACAGCTATATGCATCAGAATATTGATAGCCAATATCTCCAAAAGCATAAAAATCCGATGTTTCTGTTAAGGGAGTTTCCATATTGAAAGCTAAGCTCATGTTCGTTTTAGCTGGTAAACCAGAATATGAAGCCACATCAATTTGTTCAATATCTCTTGCAGACATAAGTCCTTGAACTGTTTGTAGAGAATTGATAAGATTTGCATCTCCACTTGCTTGTGCTGCAATAAGTTCTGGGTTTGTTATGATTGGTGTACCATTTGTTTCTGTACGGTTGTTCGTTAAGTAGGCCTGGTCATATAAAGGAGCGCGCTCCAGAGATAATACACTAGGTCTCACTGTACGTTCCGCTTGTGCTAACATAACGGATGCATTAAAGTAGCCATCATTCTCGAACGCAATACCGTAATTTCCATCAAATTGAAAGTTTTGACCATCCCAGCCATCAAAAGATCTGTTTAGATTTCTTTCATCTGCTGTTAATTCTGAATCGTCGTAACCAGGCTTATTGGTATATGCACCAGCAGTTAAACTACCTTTAAATTCACCTGTTCCCTTTTTCATAACCATATTAATTACCCCTGCTATAGCATCAGAGCCATATTGGGCAGAAGCACCATCCCTAAGTATTTCAATTCGGTCTACTCCTACGGAAGGTATAAATCTCATATCCACACCGGGACCAGGAGTCCCTGTTTGATTACCAGCTAAAATAGCTGAAGAGTGTCTTCGCTTACCATTTACAAGAACAAGCATTTGACTTGATGCAAGCCCTCTAAGACTTGGTTGACTAACAAAAGAGGATAAATCACCCCCGCCACTGGTAAATGCAGTAAATGAAGGGGCTGCCGCGGTTAGCATTTGAGATATGTCTTGTTGTGGCATATTAATAGCTGCTTCAGCAATATTGATTACATCAACAGGAACTGGAGTGTCTAATTTTGTCCTCCCTTGTCTCCTTGAGCCCACTACAATAGTTTCAAGTAGTTGTTCCGCGGCCATGACCAATGTTATTTTAATTGAAGTCTGACCGTTTACAGGGACCTCTTTGGTAGCATAGCCTAATGATGATACCACAAGAATAGCATCCGCTGGGGCATCTATAGTGTAATTACCATCAAAATCTGTTAGTGTTCCTTTGGTTGTGCCTTTAATTATAATATCTGTGCCAGGCAACACGACACCGACTTCATCTATTACCGATCCGGTAATGGTTGTCTCTTGACCGTACGATACATAGATA
This sequence comes from Zobellia laminariae, assembly GCF_009725995.1. The sequence continues at coordinate 203,748 of NZ_RCNS01000001.1, read as the reverse complement.
CAGTTTAAAAATAAGAGTGATAGTATTAGAGCGTTCTTCATAAGTACAAGGTTTTGGTTGATACTAAACATTGTTCATTTGTCCAACCACACCTTCTCCATTTCGTGGGGGGACGGTGGTCAAATGCAGTTCTAAAGAAAAGTTCCGGATACTTTACTGTGCCGATAGTCATTTATTTATGACTTAGCGACACCACAATATTAGTGCGTCTTTTTGATTAAAAAAAATTAGGAAACCCTTGTAAACACTGTGTTTTAAGTAGTTATAGTAGTTTTATCTGACGAATAGGTAGGTTTATTTAATTATATGATCAATATGGTAGATTTATCTTTTTTGCGATTCTAAAACCTGTCAATCTGGAGAATTACGCCTAAAAAAGCATTTTTATGACATCGTAAATTACAAGTGCTCTAAATTTAATTATATTCATAAAAAAACGAATTTAATTAGTGAATTATATCTGTTTTTTCGAAATCATTAAACTATTTTTACTAAAATCATCTAAACAATGAAATTTATTAAGTAATTATCAGTTGAGTAAGGTTGGCTGTTGATGGATGAGGATTAAAATAGAACTCTAAATAACCAAGAAAAAGACTACATATGAGAGATAAACTTGATTCAGTAGACCATAAGATATTGACACTGCTATCCGGCGATGCGCAGATGCCATATACGGAAGTAGCCAAGAATGCAGGTATATCACCAGGAACAGTACATATGCGTACCCGAAAGATGAAGAACATGGGGGTGATAAAAGGTTCAACATTAAGCTTGGACTATAGTAAGATGGGCTATAAGATGACTGTCTTCTTGGGAATCTATCTAAGAGAAAGCTTTTTGTATAAGGTGGTGATCGAAGAATTGACAAAAATTCAAGAAGTGGTTAAAATCCATCATAGTACCGGTAAGTATGATATATTCATTAAAGTACATGCAAAGGACAGTTTGCACTATAGGAATCTGTATCAAGAAGCAATACTAACTATAGAGGGTATTAGAGGTATAGAATCTTTTATATCCGTAGAAGAAAATATGAGTAGGCATATCAATTTTGAGAGTTGATGTAGCTTAGGCCCCGTATTCTTATGAAGTGCATAGTTCAAATCACAAGGATATGTTAAAATAAATACATTTCGTAACAATCTCATGACCCTGTCGTCTTTAAGGTAATTCATCAAATCATTTAAAACGATACATCATGAGAAAAATTAGTTTAGTCTTTGTAGCTGCAATGCTACTTTCAATTGGCAACACTTTTGCTAACGACGGAGAAAATGAAAATCCTTCAAAAAGCTTAGCGGTGCAAATTTCAGAGCTGTTAAGTGATAATTCTTTAACGTCAATCCATGTAGACATGACCGCTTTTGTGCGGTTCACACTGAATGAAGAGCGTGAGATTGTAATTCTTACCGTTAACGCAGGTAATGAGGTTATGGAAATCTTTGTTAAAGAGAAGCTTAATTACCAGAAAGTAAATGTGCAGGATTACAAAGTGGGCAGAACCTATACTATGCCTGTGCGCATAGCAGGCTAAGCCCTGTTGCAAGAACTTAAGTCCTGAGTACGACTCATCATCGAGCTCAAGATTTTTTTTTGTTCTTATATTTTACGTTCGTAATATCTTTATTGACCCTTCTCTCTTGTTGTGTCTTGAAATCAGGTCTTTTTGTATGATTAACCTTAGCAGCAGGTTTGATTACTTTTTTGGAAAGAACTTCTCCTGGGGTTTTTGGATTTTCTTTGGTTCCTCTTAAATAAATGACCAGACCGTTTAAGAAATTACGTAATACTTGGTCCCCACATTCCATATAATTAGGGTGGTCATCTTTTCTAAAAAAGGCTCCTAATTCGCTTTTACTGATTTTGAAATCTACAAGTTTCAAAACATCAATTATATCATCATCCCTGAACATTAGGGCTACTCTAAGCTTCTTGAGTACATCATTGTTGGTCATGGCCTTGAATTTTTTAGCAAGGTATTACAAATAACACTTAGAACCATACCCTTGCAAAAGAATCATAACTAGTTAAGGGATAGGAGAACACTAAATGATGTGCAAAACTTAAAATGTCATACAAAAACTATTGTAAATGACATTTAGTCATATAAATAAACGTTAAACATGTCAAAAAGACATGTTTTTGGGAATGGTATGTATTTTGACTTTAACCATTGAAATTGAAGTTTAATTCAAAATATAAATATCATGAGTGTAGTAAAGAGAAATAATTTAGCGTTCCCATCATTAATGAACGAAATTTTCAAGCCTGATTGGTTTGGTGGTATGGAGAATACAAGCGGAAATTCTCCTGCTGTAAACATTAAGGATAATGAAAAGAGTTTTGACCTTGAGTTGATTGTGCCGGGTAGAAAAAAAGAAGATTTTAATATTGAAGTGGATAATGAACTTTTAACTATTTCGTCTGAATTTAAGAATGAAGAAGAAGTAAAAGAAGAAAATTATACGCGTCGCGAGTTTAGGTTTTCATCTTTTAAAAGAGCTTTTACACTTCCGGAATCAATTAATGTAGATGCTATAAAAGCTGATTATGTTGATGGTGTTTTAAAGGTTGAGTTACCGAAAAAAGAGGAAGCTCTGCCAAAACCAAAGCGTCTTATTGAGTTAAAGTAATTGTTAGATTGGTTGTTTTATCGTTAAGATAAAACGTTTCATAATCCCGATTTTAATCGGGGAATTTAAGTTTGGTTGGTTAGTTGGAGAAGCTCCTTGGATTCATTTTCAAGGGGCTTCTTTTTTTTGTTAAAGGAAGAATGTTATAACGGAGGGATTACGTATAAAAATCTAATTGTTTACTTTTTATAGGTAGTCATTTCAAATCAAATTCACGAAGCTGGTATGTGAATAATATGTGTTTTTCAGCTATATTTTGAAAGAAAGATAAGGTGGTGCTGTAACGTGGTTTTGAGTATGAAATATCGCTATAAAACTGATTTTAGCCTTGTCTAAAAATAGGTTTTATATAATTGTTAATCAGGTTTTAAAGGTGCTGTAAGTGAACTTAATATTTAGCATGGTTTGAAATTTGTCATTTTCAATAAAAAAGACCAAAATTAAGCTTTTTCCTGAAGCAATTTTATCTCATCTCTCAATTTTGCGGCTTGCATAAAATCAAGTTCTTTAGCGGCTTTTTCCATTGCTTTTCTTTTTTCACGAACCAACTTTTCAACTTGATCTTTCGTCAAATAATCCAGGTCCGGTTCGGCAGCTCTCATCTCCTCTTTTTCGAAATGATATGTGGAAACCGAATTTTTTGAAAGCACACTATCTAAACTTTTGTTCAATGCTTTTGGTACTAGACCATGTTTTGTATTATAAGCAATTTGCTTTTCGCGACGGTAGTTTGTTTGGTCAATAGTCATCTGCATACTCGCTGTAATTTTATCGGCATACATTATGGCTCTTCCGTTTAAATTTCTTGCTGCTCTACCAACGGTTTGAGTTAGCGATCTATTGCTTCTTAGAAAGCCTTCTTTGTCCGCATCTAAAATTGCCACCAAAGAAACTTCAGGTAAATCCAATCCTTCACGAAGTAGGTTTACTCCAATCAACACATCAAAAATACCTTTTCTAAGGTCTTGCATGATTTCTACTCTTTCCAGCGTATCAACATCACTATGAATATAACGGCAACGAACATTTATTCGTGTTAGATATTTGGCAAGTTCTTCGGCCATTCTTTTGGTCAAAGTGGTAACCAAGGTTCGTTCATCTTTCTCTACCCGTAATTGAATTTCTTCTACAAGGTCATCAATTTGGTTTTGGCTTGGTCTTACCTCAATAATAGGGTCCAATAACCCTGTTGGTCTAATTACCTGTTCTACAAACACCCCTTGACTTAGTTCCAACTCATAATCTGCAGGAGTAGCACTCACATAGATTGCCTGGTTTTGAAGGGCTTCAAATTCTTCAAATTTTAAAGGGCGGTTGTCCATAGCCGCAGGAAGTCGAAATCCGTAATCTACTAAATTCACTTTTCTAGAACGGTCACCACCATACATGGCATGTACTTGGGGTATGGTTACGTGACTTTCATCAATAACCATTAAATAATCATCTGGAAAATAATCTAAAAGACAGAAAGGTCTAGTACCTGGTTGACGACCATCCAAATAACGCGAATAGTTTTCAATACCAGAACAATAGCCCAGTTCACGAATCATTTCTAAATCAAAACTTGTGCGCTCTTCAAGGCGTTTTGCTTCAAGCGGTTTCCCTATTTCCTTAAAATAGTCTACCTGCTTTACCATATCATCTTGAATTTGATGAATAGCGCCTTGGAGAATGTCAGGAGAAGTAACGAACATGTTGGCAGGGTAGATGTTCAAAGTTTCGTAAACCTCAATTACATTATTGTTAAAAGGGTCAAATGCCTCTATTTCTTCAACTTCATCACCAAAAAAGTGAATACGGAAAGCATGATCGGCATAACTAGGGAAAACATCAACAACGTCTCCCTTTACCCTAAAATTACCATTTCTAAAATCTGCCGTAGTTCTCGAGTAAAGACTCTGCACCAGTTGATGTAAAAATTTGGTACGCGCAATTACTTGGTCTTTTTTAATTGTGATGACGTTCTTTTGAAATTCCACAGGGTTTCCAATACCGTATAAACATGAAACGGAAGCCACCACAAGAACATCACGACGCCCGGAAAGTAAAGATGAAGTAGCACTCAAACGTAACTTTTCAATATCTTCATTTATAGAAAGATCTTTCTCTATATAAATTCCGGATGAGGGTATAAAAGCTTCTGGTTGGTAATAATCATAGTAAGAGACAAAATACTCAACCGCATTTTCTGGAAAAAACTGCTTGAATTCAGAATACAACTGCGCAGCAAGTGTTTTATTATGGGCAAGCACTAGGGTAGGGCGTTGTACCTCTTCAATGACATTGGCTACGGTAAAGGTTTTACCGGAACCAGTAACGCCCAATAGAGTTTGATACTTTTCGCCGGCCTCCATTCCCTCTACAAGTTGCTTTATGGCATGTGGCTGATCGCCTGTTGGTTTGAACTCTGAGACTACTTTAAATTTCATCCTTTAAAATTACGAAAGATGAGTGATTTAAAGTGACTGGATTGAAATTTTTGGTGAAGCTATCGGAGTATTGAAAAATGACCTGTAAATGTTTTACCGGAATCAGAGTTTTGGAATAGGTACCAATAATCCATTTCAGGTAGTTTTCGTGAGTTGTCAGTGCCGTCCCAGCCCAATGATAAATCGTCAGTTGCATAAACAAGTCTGCCGTATCTGTCAAGAATATGCAATTTACCGGATTGCCCGCAAGGATTTTTTCTGGGTTTGAATACATCAAATCGGCCATCACCATTAGGTGTTATAAATTGTGGAAATTCAACCAAGCAGGGATCAACTGGTTTAATCTCAATATCGCATAAACTTCTGTTTATTGTAATTTTAAAAGTATTCTCGTCATAACAGTCGCCTGAGCCCGTATGGATATACAGCGTTTTGCTGTTGTAGATAATATTACCTCCTTCAAGTTTTTCTCCATTAGCATTGGCTTCCGTATAGTAGAAATTGTTTTTACTTAGTTCTGGTAATGTATAATTCGTACAGCTCAATGCAGACTCTAAATTATCGGCAATTGGATTTTTACAAATAGTGTTTAATGTAAGTTCAAAGCTTTTCTCATCATTACAGCCTGATGTACTAGCGCCACTAAAATCATAAATGTATAGTGTTATGGGATAGTCTGGAAAATCACTTGCGTAAAGCGTTGTACCAGAAGAAAAAGATTGACCGGTGCCAGTAGGGCCTGTATAATACATTTGGTTTCCGGTTAAGTTTGTCCCTGTAATCGTCGGAAGAGTATAGCTGTCTGTATGTTCTTGGTTAGGTAATTCAGTTATTGTAATACCTAAAAATCCTTTGTCATTAATTTTCCACCCAAAGGTATTAATCAACTTGTTTCTGGCTTTCTCTCCGGCACAGTACTTACTATTATCTGCCTCAAAATCTACATTGGTTTTAAGATTGTGTTCACTCCAACCTATTAAAAGGGCATCGTAATTGGCGGTGGATAGTGATGAATAGTTAAACATATAACAGGCAGAACGTAAACTGGTGGGTTTCCATTTACTTAGGTTTTGGTCAAATGACTCAGCGAGAAGGAACATACCACACATGTCCAAGACATTGCTCACATCCCAGTCTCCTATGTCTTGATTAAAACTAGTTGCTCCGCCGAACATATCCCACATTTCTTCCACTTTTCCAACATTCCAATTCCCGATAGTTTGGTTAAATGAGGTAGCTTGGCTAAATGTACCGGTCATATCTTTAACATTGCTTACATCCCATTTTCCTATTGGTTGGTTGAATTGTGATGCGGCAGCAAACATACCTTCCATTTCTATAATCATGCCCATATCCCAATTATTGAAAGACTCATTTCCTATAAGCGAAGAACAACCGGAAAACATACCATTTACTATGGTAACCTCCGATAAATTAGGAGAATCTGTAGCTCTTACATCTAAATTTGTACAACCGCTAAATGCGCTACGCATTGATTTCCATTCAATATCTCCCCATTGTACGACCGATATAATTTTTTCTTTGTCCCCCAAATCGCGAAAATTTATCTGTGGAAATTCCCCAGAGATAGAGACCTCATATGTTCCTGCCGTGGAATAAGTATGTGTTATGTCGCTAGTAACATTAGCATCAGTATTACCATCACCCCAGTCAACTGTATAATTATAAATTTCACTAGAAAATGTAGGAATGGTAATCTGATTATCATCTGATGTCCCAGGGTTATCTGTAGTCCATGTGGTAATAAATGGTTCGTTGCCAACTAAGGGATTAGGGTAATTGTCTATTGCATTTCCTCTAAAAAATACGAGAAGGACACCTATAATAAATAGATGATAGCGAGGGAGTTTCATATAGCTCTAACGTTTGAGAGCTAATATAGTAGGCTATATATTGGTTATTGTATAATTTCTTTGAAAGACCGATTTTATCCTTTAAAAGGGAAATAATCTGTGCAACTATCGCTTCAATGTAAAATGGCCTTTAAACTCTTTGCCATTCTCTAAGTTGATTCTAAACCAATAGTCTGAAGAAGGGAGTGGCTGTCCGTTCATTAATCCATCCCAGCCAATAGAGTTAGAGTAAAGTTGTTTTACAAGTTTTCCGTAGCGATTATAGATGTTAATTACTTGGTTTCCAAAATTGGCATTTACCCCTATTACCTGCCACATATCGTTCGCGCCATCTCCGTTAGGGGTAAAGAATTTGGGGAATCCAATGACTGAAATTTCTTTTTCTGTAACACCACAACCGTTTGTGTCACGTACAAAAATTGTATAAAAGCCAGCTTCTACATTGTCAAACCTGGGTTCATCTTGGTAATTTTCGCCGTCAAGGGAGTACTCGTAATCTCCGTCTCCGCTTACTTTTATGTCCACAATATTGTTGCTGAAAGATTCTTGAATGATGACATCGTCAATAATAACGGGAACTGAAGGGGTTACTAGAAAATCTGTATAGGTAAAACAGCTAGAGGCTTGATTGCTGTTTTTGTATTGAATTTCAACTTCTAATCTATAATTTCCGGGTTCGTTAATACGTACTTGCTGCTCATTGCTAACTTCTTGGGATAATCCTCCATCAACCTTAAGCCAACTATATCCATCAAAACCTTCCGGAGCATTAATTACCAAAGGCTCTCCGTCCGTACATACCATATAACTTTCTTCTAAAGTTAGTTCGGGTGGTGTATTTACAATGAGTTCTATTTCTTCCACAGTATTACATTGGTTATTAGTCTCTAGACGCGTGTATAAAAATGTTGAGGTTGTTCTGTAATTTCCGTTAAGCGGATTTTGTTCTAAAGAAGCATCTTCTAAACTTTCATAGAAAGCTACATCCATTCCGGAATAGGTATTCAGGCGGATAGTTTCTAAATCAAAGGTACTTTCAGGAAACTCATCTGCAGGATTTTCTGCGCATGCTACTACTGGGCTAATTTTATTTAAGCTTACGGTTGTTGGGTTCACTTCAATTGCTATTTTACCTAAACTATCACAATCATTATCATCAATTTTATAAAAAATAGTTGCGTTAAAGGGAGTGGTATTGGTGTAGATGTTTGGATTTACAATGAAATTGTCTGCTGTCCGGTCAGCTTCCGTTTCATAATACGAGATAGATGTTGTATCTGCATTTGGAAAGGATTGGTTTAAATCCATTTTAGTAATTCCATCTGTTGAATTGTCCTGATCTACATCGCATTGAACTAGATTAACGGTTGCTGGAAATTCAGAAGAATTAAGGTTTAGGGAAATAGGGTATGTTATATAGCAATCGCTAGATAAATTAGAGGTAACGCGTGCATAAATTGTTGTACTGGGCGAAGAAAAAATAGGATTAGTAATCTGACCTGTGTTTGCGATTGCTGCATTTTCATCAGGATGTAAAGTCAACCCATATGCTGAACTATTGCCTATTGCATTTTCAGCGTCTATAATAATATCATTTACCGAAAAATCTACTTTTCCGTCACGATTGGTATCACAAATGGCGTAGCTCAAATCTGGAGGGTTATCAAATGATGTAGATTGTATTTCAAAATCAACAATTTCAAAGCACCCATTGGGATTTGTTACCCGAACGAAAATAGAGTTCTCAGTACCATTATATGTAAATTGAGTTGGGTCCGCAATAGAGTTTGTACCATCAAAAGCATTTCTATATGTGTTGAAATATAGAATGTTAGCGGTAGTACTAGTGGTGATTGAGTCTTCATTTTCTGTTAAATCAATTACCGTATTTGAATCCGATGAACACACTTCAATATCATTTGGTTGTGTAACATCTGGAGAGGGAAGAAAACCGGCGGTACCTGTCCATTCCAAATTAAAACCACCATCACCATTGGGTCTGTCAATGAGAATGTAATATTGTTCTCCTGCAGTAACGGGAATAGGGGAAACAAAGCTGTTCCCATCCGGTCCTGGACCTTCATTTTGATCTAGTTCGGTTTCGTTTAACCCTGTAATGTTATAATCTAAAGAGGCTTGAAGAGGGTTCGTTGTTGAACATCGTATAGGACTTCCTAAATTCTGACAATTGCTATTAGGACCAAAAATAAAGAAGTCGTAATCTACTTCTAAATCATCAACCTTAGGTTGAATTGTGAAAGCAAGTGAGCCTCCAACCGCTATACTAACACTTACCCACAAGCTATTGACTTCTTGGTTTACACATTGGTTTGTGGTGGGGTCTAACTCTTGTGTACCAAAGCCTGAAGCATTACTGGAAATATCGCTGTTGCCACAAACAACAATAGCATCAATACAGTCATTTGCTTGCTGAGAAATAACCGTGAAACAGGTTAGAACTAAGACTAGTGTAGAGATGAATTTCATAGCGTTCAATTATATTCTAGGTTGAATATAATCGAAAGGGTAGACCGCCAATAATTCTAACTAATAAATACTAGAAAACAGCGACTTATTTCTACTGGATTACCAGTAGAAAACTATGTAAAGAATGTTCTATAAATCTCTTTTTTTCAAAAGAGCGTAAGACCCATAAATAAAAATGGCCGTCCAAGCTAGGACAATCAATATTTCATACCAATGCACATGATAATTCAGTACCACTTCTTCACCCATTTGGTTTACCGCAGTTTGTACCGCACTTAATCTGGTAAAAGGTTCTTTAATGAGGTTCCACATGGCGTTTAAGGGAAAGAAACCCATAACTATATCAGTAGTTTCGGCATCAAAGAATCGCCATCTGATGATTCCGCGTATAAACGTTTCAAATACTTGCCATAAGATTAAAAAGCCCAATGCAAAAGCCGACCTTTTTACTAAAATACCTAAGAACAGACAGAAAGAGAAAAAACCGACTAGCTTTACAAAAAAGGCTAAAAGGAACTCTAATCCTGAGAAAATGATGGTAATTTCAGTAAAATTGGAGTAAAATAGACCTAAAACGAGCGAAACTGAAAAAACAAAAATTGTTGAAATTAAGGCGAAAGTAACAACGGTCAGAAATTTAGAAAGTATGAACTCCTTTTTGGAAAGACCGTCAATTAAATTCTGTTTAATGGTCTTGTTACTGTATTCGTTAGCCATCATGGATACGATTACAATAGCTAGAAACAATTTAAAAAATGCTGTTATAAAAGCATTGAAGTGCCATATGTAGGGAAAGTTGAAGATTCCCTGCTCCGCTAAGTGAAATTTTATTGGACCAATATCAAACTTTACCGCAGCCACCAAGGCAATAGAAGTAAGCAGTAAAAAATAGGCTAGAATCAGAACTTTACTAGCCCTGTTGTTCCATAATTTTATGAATTCTATTTGTAGGAGTCGTTTCATGGCTTTAGTTGGATTGGTTTTTGGTCAAGGTCAGGAATTGCTCTTCTAGGCTTTCTTTTCTTTTTACTAGGTGCGATAGTATTATTCCTTGGTCAAAAAGAGTTTTATTAAGTTCGCCCGCATTCATCTCTTCTTTTAAAATTGCAGTGATGCAGCCGTTTTCCAACTTTATTCTTCCGAAGCTTGCATGTTTTTCTAAATAGCTTTTTAAGTTATCTAGGTTATCAGTTTTCAATTCAAAAAAACCATGACTTGCTAACAAACCGTCTACACGACCAGAGTATAATTTTTCTCCTTTTCTTAGGATAATAACATGGCTACAGACTTTTTCAACTTCGTCCAGAAGGTGCGATGCCAATAAAATGGTCGTACCTTGAGAAGCTATTTTTTTAATGATTTCCCGTATTTGATGAATCCCCTGTGGGTCTAAACCATTTGTGGGTTCATCCAAAATTAGAATTTCAGGGTCGTTAAGTAGGGCGGAGGCGATGGCTAACCGCTGCTTCATACCCAAAGAATAGGTTCTGAACTTGCTGTTTTTTCGGTCTAATAAACCAACAAGCTCTAGTTTTTCCTCAATTTTCTCTTCACTAACCTCCTTTATTTTACAAACTAACTTCAGGTTTTGAAGCGCGGTCATGTACGGATAGAAGTTGGGTCTTTCAATAATGGCGCCCACTTTCTTTAAGGCTTGGTGAGTGGTTGTTGTACCATCAAACCAAGCAAAATCTCCTTGTGTGGCATTTACAACATTTAAAACAATACCTAAAGTAGTAGATTTACCGCTTCCGTTTGGTCCAAGAATGCCGTATACGTTTCCTTTTTCAATGGTAAAAGAAAGGTCTTTGACAGCCGTTAGATATCCAAACTTTTTGGTGAGATGATTAACTGTTAGAATGGTGCTCACGTCAAGTGTTTTTTGATTGATTATACCTACTTGACGAGATACTTGATACAATGTTACACTAAAAGATTAATTTCTATTAACGCGATAGGTAATTCTTCTATTGGTTATTACAGTAGTAGGGATACTCTTGTTTACCGTTACGGTTTCGGAAGGGTCGTCCGTAGTGATATTTGAGTCAATTTGGTCTTGGCTGTTGGTTACCGTATTTGTATAGTTGGCGGTCGTAGAATAAATGTTGTCTAAACTGGCCCTAGTGACCAAAGTCAAAGTTTCTAAATCTCCGGAAGTCATGCCCCCAACATTCCAATTAGGATAAGTGAATGTTCCTTTGGATATGGAGGAAGAAATCAATTCTAGACCAGGTGGTAAAACATCTGTCAAAACTAAGTTGGTGACTGGGTCTATTCCTAAAGTTTCAACGGTAATTGTAAAAGTGACCGTATCTCCTTCGGTAACCGTATTTTGGTCTGCATCTTTGCTTAGAATAATATCTGGATCGCAATAGTAAGCGGTTAAAGGTTGCGAATCATAGGTACAACCTCCTTTTGTAACCCGTACGTAATAATCGCCGGCATTAGTTGGTGTATAAGTGGCATTGTTTGCACCTGCTATAAGAACACCGTTTTCAAACCATTGGTAATCATCAAAATTGGGGTCAGTAACTTCTACTTGTGCGGTTGGTAGACAACCGCCACCAGTAACTTGTAAATCTACTGCAGGTACGGTATCAAAACCAGAAAAATACCCAGCAATACCTCTGGCACCATTAAAGCCTATAAATCCAACTGCTATTGGCCCGGTTGATTCTATGGTTACATCTCCTGTTAATCCTGCAACATAATAGGTTTTCCATAAACTTGTTCCAGCAACTGCGGAAGGGGCGGGTAGGGCTATTGGTCCACTACCGTCCGTTACTGTAATGTTAGCATCTGGGGTAGTGGTAGAGGCAATTAGAGTTACCCCACCGGTCATAGTTACTCCAGCGGCATCTTCTATATGCGTAATATTATCTACTGTATCTGGTAATAAGCAATTTACAGGAGCAATAAAATTTAGTCCTTGGGTATAAATAGCACTTGCGCCCGCCATTAATTGATAGGCATAGGCATCTTTAGAAGTGGTTACATACATATTTCCTCCTGCAGAAGAAACCGAGTAATTGCTTTCAGGTATTTCAAAATAATCACCATCGTTTATAGTAGCGATAGCTGTGGTACTTCCGTTTACATAAATATTTGTACCGTTTTGAGTACCGATAATTATTGGTATTTCTGTTTCACTTGTTCCATTTCCTCTTATGAAAACATATTCTTTACCTAATTTATTTTGAGGAACTGGTTGGTCAATAGCAGCATCTCTACCAGAATATCCTACCCTTACACTAGTGTTAAGACCACCGTTACTTATAACAATGGGGTTGTTGGAAATAACATCTGCGCCTAACCAGCCATCGGCATTTGCAGGAGTTTCTGCAACATAAGCTTCAAAAACAAAAGATTCATTGGCATCTAAATTTATGGTATAAGAATCGGCTATTATACCATCTCTATCATTTCCTAATCTAAACTCACAATCTGGATCATATCCTGAAACCGTTACTGTAGTGCCATCTTCAGTAGCCATTATGCCTAGTGAATTTGTTAAACTTGCTTGAGTACCTTTATTTGGAGTTCCTCCCCACTTAAAATGATTTCCCATCGCCTGCCTTCCTTTACTTGTAAGGGAAGTTGCTTGTGAGCCGGATCTACCTCTATAATTCGCATAGAATTTTTCTCCACCAGGAGCTTCTAAACGTAAACCACCAATAGTTAGAACAACACCAGTATTACCATTACTCATCATTGTAATATCATTGTCGCCATTGGGTAGTGCTATTTCTTGAGGTGTAGTTTTAGACAATGTAGTTGTACTATAAAGAGTGGTAGATGTACCTCGATAAATGTTTACAGTAAACGCTGTGGTTTCTGGAGTTGATAAGTATATACTCTGTTGGGTAACGGCTTGGTTGTTACCGCCTTGTTTTAATGGTGGTAAATAGTGAAGGTCGCTCAACTGGGAAAAACCAGCGGCGGAAACCAACATGAATAAAAAAAATAAAATTAACTTTTGGTTCATTATAAGTTTAAGGGTTCATTAGATGCTTAAGAAACTTAAACATTACTAAAAGCACAACTCTAAGTTGTAAAACCCTAGTATTAAGTTGTTTTTGTCCGTAAAGTAGAGGTAGCTGAATTAGCTACCTCTGTTATTTACTTATCTGTATAAGGTGAAATGTCCAACAAATTCTCTTGTGTCTGCTTCACCATTCAATTTAATTACATACCAGTAATCACCTGAAGGCAATTCTGATTTTTGATAGAATCCACCCCAACCGTCTTCATTATCTCTGAACTTATAAACTGTACGACCGTACCTGTCATAAATGCTGATGAAGATGTCTGGATAAATTTCTATGTTCTTTGGTTTCCAGATGTCGTTTGCTCCATCACCATTTGGTGTAAAGAAATTTGGAATCTCTATATCAATAAATTCCATGAAAATACTTTCTGTGAATTCACAACCATTTTCATCAACAACTCTAACCAAATAGGTATCCGTTTTGGTGATGTAAAATATATTTTCAGTACCATTATTCGTATCACCAAAATAGTAGGTGTAGTTTTCTCTACCGCCACCTGCTACTGCTGTAATTTCATTAATATTAGTTTCTGACACAGTTAAGGTTAATGGGTCAAAAGCTTCTATTTCAAAACTGTAGGTTGTCATGCATCCATTTTCATGCGAAATAGCAATGTAATGTGTCCCGGGAGTTATATCACGGAAGAACGGATTCAATTGCATTTCAGACGGGTCTGTTGTATCTAACCCAAAGAGTACATCGTTCTCAATACTTAAATCATCAAGTACAATATTCACATAGTTGTTAGGGATATTACCGTTACAACCGTAGACAGGTTCTACCTGAGCTCCAAGGTTAACCCCTGGATCAACAGTAACCGTTATAGTTTCTTCACAACCTTGAGCATCTTCAATATAAATGATATACAACCCGCCGGCCATGTTCGTAAAACTAGTTCTATCTAGAACAAAATTAGTTTCATCTAACAGACGTGTACTATATGGGGCAGTACCGCCAGTAATAGTTAGTGTAATAGTACCATCTTCTTCGCCAGCACAAATTTCTGGTGTGGCTATAGCGGATACTTCTAATACTTCAGGTTCTTCTATGGTAGCTTCAAAAAGTTCAAAACATCCATTAGAATCTTGAGCAATTATGGTGTAATCTCCTGGAGCAAGCTCGTCAAAAGTATTGTCATCACTAAATCTATCTAAGTTAGGAGAGATGGCATATTGATAAATACCTGTTCCACCAAGCATATTTACAGTAATGCTACCATCATCTGCTCCGTTACAGGTTACATCATTAAAAATGGTGTTACCCGTATCTATAAGAAGTGGGTCTGGCTGGGTAATTATTATTGCCGAAGATGTTACTTGACAATCATCACTTTGTACTCTAACAAAATAGGTGCCTGCCAATAAATCTGTAAATAAACCTGTTGGTTGATTCGGACTTACTTCGTTGGTTAAACCTGAATCTGAGAACAACGCGTATTGGTAATTACCTAATCCGCCTGCAGCTTCTGCATCAATAACTCCAGAATTATCACCATTACAATTAATTGTTGGATTATCATTATCCAATGTTACCGTTAAAGGGATAATTGGATTGATAGTAATACTGTTCGTAATAACGGAGATACAACCTTCACTATCCTGTAAATAGTATTGATAAGTACCTGCAGTAATACCCGTAAACAAATGGGTGTTAGGTCCACTAGTTTCGTTCATATTATTGAACGGAGGAATACCAGTAGTGTTCCAAGCATATGGCCCTGTACCGCCAGAAGCTGTTAACAATAGCTCTGCATCAGACAAACAACCCAAACGTTGTGCGGTTACTATTGAGCCTTCTACTTTGGTAGGTTCAACAATCTCTACAATATTGGTTTCGTCAGAACAATTTAAGTCGTCTAAAATAGTAATGCTATAGAAACCAGACCTTAAGTTGCTAAAAGTGGCTGTAGTTTGAGAGTTTGAAGTCTGTAACAGATTAGCACCTGGAGCATCACTATCATAAGTCTTAAGAATATATCTATAACTTGGTGTAGGGTTGCTAATAGTTCTTGGTGTAAATTCTGCAGTTATTTCTGCATCGGTACCACCTTCGCAAACTAATTCTACTATTGATTGAATACTTGCAGCTATTGGCTCTGGTGGAGACAATACAAATGCATTGTTAAAAGGTACCGTACAACCTAAGTTATCTGTCACTTCAACAGAATACTGTCCATCGCTTAAACCTCTAAACAAGTAACTGTTCACAGCATTAGCTGGGTAAGTTGTGCCAGAAGGGGTGTGGGTTAATATAATATCATAAGGTGCTTCACCACCGTTAGGTATAATATTGGCACTACCCATATCATTGGAACAGCCAACATCCTTAGTTTCTATAGTAGCCAATGAAACTGGTGCACTTGGGGTTGTTATAGTAATTGCACGTTCTTGGCTACATTCTGGGAAACCAACTTGTGCAACTCTAACAATATAATTACCTGCTGCTACTGGAACAGAAGCGGTTGTACCTGTACCACTAAAAATACCTTCGTCATCCGTTCGGGTTGTTGCTGTGCCATCGGCATTTAAAACTTCCCAATCAAAATTACCAGTATAAGTAGCATCGGTAAAAGTAATTTGAATACTTCCATCAGTTCCGTGACAAACAACATCAGATAATTTATCTACAACTACATTAAATGTATTTGGGTCTTCTACGGTGTGGCTTCTTGTAATTTCACAACCCGTAGTAATATTTCTTATACCTATGGTATAGTTACCTTCTAATCTATTCAAGAACTCATTAGATGCTTGGTAGGTAGTGGAAGGCAAGATTCTAAACTCATAATTGCTAAGGTCAGTAGTAGAATTAGTAATAGAGCTAGTAACGTCTATTCTTAAATCTTCACCACTATTAACACAGTCAATTTCGCGTGTTACTACAACTGTAGCATCAACTAAAGCATCATAAGCATTTACCGTTACCGTCTGTTCTACAGAACAACCTTCATCATCATATACGCGAACAATAACATTGCCACCCGCAACATCTGTGTACTCATAGACTAAGCTGCTGCTATTTTGGAGTACGTTAGAAGTAGCGTCATCTATGAATTCAAAACGATCATAAGTACCACTTCCGTTAGAAATACTACTCAAATCAATAGTAATAGTTGCGTTGTTAGTGTTGTTATCACTAGTACAACCAAATTGGTCTACAACAGGTAAGGCAAAAGTAATAAGCGCGTTTTCATTTACTGTTATAGATTTTACTATTGGACAGTTATTAGGGCCTCTAGCTTCCACATCATACGTGCCACCGGGTAGGTTTATGTATGATTGGGTGGTAGCATCCCAAGATGCACCTGCAGGCATAGGCGTTAATGTATAGGTTAATGGATTGTTACCATTGTTGGTTTGAACCAATTCTATACTACCATCATTTGCACCAGAACAACTTACATCTGTTGGGTTGCCAGTAAAATCTGGTCTTATTGCTGGCGGAATCTTCACAGTAAAAGTCCTACTACAATTTGGTAAAGCGGTTCCTATATCATAAACGTTAACTGTGTAATCTGTATCTATAGTATTATCCGGAACACTTACTGCTACGTTCATTGCTCCACCTGTTAGGGTTTGACGTGTAACTACATTAGCTGAGGCGCTATCTAAGATTTCAAATTCATAATTTCCAGAACCTGCAAGACCTTCTATTGCTATTTCTGCTTCAAAACCAGCATCACAACCTAATTGTTTATCTAAACTTGCCGAAGCTTGTAGAGTAGGGTGTACGTCTATATTTAAAGTGTCTATACAACCAGAAGCATCTTTTATAAATACATCATAGTTACCCGCTGGAACAGTATTGTAAACACCTCCATTGTTTTGATATGAACTTCCACCATCTAAAGAATATAGAATTGTACCTGTACCAGTTGCATTAATGGTAACAGATGCATTGGTGTCACAATTAGCTATCACCACATCAGTAATACTTGGTGCGGCCATGAAATTCATTGGAACATCAATTAGGTTGTACGAACAACCATATTGATCTTCTACAGTAACAGTATATGTGCCAGCAGGAGAATTTGCAGCTATCTCAATTGGATTATCGCTTGTAGTTGAAATAGTAGTAAAAGGACTAGGACCAGTAATGGTATAGAAATAAGTACCTCCACCACCTTGAACATTATCTATTTTGATTAAGCCAGGGTTCTCACAAGATATATCCTGAATTGAACTTGTGTCTCCTGTGATGATTTCTAACTCATCTAAGATTTCGTTTTCACTGGCGCTGATACATTGTTGTGCACCACCACTATCTATTTGTCTTACTTCTATATAATATTCGTCTGGCGCTAGATTGGTGATAGTAATTGTATTGTTATATACAACCGTACCTGCACTATCTCTAATAAGTACGCCATTAACATCATATAAGAACCATTCCATATTCGGTTCGGTAATACCATCTTCATCTACAATTGTATATGTAATGGCACCATTATTTGAAGTGCTACAAGAAGGGGTAATATCTGCAGTGATGACCATAGGTAAACCACCTGCAATCTCATTTACATTTACAGTACTTTGTCTTGTACAACTTGGCGTATTACTATCTCTAACGTAGAACACATAAGTTCTACCCGGAATCAAGTTCGTAAATTCATAACTACCATGACCTGCTGTTACGGCAGTACCATCAAGATGAGTGCTACCACCAACGTGCCATGTAGCCGTTGTAGCATCAAAATTTGACGGGTCATTAGAATATGCATATTCATATCCAGGTATTCCCTCACCACCTTGTACTTCAACTTTTAGTTCATCGCAGTTTTCAACTACAGAAGAAGTAGTTATATCTAAATCATCTAAAGGATTAGGTATAATCTCTCTAGGAAGATCTGTCTGACAGATTAAATTGCTGCTACCATCTATTGTACGAAGAGAAGGGTAAACCTCGTCACCAGAAGTATATCCTCTGAATACAGGATTTGATACCCAAGTGGTACCACCATCAGCACTATATTCAATTGTTCCTGCAAGTCCGGTTGTAACACTGGTAAAATCGAAACCAAAATCAGCTGCTCCACCTGTACAATCACTAGCGTAGGCTAAAACTATAACGGCAGTTAACTCGGCAGGTTGATTAATAACCACAGTTTCATTTTCTGAACAACCAGCATCATCTGTAATAATTACATCATAGGTACCTGGCGCCAAGTTGTA
The DNA here is from genome assembly GCF_009725995.1 of Zobellia laminariae. The sequence goes on along the minus strand of NZ_RCNS01000001.1, from coordinate 185,102 downwards.
ATATGTTTTGGTATTACCCGTGACATTAGTTTGAACTTGATCAGGTGTTCCATTGGTCATATCTACCAAACGATAATCAAAAGGTGATAATCCGTCACTAATATTCACTGCAATACTACCAGTACCATCATGACATTCAGGGTCTGTAGGTACAGCGGTCATTGCTAAAACTGGATTAGCAGCAATGGTCTCTGTAACCATAGTTTGGCATGCATCGGTACCATTTGCTTTATCTCTTACATAAATATCATAATTTCCAATATTGGCTAAAGCAATTGAGGTAGTGTTAGAAGCAGAGAAATCACTATCTACAACTGTATTTCCAGAAGGAATAAACGCGTATACAAAATTGCTGTCACCACCAGACGCCGTTGCTGTTAAAGTACCATCGGCACAAACACTAGCATTTGTTGGAACCACACTAAGTGTAATTGTTGGAGCAATGGTAATAGACTGTATAGCAGAAACACAACCATACTGGTCAGTTACTTCAATATCAAAAGTTCCTTCTGATAAGTTACTAAAAGTATATGCTAAACCTGTAATAGGAGTAGGGGTTTGCCATGCTCCGTTATTTAGTCTGAATGAATAATTTCCATTTCCGTCAGTTACCGTAGCAGTTACTGTTCCGTTGCTAAGTCCGTCATAACATTGTGTAGCGGTTAAATCAAAACTTACCGTATTTGGTTGGGCAATGGTAACGGCCGTAGGAGATAAAGTTTCGCAATTGTTTAAATCGCTAATTCTTACATAGTAATCCCCTTGTGGTACATTTAGGAATTGTGATGAACTACTAGAAGGTCTAATTACAGTTCCATCTGTTAATTCTAACTGATATTCATAACCAGGAGTACCTCCAGTTGCCGTTGCTTCCAATGTAGCACCAGTATTAAAACATGTAAATTCAGCTGTCTGTTGTAGACTTGCTGTTAATATGTTTGGTGAAGTTAGAGTAACGGTAGTAGCTGAGGTAGCGGTACACGTATTGTCGTCTATTTTTTCGACCATTACATTGTATGTACCGTCCGCAAGGGTAGAAGGGGTATTTATTGGAGAAGTAGTTTCTGTTATCCAAGTAATACCTCCGTCAATAGAATACCTATATCCAAAAGTAGGATCAAAATTAGTTACTTCAAAACGAATGTCACCATTATCATTACCGTTACAAGTTGGGTTTGCACTTCCTAAAATAGCTACTTCAAAAGCTTTTCCAGATTCTACAACAACCGTAATATCTTGTGTTTTTTCACATATTTCAGGAGTTTGGATTGCTTGGATATCATCTAAAACCAAGAAGTTCCCGTCATCACTATCTAGATTGGTACGTAATAAAACACCAGCAACTGTATTTGCACCAGGGTTAAACGTTACCTCTCTGAAGTGCCAGTCATCTGCATTGTTGTTTTTATCAATAGCAGTTGTTGCCATACTGTTAATTACAGTTCCAGAGGCATCCACTAGTTCTACAAGTACTTCTGGTTCGCGACCTGGAGTACCATCTACTTGAAGGTTATACGCGTAAAAAGAAATTGTAATATCTTGATTTGCCAATACATCTAAACCTGTTCTAGACCATAGAATGTTATTGTTTCCTGCAGAGACGCTCACACCAATTGCCATAAATCTACCATCGGTCAAACCAGTATGGTCATTAGGACTTCTCCAAGTGGTATTAGGATTGGTCACTCTATTGGTTACTGCATACTCGGCATTAACCAAAATTCCGGCAGGGCCCAAATTGCAAGCAGTATCTGTACCGTCTTGAGGTTCGTAACAATATCCAGGACCTACTTCTGCAATTTGAGTAGTAACTCCAGTTCCAAAGTTCTCAAGGAACAATGTACTTTGATTGGCTGCTATGGTACTTGTATACCCTACAGTTACAGTTTGTGTACCCGGAGTTACAGCATCAAAAATATTATTATCTATAGGCGTATTATCAGTGCCGTTTAGTTGGTATTCGTATGAGAAATCTGTTGTATTAGATGGTGTAATGGTTATGACGCCATTACCATCACAAGTATAAGTAACATCATTACCAAAACTAGGGTCTGCAATGATGTTAGGAACCGTAATTTCTAAATCTGTAGAACATCCTAAGGCATCTTTTACTACCAATTGGTGAGTACCCGAAGCCAAACGTTTTTCTTCAATTATATTAAAAGTACTTCCGCCATCAAAACTGTACTCATACGGAGCTTGACCACCAGTGGTATTCAATATCTTTACTAGAGCGGTTGGAATTGTAGCACCAGAAGTATCACAAGAAGCGTCTTCGATAATTGCTGGAGATGCTGTAAGTCTAAAAGGTTGAACAACCTCATATGGTATAGATTCTTCACAACCAGTTCCGGTAACACCACTAGAGTCCATAACGGTAATCGTGTAATTACCAGCAGCTATATTGTTAAAGAAATTTTCAGTTTGGTAGGTTGTGCCACCATCTAAACTATATTGATAAGGTGCGGTACCCCCTGTAGCATTAATAATTAATACGGAAGTAGATGAATCTGCACAAGTAATTTCTGAATTAGAAGCAGTGATACTAACCGTACCTAAATCGTCTATATGTACACTATTTGAGAATCCAAAACAACCGTTATCATCCTTGACAACAAAAACATAATCGCCGTCAGCATTAGGAACATAAGTAGAAGGACTGCCCTCATAACCAAATAAAAATGTTGTGTTGGGAGTATAATCCGCATCAGGAATACTAGCTTCGTCGGTATAATTAAGGACGCCATTTTTACTCCAAATAGCATATTTATAGTTCGTTGTTCCTCCTGATGGAGTTAGGTTGATAACACCTGGTGTACAGGTAATATCTTCTTGGGTTGCAGCAGTTAATATCAATTTAGGAATTTCGGCTACGGTAATCGTATCAACATCTCTACAACCATCTGTTGTAGTAGTTACAACTACGTAGTTTCCTGCGGCAACTCCTGTAAAAGTGTGGGTGTTGTCTGTAGAAACCAAATTGTTTGTAACAAATGCCCCGGCACTTCCGCTACCGTTATCAAAGAAAAGCTCATAGCTGTACTCTGGGGAAACGTTTAATGCCTGAATACCTACGGTTCCAAGTTCATCACAATCTTCAGGGGTACTACTAAGGGTTACTTCAAAAATTCTTTCTTGAATTCCGATATCTTCAGTTTCAAACACACAGCTATTGGCTATTGGAGCCCCAGTTGATGGGTCAAGTTGCGTAATTTGAACCTTATAAGTACCGCTAGTAGTAATATCAAAGTTTGGGCCTTGACCCGCAGTAAAAGGAACAGCAATAGTGTTATTAGCTACATCAAATAATTGATAACCATATCCCGGGCCTAAATCAATAACCCGTATTGAACCATCTGTATCACAAATAATATCAGAAGAATCTGGCTCAGGAATATTAAGGGTGTTTTGATAAGCGTTAAAATAGAATCTGCTAAAACATCCACCTTCATAGGCGATAACGACTCTAAATTTTCCACTTTCGGTAATGGTAAAATTATTTGAAACAGCCTCTTGAGTCCAAGTCCAATTGCTATCAGTATTGGCACAGTCATCGCTAACTTCACCACAAGTTGCTTCATTACAACTACTTTCATCTAATTTCTGCCAAGTAATGCTTTGTGCATCTGTAATACCTAATTGAATAAAAGCGCTATCACTAGTACCACAAAGGAAAATATTGGGCATTGAGTTTCCATCTATAGAACAAGTAACGATTTCTCCTTGAATGTTGTTATCTGGGTTACTATCACCATTAACTTGATTAAAGTATTCGATAATTGGATTAGTCTGAGTTGCTCCATAGCGTTCTACGGAAATTAATTCTGTATGATTAGAGCAACCATTACTCACTGTTTTTTCAACAATATAATTACCTACGGTAGTTATAGTTAAAGTACTTGGGTCACTGTCAGGATCTCCATCGTTCAATAAAGTATCTCCTGAATCAATTGTTCCGTTATTATTTGTGTCAATAGCCCAGTTGTAAGTTTCAAAACCTGAACCAGCTGTAAGTTCTGCATCGGCCCCACAAAGTTGTACGGAACGTGCCACATTACAATTGGTAAGTGCATCAGCCACATTGTTTGCTGCTACTTCTAAGGTAGAGGTACAAGAACCGGCTGTGTTGCTACCATCCTCATCTGAAAATGTACTGGTATTGATAATACCTTGGTACGTTGCAAAAGCGTTATTCTCTAACTGAGAAGCACAGGCCGCAACAAATTCAGAACAATCCCCAGAAATTGAAACTGTAATCTTAATATTATATTCAGGATCACCAATTTGTACCAAGTTGTCAGGAATACTAAAACTAATGGTTTGTGTACTTATATCATATGTATTTGTTACTCCCGGAGCATCATCAATATTTATATTGTCTAGGGTAACATTATTAGGTAAAACATCTCTTATAGTGAAATTGGTTGCATCATCATCACCGGTATTTTGAAATCGTATTACATAATTAAAGGTATCTCCTAAACTTACATCTTGACCATTAATATCCGTACCACCTAGTTCCTCAGTAGTATTGCCCAGTACAATAACCGGAGCAAATACCTGATTGTAAGACGCTGCGTTCACGGTTCCATCAGCAGGGTCAACTACAGGAACTCCTGTACCATATTCTCCTCCATCACCACCATCTGCAGTATCACTTTTATAAAATTCGTTTGCATCACTACAACCGTCATCATCACTATCAAGGTCCAAATGATCAGGAAAGCCATCCATATCGGTATCTAGATTCGCACAAAATCCTGAAAAGGACGCTGTATTGTAGGATAAAAATGCAACATCGGCATTTGAACCAAGTTCTAATCGTAGATAGGATACGTCACTTAAACTAGCGGTGGGTATACCAAATTCTGACAATTCTACTGTAGCCAAACGATAATCTCTAGTGGTATTATTAAAGAAGACGCTTCCGTTTGCGTGGTAAACATCTAATCTATAAGAGCCAACAACGCTGGTAAGTGCTCCTCCACTTGAGGCCTGCACACGTACTGCGTTACCTAGAGGAGCACCTGTGGCATCATAAAGACTTACAACGTGACCGACACCACTTGGGTCTGCAACTTGGGTTAATAATATATCTGGAATACCATCACCCACATTAGTAGCTACGATAGGATCTATTTCATAAGTCCATGTATCGCCGATGTTAACAACACCGGTACCTAAATCTAATCCGTTTTGTCCGTTCGTCAATAAAGGGTTTAATGGGTCTGTTGTAGGATCGTTTATAACGGTCAATCCCAAAGCATTATCAAGATTCCCATCATTTAAACTGGTTTCTAAAGTTGCCTCGCTATAAATATTGCTTGATGGGGATAAAGCCATCCAGCTAGATTCTGTGGCTGAAATATCCGCGATACCATCATTATTGGAGTCTATACCGTCTATTAAACCATTTCCGTTGGAGTCATAAACGTCATCGTCTGCAACCCCGGTGCTAAAAGTGGTGCCTCCAGAGGTGAATGCCAATAATTCATGTGATAAGTTTGGCAATACTGGATTTATTGAAGAAGAAGAACTTCTCCAAAAACCATTGAAATTTGTAAAAATCTCTGTGACGGCACTACCACCTAACACAGTGGAAGATGGTGAAGAGAAGTCCACATCATTAGAAATGATACACATTTGTTCAACGGCATCTAAAACTCCGTCATTATCATCATCCAAATCAACACTATCCACTACGCCGTCATTATCAAAATCATTATGTACAATAATTCTAGCAGAGGGCTCATCTCTTGTAGTATTAGCATCCGTTTGGTCTTGAGAATTGGTAGCTGTATTGACGAGATTGATTAAAGGCAAGATGTCTATTTCATCTGCTCTTACTTCAAGCTCTAGAAAAACAATATCTCCTGGTTCTAAAGTTCCAATGTTCCAAACTGTTCCGTTCCAACTTCCTGTAATTGTATTGGCGTTTACTAAGGTTAACCCAGCAGGAATATTATCGGTAATCTGTAGATTCGTAATGTCACGGAAATATTTATTTTCAGCCCTAATGGTAAAAGTGGCTGTTTCTCCTTCATTTATTTCTGGTTTGTCTACAGTTTTTTCAATAAAAACATCTGGTTCGCAATAGAAAACTGTAATAGACTGGGAGTCATACGTACAAGGACCTTTGGTTCCTCTAACAAAGTAGTCTCCCGCAACGGTGGCAGCATAATCAAAAGAGTTTGCCCCTGGGATTAATACACCATCAAAAAACCACTGATACGCATCAAAATTATCATCTGAAGCTTCAAAAATACTTGATCCTGCAAAGCAATCCCCAACAGTACCTCCGTTGATTTCTAGTCTTACTTCTGGTACGGTATCAAAACCGGAGAAATAGCCTGCAACACCTTGCGCTCCGCTATATCCAAAAAAACCTATGGCCATAGGACCGGTAGATGTTACGCTAATATTTCCGTTTAGATTAGGTATAAAAAATGTTTTCCAATCAGCGGACCCGGCTACTGGGTCAGATGCAGGTTTACTAATTTCAACCCCATTTTGAAATACTTTAACGTTACTGTCAGGAGTGTTTACTGATGCTGTAATTGTTAACCCACCAGTTACAATACTTCCGGCAATGTTTCGGATATCAGGAATATTATCCATCTTGTCTGGTAAAAGACAGTTTACGGGAGCCACAAAATTTAATCCTTGTGTATACAATGCACTTGATCCCGCCATAGATTGATAAGCGTAAACATCTTTTGATGTTTGCACAAACATATTTGCACCTACTGTATTAGAAGAGTAGTATGAGCTAGGTACTTTAAAATATTCACCGTTATTTATGGTAGCTATAGGTGTGGTGCCACCGTTAACAAATACCTGTGTATTGTCTGCCGTAGCAATAACCAAGGGGAATTCCGTAAGACCATTAACATTACCGTTACCTCTTATAAAAACATAATCTTTACCTAACTTATTTATAGGTACGGGTTGGTCAATACCTGCATCTCTATGACTAGCGCCATCTTGACTACCAAAATTAATAGAACCATTACTTATAACAATATCATTAGTAGCTACAATAGAAGCACCGATCCAACCGTCTTCATGGGCTTGGGTAGGAGCTGTACCTATATAGGTTTCAAAAACGAATGATTCGTTCTTGTCTAATGTTACCGTATATGAATTTGCAGTTATACCTGCTCTATTAGCGCCCACTCTAAATTCACAGCCAGGGTCATAACCAGATAAGGTAACTGTAGTGTTATCTTCAGTGGCCATGATACCTAAAGTGTTGGATTTAGAAACTTGACTACCTTTATTAGGAACACCACCCCATTTAAAATTAGTACCCATAGCTTGCCGCCCCTTAGCAGTCAAAGAAGCTGCTTGTGCAGCAGATTTACCTCTGTAGTTTACATAGAATTTTTCACCACCAGGAGCTTCAAAACGCAATCCACTATTAGTAAGTACTATCCCGGTGTTGTTATTATCTACTAGGGTAATGTTGTTGTCCCCATTGGCTAAGTTCCAAACAGCTGGGTTTAAATTATCAATAGAGAATGTCTGTATAGGAGTGGTATTTGTACCTCTATATGCATTTATTGTAAATGCTGTGGTTTCTGGAGTAGACAGATGTACCGCCTGGTATTGTATACCTTGGTTATTTAAACCTTGCTTCATCGGGGGTAAATAATGCAGGTCACTTAATTGTGCAAATCCAGAAAATGTGCTAAATGCGATTAGAAAAAAAAGAATCGCTTTAAAGTAGGGCTTAAACAGATTAATCATTGGGTTGGTTTCAAGTGGGTCTAGCTTCAAAATAACTAAGGTTTACACTCTTAAATAAATAAATGTTGCCAACCGCCCAAAATATGTTGTTTTAAGCATGAAATCTATTAGGAACGATTACGTTATTAGATTGAAATGAGTAATTTGTAAGTAAATTTGTAGTATGTCAGAAGAACGATTAATGTCTAAGAAAAAGCCGGCGTATCCGGTTTGTAAAAAATTGGATCAATATTTAGGGCACTATAGCCGTAAAACAGAAATTCCTATTTTTTATGACGATTTGTTGCGCTTTGCAGGATCGGTCGTGGTTTATGATGCCGATGATCAAGATACATTATGGGTTCGTGTATATTACTCGGAGTTTGATAGAATAGAAATAGACAATAGTCTGAAAAAAGTATACTCTATACTTCTCTCTGATGGTAATGAGAATATTCATAAGTATTTAAATGTTGATTCCGTAGACTTTTGCACTTTTGGTAACTCAAAGCCTTTTCGGATTAAGGTTAGAAATATATTGAATGATAACTTTACTTATTTCTACGTAAAAAAAACCGATGCCTCACGTATTTATGGTTTGGAACTAGAGCACATGCTTTCTCCTTACAACCTTCACTTTTTGGTGTATAAAGACACATTGATCGAGGAGCATATTGCAGGTATTCCCGGTGATGTTTTTATAAAAGATATGTTACCCAATTGTACTGAATCTGAAAAATCGCAATTAGCCAAAGGGTTCGTTAAATTCAATGAACGTTGTATGATACGTTTGTTAGGGGATATGAGGTCTTACAACTACGTTATAGTACCGGTACACGATTTTGATCATGTGGTCTATCGTATTCGTGCCATAGATTTTGATCAGCAGTGTTTTGAAGGGAAATTAAAAGTATACAGGCCACAATTTTTTAAGGAAAATTACCAAATGGTAGAGCTTGTTAGAAAAAAATTGACAAGAGATTCTATAGATCAGTATAAATTGGAAGAAAGGTCTATTGTTGCTAAGCGAATCCTAAGTTCGGGAGCTCGAATAAAACGTTTAATTGCTATTGCCAAAAAGGATCATATCTCTACTCCGGAAAATATTGAGATGTTGCGAGATGCAATTTATGAACTGACCCTTGATATGCAGTTTAAAAAAGCTAAAACTATGGGAGAAGTATTAGACTTGGCCTTGAACTTTGTACGGCGTAATTATGAAGATGTAAGTATGAAACAAATACTAGAACAAAATATAAAAATAGATCACTAAATAAGATAGTTGGTATTTAAAAGATGATCTCTCTTTTAAATACCAACTAATATAAGTACTAGTTTTTCTCCTCTTTATTGAAGTATACTAGGTAGTAGTACATTTGGCGTTCTTCATCCCACCCTTTTTCTACAAATTTCTCTGCAGATTCAGGATTTATAAAGTCCAACTTAATTTGTATGTTGGTGTCAAGGTTTATAACATTCTTTATTTTCTTACGTGCATCAGATACTGCTTTATTGGCAATATCAAAGTTAGACACGTCTTCAATACTGTATTTAGGACCTTTTTCCTCTTTGTAATGTTTGAATTCAGGTATTAATTCTGGGTTCTCCATTACCTCGTTCAAGAAGCTAGTTTCTTCAAACTCGTCATTCTTGGCAAAATGGTTCACCGCACGGTTCATAAAAAGAACCTCTTGCTGCTTGTCTTCAGCTGGTAACACTACATCTTTGGCAAAATTCTGACAAAACTTCAAATAGTTTTTAGTATAGAAGTTTTCATCCGCAAGGGCATCTACATCCAAGAAATTTTCAAGCCAGTATTTGGTGTCATAACGGTTACTATCTACAGAAAGCACTTTGTAACCCTCTTCTTTATCTACATTAAAAATCAGACAGCCTTTGTCTAATTTATTTATGTTTATACCTTGTTGAATTACGATATCTAAGTTGCTTCCTTTTTCTTCAAACTGAAGGAAATCGTGTTTAAGCTCACTCTTAAAAATACCAATTGCATCGGTCTTTACATTATCTAACATAACGTTAGATAAATGCGCAACATAAACCTCTCCACTTTTAATATGCGGGTGATTAGATTGCTCAAAAAGATGCTGTGCAATTTTCTTAGAATTGGCATGCATACTTTCCGGGTCAGCAAAAATGTCTGAAACTATTTTGTGTAGTTCGTTAAACTCAACATCTACATCATTTACAAGCTTAAAATAGTTCTCTTCCTTTTCACGAAAAGGCTTAAAGAAGTATTCTTTTAAAAGACCAGTGGTCTCATCATTTAAAGAGAAAGGCTCTTCAGAAAGAAAAAGACCTTCGCTTTTGTTTTTATTCCCCACGCGGTGAAGGGAAATTGTTTCGATTTGGGTAGGGTATAGGTTAATCATAATTCAATAGCTTTTTTAATTCTTGATAAGTGTAGATTGCTGGTAATCAGAATTCTAAATAGATTTGTTTTGATGTTCGATTTGCTAAAAAAATGCAGGGATCTAGAGTGGATTAGTTCCAGTTTTCGTCAAAATCAAGGTCGTCATAATTGTCAAAGGTGTCGTCAAAATCATAAGCTGGTTTTGACTCAAAATTCTTTTCCGGTGGTGTTTCCGGAAGCTCTCCAAAACTGAATAATACGTTAGGATATGATATACCTGATTCAGGTTCAACCTTATCGGCAAGTTCTACAAAGAACGTCCACATGCTTAAGAAATCATAGACATAGATAAGCTTAGGGCTATCCTCGGTCATAACATCTTCTAAGAAAGTTTCGTTCATCAACTTAACATCAGAACCATTATCACTCATGTCAAAAAGTGCGATTTCCTCATCTTGAATCCACTCTTCATCACAGGTATAAAAAGAAGCCATTTCGTTACCTAGAAATCCAAAAGATTGAGCAATAGCGTTGTGAAACTCCTCCATAGAAGTGCCTGACTCTATCTCAAGGTCTCTGAATATATCTTCCTTGGCATCTAAGATGATACGTATTTTGTAAATCATAACCGCAATTTTTAAGGGTTGACAAAGTTACAAAGATTTATAGCTTCTTTTGGCACTTATAGCTTCTAAAAGCAAATAAAACTGGACTCCAAAAAGCAAGCTGGCCAATACCAGATGTATAGGTTGCGAAGTAAATGGAAAATGAAAGTAATACATGGCAACACCGGACATGGCTTCTATAAATAAGAAAAACAGGACCCAATTAATTTTTGGAAAATTGAGCTTATACTTATAAATACGCTGTGCTAAAAAGATGTTCAATAATACAATGACTATAGAAAATGAGCGATGTACATAAAATTGCCAACCTGCATCTGATAGCCATAGGTTTTTAGCGGCATCGCCTAAAATATCCATTCGGTCATCTACAAATTGTCTAACCTGAGTACCCAGAATAACTTGAACTAAGGTCATGAAAAGCACAAAGGATAAAAGCGGAACAATGTCCTTATAGGTCTTCACCTTTTTGGTTGTAGCTTTGGTTATATGTATAATGTAAAGAAGGAAAGCCACAATAACCAATGCCATTACCATATGAACAGTGATTTTTACAGGCTCTAAAAGGGAATAGACAACGGTTGCACCTAACCAAGCCTGAAAGCCCATGCCAAAAACTACCAACCAAGATAAAATAGTTATCGTTTTGTTAGTTTTAAACAGGCGAATAGACATGATAGCTAGTACTAGAGTGGCCAAGCCAGCTAGGGCTCCAAACAGACGGTTAATGTATTCTATCCAAGTGTGTGCTGCGTTAAACTGCGCATAATCGTGTTTGGTATAGGTTTCCCACTTATCTTTATCAAAGGTGGAACTGGTTTTAAAACTTTCGGAAGCAACTTGAAGGGTTTCATCTACAATAATTATTTGGCCTTTCTTAATATCGGTATCTGGCTTCCATTGTAGTTCAGAAATTTCTGTTGGAGGAATATAGTGGCCAAAGCATTTAGGCCAATCTGGGCAGCCCATTCCGCTACCTGTGCCACGTACTACGGCACCGGCAACAATAACGAGGTATACGAGTACCAAAGCAACTTTAGCAACCTTTCTAAAATTTTTCTGCATAGCTGAATTTCCTTTATGCAAAAATAAGGCTCCTTGAAGAATTTTAGTGCTTCATATGGTATTTCTTGGAGGGGAAATAGGTTATTTTTCGATCACGATGAATTCTGAACGTCTATTCAATTGGTGTTCGCTTTCCGAACAACGAACGCCATTGGCGCATCGGTTCAATAATTGAGTTTCTCCATAACCTTTTCCTGAAATTCGTGACGGGTCTATACCTTTGGATGTGATGTATTGTACCGTTCTCATGGCACGTCTTCTGGATAGCCATACATTGTATTGGTCTCCTTCTCGGCTATCGGTATGTGAGCCTACGGCTATTTTAATATCCGGTCTTTTACTCATGTAATCAACCACCTTATTTAGTTCAGGATATGCACTTTTATTAATGTAAGAGCTATTCAGGTCAAAGTAGATAGGGGTAAGTTTTAAAACCTTGACCAAGTCGGAACCAACGTCAACAACCTTGGTAGATTGCTCTAACTCCAAACGCGTATCCTTAATTTGTTTTTTGTCGCTGGTGGTTAGCATAAAGAGCGTTCCTACTTCGTAACCTTCTTTTTTGCCTGACAGTTGATATTGTTTTTCTTGACAAGGTATTCGGATAGTATAAGAACCATCTGAAGCTGTTACGGTCTCTGCTAATTTTTGACCATCATAATCAAGTGCTTCCACTATGGTTTCTGCTAAGGGTTTCTCAGAATCCTTATCATAGGCATTACCCTCAATAAAAGTAAAGCAGTCAGAATCACTTCGTTTTAATCCGTAGATATCGTCACTGCCTTTTCCGCCTTTTCGGTTTGATGCAAAATAGCCAATTTCATCTGATGCATCCATCACCATAGAAAAATCGTCTTCGGAACTATTGATAGGGCTTCCCAAGTTGGTAGGCTTGTTTTCTTTATTCAGGTCTATTTTAAAAATATCAAGACCGCCAAGGCCGGGATGACCGTTAGAAGCAAAATATAAGATATCAGAATTCGAAATAAAAGGAAAGGTTTCCTTTCCTTCTGTATTAATAAGCGCTCCCATATTTACAGGCTCTCCAAAGGTTCCGTCGGATAAAACGGTAACTACATAAATATCAGATGCACCTTTCCCTCCGGGCATGTCTGATGCAAAATAGAGTTTGGTGCCATCACTACTTAAAGAAGGATGAGCAACCGAATAATTGGTGTCATTAAAAGGAAGGTCTTCTGGTTCTCCCCAAGAATCACCGTTCTTAAAAGCTCTATAAATTTTTAGTCTACTAATCCCATTTTTATCTCTTTTAAATGATTTTTTTGAGAAGTTATTTCTTGTAAAATAAACGGTTTCTCCATCTTTGGAAAAAGAGGTAGAGGATTCATTGGCTTTGCTATTCAAAATCTCTGATAACAAAGAAAGCTTACCCGTTTTGCCTTCTTCTGATATTTCAGATTGATATAGGTTGAGGTAGGGCAGTTTGCTGTATTTCTGTAAATCAAGATCTCTAGAAGTTGTGAATACTAAGTTTCCTGCAAGATACGAAGGTGCAAAATCTGATTCCGGGGAATTGATGTCGCTGAGGTTCTCAATAATATATTGCTCTTTTGGAATTTGTATCTCCTTTAAATAATCTGGGTTACTTGTAAAAAGGTTGGCGCGTGTATCGTTATTCTTTATTTTCTGAAACTTTTCCATCCATAGATTAGACTCATCATACCTCTTTATGGATTTAAGAGCTAGGGCATAACGGTAGAGGTAGTCGGGAGATACCGCTACTTCATCATTTTCTAAAAGTTTCTCGTACCAGAATGTAGCAACATCGTAGTTGGCACTATGGTAATTGGCATTACCTAATTTTTTATGGATTGTAGTCTCATCATATCCTTTTTCCAGTAAAGAGGGGTAGGATTCAATATCCTGCATGTAAGCGTAATGGTCAAAATTATCAGCTTCTGCTTTCTTCTTTTTTCCTTGTGAAAAACAGCTAGAACCCCAAGTGGTCAAAAAGAGCAGAACTAGCATATATGTGGGCTTTATGCTCATTTCTAAAAGAATCTAGGGGTTAAATCAATTTTGTTATTCTTGATAAATTCGTACCTAAGAAATATTTCAAAAGAACCATCATTAAATTGCGAACCACCTAATGAAGATATTTCACGGTCATAGGCAAGTCCTAGCATGAATTGCTTGCCCATTTGGAAACCAAATAGCGCACTCATGGCGGCATCCCATCTATAGGCAGCACCCAAGGTGAATTTTTCTTTGATTAAGAAGTTAGCAGAAAGGTCTACCTGAAGGGGAGCCCCAGTAACGGCTTTTATAAGATATGCGGGCTTGAATTTTAAAGATGGATTTAGATCAAAAACATATCCGGAAATCAGATAAAGATTCATGCGTTCAGAAGCTATTACTGAGCCATTATCATCTGGGTTTTGAAAATGTTCGGTTTCTAAAATATTAGGTGCCGAAAGACCAACATAAAATTTATTGGAGTGAAAGTATACTCCGGCTCCCAAATTGGGGGTGAATTTTTTGTACAATTCTTTTTCTACAGATGGTGCTAGACTAGCGCTATAATTTCTCAATTTATTAAAATCGATATTCAATAATTGCCCTCCAGCAGAGAGACCAAATGAGAGTTCATAATTCTCGGAAGTAGGTACACTGTATGAAAAAGCAACATCAAAATTGGTGTTTTGGTTGGTGTTATTTCCAATTTCGTCATGTACGATGGAAAATCCTAATCCCACTGTGTCGTTGTAAGGGCCTTGTATGTTGAAGGTTTGCGTACTAGGGGCTCCATCCATTCCGACCCATTGAGACCGGTGCAGTAGCGAAACACCAAGAACATCTCTAGAACCGGCATAGGCAGGATTCACCGTTAATGTGTTATACATGTATTGGGTGAATTGAGCATCCTGCTGCCCGAAGCTTAATTGCATCGTCAGAAGTAAAAACAAGATTTTTAGTATGGTACTTTTCATGTTTACTTACTCTGTTTAATCTTGTAGATAGAGGTATCCTTCTTTCATTTTATCCTCACCCTTAGCTACATATTTTATTTTATAGAAATAAACACCAGATGGTAATTTTTGGTTTTCTATAATGGTAATTCTTCCTTTTGATAACCCTTCAAAAGCATTATTGTTGTTATCATATTTAGAAGACTCCCAAACCAGAACCCCCCATCTATTAAATATCTCTACCTGATGGTCAGGGTATCTATCAATATTAATTATCCTAAAACTACCGTTTAAAATATCTCCTTGTTTAACAAGGTCCAATTCAATAAATAACTCACAGGAAATATTGCTCGGTGCTTTGCCACCAATAGAATCACAAGGGTCAAGTGGGTCAGTATTATCCATCACTTCTTGGCCATCATTAATAGTATCACCGTCGGTATCAGGATTGGTAGGGTCGGTTCCTCTGTCTATTTCTTGTTCATTTGTCAGGTTGTCCATATCACAGTCCGCATCATTCCAGATTCTACTTGGAGCAAGGGTTTGGCTTTCCAATAAGAAATCGCAATTGTCCAATGGGTCGGTACTATCAGTTACTTCTTGTCCGTCTATTACGCCATCACCATCAGAATCGGGATTCATTGGATCTGTACCCAATAAAGCTTCCTCTTCTTCTGTGAGTTTGTCATTATCACAATCACTGCTGAGTAAAGGTTTTCCGCCAATGGAATCGCAGTCGTCAAAAGGATCGGTACCATCTATTATTTCATCGCAGTCTAATATGGTATCACCATCAGAATCTAGATTAGAAACGGTTACCGTAACGGTTGCATTTGAATCACCTCCACATAGGTTTCCAGGAATACTATAGGTAAATATACCTGCACTGGCTCCTTCAGGATTCGGACTCCAAGTACCGCTGGTGTTATCAGTGCCTAAGAGGGAAAAAAGTTCTGCTTCTGTGACAGTGAAACCTGGGCATATGGTGAGCGTTGTATCAGTTCCGGCATTCGGCTGAATTTCTTCATTAACGGTGACGGTCGCTATTGCGTTTGAACAGACATTACCTTTTACGGTATAGGTGTAGGTTCCTGCACCAGCCAAAGTAGGTGTCCAATCGCCGCCAGTATCGGGAGTTCCGTTAAGTTCATCAAAGAGTTGTGTTTCTGTTACGATAGTTCCTTTGCAAATTGTCAAAGTTCCGTCCGTTCCTGCATTTGGAATTGGTTGTTCAGATACGATTACTATGGAGGTGTCATCTAAAGTACATGGGGCGATTGCCGATACGGTATAAGTATATGTTCCTGCGCCAGCCATTGTAGGTGTCCAAACTCCACCAGAATTTGGTGTACCACCTAGTTCGGCAAATAGCTGTGTTTCGTTTACGGTCTCGCCCGTGCAAATAATCAAACTTCCGTCTGTTCCTGCGTTCGGGGTTGGTTGTTCAGATACGATTACTTCTGAAGTACTATCTACAGTACAAGGCGAAGTTGCAATCACGGTATATGTATACGTCCCTGCGCCTGCCATTGCCGGAGTCCAGCTTCCACCAGAATCAGGTGCTCCACCGAGTTGGGCAAAAAGTTGAGTTTCCGTTACCGTGATTCCTTCGCAAATGGTCAATGTTCCATCCGTGCCAGCATTAGGCGTAGCTTCTTCGGTTACAACAACCTCAGAAGTATCATTTCCTGTACATGGCGAAGTTGCTAAAACGGTATAAGTATATGTTCCTGCACCCGCAAGGGTAGGAGTCCAGCTTCCATTAGGGTCTGGTGAGCCTCCAAGTCTCGCAAAAAGCAGCGCTTCTGTAAGTGTATTGCTTTCGCATAGTTGTAATGTTCCGTCTGTACCTGCATTTGGTAGTACCTGCTCTGTAACAATCACTTCTGAAATATCATCAATGGCACAAGGTGAAGTTGCAGTTACGGTATAGGTATATGTTCCAGCTCCAGCCATAACAGGTGACCAGGTTCCCCCTGAATCTGGTGCTCCGCCGAGTTGAGCAAATAGCTGCGTTTCATTTACGGTCTCACCTGCGCATATGGTCAGTGTTCCATCGGTTCCCGCGTTAGGCAATACCTGTTCGGAGACTACCACCTCTGAAGTATCATCAATGGCACACGGCATAATTGCTGCTATTGTATAAGTGTACGTTCCTGCCCCGGCCATCGTAGGCGTCCATGTTCCACCTGAATCTGGTGTTCCGCCGAGTTGAGCAAATAGCTGTGTTTCGTTTACGTTTTCGCCTGCGCATATGGTCAGTGTTCCATCGGTGCCCGCACTAGGCAATGCCTGTTCGGAGACTACCACCTCTGAAGTATCATCAATGGCACATGGCAAAATTGCAGCTATTGTATAAGTGTACGTTCCAGCACCAGCCATAACCGGAGACCAAGTTCCTCCTGAATCTGGTGTTCCGCCTAGTTGAGCAAACAGCTGAGCTTCGTTTACGGTCTCTCCTTCGCATATGGTCAAGGTTCCATCGGTTCCCGCATTAGGTAATACCTGTTCAGTAACTATCACCTCTGACGTATCATCAATGACACATGGCGAAATTGCCGTTACAGTATAGGTGTATGTTCCTGTGCCTGCCATTGCTGGTAACCATGTTCCCCCTGAGTCAGGAGTGTTACCAAGTACTGCAAAAAGTTGACTTTCAGTAACAGTTGTGCCTTCGCAAATGGTCAAAGAACCATCAGAACCTGCATTCGGATTTACTTGTTCTGTTACCACAACTTCCGAAGTATCATTTGCTGTACATGGCGAAGTTGCTATTACGGTATAGGTGTATGTTCCTGCTCCAGCCATTGTTGGTGACCATGTTCCACCAGAATCGGGTGTTCCACCTAGTTCATTAAATAGTTGTGCTTCAGTAACAGTAGTTCCTTCACAAATGGTCAATGTTCCATCAATACCAGCATTTGCAGTCGGTTCTTCTGTTACGACCACTTCCGAGGTGCCATCTACAGTACATGCAGAAGTCGCTACAACGGTATAGGTGTATGTTCCTGCACCAGCAAGAGTGGGCGTCCAGTTTCCACCAGGATTTGGGGAGCCGCCAAGTTCATCAAATAGTTGTGTTTCGGTTACGGTAGTTCCTTCACATATGGTCAATGTTCCATCGGTACCAGCATTAGGTAATACTTGCTCTGTAACAATAACTTGGGAGGTGTCATCTCCAGTACACGAGGAAATTACCGTATAGGTATATGTTCCAGAACTCGCAAGGGCGGGTGTCCAACTTCCGCCAGGGTCCGGACTTCCACCAAGCTCATTAAAAAGTTGACTTTCTGTTACGATAGTGCCTTCACAAACGGTCAAAGAACCATCGGTACCTGCACTCGGGTTTACTAGTTCTGTTACAACTACTTCTGAGGTATCATTTCCGGTACAAGGCGAAATTGCCGTTACGGTATAGGTGTATGTTCCTGCGCCAGCCATTGTTGGAGACCAAGTTCCGCCAGAATCAGGTGTTCCTCCGAGTTCGTTAAAAAGCTGCGTTTCCGTTACGGTAGTTCCTGCGCAAATGGTCAATGTTCCATCGGTTCCCGCATTCGGTCCTGCTTGTTCGGAAACGACTACTTCGGAAGTACTATCGCTGGTACATGGCGAAGTTGCGGTTACGGTATAGGTGTATGTTCCTGCACCCGCAAGAATAGGAGACCAAGTTCCGCCAGAATCGGGTGTACCACCGAGTTCGTTAAAAAGCTGCGTTTCTGTTACCGTAGTTCCTGCGCAAATGGTCAAGGTTCCATCGGTACCAGCATTCGGTGCTGCTTGTTCGGAAACGACTACTTCGGAAGTACTATCAACGGTACAAGGTAAAGTAGCGGTTACGGTATAGGTGTATGTTCCTGCGCCAGCCATTGTTGGAGACCAAGTTCCGCCAGAATCTGGTGTACCACCGAGTTCGGCAAAAAGTTGCGTTTCGTTTACTGTTGCACCTTGACATATGGTCAATGTTCCATCCGTTCCCGCATTCGGTGCTGCTTGTTCGGAAACGACTATTTCGGAAGTACTATCAAGAGTACAAGGGGAAGTAGCCGCTACGGTATAGGTGTACGTTCCTGCGCCAGCCATTGTTGGAGTCCAAGTTCCGCCAG